>NZ_JBXAMS010000002.1:0-587505 GCF_058800905.1 Pseudomonas sp. GW822-FHT04C11 | reverse complement strand
CTCCCGCTCGGCGGCGAAGCCGTCGTAAACCGGGTAATGTGGTCTGCCTGATACAACCCGATTGAATGGCTTTGGGGCTGCTTCGCAACCCAGCGGGAGCAAGCTCCCTCGCCACAGGTGTTAGTCGTTTACTCTTCGTCGCTGTCGTCGAGTTTCCAGTAGCCGACGGCTTTTACCTGGTCCTGACTCAAGCCCTTCTCGTCCAGCAGCACGCGGCGGATCTGTCGTGAGGCTCTGGATTCTGTCGCGATCCACGCATACAACTCGCCGCTCGGCATTGGCAGTTGTTGCACGGTGCTCAGCAGGTGGTTCTGACCGGCTTCGCGCAAGACCCATATCACCTTGACCTCTGCCTGGCTTTCGAGGACTTGCTGTTCGGCACCGTTCTCGATTTCCACCACCACCAGCGCGCGCCGGTTGGCCGCCAGGCCTTCGAGGCGGCGGGCGATGGCGGGCAGGGCGGTCTCGTCGCCGATCAACAGATAACTGTCGAAGATGTCCGGCACGACCATCGAGCCCCGTGGCCCGCCGATGTGCAGGAACTGGCCGGGTGTGGCCTGTGCTGCCCAGGTCGAGGCGGGGCCATCGCCGTGCAATACGAAGTCGATGTCCAGCTCCAGCGTGTCCAGGTCGTAACGGCGGGGCGTGTAGTCACGCATCGCCGGCAGAGGTCCATTGTCCTTGCCGGCGCCCAGCACCAAAGTTTCCAGCGCGGCGTGTTCCGCAGCGGTTTGCGGGAAAAACAGCTTTACGTGGTCGTCCGTACCGAGGCTGACGAAGCCGGCCAGTTCCGCTCCGCCGAGGGTGATCCGACGCATGCGCGGGGTCAGGTCGACCACCCGCAGCACTTCCAGGCGACGGCGTTTGAGTTCGTGGCTGACACGGTGAATGGTTTGCACAATGACTTCAGTCATTCGGCCTTCTCCTGAACAGATTGAACGACAGGGCCATCGACGATGGCTTTGGCGGTGTTGTTGAGCAGATCGCGCACTCGCAGGATTTCTTCCGGGCTCCAGCGGCCGTGATGCATTTGCAAGGCATGCCGCAGGTTGTGCACCGCTTCGTGGATCTCGGCCGGGCGGTCTTGCCCGCGCAACGAACGCTTGCTGACCTCGATGCGCATGCGCACGCCGTCCAGGGCAATGGCCTGCTCGCTTAATGACAGACGTCCGGCGTCGGTGATGCTGTAGCGTTTTTTTCCAGCTTCGGCATCGCCGAGGATCATTTCGCTTTCTTCAAGAAAGGTCAGGGTCGGGTAGATCACGCCGGGGCTGGGGCAGTAGGCGCCGTCGAACATGCTTTCGATCTGGCGGATCAGGTCATAGCCGTGGCACGGCTGCTCGGCGATCAGCGCCAGCAACAGCAGTTTCAGATCGCCGGGGGCGAATACCCGCGGGCCGCGCCCACCGCGTTCGCGGCCGGGGCCAGGGCGTTTTTCGAAGCCGTCACGGCTGTCGCTGTGGTCTCGATGGGAATGATGGTCTCTCATTTTTTCGTCTTCTCTCGTCGTGTTTAGATACAACTTAAGATATATCTTATGGATTGCGCAAGCGTTCTGGACCAACGGTCGCCATCCTGCCGGCCTTGGGCGGCGCTTAAAGACCAGGGCAATGAATGATGAGTTGATTGCTTTTTTAGAGTAATTAAACTAATTATAAAGTTAATCTGCTGATCATTAACCGAGTGCCGTGAGTTAAGTAGTACCGGTCTTACAGAAGTTGGGTTGGTTCTTATCTGTGTGCTTTTTTAGTTAGCGCTGTGTGTAGTATTTCTCTGAGGGTAAAGAAGTGCTGTTAGTACTTTTTTGACTTTTCTCCTGCGGCTCGAAAGTCGTTGTTACTACCTGTTCTTAGGAAGTTGCGTACTTACTTTCTCAACGGATTTGACGATCATTCTCCGGTGTCGAAAGTTAAGAGAATTCGCCATCGTTGTATTGAGTGGTATTCGCATTTCAAGACTTTTCTCGGCCCAATCCTTTGAAATAGACAGGTACTTAATAATGTTCAAGAAGTTTGCAGTTGCCGTTCCGATGACCCTCCTGGCCCTGAGCTCTTCAATGGCGTTCGCTGCGGAAGAAATACGCTCGTCCATCAACATCAGCGCAAATATCCCCACCTATGATTTCTACGCTCAACCGGTGAATCCTGACTTCGGTAAAGATGAAAAAATGGCCTGGAACGTGTTAACCGAGCGCTTGGCCCCGCTGCGTGCGACTTACGATATCCGCAACACCCTCGGTTCGGTCCATGCTTATGTGGAAGGTGGTCCGCAACACCTGAACAACGGCCACTCCGCCATCCAGCTGACCTACGCCTTCAACGGCGTAACCTTGACCGGTATGCCTAAAGAAGTGGTCGGCGATACCGAATCCAACGGGGGCATGCGGGCTGATCTGGTGATCACTGCCGCCCTGCCAGGGAACAATCAGACAGGTCTTTACACGGCCAACCCAGTCGTGATCTTCGATGCCGTACCGCGCATCTAAGTCAGCCATGACTTAAGGCTCAGCCTTATTCGTTAGCACTTACCGGTCGATGGGTAGCCACTGCCTGTCGATCGGGTTTCAACGCACTTATCTTCAGAGTATTTCGTTCATGTTCCCGATGACTCCCATCGCGACGGCGCTTGCCCTATGTTTTTGTGCAACCGCCCTGGCCGCGCCAGCGGACAACGGCCACACACCCCGAAGTTTGCTTGCGCAAGCCAAGGGTTTACCGAGCGAGTTCGAAGAGCACTTCTTTGATGTGCCGCTGGCGGTGCGCGTGGAACTTGATCAACAATTTCTCGGTGAAGCGATGGTCGTGTTGACCCGCGACGATCGAATCACCCTGGTTGACTTCAATGATGTCGGCGACAGCACAATCCAGCCCAGCGAGCGCGACATCTGGGCCAACCATCTGAAACAAGGCGTGGCGCTGGGCGCCTGCCAGGCCAACTGCCCCGAACAACTGTTGGCCGTGCACTACAGCCTCGAAAACTCGCTGGTGTCGATTCTCACGGAGAACGCCGAACGGGATGATCAAGTGCAGCAGTATTACAGCCTGCCCGAAGGCGGCAGCACTGGCTTGATCGTGCGCAACCAGTTGAACCTCAATGGTGGCCAGAACCAGGACCTCGGGGGTCGTTACGGTCTGGAAGCCAGTAGCAGCCTGGGCAACTGGACCCAAGCGGTCAATATGCAGCTGTCGCGCCTGGGCGGTGTCGACAACCAGACCTTTTACGCGGTGCATGAGCTTTTCACCCAGCGTGAATTGCAGGGCAACTTTGTGCGCCTGGGCTATTTCACGCCCACCTCCGAAGGCCTGACCCGTCAGCCGCGTACGTTTGGCGCGAGCCCCGATGTCGCATTGGGCGTCATGTATGGCAGCTCCGACAGCCTGGCCATCAATAATCCGAAACCGGCGGTTTATCCGATCTATGTCACGGCCAATCGACTGGGCTCTGTGGAAATTTACCGCGACGGATTGCTGATCAACACTCAGGCAGTCCCGGCAGGGTTGCAGACCCTCGATACGCGTCCGCTGCCCGGCGGGATTTATGAAGTGGAAGTGCGCCTGATCGAAGACGGCCAGATCACCTCCAGCACGCTGGAGCTGGTCTACAAGCCGAGCAATTGGCGCAATCATGACGAGCGCTGGCGCTACAACCTGTTCGCCGGTCGCGAATCCAAATTGCTCAGCAACTGGGAACAGCAGGCCGCTGGCGACATGACCGCCGGTGCCGCATTCAACTTCCTGTGGCACCCGCGTGTGATCCTCGGCCTGACAGGGCGGCAGGTGCGCGACTCGCTGCAATACGGCACGTCGGTTGACTGGACGATTGTCAACAACGCCAGCCTTTTCGCCAACGTCTACAGAACCGAAGACTACGGCACCGGCCTCGATGTGCAGGGACTGTATTCCTATGGCAGCGGCAGCCTCGTCGCCAGCCATAACCGCAGCTGGCTCGACACCACTCGGCTGTACGACACCCTGCCGGACGGCACGCGCGTGCGGCAGCGCAACGTCTTTATCGGTCAGACCAGCAACTCTTCCTTATCGTTGAATCATCGACTCAGCCGTAAAAGTTCGGTCAATGCCCGGGTGTCCCACAGCGAGGGCAACACCGAAGGCGTCGGCCTGGATCTGGGATGGACCCAACGCACTCAACTGTTTGGCAGCGATGCCAACTGGCGCCTGTCGCTGTTCGACCGTCCGGGCAGCTTCAGCTCGGGCAATGATCGTAACCGCGGCGTTGACCTGAGCGTGAACATTGCGCTGGGCGGCCCGGGAGAGCAGCTGTCGGGCAGCATCGGCACCCGCACCGATCGCGATGGCGGGCGCGATAACAATGCCTCGCTGACCTACCGCAAAGACTTGCAGGATCACCTGCTGCAAAACGTCTCGGCCACGGTAATTACCGACACCTACGGCCTCGGTTTGAACGCGATGGCGTCGATGCAATCGGACCTGGCCAACGGTGACGGGTTTATCCAGCGCTCGTCGTTCAACAACGACCTCACCGGCGGTTTGAACCTGGACAGCACCGTGGCCGTCGGCGGGAAAAAAATGGTCATGACCAGTCAATACCACCGCAGTGGTGCGGGCATGATCATCGATGTCGAATCGGACATCGACGGCATTACCCTGCGCGCCGACGATTTGAGCGGTGGCAGTGCGGTGCTCAAACCGGGGCGCAATTTTGTGCCGATCACGGCTTACAAAAGCAGCTCGGTCAGTTTCGATTTCGAGGGCACCGACGTCCCCGCCGCGACCATTCAACCGGCCCGTTCCAGCTATCACCTGAACAAGGGCGGCGTGGGCTATCGGCAGATTCGCGTGATGCAAACCCTCACCGTGCTCGGTCGCCTGATCGACCCCCAGGGCAATCCACTCAAGGGCCATCACATCATCAACCACGCCAGCCGCGGGGTCAGCGAAGTGGACGGTTTCTTCTCGATGGAAATGAACGCCGGTTCACCGACCCTCGAAGTGCGTCATGGCAATCAGTTGCTGTGTCAGTTCCGGCTGGACCCGAGCCGTGGGCGAACTGAAAACAATGTGTTGATGATCGGGGATTTGCGCTGCACGCCAGACACGCTGGCGGACGTTGGCGATGCCGTGCAGAGCGCCGGTTGATGACGGCCGCTCAATTTCTGGAGTTCACAAAATGATGAGTTTATTGACTGTGCCATGGCGCACGGCAAGAACGTGTTTCATCGCGGCCTGCCTGGTTGTCACGCCGTTGCAGGCGGGAGCGGTGGTTAAACAGATCACTGCCACTTTCAACCCAGACCCGAGCAATCCGCAGAAAAACGAATTCAGGAATACGACGCGTAATGAAGGATTCTGCATTAGTCAATCAGCCACCTGTAAGGCTCACAATATTTTCAGTCTGCGCTCGCATAACAGAGGTGTTGAATCTATCGGCCCCATCCAGCCCAACCACACAGATGTACGACAGGGCGCGATGATCAAGACGCCAGCCGCGTGGCGTTCATTAATGGTCACCAACCGTGAAACGGGCGAAGTGACCACAGTAGAAGTTCGTATTGCAGGGATGGGCGCTGTTTATCATCTTAGCGACGATGTGAGGGAGATCACGGGCGAGTCGAATTTGTTCTTTTCCCATCGGGTGTTGTGGGCAACCGATCATTGGCAACTTGCGCCCAGTCCCTGCATGGCAATCGGACCTATTAGCCATCACGGCTTCACGGGCTTCGAATTTTTCTGGCTGACCCCTACAGAAGCGGTGTGTGCCAAACAGGCCAAATTTCTTATTCCCGGTTTCAGTTATCGGTATCTGGATTTCACCTACGAACTGCGTACGCCGGATCCGCTGAAGATGTCCTCGGGTGTCTACCAGGGCACGCAGGTCTACACCATTGGTCCCGGTGGCGACTTCGATCTGGGGGATGTCGTCGTGGCGTCGGACAACATCATTCAGCTCGACTTCACCCTGACAGTCGAACACACCCTCAAAGTCGAGATTCCGCCGGGTGGCAACCGGATTGAACTGGTGCCGCAAGGTGGCTGGCAAGCCTGGTTGCAACAGGGCCGCAAACCCACGCGTCTGTCCCGCGACCAGACTTTCAATATCACGGCCAGTTCGCGCTTCAAGATGAATCTGGAGTGTGAATACACCCAGGATGGCAAGACCTGTTCATTGCGCGAGCCGGTGACCGGTCATGTCGTACCGCTGAACGTCAGCGTCAGTCTTCCCCATGGCTTGACCGATGCGGGCGGACAGTCTGTCAGTCGTCGGCAGTTACTGCGTGATGGCAGTACTACCAAAATGTTCCAGCCGGGTTTTTATGTCGACCGTAAACCGGGAACCCTGCATTTCGAAATTCCTTCAAGCGAAGTGGCAGAGATGATTCGTCCCGGATCACAACGGCAGTACTCGGGAAGCGTGACGGTTATCTGGGATTCAGAGGTTTAGTGCGTCGCGCCATTGCAGCATTCATTCAACGAGGGACAGGACGATGAAACACCTGGTGGCATTATTTGGTTTTTGCTTATTTACCCAGACGGCTCATGCCGGCCCGAGCATCAATGTCGGGACGGTGTATGACTATCTGGACGGGGACAAAAGTACTTACTTGAAACGCGTGTTCAACGGGGGTGACAGCACCGCGTTCGTCAAGGTCAATATTCTCGAAATTATTTATGACGCCGATGGCAGCGCACGGGAAGAGCCGCTCAAAACCCAGGCCGACGCCACCGCGCGTGATGGTTTGATGGCCAGCCCGGCCCGATTGATTGTGCCGGCCAATGGCATGCAGGGCACGCGCCTGTTGTATATGGGCGAGCGTGAGAAAGAACGGTATTTCCGAGTGCGTTTCGTACCGGTGGTTCCAGAGAAGGAAGACGAGTTCGCCGTCTCCAGCGAAGAACGTGAAGATTACAAGAAAGGCCTGTCCGCCGGGGTCAATGTGCTGGCCGGGTACGGCACGGTATTTTTCGTGCGCCCCAAGGAAACCCGCTTCGACAGCGCGATCGAGAACGACGCGCGCAACTACCGGATTCGCAACAACGGCAACAGCGTGGTGGTGATCGATGAGTTCAAGGACTGCGCGGTGAAAAACGAGCAGGACTGCCAGCCGACGACCAAGCATCACATCCTCGGGGGCCGGACCTTTCAGTTCGAGAAACAGGCCGGTCGCGAATACCGCTTCACTCTGGTTGAAGGCGAGAACAGCAAAACACTCGACGTGAAGGGATAACGCCATGTTCAAGAAACGGTCCCTGGTGTTTTCGTCCGCCGCTTTCGTGTTGGCCAGTGCTTCGGCCTTCGCCGCTCGGGAGGTTCATCAGTTTGAAGTGTCGGTCTCTGTTCCTTCCCTGGGGTTTTATGTGATTCCCGCTGATTCAGGCTGGATTCATCAGGAGCAACAACTGCCTTGGAACCTGTCGGCCTCGAAGCTGGGCAGTTTGCGCAAGTATTTCGACGTGAAGAACGAAGCGGGCTCGATCAACGCGCGGCTTGAAGGCCGGCCGTATCTGTCGAACGGCACCGATGCGCATGACATTAATTTGCGCGTGTCGTTTAACGGAAAGTTGTTGAGCGAGCAGGAGAGCCGCGAAGTGGTTTCTTTGACTGACGCCGCTCTTGGCAAACGCGTATTGCTCGAAATAGTGCCGATGCCACCCACCGATGGGGTGTACAAGCCCGGCAATTATTTTGGCAGCGTCAACATGATTTTCAATGCGGTGTTGGCGGGGGCTTGAGGCCGGACGAGATCGCCCATTGCACGAGACGATCCCGCCACGCGGCCACAAGCGTTAGAACAACAAGAAGTGCCGATACTGATGTCTTTGAGTGCAGTCCTTTAACAGTTTTTGCAGGGAGTTTGTGAGCCATGAAGGTAATAAGGGCATTGAAGCCTGCGAAGGCATCGATGGTTGCCGGTGTGTTGTTGGCAGTACTGACTACACCGGTGGTAGCGGTGACCGTGGAAATGAGCGCAATGTTCCGGCCTGATCCGGCAAAGCCGATGCAAAATGCTTTCGAAAACACCACACCACAAGGCGGTTATTGTGGCGATCATCCGTCTTTTTGCGAAAACGGGGTCTTCAGCATCGCCTTGCCGATTCGTTTCAGGTCTGTCGCGGCCATTCAGCCGTTGCATGACGAACGCCGGGGCCCCATGTTCCGGGTTCCCTCCTCCTGGAAGGAGGTTACGGTCATCAATGACAGTACCGGTGAACCCGAGACGGTTAAAATGCGCATCAACGGGATAGGGGCGGCCTATACGATCAAAGCGCCTCTTACACCCGGTGTCTGGCAGAGTGGCTGGGTATATGCTCCGCCACCCTGTGTCTATGGCGGAGTGGGTTATGGTCATGCCTTGTACTACGCTTTTTTTTGGCGAGTGCCGGCTAATGCAGGTGTTTGCTCGAAACAAGCACAGCAGCTGATTCCTGAGTCACTCCAGTTTGCCTATCAGGAGGCAAGTTTCTCCTATGAACTGGTGACACCCGATCCGCTAAAGATGTCGGCCGGCACTTACCGGGGTGTATTGAACTATACCGTCGGGCCTCATAAAGACTTCGACATGGGCGACATCTTGTTGCCCGATGATGATTTGATAACCCTTAACTTCACCCTGACGGTCGAACATACGCTCAAGGTCGAGATTCCACCGGGCGGCAATCGCGTTGAACTGGTGCCACCGGGCGGCTGGCAGGCCTGGCTGACTCAGGGGCGCAAGCCAACGCGGCTGTTCCGTGATCAGACGTTCAATATTTCGGCGTCGAGTCGTTTCAAGATGCTCGTGCAGTGCCAGATTACGGGGCTGTTCGATTGCATGGTTCGTGATCCGGTTTCACAACGCGCAGCCACGGTGCAGCTCAGTGTCAGCCTGCCCAACGGCTTGACGGACGTCAGCGGGCAACCGGTCAAACGTCGTCCGTTGCACGTGGGCGAGGTGAATGCGCAAGCATTCAAACCCGGGTTTTATGTGGATCGGGCTCCAGGTGTTTTGCACTTCGAGATTGCACGCTATTACGTGGACTACATGTTGAAACCCGGCGAAGCGGCCAACTATTCCGGGAGTATCACGGTGATCTGGGACTCCGAAGTGGGATAACCGTGAGGCGTGAACCGGTTTGCCTGTAAAACCCTGAAAGCGGGTCTGCGAGCCTTCAGGGCGGGTTACCTCTACACGGCCTTGCGCAACGCCTCGCGCGTCAACCGCCTGCTCAGCTGCTTCTCCTCGTAGCCGATGTCGTTCAACAACCTGCCATAGGCCTCATCAGTCATGTCCTCATTGGTGAGTACCACGCTGTCGTCGACGTTAAATTGCCGGGCGAGGTCCTGGACACGCTGTTTGAGTGCCCGTCGTTGAGCAATCTGCATGCCTTCGGAACGGGCCCAGGCGTGTTGAGCTTCGCGCAACTCATCCAGCAGGTCGGTCTTGTTTTCGTACAGTCGGGCATTGCGCCTGAATTCGATCGGGTAGGTGTTGCGCAGGTAATTCTCCCAGAACGGCTGTTCGAGCATGTCGTTGATCAAGCCATCGCCGGCTTCCATCGACATCACTGTGTTGAAGGCCGTGTCGAGGTTTTTTGCGCTCACGCCAGCCACTCGTCGATGCAACATGATCGCCGATTGCCACGGCAAATCGAGGCGTTGAGCCAGACCGCTCTCATAGGCGAGGTACACCTCAACCTCATCGGGATTACCCGGCCGGCTGCCGAAATCGGCACGTGCAATGTCATCCACCCGCGCGAGACGAGCGGCGCCTTTGGCCAGGTTGACCAGTCGGCTTTCAAGGGCCGCGCCTGACGTCGACAAGGCATAGGCTTCGGACGCGAGCACCTTGATGCCCATATGGTTGAACACCTGTGCCCCTGCATCAGCGCAGGTGGTAGGCGCTGTCGCCATCTCGAACAGTTCCTTGCGCAACTCGCTGTCCAGGTCGATGGCCTCGATCATTCGCCATACCCGGCTGCTGAGCTGTTTGCGCCATTCATCGCCGGCCCGGTAATCGGCCGAGCGGGTCTGCTTCTGGATCAGCGAGAAAAATCCTTCAGAACCCGGTTCGGTCATCAAGTCGTGCCAGGCTTCTTGCCGGAAGGTGCCCAGCCCGGTCGCCCTCGTGCTCCACCAATGGGAGTCGTCGGACATTGGCCAGAACTCGATGGCTTGCGCAGCCGCTGCGGAATAGGGGCGATCGGGGCTTATTCCAACCGATTTTCGATAGTCCTTGTAAGCAATGCGGATGGCATCCGGGAGGGACGTAGTGAACAGTCGCGTGCGCGCCACGATGCGGGCGTCTTCGGACCCGGCAATGACGACCGGTATTTCGGCGAGCGGGTTTTCCATCAGGTCCAGGAAAAAACCTCGCGGGCGCGGCTTCTTGAACAGGCCTTCAGGCCAGGCCGTTGCGCCGGTGTTGCTCAAACTGAGGATTTTCAGTTTAGGCATGCGTTCCACGTTCGGCAGCATTCCCAAGTGAGGATTGTCGTCGAGCCTGAGTGTTTCCATGTGGGTCAGGTTTCGCACCTGCTCGACCGCGGATGGCGTCAACGTGATGTTGTTGTCCATCAGTCTCAAGGTCCGCAGGTAGTGCATGTTGCCCACGCTTTCGGGGAGTTTCGTCAACTCGCAGCTTCGCGCACTAAATTGCCGAAGATGCGGAAAGTCTTTCAACAGGCCGGAGGAATTTACGGAGAAGTTACTGCGATCCAGGTTCAAGGTTGTGACCTGATCGAGGTAGTGTTTGATATCCGGCAGTTCTTTCCACCAGCGGTCGAGGTCAAGAACATCGAACTCTGTTGACAGATCCAGCGCATAGCCACCGTCGATGGTGATACTGCGTTCGCCGAAGACAGTGGGTTTTCTTTTAAAACAATCGACGAGCCGTTCGGAAATGTGTAGCCCGCCGCCGCGCACGAACCCTTGTCGATCCGGTCCCCACGTATCGGGTTGTCGGTATCGCCAGCGATGGAGCAGCACGCGAAGATCATCCAGTTCGCGGTCCAGTCGTGTCAGTGTCTGATGCCCTTGCTCTTGCGAGCCCAGGGATCGAACAAAGGTATTGACCTCCCTGTCGTTGAAGTGGGGGTAGATGTCCTGCACCCGTTCGTCGAGCGTGGCAGCGGTGGTGGAAAAGCCGGGACCGCGCAACAGCAGCATGTCCTCATGGTCAGCCAACGGACGGATCGGCGGTGCGGCGAGCGCTGTGCGGCGTTCGGCAGGCGTCTCGGTCTTGACCATCACCCATTGCTTGAAAAATGCACCCTGGCCAGGCCGATAACCCAATTGCGTTTGTTGGTTTTTCGGCAAGGCCTTGAGCACGGCTTCGAAAAAATCAGCGGCTTCATGCAGTTTGTGGTTTTCAGCGTCCCAGACTTCGAATCGGTTCATGTCATCCTTGACCAGTATCCGGACCGTCGACGCGTCCTGCGCACCCACACTGCCACGCAGTGGTCCGGCATCGCCGCCTTCGCGAACCTCGATGCGCAATTGCGCGAACGTGTCGGTATGAATCCTGAGCGCGTTCAACACCAGACTTTCGGTTTCCGGCACCCACTGCGCCCCGTCGTGAAAGCCTTCGTACGCATGGTTGGTCCGGGCTTCGAAGGCCGCTTCACGCGCGCGGATCTTGAGGCGCAACGGTAGGCGTTGCTCCTGAGTCATGCGCACGAGGTCTGCACCCTCGCTACTGTTCAACAGCGTCTGCGCCGCTCGGGACGGCAGCTCTGGAAATGCCTGGCGAATGAGCCGAACCTGCGGATCGTCAGACGCTTCTGCACCCTGATACAGCTGATTGATGATATCGGCGTTCAGGTGGTTCGCTTGGTCCGCCAGACGATTTCGCAGCGCTTGCACCTGTTCGCTGTTGGCGATTGGTCGACCGAGCACAGCGTGCAGCTCTTCTTCGCTGAGGAACTCGACAAGGCTTGGCGCAAACTGGTCGCTCAGGAGATAGGACCGACTAGTGGAAAGGGTCTGCTCGTCAGTCGCTTCGGTATTGCCGTACTGGCTGAAACGGCCCGACATATCGGGGGTTTCATAGACCCTCAGAGCTTTATCCGAAGGCCAGCCGTCCAGGTAGGTTGCCAGCGGTTCAAACCAGTAAGAGGGTGGGGCCAGAGACCGGCCTGTTCGAATCCGCTCAATGGTTTGCCGGATCTGGCGCTGGATGTTCAAGCGTTTGAGGCTGTCGTCCAGTAACGGTGGCGGGACCGTGTTGTCGACGTACATCCGACGCAACGCACCGTCGTCGGTACCACTGGCGATGCGAACTTGCTCCAGCTCTGCGTCGCTGAAAGCGTCCACGGAGTGGCCGAGACGACGCATCAGTGTCGGGCTTGCCCACGCGCGTGGATTTTCGCCTTCGTGAGTCCAGGCACCGAGACTGTTGTGTTTCAACTGCGGTGAATAGGTGTTGGAACGGTGTGGATGCCTGACGCGATAGCTACCCGTTTTCGGGTCTTGCTGCACGGCGTAATGTTTTTCATCCAGCGGCAGAATGTCCTGGCCTTCGTGGGAGTGGATACCCAACGCGTCAGGCCTGGAGTTGGCCGGTAACGTGTAGTCCGGCAGTTCGTAAGGTTTGAGATCGGGGTGCCACAGGCGGGGCTGGCCGTTGGGCAGTTCCACTGGTTTCATGCCTTCGATCAACGGCGAGAGCTTCAAGCGAGCGAACTGGCCAATCTGCACGCCCGCCGCAAAGGCCGCCAGCTGAATGACGTCGGTCACCACGCCTACGATATGCTCGGCGGCTTCGATCCACAGGCCTTCGGTCAGGTCCACGACAAACTCGATGACGTCGCTGGCAATCTGGTAAGCGCTGTAGGCCATCATCAATTCGCCCAGGCCCGGGACGAAGGGGATGGCGATCATCAGCGCGACGTTGAAGAGGTCCGAGACTATTTTTTTGAAATTGTCCCACCAGGCCCAACGGGCGTTGCGATCGGTGTCGGCGGTGGACACGGCAATGTGTCGGGCGTCATTGAGGATCTTGTTCAGTTTTTGCTGGTAAAGGTACTCCCAGAGTTCGCCAGGGATCGGTGTGGTGCTGAAATGCAGATTGGGCTTGGTGACCGGGACTTCCTGCCAGCTGGGACTCTGGTCCAGCGGTTCTTTCTGATGCCATTTCACCTCGAACAGGCGTTGTTGCAACCCGCCGAAAAAATGCCCGCGCTGTTGCTGATCGACGAACCGACTGAAGTACTGCTGGTAAGTCATTCCTGTGGACGATATGACGTCGTTGTCGCGCAGTTGGCGAGTCAGTTCATTCATGAACGCGACGGTTGACGGGTACTCTTTCAGTGGATGCTCAGGGTCCTGCGGGACGTAAGCGATCACTGGCGTAACGTCGCGGATTTTTTGTTCCGGGCGCGGTGTAATCAACACGATTCCGGTCAGGAGGCTGTCCAGGATGGACAGTTCAGCGAACTGCATCACCCGGCCTTTGCGGGTGAGGTTGCGTTGGCCATCGAGCATCATCAGGATCAGGTCGCGGGCATCGGCGTCGATGTCGCCGGTCATCACCGCCTGTTGCGCGGCCGCTTTAAAGGCGGCTTTCTCGCTCTCGACAATGTTGAGCTTCAAAAAGCCCTGTGCGAGGCCGTCACTGGGCAGCAACTGTTCTTCGAGGTATTGGGTATAGCGCGCGCCGATGTCCAGTTCGCGGCACAGGGCCTGGAACTGGGCGATGGAGATTTTGCGTTTGATCGCCAGGATGTCGAAGTGCCCGCGAGCATCGGGCTGGCTGATGAAGTCGGAGTCTGGCTCACAGGTTTCAGTACGCGCGAAGTTGTGTAAGGCGGCGTCCAGCAGCGAAACGGTTCGGGTGACTACGCCGCCGGATGTGTTGATGACATACCAAGGGCGCTCCTTGGGTAGATAGAGGTGCAAGTAAGTGGTTCTGACATTGGCATTGACGCCGAACTGTTTTATCAGTGCATGGGTGAGTAGGGGTTCTGCGAACTCATAAACGTCTTGTAACTTATCAATAAACCGGTCCACCTTGTTTTGAGCGGACCAGAGTTTAAGGTTGGCCTCTTGTAATAGCGTGTGATCGAAGTCTGTGGCTGTGGTTATCCATTGCGCAGCCCGTGTTTTTGTGAGGCCAAGCTCCCGAACCCTTTGCAATGAAGTGTTCTTGAACGCGGGGTGGATCCGGCTCTTGATGAAGTCGTAATGGCGACCTTTATTATCGCTTGCCTCCAGTGACTGGCGAGCAGAGATACTTCCTTGTAAGTCAGACATGCTTTTAATAAACCTTGAGTCTTTATCGGGGCTATCAGCCTAACGCCCGAGGCTCAAAGTAAAAGTCTGAAATTCAACTGTTAAACAGGTGTTCGCGCGGATAAGGCATTGAAATTTACAATGCCGAAAACAACTAATTACTACCTTCCTTTAATGTTCTGCTTCATCAGCGCTGCGCTGCGCTACGTTGACAGGCAAACACAGCGTGTTGCTCCCCGGTTGCAGATACGGTGTGAGAATCGGTGCCATCCCTTTAAGTACCTGCACCGGCAATGCCGAGGTGAACTTGAAGGCTTCGGCCGAGGCGCCTGGCACGAAGGCGGTGAGGGTGCCGAAGTGATGCTCGCCAATGTAGAACACGAACGTGGCGGTGCGGTTGATCGATTTCGAGCTCAGCACCCGTCCGCCGGAACCGAAGGCTTCAATGCGGTTGTCACCGGTGCCGGTCTTGCCGCCCATGGCCAGTGGGGTGCCGTTTGGCAGTTTGAACGTACCGGCGACCCGTTTGGCGGTACCGGCGTCGACCACTTGCGACAACGCTTCGCGCATCGCCGTCGCCACTTCGGACGGCATCACGCGTTTGCCTTTGTCCGGGTCATTGATCACCGTTGTTTCATACGGCGTGCCAGCGGCGAAATGCAGGCTGTCGATGCGCAGGGTCGGCATCCGCACGCCATCGTTGAGGATCGTCCCGATCAGCTCTGCCAGAGCCGCTGGCCGATCGCCGGAGCTGCCGATGGCGGTGGCCAGTGACGGCACCAGGTGATCGAACGGGTAGCCGACTTTCTGCCAACGCTGGTGAATGTCGAGGAAGGCCTCGATCTCCAGCATGGTCCGGATGCGGCTGTCGCGAGCGCTCTTGTGCCGGCTCTTGAACAGCCAGCTGTAGACTTCCTGACGCTCGAATTCACTGGCTTTGACGATCTGGCTGAATTTGGCGTCGGGGTGGTTCAGCAAGTAGCCCATCAGCCACAGATCCAGTGGGTGGACCTTGGCGATGAAGCCTTGATCGGGCAGGTCAAAGGCGCCTGGTCCGTAGGTTTTATAGAGTTTTTCCAGGCGCTCGTCAGTGAGTTTTTCGTTGATCTTGCCGGCGGTTCTGTCGATATTCTTATCGGTATTTTTGGCCGTTTTCAGGTGCGCGCGGACAAAGCTGTTGAAGCTTTCCTGACTGGCTTCGGGCAGCAGGTAACGGTGCACCGCGGCCAGACGAATCGCCGTCGGGTGCATGCTGTCGAGGAAGGTCTCGAGGCGAGCCTGGGTGTCTTTTTTCTGGTACTTCTTCCAGAAGCGCAGTAAAAACGCGGTGCCTTCGTGGTCGGCGAATTGTGCCAGATACTCCTGGCGCCGCGGGTTGTCATCGTCACTGAGCAACTGGCCGCTGCTGTTGGGCCCCGAGTAAGTGCTGTAGCGCACCAGGTCGCGCATCAGGCGAATGAACGGCAGGTTGATCGATTCGCGCAGGGCATCGCGCAGGGTTGGGCTGCGACCGTTGTCTTCCTTGCGGAAGTTGTGAAAGGTGTGCAGGCCGCCACCGGTGAAAAATGACTCGCCGGGGTTGGCCGAGTACGTACGGTTGAGCGCCGCATCGAGCATTTTCGGCAGGCTGCGGTCGGTGTTCTGGATCAGGTAATCGACGGCCCAGCGGCTAATCACGTCCTGCTCGGGGACCGCGGTTTTTTTCAGCTCGGCCGGTGGCTGGCCGCCATAACGGTCGTGCAGTTCGGAGATGATTTGCAGGTAGGAGGTCAATACCCGCAGTTTGGCGGTGGAGCCCAGTTCCAGTTTGCTGCCTTCGTTGATGTCGAAGGGCTGATCGGTGCTGTCGGTCTGCACACGCACCCGCGAGCCATCGGGGGTGCGCTCGAACAGGGTGAAGCTGTAACGCACCTGGGTCGTGCTGGTGGGGGTCAGCAAGTGTTCGCCAAGCAGGCCCAGTTGCGCCGCGTAGGTCGGGTCGGCCAGATGCTTGAGGTATTCGGTGGCCTTGGTTTGCAGGTCGTACTGCAAGGTGCTGGTGGCCGACAGGTCAAGGCGATCGAGGTCATACAACGGGCGATTGAGCAGGGCGGCCAGTCGGCTGCGCGCCACACTGATGCCCTTGTTGGATTCGATCGGTTGAATGGTCGGTTGTTGTTGCCAGTCGCGGTAGGTCACCTTGCTGGCCAGTGCGGCAGCGGCCAGCGGGTCGTCGATCACGCCGTTTTGTGCGAGCAGGCGGATGTGGCTGTCGGTGAGTTCTGCCAGTTCGTCACGGCCATTGGCCAAGTAGTGTGAAGGCCGACGCTGGGCGATCATCAGTGACAGTACCTGACGCAGGGCCAGACCGCGTTGAGACAGACTCAGCGGATCACTGGCAACACTCGTCAGGGCTCTATTGACCTGATTGAAGTCGGCGCCGTACCACACGCGCAACCCTTCGGCCATGCCATGCACTTCACCATGACCAGGCACCGCTGACAGCGGCACGCTGTTGAGGTAATCGCGCACGATATTTTGACGAGCCGTGAGGGTTTGCGGGCCATCCTGATAAGCACGCACGCTGGCGGAAATCATCTGGCGGATTTTCTCGCTGCCCGACACCGTGAGGCCATCGGGTGAGTGGCGGTATTTTTCCAGCTGAGTGGCCAGGGTGCTGCCACCGGCAGTCTGACCGGGCAGGTGCAGCAGTTTGGCGATTTGCGACCAGGCCGCCTTGCCAAAACGCGGCCAGTCCACAGCGGGGTTTGCCAGGGGTTGTTTGGGGTCGAGCAGGTCGCGGTTCTCGATGAATAGCAGGCTGTGCACCACCAGCGGCGGGATAGCGGAAAAGCTCGAATACAGCTGCTGCGGATAGTTGTACTGATACAACGGCAAGGCGCGGCAGTCGGTAATGGACAGGCCGGCCTGGATTTTTTCCGCGTAGGGCACGAAGAAGCCCTTTTCGCTGTAGTTGAACAGTTTCGGTGAGAAACGGGTTTGCGCGGAGATCATGTAGCCACGCTTGAGCAAGCGCGGCAAAAACTCACCCAGAGAACTGTAGCCCAGGCGCTTGTCGAAAGGCCCGGCACCCGGATAGAAAATTGAATCGCTGGGCCCCGGTTGCATCGAATAACTCAGCGATGCAGCAAACTGGCTGAATTCGCGCGCCTGCAATTTCGAGGTACGCATTTCCTTGGAGGCTGCCCAACCGAGCGCAACCAGAGTAATCAATAACAGCAACCAGAACAGCCGCCAGCCATAACGACGACGGCGAGGTTTTTTCGGTGAAGGCGCTTCTTCCACGTTGTCAGTTGGCACAACAGCTTCACTCGAATCGGATTGCCACAAAGCGCCCATAGTCGATTGATCCATTTACGTAGATTGATCGGACTTGTCTGAAGCTTAGTCGCTGGTTGGAACTGGTGAAAAATTTGTGAATGCAAAAAAACACGAACCCATCACTGACCGTGGCGAGGGAGCAGGTACCCCCGAACGTCAATGTGGCGAGGGAGCTTGCTCCCGCTGGAGTGCGAAGCAGTCCCAAACCTGCAAGCGCGGTTTGTCAGGTGAATTGCGTTTATCTGTTCTGCGGCGGCTTCGCCCCCGAGCGGGAGCAAGCTCCCTCGCCACAAAAGCAGGAACCGCTCTAATGATGTGGTCAGAGCCAGCTTGCATCCCAGAGCGGATAGTCTCCGATGTTTTCCACCAACCCGGCCCGCAATGGGTTGGCGACGATGTATCGGGCGAATGGGCGCAGGTCTTCACCGTCGCGTATTGCCCTGTCGTGGTAACCGCTTTGCCAGAAGGCTCCTGAGCCATTGACCGCTCTATTGATAGTGAGTGTGCTACGAGATTTGATTGATTGCATGACCTGAGACAGGGTGCCTTGCTTCAGTTCAAGCAACCAGTGGAAATGATCAGGCATGACGACCCAGGCCAGAGAGTCGATTTGATTTCTTTCATGAGCCCGTTTCATTTCTGTTACCAGCAATCGGCCTATACGCCAGTCGGCGAAGAGCGGGCACCGCTGGTGAACGACGGTCGTGACCATATAGGCCCGTCCGGTTTCAGAGTACCTGCCACGGCGTAGACAATGAGAGTTTGGGCGGGGATGCATTCCATTGCGTCCTTAGGTCTGGGGTATCAATTGACCTTAGCTGCCCAGCCATGGAGTCGAAGCTGCCACTGCTGAGTGAAAAGTCCGAAAACACTGAAGTCCTCAATGTGGCGAGGGAGCTTGCTCCCGCTGGAGTGCGAAGCAGTCCCAAACCTGCGAGCGCGGTTTGTCAGGTGAATTGCGTTTATCTGTTCTGCGGCGGCTTCGCCACCGAGCGGGAGCAAGCTCCCTCGCCACGGGGGCTGGTGGTTGTCTGAGAGTATTGGGCTAGAGCCATCAAGCCGGTAAATACGGCCTAGGTAGGGGCATGACGCCGCACCATTGCTGTGCAATACTCGGTGCCGCTTCGCTGGCGAGTTCAAGGCTGAATCCCAGGTAATGCCCCTCCGCAAGGACCGCTTTTGCCGAGAGTTCTGGCTGAATCTTGTCGTTTATATAGTGAAAAGCCCTACGTTTAGCTTTTTATACTGCACGCCCCGCTGATCTTGCAGGTTTTGTCCTACAAGACGTATCTACCCATGAAGTGGATCCGGTTTCAGGAGGTTCAGGCTTATCGGTCTGTCCCTAGACACTCGGTGGCTATATCCAATAACAAGATGAGGTTTGTACCCTATGACCGTTGGCAATCACCTGCCCCACGGCGAGACCGCTCAGGGCGGTCCGCTCAAACGCGAACTCGGCGAACGGCATATTCGCTTGATGGCGCTCGGCGCCTGTATCGGTGTCGGTCTGTTCCTCGGTTCAGCCAAGGCCATCGAAATGGCCGGCCCGGCAATCATGCTGTCTTACATCATCGGTGGTCTGGCGATCCTGGTGATCATGCGCGCCCTTGGCGAAATGGCGGTGCACAACCCGGTCGCCGGCTCGTTCAGTCGTTACGCACAAGATTATCTCGGCCCGTTGGCGGGCTTCCTCACGGGCTGGAACTACTGGTTCCTGTGGCTGGTGACCTGCGTCGCGGAAATTACCGCGGTGGCGGTGTACATGGGCATCTGGTTCCCCGATGTGCCGCGCTGGATCTGGGCGCTGGCAGCACTGGTAAGCATGGGCTCGATCAATCTGATCGCGGTCAAGGCCTTCGGTGAGTTCGAGTTCTGGTTCGCCCTGATCAAGATCGTCACCATTATTGCAATGGTGGTCGGCGGTGTCGGTGTGATCGCCTTCGGTTTCGGCAACGACGGCGTTGCGCTGGGGATTTCCAACCTGTGGAGCCATGGCGGCTTCATGCCCAATGGCGTGCAGGGCGTATTGATGTCCCTGCAAATGGTGATGTTCGCCTACCTGGGTGTCGAGATGATCGGCCTCACGGCCGGTGAAGCGAAGAACCCGCAGAAGACTATTCCGAATGCCATCGGCTCGGTGTTCTGGCGCATCCTGCTGTTCTACGTCGGCGCGCTGTTCGTGATTCTGTCGATCTACCCGTGGAACGAAATCGGCACTCAGGGCAGTCCGTTTGTGATGACCTTCGAGCGCCTGGGCATCAAGACCGCTGCCGGCATCATCAACTTCGTGGTGATTACTGCCGCGCTGTCGTCCTGCAACGGCGGCATCTTCAGCACCGGGCGCATGCTTTACAGCCTGGCGCAGAACGGCCAGGCCCCGGCCGGTTTCGCCAAAACCTCGAACGGTGTGCCGCGTCGCGCCTTGTTGCTGTCGATCGGCGCGCTGCTGCTGGGCGTGTTGCTCAACTACCTGGTGCCGGAAAAAGTCTTTGTCTGGGTCACCGCCATCGCGACCTTCGGTGCGATCTGGACCTGGGTGATGATCCTGCTGGCGCAGCTCAAGTTCCGCAAAGGCCTGAGCCCGGCTGAACGTGCCGCTCTCAAGTACCGCATGTGGCTGTACCCGGTGAGTTCCTACCTGGCGCTGGCGTTCCTGGTGATGGTGGTTGGTCTGATGGCCTACTTCCCGGACACCCGCGTCGCACTGTACGTGGGACCTGCATTCCTGGTGCTGCTGACGGTGCTGTTTTATGTGTTCAAGCTGCAGCCGACCGGTGTTCCGCAAGCTGCGGTGCGCACGGCGTCGTAAGCGGCGAGCGCAGTAAAGAAAAAGCCCCGGTCGCAAGATCGGGGCTTTCTCGTTTCGGTTGGGACAACGCGATTTACCTGTGGCGAGCGAGCTTGCTCGCGCTGGAGTGCGTAGCACTCCCAAACCTGTGGTCTGTCAGGTAAATCGTGTTTATCTATTCTGCGGCGGCTTCGCCCCCGAGCGGGAGCACGCTCCCTCGCCACAGATGTGCGCTTTGATCATCTAAACCGCGGCCACTTGCGCCGGCCGGTTCAGCCGTTTGTTCCAATCCAGCCACGCCGCCAGTACCGCCATCAATCCCGCCCCCAACAGGGCGCTGAAAGTCTGCATGACCAACGCATCCCCGGCCAGCGAGTTGAGCATGTCCGCCAGCGGTGCCAGCAGCACGCCCAGGCAAAACACTTCCAGCGAGTAACGGCCCATGCGGCAGCTTTGCCGCGCCAGCCAGTTTTGCGTCCAGCCGCTGTTGGGCAAGAGCTTGGCGATGACGTATGCCAGCGCCAAAAAGTGCAGCAGCCGCGCCGGTGACAAGTTGGTCTTGCTGATCGGGTACAGCCATTCGCCCAGCATCCGGGGCATGAACGCGTCATGCACCGTTGGCCAATTCCACGACACTGCGATCAGCCCGGTGATCAGCAGATAGGTCGCTGCCGCAACAAACAGTGGCTGCCGGGGCAAGGTGCGGGTGTCCGGCAAAGCGGGGCGCTGACCGTGAATTGCCGCTGCACCACCGAGGATAAACAGCAACTGCCAGGCCATCGGATTGAAGAACCACACGCCACCGTCGGTGGCCGCCAGGTTCCATTGAAACCACGGCGCCAGCATGTACAGCACCACCGACAACCCGACCACGTACTCGGCCTTGCGCAGCAGCATCGGCAGCATCAGCGGTAGCCCGAGCAACAGCAGAATGTACAACGGCAACGGGTCCATCAGGTTGGGTTTGAAGCGCAGCAGCAACTCATCGACCAAGGCCTGCTGCGGGTTGCTGAGGAAATATTGCAGGCCCATTTCCTGCACCAGGTCACGGGTTTCCACGTGGCTGTTGGCGAAGAACACGATGCCCATCAGCACCGCCAACAGAAAGATATGCACCACGTACAGCAACCAGGCGCGACGGAGGATTTTTACCGTGGCCACCAGCAAGCCATCGCGTCGGGCAATCTTGCCGTAGGCCAGCACCGCCGCGTAGCCCGCCAGAAACACGAAGATTTCCGCCGCATCGCTGAAACCGAAATTGCGCACCGTGAAATGGGCAAGGGGGTTGTGTGGCACGTGATCCCAGAAAATGAAGATCAGTGCCAGTCCGCGAAAGAAATCGATACGAAGGTCGCGTCCTTGGGTCATGACAACGGGCTCTTGAACAGATGTGAATAAAGGGTGGTCAGCGGGGCAAAAGACTGTGCGCCGCACATCGGCGGCGCGCAGGGTGGCGCGATTTGGCGGCAATTGCAAAGGCCGGATATTACCGGATGTCTCAGCGGCGAACGGAGCGGGTTGGGGGCGTATCTCTGAACGTTGAAGCGCGTCGCTAGAACAGCATTTTTAGCCATTGGTCTATTTGTTGACTGGAAAATAGACAAGCGGACCAAGGGTGCCAAGCTTTCAACTGGGCAGGTGTTCAGACTGGAAACAAACGCAATGGACATGAGAGCCGCATTTCACGGTTTCCCCAGATTCGTGTCGGTTGGCCTGCTTAATACGTTGATTCACTGGTCGACGTTTTTTGTTCTGCACACCGTCATGGGATTTCGTCAGGCACCCAGTAACTTCGTGAGCTTTTGCCTGGCCGTTTCTTTTTCCTTTTATGCCAATGCGCGATACACCTTCAAACAAAGAACCAGTGTTCTACGGTATGTGCTGTTTGTCGGGTTCATGGGTGTATTAAGTTATGGCGTGGGGTATGGGGCGGATCAGTTACTGCTGCCAGGGTTGGTGACGTTGGTGGTCTTCTCGGGTATCAGCCTGGTCTGCGGTTTTTTTTACTCGAAATATTTCATCTTTCGGGGGCGTGAGCAGTGAAGATCTCGCTGATTGTTCCCGTGTTCAATGAAGAGCAGGCGATTAACCTGTTTTATCAGGCGGTTCGTCAGGAACTGTCGATCGCTGATTGTGACGTCGAGATCGTGTTCATCAATGACGGCAGTTCCGACCAGACGGCAGCGCAGGCCAAAGCCATCGCATTGGCTGACGAGCATGTGCTGGTGATCAATTTTTCACGCAATTTCGGCAAGGAGCCCGCGTTATTTGCCGGGTTGGAGTACGCCACCGGCGATGCGGTGATACCGATGGATGTCGATTTGCAGGACCCGATCAATGTGATCCCCTTGTTGGTCCGGGAATGGCAGAACGGGGCGGATGTGGTACTTGCCAAGCGCCATGATCGCACCGCCGACAGTTATATGAAGCGGCACAGCGCGGCACTGTTCTATCACCTGTTGAACCGGATCGCTTATACCCGGATAGAAGAGAACGTCGGTGATTTTCGGTTGATGGACCGCAAGGTCGTGAACGTGATTCGCACGCTCCCGGAACACCGGTTATTCATGAAGGGCATTCTCTCGTGGGCGGGGTTCAATACCGCCGTCGTCGAATACGAACGGGCCGAGCGCGTGGCGGGTACCACCAAGTTCAATCTCTGGAAACTCTGGAATCTGGCGCTGGAAGGGATTACGTCTTTTAGTACAGTGCCCTTGCAGTTGTGGACGTATGTCGGTAGCGCGATTTCCCTGTTTGCAATTCTCTATGCCATTTACATGGTGCTGGACAAGATTTTCTTCGGCAATAACGTGCCAGGTTACCCTTCGTTGATGACCGCGATTTTATTCCTGGGGGGGGTTCAACTGATCGGTATTGGCATATTGGGTGAGTATGTGGGTCGGATCTATATTGAATCGAAACACCGACCGAGGTACGTGGTGAAAGATATTGTGGGTGGCAAAGGAGTGCCGAAATGAAGGTGGCGAGTGTATTGAGCAGGGCGTTGTCCGGTCGTGAAGTGTTTGTGCTTTTTTTACTTGCCACTCTTGTTTATATACTCCCTCTGATACTGGTCGATTATTACTATATAGATGATAACTGGCGCTCCTTGGCGGCCGGTACTGGCTGGGCGGGACAGGGACGGTTACTGGTCGAACTGTTTTACAACACCTTGAGCTTCACCTCGGGCGCGCCCGATCTGTTCCCCTTACCCTTGCTGATCGCCACGCTTGCCATGGCGTTTGCCTTGATGAAACTGACGATGCATTACTACAAAACACCGACTGTTTCATGCTGTCTGGTGCTCCTGCCACTGTGGTACAACCCGTTTTTTCTACAGAGTTTATCGTATCAATATGACGGGCCGGCAACGGCGTTGAGCCTGGTGGCGGTGATCTATGCGGTGGCATTTCAACATAAAGCTGGCGTCGTTCAGGTACTGGTGCCTGGCGCATTGATTGCGGTGGGGCTCAGCTTGTATCAACTGAGTATCAATGTGTTTTTGGGGCTGTGCTGCATCGAGTTCGTGAGAGCTCTTGATAATAAGGAGTCCCTTGCCTGTTTATTATCAATCGCAGGAGTGAAAGCCTTGCAGTTGGTTGCAGGCTTGATCATTTATTTTTTGTTGGCCTATCCACTCATGAGCCATGAGCGCCTGGAAATGATTCCGTTCAATACGAGCGGGCTGTTGCTGATCCTGAATAATGTAGGCGTATTAGTTGGAAAAATCGGATTGCTGTTTCAGGGAGGGAATCGTTGGCTGGCGTGGATGGTGGTGGTGTTTGCGGTTGTTGGAGGCGGGCGGGTTGGGCGAAATATTATCCAGGGGAAAGAAACGTCGTTAAATAAGATGCTTTTGTTTTTTTTGTATGTGCTGATGGTTTTATTCCTGGTTTTTCTGGTGTCAGGTTCGGCCCTGTTGTTCAGGTTTTTCAATGAAGGTGCCAGAACCCTAATGGGCTTTGGTGTGTTGCTGGTATTTTTGTTTTATCTGGCTCATCAGTGGTTAGTAACGGTTGATGCCAGGCTCGGTGTTGTATTGATTGTGCCGTTGCTGAGTATGCTGTCGATGTCATATGCGTATGGGCGGGTACTGAATCTGCAAAAAGAATTTGGACTGAACGCTGAATTCAATATGGCCTATGATATTTCTTCACATCAAGGCTTGCGCGATGCGAAGCGGATATACATGGCAATCAGCTATTCAAACAGTTGGTTGCTCAGCGCCAGGGGAAGTTTTGAAAAGATCCCGGTGCTGAAATACATACTCAATATTGATTTTTACATGCTGTCTGAAAATCTGCTCAGGGAGGGAATTACCAATGTCGTTATCGAAAATGAACGGAAAAATGCGACGCTGGTAGGGTATCAACGGTACACGCCCGTGGTGGACAGCAAATTTTACTCTATGTACGTAATTGGCGATTATGGCTTTATCGTTATGAAGGAAGTGCCCTCTTCTGGAGAGGATAAGTGGTAAGCCGGGTTAACCATTCGAGTGCCCGCACTCTCCAGAGCACGTGCTGGATACTGCTGATTATTCTCGTGGCGGCAGGGGTGCGTTTTTACGCCTTGAGCAAACCCGCTGTCTGGGCCGATGAAGGGTTTACCTTGCTGTTGAGTTCATATTCGCCCTCCCAAATCCTGTTCCATACGGCCCGGGATGTGCACCCGCCGCTGTACTATCTGTTGTTGCATGAATGGATGAATGTGTTCGGAACTGGCGTTTTTGCTGCCCGAAGCCTGAGCGCGCTGGCGGACGTCGTTACCGTCGGGCTGGGCATCTGGCTGGTTCGTCTGGTCAGTACGCGACGGGCGGCGATGCTCGCCGGAACCATGTTGGCGTTACTGCCCATAGCGGTACGCTACAGTCAGGAAATTCGCATGTATGCGTTGCTTGCGCTGTTAATGGTTAGCGCAACGATTGCTTTCGTCTACTGGGTAAAAGGCTCAGGCAGTCATTGGCCGCTTGCCATCTATACGTTACTGATGGTCGCAGGATTTTATACTCACTATTTTGCCGCTGTGTGTATGGCGGCACACTGGGCCTGGCTTTTGGTATTGAGGTTTCAACGCGTAGCACAACAAAGACAGTTGCTAGCGCCTGCATGGTGGCTGGCCAATGGGGCGGTCGTTTTACTGTTCATGCCCTGGGTGCCGAGCCTGATGAACCAGTTAAAGTTTTCCGGCTTTAACTGGATAGCGCCGCTGGATGTTCCTACGGTGGTTTCAGCGTTCTGGCAGTTTGTGAGTTATAGCGATGGGCCAAAAGAATCAATCTGGCTGTTCTACAGTGTGCCGTTATTGATGCTGCTGGTGTCGGCGGTCATTGTCATGCGGGACACGAGTGAGAAAAGATTCAGCACGCTGCTCGTTATCTATACCTGGTTCCCGTTGGTATTGATTGCAGGGGTCTCACTGGTTCGGCCACTGTTTATATATCGTTATTTTGTGTTTGCTGCGTTGGGCTTTCCGATGATCCTGGCGATGTCACTGGATGCTCTGTGGGAGCGCGCAAAAACGTTATTTTTTGTCCTGTTGCTACTGATAGTGTCGATGGAAAGTGTCGGGTTATATAACGTTCATCAACGGGGCCATATTGTGTATGCCGAAGTCAACAAGGTCGATGCGTTGGCAGACTACATTAATGCCTTTGCTCGTCCCGATGACGGTGTCGTTGTAGTCAACAGGTTTCTTTACTATCCCTTTGCGTACTACAACAAGACTGGCGTGACACCGATGCTCTATACGCCCCTTCAAAAGGACGGTACTTCCGGACGTCCCGATGGCTATCAAACCTCGACACTGACTCAACAAAACGCAGATAAGGTCTATCTCGATAACCTTGAAACCCTGACACCGGGCTCAGGTCGGGTGTGGGTGCTGGACGGCCGTGGTGACGGGGCGCAGCAGGTCGTTATCCCTGAAAACTGGCGACTGCTCGATACCTTTATCCAAGGGGATGGGGACGTCCGATTATTTTCAGTAAGTCCCTGAATTCCGTGAGGAATCAAAAAAAACCAATCCGGGGCAGCTCCTTTGGCTAGCCTTTACCGATGACTGCAGGCCGTTTTATCGAGAGTGTTTAGCGTAAACACGGATTCACGATGAGGGTAGTCGTCCGTGGACAGGCACCTGTTTCTATCAGGTTTACGTTGTCGGGGAGAAAATATGCGCTTTAAGCGTCGTGACGATACGGGGTTTCTATCCCTGCACTCATCGGTAGAAAGCGGTGGGTGGGTGCTGGTCATGATGCTCGCGATCATTGTTCGGTTTTACTGTATCAACCTTCCTTATTTCTGGACCGATGAAGCGTTCTCGGCATTGGTGGGGGTTCAGTCGCCGGGGCGTATCTGGTTTCACCTGGGGCATGACGTTCATCCGCCGCTGTATTTTCTGGTGCTGCATGCCTGGATGGCGATTTTTGGTGAAGGGGTGTTTGCGATTCGGGCCCTGAGTGCGCTGGCGGGGGTTGCGACAGTCGCGTTGGGCATGTGGCTGATGCGATTGATCAGCACACCGAGGGTGGCCTTGTTGGCTGGGCTGTTTCTGGCCTTGTTACCGATATCCGTTCGCTATAGCCAGGAAGCCCGGATGTATACGCTGGAGGGGGTATGGCTGCTGGGCGCAACGATCGCCTTGGTCTATTGGCTTAAAAGCGCTCGCAACCGATACCTGATGAGCTATCTCGTGCTCATGACGGCCGCGTTATACACCCATTACCTGGCTGTTTTATGTTTGCTGTCTCACTGGCTATACCTCGTTGTCTTGCGTCTTCAGCGAGATAAAACGCTTCATTACCTTTCGCGGCCAACGTGGTGGGGCACGAATGTGGCCATTGTTGTTCTTTATATTCCCTGGTTGATCAGCCTGGGCAATGAACTGTTTTTAAATACGGAGAAGCTGGAGACCGGAGGGGATATTTTCTGGATCCCTGAATTGACGATCTATACGTTACCTTCAGCGGTCTGGAAGTTTTTAACGGTGAAGAGTGGACTGGAGTTTGCCAGCCCGATTTATGTACTGCTTCCGGCGCTGGTATTGGCGTCCGTGGTGTGGGTCGGGTTCAAGGAAAGAAGCCGGTTGAAACTTGAGCTGTTGCTGGTTATCTACGTGCTGTTGCCGGTGTTGATTGTTTTTCTGGTGTCATTCGGTTTTCCCATTTTTGTTGAACGGTACATGGCCTTTGCGGCACTGGGCTTGCCGATGATTGTGGCGTTGGCAATCAGCCGGATAGCACATCGCACGCGTGCCCTGGCGTGGGTGTCGGCCTTGTTGATGATCGGCGTTCAACTCATGGGGTTGAATACAATCTATCAACAACAAGATGATCTGGATGATCCACGCAATGAATCCCAGTATCCGCTCGACGATATTGTGTCGCGTATCAATGAAAATGCGATCGCAGGCGATAACATCATTGTGGATGGCGCGTACTGGTATTACAGCGTTGCTTACTACAATCGCTCCGACATTCAACCAAGGCTGTATCAGGCGCCCTGGGATAGCAGCACGGCTCACCGACCCAACGGTTATGGCGCGTCCACGTTGATTTATCAGGATCGGGATAAGGTCTTTCTCGACAACCTTGTCAGCGTATCGCCCGACATCAAGCGAGTGTGGTGGGTGACATCGACTCGCCTGGCGGATGAAGAAAACCACTTTCCAGGCAATTGGCAGTGCCTGTTCGCGCAAGGCTTGGGGGACATGGAGCTTCGACTCTATGTGACCCGCGCCTGGGCAGAGCAAATCACCACCGCCACCACCACCACCGGCGGTGGCTGTGCTACCCAGCCACCTGATAATCGCGAGTACGCCTTACACGACATTGGCCTCAAAGCTGTCAGCTCGAGCCATTTGCCACATCCGTGAATAGAACTCGCCATTCACTTCCCCGGTCAGCAACTCGCCGGGTTTGAGGAACACGTGCAATTGGGAGAACAGTTTGATCTCCGTCGCTGACATGCGCCGTACCAGGTGTTTGGCCGACAGCTGCGAGGGGTGTTCGAGGCCTGCCGCGGCGAGCATTTCGGCCAAGGCCTTGAGGGTGCTGCGATGGAAGTTGAACACGCGCTGGGCCTTGTCCGGTACCACCAATGCGCGTTGGCGCAGGGTGTCCTGAGTGGCGACGCCGGTCGGGCACTTGTTGGTGTGGCAGCTTTGCGACTGGATGCAGCCGATGGCGAACATGAAACCACGGGCCGAGTTGGCCCAGTCGGCGCCAATCGCCAGGACGCTGGCGATGTCGAAGGCGCTGACGATTTTGCCGCTGGCACCGAGTTTGATCTTGTCCCGCAGGTTCAGGCCCACCAGGGTGTTATGCACGAACAGCAGACCTTCACGCATCGGCACGCCGATGTGGTCGGTGAACTCCACTGGCGCAGCGCCAGTGCCGCCTTCCTTGCCGTCGACCACAATGAAGTCCGGCAGGATGCCGGTTTCCAGCATGGCCTTGGCAATGCCCATGAATTCCCATGGGTGGCCGAGGCAGAACTTGAAGCCCACCGGTTTGCCGCCCGACAGCTCACGCAGTTGCTTGATGAAGTGCATCATTTCGATTGGCGTGGAGAACGCGCTGTGGCGCGATGGCGACACACAGTCCTGGCCCATTCGAACGCCACGCGTGTCGGCAATTTCCTGGGTCACTTTATGCTTGGGCAGAATGCCGCCGTGGCCGGGTTTGGCGCCCTGGCTCATTTTGATTTCGATCATCCGTACCTGCGGGTCCTGAGCCTGGGCGGCAAAGCGTTCCGGGTCGAAGTGTCCGTCGGCGGTGCGGCAGCCAAAGTAGCCGCTGCCCAGTTCCCAGGTCAGGTCGCCACCGTGTTCGCGGTGGTAGGGGCTGATGCTGCCTTCGCCGGTGTCGTGTGCGAAGTTGCCGAGTTTGGCGCCCTGGTTGAGGGCGCGGATCGCGTTGGCGCTCAGCGAGCCGAAGCTCATGGCCGAGATGTTGAAGACTGAGGCCGAGTACGGTTTTGTACATTGCGGGCCACCAACGGTCACCCGGAAACTGCTCGGGTCACTCACGGGGGCCGGGCGCATCGAATGGCCGATAAACTCGAAACCCGACTGGTACACGTCGATCAGCGTGCCAAAGGGTTTGTCGGCACTTTCGTTCTTGGCCCGCGAATAGACCAACGAACGCTGGGCCCGGGAGAAGGGCAGGGCGTCGCTGTCGGATTCGAGCAGGTATTGGCGGATTTCCGGGCGAATGCCTTCGACCAGATAACGGATATTGCCCAGGATCGGGTAGTTGCGGCGTACCGCGTGAGGGCTTTGCAGCAGGTCGAAAATACCCAGCAGGCTCAGCAGCCCAGTGACGATGGAGATTGGCCAGAGCCAGTCGTATTCAAGAAACGGCAGACTGGCGAGGGTGAAGATCACACAGACGGCAAAGAAGGCGTAGCGGCTCAGGAGTGACAGGCTCATACGGTTTCCTTGGGTTCGGACTCAATCAGTTATTGGATCTACTTCGTAGCAGCTGCCGAGCCTGCGAGGCGGCGTCAGAGGCGGACCGCGTTCGGGCGAAGTCCTCGCAAATCTGCGTACGCGGTTTGCCTGAGACAATGCGTTGCATGATTTTACGACCGCTTTGCGGCCGGACGCCGCCTCGCAGGCTCGACAGCTGCTACGGGGGCGGCTCGGCACCTGTGTCAATCGCTGGCCAGCCAGCGACTACGTGTTTTGTGCCCGGAGAAATATCGAAAGCAACTCGGACCGGGATTTGATCCCCAGCTTGCTGTAAATATGTTGCTTATGGACTTTCACGGTTTCGGCAGAGATTCCCAGCTTACGGGCGATTTCCTTGCTGGGGCAACCACTGAGCACCGATCGACCGACGTCCAGCTCTCGGGCCGGTTACGCAGGCGCCAGTGTTTTATTGATCTCGAACCATGAGGTAGTCCCGAAATAGTTGGTCCGGGCTGCCGAAGGCTGCGATCTTTTCTGCGGATTCAGGCTGTGGTTTTTGACTGTCGGATCGGTAGCTCGATCCTAAAGGTGCTGCCCACCCCGACTTCGCTGCGCACGGTAATGTCGCCACGATGCTTTTTCACAATGCCATAGGACAATGACAGGCCTAATCCGGTCCCCTGGCCCACCGGTTTGGTGGTGAAGAAGGGATCAAAGATTTTCTGCAGGCATTCGGGCGCGATGCCCGATCCGGTGTCCGCCACTTCGATCCAGACTTTTTCCCCGGCAACTCCATTACTCAGGGTAATGGTCCCGCGTTCGGGGCCCATGGCCTGGGCGGCGTTGACGATCAGGTTCATGATCACCTGATTGATCTGCGAGGGCAGGCACTCGATCTCGGGAAGCGTCTGGTAGTGCTTGATCACGTCGGCCTTGTACTTGAGTTCGTTGGCGACAATGTTCAGCGTCGAATCAATACCCGTTTGCAGATTGACCGACTGCCACTCCTGGCTGGCGTCTACGCGTGAGAAATCCTTCAGGTCCCTGACGATTTGCCCGACCCGGTTGATGCCGTCCTTGGACTCCTTGATCAGCAGCGGAATATCTTCACGCAGGAAGTCCAGTTCCACGTCTTTACGCAACGTTTGGAGCCGTTCGAGAAGCTCAACGGAGCCAATGGCTTCTTCGGCCCCCTGATAGGCGTCGAGCATGCTCTGCAACTGCTTGAAGTAACCGTCCAGGGCGCCGAGGTTGGAAGAAATGAAGCCGATGGGGTTGTTGATTTCATGGGCCACACCCGCCGCCAATTGCCCCAGGGACGCGAGTTTTTCCGACTGTATCAACTGGCTTTCGAGCTGCTTGCGCTCGTCGATCTCCTGTTGCAGTTCGACGCTCGCTTGCTGGAACTGCCGGGTCCGCCGTTCTACCAGGTGCCCCAACTGATCCAGTTGCACGCTGGCGCGCTCGGTCATGTCCCATTTGCTGGTCAAGGTATTGGCCATTTGCTGGACTTCGATGTTGTCGAAGGGTTTTTTCAGGATCAGCAGCCGGTCGTGGGCCTGCAAGCGATTGAGCAGGTCATCCCAGGAGTAGTCGGAATACGCCGTACAGACCACCACCTGCAAACGCGGATCGGCTTGCCATAAATGCTCGATGGTTTCGGCGCCGTCCCAGCCCTGGGGCATGCGCATGTCGACGAACGCCAGTGCATAGGGGCGATTGTCGTGTTGGGCCTGGACCAGTTTGCTCAAGCCTTCCTGGCCAGCGTAGGCCGAATCCAGTTCGAAGCGGGTGCTCGCCGCTTTGATTTGCGTGCCGAACAGCGCCGACTCCATCTCGTCCAGTTCGCCGTGTTGTGGTAGCTCAGGTGTCAGGATCTTGCGAAAGTCGTCATGGATCGACGGTGTATCGTCGATCAGCAGGATGCGTCGATTCGATGACTGCTTCATGTTTCACCTTCGGCGATTTTCAAGGGGATTTTCAAGGTGAACAGCGCACCTTTTCCCGGACCGTCGCTGTGGGCTGTCAGGTGGCCATTCATCTCGATGGCGGCGAGGGCGCAACTGTGCAGACCAAAACCGTGACCTTCCTTGCGCGTGGTGAAGCCGTGGGCAAAGATCCGGGTCATGTTTTCGGCCGAGATGCCTTCGCCTTCGTCCTTGACGCTGACCTGCAGCGTGGCGTCGTCGACCACCTTGACCCCCAGGGTCATTTCCCGGGGGCGGTCGCTGAGGTCCGACATGGCGTATTTGGCGTTGCTGATCAGGTTGATCAGAATCAGCAACATCCGGTGTTTATCGCCCATGACCTTGGGCACTTCGGCGTAGTCCTTGACCACGGTGACGTGGTGGCGGGTCAGGGCACCCGAGTTCATGCGCAGGGCGTCTTCGAGCAGTTCGCTGACTTGCAGCGGCTCCATCAGGCTGTTGGCCCCGGCGTAGGACTGCTGGGTGGCAACGATGTCCTTGATGTGGTCAACGCTTTTGCTCAATTGCGCCAGTTCGTCGGTAATGCCCTGCTGCTCGAGGGCAATGGCTTCCACCAGTTGATTCAGGTAACCGGGCAGCAATTTGCCTTTTTCGTCTTCGGTGATGAAGTGCCCGAGATCACCCTGATGCTCGTTGATCAGCTGCATCGCCTTGCCCAGCCCCAGCGCCTTGCTGGTGCGCAGTTTGCGGGTGACCAGGTCGGCAGAGATATTCACGCTGTTGAGCACATTGCCGACGTTGTGCAGCACGTTGGTCGCGATCTCGGCCATCCCGGCCTGGCGTGCGGTGTCCAGCAGTTCGCTTTGGGTGTCCTTGAGTTCGCGGGTGCGTTCTTCGACTCGCTGTTCCAGGCTTTCATTAGCCGCTTGCAGGTCCTTGTTGACGCGGTTGATTTCCGCAAAGCTGCGCAGCAGACCATTGGCCAGAAACAGTAGCAACAGCACCAGCAGCGCCGAAAAAACCGCCATGTAGAAGTGGTAGCGTTGATCGACTGCATCGACCAGTTGTTGATCGTTGTCCAGCAGGCTGGTGATGTTGTCCAGGCGCTCGGACACGGGGACTGCCTCGATCCGTTCCAGCAGGCTGTTGACCAGGGGTTGTTCACGCAGGATCAGCGCGATGTGGTTGCTGAGAATCTCCACCGGTGTGTGGAACTCGGCAGGCAGTCGGTCTTTGTTCACCGCCAGTTTATTCAGGCCGAGCAGGATGTCGGCGGCTTTGTCGTCGGACGTGACCTGGGCGAACTCCAGGCCGCTGAGTAGCAGGTCGTAGGTGTCGGTGGCGGTGTTCTGCATTTGCAGTTTGTTGTCGTCCTCAAGGCGTGCGAACTGGTTCTGAATGTCGTCTTCGGCGGCGGGCAGGAACGCCAGTGAATTGCGCAGCACCGCATTGTGTGACTTGAACTGTTCGACCAGCCGGGTCTTTTCCTTGATCGCGTTCAGGTAAGCGTCATGGCTGGTTTGCCACTGTGTCGAGTCGTTGCGACCGTGTCTGGACTCTATCGAGTCGAACCGTTCCCACAGACGGCTCATTTCGCTCAGCGGCGAAACCAGTGGATCGTAGTTGTGGATGAGGGCGATCCGGGCCTTGAGGATCTCGGTTTCCCATTGCGCGTCCAGTTGTTTTATCTGACGGATCAGATCCCGCGATTCGGTATAGGTCGAGGTTTGATCCGAACTGGACTTCAGATACAGGAACAGCAGGATCGAGGCCAGCAAGACGGTCATGCCGGTAAGCAACAGCAAACTGAGTCGACGGGACACTTTCATAATGGTTTGCCTCCCCACTCGCCGGTCAGGGTCTTGAGGAATTTGATGATCAGGGCCTTGTCCTCATCCGAGGGAACGCGTCCCAACTGGAACTTGAACATCACATCAACGGCTTCTTCGAGGGTTTTTGCCGCGCCGTCATGAAAGTACGGCGCATTCACTGCGACGTTGCGCAGGCTGGGGACCTTGAACACGTTGCGGTCTTCTTCATCCTTGGTCACCAGATAACGCCCAAGGTCCGATTCGGTCGGGTTACCCCGCGCCTGGAAGTAGTCGCCCATGACCCCGAGCTTCTGGTACATGTTGCCGCCGATGTTTACCCCTTGGTGGCAGGCAATGCAGCCGTAGTCCTTGAAGCGTTGGTAACCGTATTTTTCGTCGAGGCTGAGAATGTCGGTGTTGCCCTGCAGGTACTGGTCGAAACGCGAATTGGTGCTGAGTAATGTGCGCTCGTAGGTGGCCAGGGCATTTTCCACATTGGCCACCGTAACCCCATTGGGGTAAGCGTTGGCAAACGCCGAGCGATAGGTCGGGTCAGTGGACAGCATTTGCACCACGTGTTCCCAGTTACTGCCCATTTCAGTGGGACTTTCCACCACTGCGTGAATCTGGTCTTCCAGGGTAGCGGCGCGACCGTTCCAGAACTCCCTGAAGTTCAGGCTGGCATTCAGCACGCTGGGGGTGTTGACGACCAGCGGCTTGCCGTCGAAACCGATGGAAAATTGCTTGTTATCGGCACCGCCCTTTTCCAGGTGATGGCAGCTGGCACAGGACAGGCTGTTGTTGACCGACAAGCGCGTTTCATTGAACAGCTGACGACCCAGCTCGACACGCTGAGGGTCTTGCACAGGCACCGGTGGCAGCGGTTTGAGGGGTTCGTCCAAAGGCTCGGCACTCGCCGTCAGGCAGAATCCGAGCATCAACGTGGTGAGCAGCGTGAGTCCATAGGGCGACATCTGATGATTCCTTTGCCGGGTGCCTGCATGTCGGGGCGTCAGTCTACGTGCGCGGTGGTGTCTGTTCGCTGTCGGTGAGCAACTGTACGAACTCCTGGGGGAGCACGGCTTTGCTGAAGAAGTAACCCTGGCCTTCCTCACACTGAAGGGCCTTGAGAAAGTCCAGCTGTTCCAGGGTTTCCACGCCTTCGGCGATGATATTGAGGTTGAGGCTCTTGCCCAGGCTGATGATGGCGCTGACCAGCGCAGCGTCGTTGTTTTTGGTGCTCAGCCCGCGTATGAATGACTGGTCGATTTTCAGTACATCGACCGGGAACCGTTGCAGGTAGCTCAGGCTGGAATAACCGGTGCCGAAATCATCGATTGCCAGGCGCACGCCCAATGCCTTGATGGCGTGCAGGGTCTGCACGGTGGCCTCGACGTTCTGCATCAGCACGCTTTCGGTGATTTCGAGCTCCAGTAGCGTTGGGTCGAGGCCGGTCAGTTCGAGGATCCGCACGATACCGTCGACAAAGTCGTGCTGACGGAAGTCGATGGCGGAGACGTTGACGGACATGCTGATCGCCGGCAATCCGGCCAGTTGCCAGGCGCGGGCCTGTTGGCAGGCCTGGGTCAATACCCATTTGCTCAGGGGAATGATCAGCCCACTGTCTTCGGCCACTCCAATGAAATCCATTGGGTACACCCAACCGTGACCGGGTTTGAGCCAGCGGATCAAGGCTTCCGCACCGACCACTTTACCCGTGCGCAGATCCAGTTTGGGTTGGTAATGCAGGACGAACTCATCGCGTTCCAGTGCCAGGCGAAGGCCGGATTCGATGCTTTGCTGTTCACGGGCGCGCTGATTCATCTCGTCAATGAAAAAGCTGAAGTCGTTAAGGCCTCTCTCCTTGACGTTATGCATCGCGGTTTCGGCTTTCTTGATCAACGGTACGGCATCGAAGCCGTCGTCCGGGTAGATGCTGATGCCCAGGCTGGCGGTCACGCTCAGGTCATGGCCGGCAATGTGCTGCTGGGTGTTGACGGCTTTCAGCAGCTTTTCGGCAATGCCTTGGGTTTGCTGGGGATGGTGGATGTCCGCGAGGATCACCACGAACTCGTCGGAACCGTAGCGAAATACCGAATCGGATTCACGCACCGTGGACGCGAGGCTCCGGCCGACCCGTTTGAGCATTTCGTCGCCCACCGGATGGCCCAGTGCGTTGTTGATGCGCTTGAAGCGGTCGAGCCCCAGAAATATCACCGCCAGTTGTTTGTCGTGTCGCCGTGAAAGGGCCAGGGACTGAGTCAGTCGATCACCGAGCAAAGTGCTGTTGGGCAGGCCGGTCAGTACATCGTATTGCAGCAGATGGGAGACTTTGAGCAGTTCCTGAACGCGGTCTTCGATGGTTCGCTCCAGGCTGAGCATTTTTATCGCGGCGTCCTGGGCCATCTGCCATTTCCAGGTCAGGGCACTGGCCATCTGACGGATTTCCAGGCTGTCGAAAGGCTTTTTCAGCACCAGCAACTGGTCGCCGAACGCCAGGCGTTCGGCCATCGCTTCCCAGGTGTAGTCAGAGAAGGCGGTGCACAAAGCTATTTGCAGGTGCGGGTCGACTTTCCAGAGTCGCTCGATGGTTTCCAGGCCGTCCCAACCCGGTGGCATGCGCATATCGGTAAACGCCAGGGCATAGGGCCTGCCTTCGGCCTGGGCACGTTTTACCAGCTCCAGTGCTTCTTCTCCCTGATAGGCCGAGTCGAGGAGAAACGTCGGGCGAACGCGTTGTTCTGTGCCGAATAACAGTTCCTCGGTGCCGGCCAGCGACTGCTCGTCCGGCAGATCGGGGCTGAGAATCTTGCGAAAGTCCTGATGGATCGAAGGCATGTCATCGATGATCAGGATGCGCCGGTTGGTGGGGGCGAGCGATGGTTTCATCCTCGGTCCTCCGGTGGATAGCACGAGTCTTCGAGCAGCGGGTTCGTTGCGCCGGGGAAGGTCGGCGGCACGATGCTGCCGGCCATCAGCAACGCCGCTGCCTGCTGGCTGCTGACGGCTTTGCTGAAGTAATAGCCCTGAGCGTTCATTGGCGAGCCGGTGGAGATCAGCGAGCTGCGCTGTTCCTGGGTCTCGACACCCTCGGCAATGATGCCGATCCCCACTTCGCGGGCGAAATTGATGATCGCGCGCAAGGTCGTGGCGCTGGCGGGATCACGGGTCGCGGTGTCGATGAAGGCCTGGGCGAGTTTGAGGTGATTGACCCGATAGGTCTTGAGGTAGTCGAACGAGGAGTACTCGGTGCCGAAGTCGTCGATGGCTATTTTCACCCCCAGCTCACGCAAGCGCGGCAGCACATCGTTGTGGGTCCATTTGGTTTGCGCCAGTGTCGCTTCGGTGACGTCGAAGCGCAGGTCCCAGGGGCAGAGGTTCCACAGGGCCGTGGTGCGCAGCACGTCGTAGATCAGGTCCGGACCGCTCTTGAGCTGGGCCAGCGAAAGCTTGATTGCAATCACCGGGGGCGCCATGCCTTCGTCGCGCCACTCACGCATTTGCCGACAGGCCCGATCCAGCAACCAGTGCCCGAGCGCGATGATTGCACCGGTTTTTTCCGCCGCGGGAAGAAACATATCGGGTTCCAGTATTCCTCGCTCTGGATGACTCCAGCGGACCTGGGCTTCCATGCCGAGGATCTTCCCGGTACTCAGGTCGACTTCGGGCAGGTAATGCAGTTCAAGCTGGTTTTGCTCGATGGCTTGTTTCAAATCGTTGGCAATCGACACCCGGTCGAGTACTTCCTGATTGATCTCCTCGGAGTGGAAGTGGTACTGGTTGCGACCTTTTTCCTTGGAGCGATACAGCGCCATGTCGGCTTGAGCCAACAGGCTTTCAGCACTCAGGCTGGTACTGGAGTAAGTGCTGATGCCGATGCTGACCGAAACCCGCACATTGTTGCCATCGAGGGTGTAAGGCAGCACCAGTTCATCGCGGACCTTGCCTGCCAGGGCCGCCGACTGCGTCGGATCGCCAGCGTCGAGCTGCACGATTGCAAATTCGTCACCACCAAGACGTGCCACGATGTCGTTTTCGCGGACGCAGGCCTTGATGCGCCGGGCGACTTCCTGCAACAGCAAATCCCCGATGGGATGGCCCAGGGTGTCGTTGATGCGTTTGAAATGATCGAGGTCCAGGTAGAACACCGCGAAGGGTGCGCCGCCCCGACGGGCGGCAGCGAATGCCTGGTGCAGACGTTCGAGGAGCGTTGTTCGATTGGCCAGCCCGGTCAGCCCGTCGGTACGTGCCAGCAGGGCGATCTTCTCTTCGGCCAGCTTGCGTTCAGTGATATCGATGATGATGCCTTCGACTTCCAGCAAGCGTCCGTCCTGGTTACGCACCGGTACGTAGCGGTTTTCGACCCAGCGCCAGTCGCCGGTGCCGGTGCGCAGACGAAACTCGATGGACGCCCCGACAGCGTCCCGGTCGAGTATCCGTGCCATGGCATTGTCGACTTTGCCTTGGTCCTCGGGATGAATCAGCTCCTGAGCCCAGTTTGCCGACGCCACCAATTGCGCGGCCACGTGACCGAACTTGGTAATGTTGTGGGAGATGTACATCAACGGGAACGAGGGTTCGCCGCGCAGCCGGTACAAAATGGTCGGGCTGTTCTGCACGATGATATTGGCGTCGGACAGCTCGCGGGTGCGCTCCTCGACCGCCTGCTCCAGCAGGTTCATCTTTAATTCGGCTTCTTCGGTCATTTGCCATTTGACGGTCAGGGTGCTGGCCATCTGCCGGATTTCGATGGCATCGAAGGGCTTCTTCAGGATCAGCAAGCGATCGCCGAGCTCCAGCCGTTCTGCGATATCGTCCCAGGAGTAGTCGGAATACGCGGTACACAGCGCGACTTGCAGTTTTGGATCGACCTGCCAGAGCCGTTCGATGGTTTCCAGTCCGTCCCAGCCGGGCGGCATACGCATGTCGATAAAGGCCATCGCATACGGAAGGTCCTTGGCCAGGGCGGCTTCGACCTTGCGCAGGGCTTCCAGGCCCTGAAAGGCGCTGTCGAGCACAAACCCCAGGTCCGCAGCCACTGCTTGCGTGCCGAACAGGGCTTCTTCGGCGCTGCTCAGCGCATCATCGTCGAGCACGTGGGGGCTGAGGATCTTGGCAAAGTCCTGATGGATAGAGGCGGTGTCGTCGACGATCAGGATCCGCCGGTTTTTTCGCGCAAACGGTGTCTTCATTGCAATGCACCGTTGCAAATAAGCCCTCGCAGCGTCGTGTTCATATGGCGTCCCTTCCTGATCGCAGTGTGCTACGGGTGCAGATCTTGGATCCTGGTACCCAGAGCATAGTCTGCGACTCTCAAGTTCGCCGCCTGCCGTGTGGCAAATCTATTGCGAACTGTGCTGAAAAACCGTCTAGCCTGTAGTTCAGGCCCAAGGAGGAGGGGGAGTTCCCTTGGGTGCTCACAAACGACTGGTCTGTTTCAGCTGAGGTAATGCCATGGATGAGCCGCTTAAACCCCGAGTGTTACTGGTTGATGACGAAGAATCGATCCTCAATAGCCTGCGTCGGCTGTTGCGCGGCCAACCCTATGAAGTGCTGCTGGCCACAAGCGGCACCCAGGCGTTGCAGATCATGGAGCAGCAACCGGTCGATCTGGTGATGACCGATGCCCGCATGCCCAACATGGACGGTGCGACCCTGTTGGCGCACATCCACGAACACTATCCCGACACCGTACGCATCCTGCTGACCGGCTATGCCGATCTCTCGATGATCATCAAGGCGATCAACGAGGGGCAGATTCACCGTTACATCAGCAAGCCCTGGAATGACGAGGAAATGCTGCTGACGTTGCGTCAGTCGCTGGCGTATCAGCTCTCCGAGCGCGAGCGGCTGCGTCTGGTGCAGTTGACGTGGGATCAGAACGAGCAGTTGAAGCTGCTCAACGTGTCCCTGGAAAAACGTGTCGCAGCGCGCACCGCGGAGTTGCAGCAGACCGCCGACATGCTCGATCTGGCCTATGAAGAGCTCAAGCACAGCTACGTCACCGGCACCGAAGTGTTTTCGCTGCTGGCCAACTTGCGTCTGCCACCGGCCAAGCAAACCAATCGGCAAATCATCGATCTGGTGCGTATCTACTGCCAGACCCATGGGCTGGATGAGGCCAGCAGCCGAGACCTGACCATGGCTGCGGCGCTTTACAACATCGGCAAGCTGAGCTGGACCGACGGCATGATGACGACGCCTTCGGACCTGCTGCATCACCCCGAACGGGAGCTGTATCGCGGTTATCCGAAACAGAGCGAATCGCTGTTGATGACCCTTGAGCCGATGAAGGATGCCGCACGCCTGATCCTGCACCATCAGGAGCGCTGGGACGGCAGCGGGTTTCCCGATCGCCTCAAGGGGGAGGCAATCCCTTTGGGTTCGCGCCTGCTGAAGCTGGCCGTGGACTTCATCGAATTGCAGTGCGGGCTGATTCTTGAGCGAAACATGAACAGTGATGAAGCGCTGCTGTTCATCCGCAAATACACCGGGCGTTTCTACGACCCGGAGCTGGTGGAAGACTTCGTTCAGGTTTGCGCTACCTACCAGCGTGATATCACCCTCGGCGATCCGACGGTCAAGGTGCTGAGCACCCGCGATCTGGCGGCCGGGATGGTGCTGGCGCGCAACCTCAATGCCGACAACGGCATGCTGCTGCTCAATGCCGGCAAGGTGCTCAATGGCCCGCTGGTGGAAAAACTCATCGCCTTCGAAGCGATGGAAGGCGCCAGGTACAGCGTATTTGTCCACGTGCCCGAGGAGCTGGAAGCGGTGATTTCTGCGTAGATACCGTTGTGAACTTCACCGGGCATCCGTAGGCGCACGGCTTGCCGGCGATGGCGATTCCACAGACGTCATCGCTGGCAAGCCATGCTCATACGGGGCCTGCGTGGCGGTGTTTTTTCGAGGTGACGCAGCACCTGCACTCATGTGATCCTTGGCTCTTTTGTCCAAGGCCATCGTTGATCCATGACGCTTTCATCCTCTGTTTCACCGTGCATTATCCGCATTGCCGCTGCCCTGCTGATCGGCCCGGACGGTCGAACCCTGCTGGTGCGCAAGCGCGGGACCCAGGCCTTCATGCAACCGGGTGGCAAGATCGAGGCCTCTGAGCAACCGATCGATGCGCTGGCCCGCGAGCTGGAAGAAGAACTGGGTTTGGTCATCGACACCGCTCAAGCGAGCTACCTGGGCAAGTTTTCCGCCCCGGCAGCCAATGAGCCGGGATTTGTGGTCGAGGCCGAGATTTTTCAGCTGGATATCCAGCAACACGTCACCCCGGCGGCAGAGATCGAAGAAGTGCTGTGGGTTGATCCGCACAATGTCGGTGATTTCATCCTGGCGCCATTGACACAGGACCTGATCCTGCCGTTTTATCGAGCCTCCCTGACGGCTCTGGCCTGACCCCCCCCACACAATGACAAGGACTGCGTCATGATTCCAACACATGATCTGTTGATTTTTGCGGCGGCCTCGCTGCTACTGGTGCTGACCCCGGGCCCGAACATGATCTATCTGATTTCCCGTTCGATCTGCCAGGGACGCAAGGCGGGCGTGACCTCGTTGCTTGGGGTTGTCGCAGGTTTTTTCGTGCATCTGTTCGCCGCGGCGGCCGGTTTGACTGCAGTGTTCATGGCGGTGCCGATGGCTTACGAGGCGCTCAAATGGGCCGGCGCCCTGTACCTGCTGTGGATGGCCTGGCAGGCAGTCAAACCGGGTGCGCGCTCGCCCTTTGAGGCGCAGCAACTACCGCCGGATTCTTCTCGAAAACTGATGCTGATGGGCTTTTTCACCAGCGCATTGAACCCGAAAATCGCGGTGTTCTATCTCTCGGTGTTCCCGCAGTTCATCAGTCCGGAACACGGTTCGGTGTTTACCCAAAGTATCGCCCTGGGGCTGACCCAGATCAGCGTGAGTTTCACGGTTAACCTGTTTATCGCACTGTTTGCTGCCGGGATTGCCTCGTGGTTCGTCAACAATCCGAGCTGGCTGGCGGTTCAGCGCTATTTCATGGGCTTCGTACTGGCCGGGCTGGCAGTGCGACTGATGTCTGAACAGCGGCGCATGGCCTGAAGCACATGGCAATCCAACGACTCGATGCCAGCCATGCACTCGCTTACCGGGCGCTGATGCTTGAGGCCTATGACCGTCACCCGCAGGCGTTCACGTCGAGTGTCCGCGAGCGCGCGGTAATGCCGTTGAGCTGGTGGGAGTCACGCTTGACCAGCCCGCTGGACGTGCTGTTCGGCGCATTTGAAGGCGAGGAACTGGTGGGCATTGTCGGCCTGGCCTTCGAGGCACGGGAAAAAGCCCGGCACAAGGCAACGCTGTTTGGCATGTATGTGTCAGACAAGGCCAGACAGCGGGGGCTCGGTTATCAGCTGGTTCAGGTGCTTTTCGACGAGGCACGGCGTCGGTCGGGCTTGAAGCTGATTCAACTGACCGTCACCGCTGGCAATGATGCCGCATTGGCGTTGTACCAGCGTTGCGGTTTCGTGCAGTTCGGGCTCGAACCGCTGGCGGTGCGGGTTGGCGAAGAGTACTTCGACAAGATCCATATGTGGCGCGAAGTCCCGGCCTGACGCCGAGTGCTTTTGTGGCGAGGGAGCTTGCCCCCGCTGGGCTGCAAAGCAGCCCCAATACCGGCCAACGCGTTCTTTCAGATACTCCGCGTTCGCTGACATTACGATGGCTTCGCCATCGAACGGGGGCAAGCCCCCTCGCCACAGGTGTGATACCTGTCAGAGAATGTCAGCGCACCGCGCTAACCCCATCCAGGGTCGAGAACGAGGTGTCTTTGGCCGTCAGCAGGAAGTCGCGCATGTACGGCGCGTCGAGCATGTCGGCGCGGATCCCGGCGTATAGCGTGGCAAACAAACCTTTCTCACCGAGCCGCTTGGCCTTTACATAACCCCGTGAGCTGTATTCATGCAGCGCCCAATGCGGCATGCCGCAGACGCCACGGCCGCTGGCCACCAACTGCATCATCATCACCGTCAGTTCCGAAGTACGGACCTGCGCCGGTTCGATATCGGCCGGCTCCAGGAAGCGGGTGAAGATGTCCAGCCGATCACGTTCCACCGGGTAGGTGATCAGGGTTTCGCTGAGCAAATCTTCAGGGACGATGTACGGCTTGTTCGCCAACCGATGCTGATTGGCCACCGCGAGCATCGCTTCGTAGGTGAACAACGGCACGTAGGTGATTCCGGCCAGCTCCAGCGGGTCGGACGTTACCACCAGGTCCAGGTCGCCACGGGCCAGGGCCGGCAGCGGGGCGAAGGAAAAGCCTGACGCCAGGTCCAGCTCGACTTCCGGCCAGGCATCGCGGAACTGGTCGATGGTCGGCATCAGCCACTGAAAGCAACTGTGGCATTCGATTGCCATGTGCAGCCGTCCGGCGGTGCCTCCGGCCAGGCGTGCGATGTCGCGCTCGGCGCCGCGCAGCAGCGGCAGGGTGGCATCGGCCAGTTGCAGCAGGCGCAGGCCGGCGCTGGTGAAACGCACCGGTTTGGTTTTGCGCACGAACAGCGGCATGCCCATGCGTTCTTCCAGCTCTTTGAACTGGTGGGACAGGGCGGACTGGGTCAGGTGCAGACGGTCGGCGGCGTCGACCAGGCTGTCGGCCTCGCGCAAGGCGTGCAGGGTCTTCAGGTGACGGATTTCGAGCACTGGGGGCTCCATGAGCAAACTTTGTGATCAACACGAAAAGGTTGAGTTTGTCTCATGTTGGGTTGGCTGTCGACAATAGGGCCATCTTTTACTTCGGAGAAACACGCCATGGCCTTGGCCCACACACTCGGTTTTCCACGCATCGGTGCCGACCGCGAGCTGAAAAAAGCCCTCGAATCCTACTGGAAGGGCGACCTCGATCAGGCCGGGTTGCAAAGCGTCGGTCGTGAACTGCGAGCCAGACACTGGCAAGTGCAGAAAGACGCCGGTATCGACCTGCTGCCGGTGGGCGACTTCGCCTGGTACGACCAGGTGCTGACGCACTCGCTGACCTTTGGCGTGATCCCCGAACGCTTCGACAGCGCCAAGGATACACAGGGCCTGCCGACCCTCGACACCTTGTTCGCAATGGCCCGTGGCGCCAGCGCAAAGTGCTGCGATGGTGAGTCGGCCAAGACGCACCATGCGCAGGAACTGACCAAGTGGTTCGACACCAACTACCACTACCTGGTCCCGGAATTCAGCGCTGACCAGCCGTTCAAATTGAGCTGGGAGCAGCTGTTCGACGAAGTCGACGAAGCCCACGCCCTCGGTCACCGCGTCAAGCCGGTGATCATCGGCCCTTTGACTTACCTCTGGCTGGGTAAAACCAAAGGCAACGACTTCGACAAGCTTGACCTGCTCGAACGCCTGCTGCCGCTGTACGGCGAAATCCTCAATCGCCTCAAGGCCCAAGGTGTGGAATGGGTGCAGATTGACGAACCGATCCTGACCCTCGACCTGCCGCAAGCCTGGAAAAACGCCTTCGAGCGCGCCTACCACATCCTTCAGTATTCGCCGCTGAAGAAACTCGTGGCCACCTACTTCAGTGGCCTGGAAGACAACCTCGGGCTGGCGGTGAGCCTGCCGGTGGACGGCCTGCACATTGACGCGGTGCGAGCGCCGGAACAACTGGGCCAGGTACTCGATCGCCTGCCGACTTACAAAGTGCTGTCGGTGGGCCTGGTCAACGGTCGTAATGTCTGGCGTTGCGAGCTGGAACAGGCGCTGGCACAACTGAAACCGGCACAAGAACGTTACGGCGACAACCTGTGGGTCAGCAGCTCGTGCTCGCTGCTGCACAGTCCGGTGGATCTGGACCGTGAAGACACACTCGACGCCGAGCTGAAGAGCTGGCTGGCGTTCGCCGTACAAAAGTGCGCTGAAATCGCCGTGCTGCGTGATGCACTCAACGATCCGCAAGCGCCGAAGGTCCAGGCTGCGCTGGCGCAGAACCGTGCCGTGCAGGCCAGCCGTGCGCAGTCGCCACGCATCCATAAAGCCGAGGTGCAGGCGCGCATCCGGGCCATTCGCGACACCGACAGTCAGCGTCACTCAGTGTTTGCCAAGCGTATCGAGTTGCAACGCGCACGCCTGAATTTGCCGGCCTTCCCGACCACCACTATCGGCTCGTTCCCGCAGACCGCATCGATCCGTCTGGCGCGCCAGTCATTCAAGCAGGGCAAGCTCTCGGCCAACGATTACACCGACGCCATGCACAGCGAAATCCGCCACGCGGTGCAAATCCAGGAACGTCTCGGCCTCGACGTGCTGGTGCACGGTGAAGCCGAGCGCAACGACATGGTCGAGTACTTTGCCGAGCAACTCGACGGCTACCTGTTCACCCGTTTCGGCTGGGTTCAGAGCTACGGTTCGCGCTGTGTGAAGCCGGCGATCATCTACGGTGACCTGAGCCGTCCGAAGGCCATGACCGTCGACTGGATCACTTACGCGCAGAGCCTGACCGACAAGGTCATGAAAGGCATGTTGACCGGGCCGGTGACGATGCTGATGTGGTCGTTCCCGCGCGAAGACGTGTCGCGTAAAGTCCAGGCGCAACAGTTGGCGCTGGCCCTGCGCGATGAAGTGGTCGACCTGGAGCAGGCCGGGATCAAAATCGTCCAGATCGACGAAGCGGCGTTCCGCGAGGGCTTGCCGCTGCGCCGGACGCAGTGGCAGGAATACCTCGACTGGGCGGTGCAAGCGTTCCGCTTGAGCGCGTCTGGCGTGCGCGATGAAACCCAGATCCATACCCACATGTGCTACAGCGAATTCAACGACGTGATCCAGTCCATCGCGGCCATGGACGCTGATGTGATCACCATCGAGACCTCGCGTTCGGACATGGAATTGCTCGAAGCCTTCAAGGCCTTTGACTACCCGAACGACATCGGCCCGGGCGTCTACGACATTCACTCGCCACGGGTGCCGGACACCACCGAGATGGTCAAGTTGATGAGTAAGGCGGTGCAGCGGATCCCGGCCGAACGGCTGTGGGTCAACCCGGACTGCGGCCTGAAAACCCGCGCCTGGCCCGAAACAGAAGCCGCGTTGGTGAATATGGTCGCCGCCGCGCGCCAGTTGCGTAATCAACTGGCCTGACAGAGACCCGTAGGAGCAAAGCTTGCTCGCGATGAACGATGACGCGGTCCTTCAGACAAACCACGTCGCCGGCATCGCGAGCAAGCTTTGCTCCTACAAATAGATTTCGACAACTGACCGTTGAGCACTCTTCATCAAACTGTCACGTAACTGTGGCAGCGCGCTTTAACAAAGTTCATCAGACTCGCTCTCTACTGGGGTTCTGCGTTTCGGTGTTTCTTCATGCGGGTACGATTTTTTTCAACGGCGGTTTTTTTGACCGCTCTGCTGTTCGGCCTACCGTCTTTGGCGGCGTCGCGCTGCGATGTCAATGTTCCGACCGAACGGGTCGATCTGGCGCAGGTCAGCCTGGCGTACCAGAGCATCGGTCGTGCGTCCGATCCTGCGTTGCTGCTGGTGATGGGCCTGGGTGGCCAGCTTATTCACTGGCCGGACGAGGTGGTGGTGGCGCTGTGCGAGCAGGGTTTCCGGGTGATTCGCTATGACAACCGCGATGTCGGGCTGTCGACCTGGCGTCAGGCTCCGGCCAACGCCAACCTGACCTTTGAGGTGCTGCGCTACAAACTCGGCTTACCCGTAGCGGCGCCGTACAGCCTGACTGATATGGCGGACGACGCGCTGGGCCTGATGGATGCGCTGCACGTCGAGCAATTCCATGTGCTGGGCGCGAGTATGGGCGGGATGATCGCCCAGCATATGGCGGCCATGGCACCGCAGCGGGTCGAGAGCCTGACGCTGATCATGACCAGTTCCGGTGCAGAAGGGCTGCCGGCGCCGAATGCGGCGCTGGTGCAATTGCTCTCACGGCGCGGTGCGCCGAACCGTGAGGTGGCGCTGGAGCAACAGGCTGATCTGCTGGCCGCGCTGGGCAGTCCGCAAGTGAGCGATGATCGCCAGGCGCTGTTGCATCAGGCCGCGGTGGCGTATGACCGGGCGTTTAATCCTGAAGGCGTGAAACGCCAGATCATGGCGATCCTCGCCGAACCGAGCCGGGTGGCGCTGCTCAACCAACTGCGGGTGCCGACGCTGGTGGTGCATGGCACTGCTGATCCGCTGTTGCCGGTGATGCATGGCATTCACCTGGCGGCGCATATCCAGGGCAGTCAGTTGAAGCTGATTCCGGGGCTGGCCCATCGTTTTCAGGAAGCGTTCAAGGCGCCGTTATTGGCGGCAGTGTTGCCGTACCTGAAAACCCATCGAGAGGACACCGCGCATTGGGCGCAGATCGATCCGGTGCAGGCACCGAACCTGTTGTAACGCTCAACGCGCCTTTGTGGCGAGGGAGCTTGCTCCCGCCGACCGGTCCGCGTTCGGGCGCAGCAGTCGCAGACTGTTTCTATCTGAAAGTACGCGGTGACGGGTTTAGGGCCGCTTCGCCCGAACGCGGACCGGCCCAGCGGGAGCAAGCTCCCTCGCCACAGGGACCGCGTCGAGGGTTTCAGCGGACGATTTTGTCCACATGAATCCCGAGTTTTTTCAGCCGATACCAGAAGCTGCGCTCCGAGATGCCGATCAGTTGCGCAGCGGCCGCTTGCACGCCATTGCTTTGTTGCAGGGCGGCAAGAATGTAGGACTTCTCGACTTCCACCAGCGCGGCGTCGAGGTCCGGCGGCACGCCAGTGCCTACGTTGAGGGGCACGCGGGCGCCGTCGACGGTGGGGCTTGAGGCAAACAGGTACGCCGGCAGATCGTCTTCCTCGATCACTGCACCCGAGGCCACGATGGTGGCGCGTTCAACGCAGTTTTGCAGTTCGCGGATGTTCCCCGGCCACGAATAATTGGCCATGGCCTGCAAGGCTTCCGGGCTGAAACCGGTGATGCGCTTGCCGGCGGTGGCGCCCAGGGTGTGAGCGAAGTGTCGGGCCAGTGGCGCGATGTCTTCGACCCGTTCACGCAGGGCGGGCAGGGGGATCGGGAACACGTTGAGGCGATAATAAAGGTCTTCGCGAAACTCTTTGTTGGCCACCGCTTCGAGCAGGTTCTTGTTGGTGGCGGCGATCACGCGCACATCGACTTTGCGCTCGCGCTGGTCGCCCACCGGCTCGATCACTCGCTCCTGCAAGGCCCGGAGGATTTTTGCCTGCAAGGCCAGCGGCATGTCGCCAACCTCATCGAGAAACAGCGTGCCCTTGTCGGCCTGCATGAAGCGCCCGACCCGGTCCGCCACGGCGCCGGTGAAGGCGCCTTTGCGATGGCCGAACATTTCACTTTCCAGCAACCCTTCGGGGATCGCCGCACAGTTCACGGCGACAAAGGGTTTGTCGGCGCGGTTGCCGTGTTTGTGGATGGCCCGGGCGACCATTTCCTTGCCGGTGCCGCTTTCGCCGGTGAGCAGGATGGTCGCATTGCTTTCGCGTACCGAATCCACTGCTTGCAGCACTCGACGGAAGGTCGGGCTGTCGCCCACCAGGCTGTCGATCTGCTGGTGTTCTTCAAGCTCGGCGCGCATGCGCTGGTTGTCTTTGAGAATGTCGCGAAATTGCAGGGCCTTGTTGACGGTGATGTCCAGCTCATCGATGTCGAACGGCTTGGCAATGTAGTCGAAGGCGCCATTGCGCATCGACTGCACGGCATTTTTCACCGTGCTGTAGGCCGTCATGACGATCACCGGCAGTTGCGGATAGCGCACTTTGACTTCCGCCAGCAACTGCGGCCCGTCCATGCCGGGCATGCGCCAGTCGCTGATCACCAGGTCGATGTCTTCCTGTTCCAGCACCTTGAGCGCGTGCAGGCCATTGCTGGCGGTGAACACCTGGATGTCGTTCTGGCTCAGGGCCGAGGCCAACAAGTCGCAAAGCTTGGGCTCGTCATCGACCACCAGAATGTTATGCGTCATCACTGTCCTCGTCGTCGCTGTCGTCTTCACCGTTGGCCGGAATGTACAGGCTGAATGTGGAGCCGGCATCTTTTTCGCTGATGCATTCGACCCGTCCGTCATGGTTTTCCATGATCGAGAAGACTTTTGCCAGCCCCAGACCGGTACCCGAAGCCTTTGTGGTGACGAACGGTGTAAAAATCCGTTCGAGCATGTCCGGTTCGATGCCCTGGCCGGTGTCGGAAACACTGATGACGGTGTATTCCTTGTCGCTGGTTATGCCCAGGGTCAGGCGACCGCCGTCGGGCATTGCGTCTATGGCATTGATCACCAGGTTCAGGCAGGCCTGTTTGAGCTGTCGTGCGTCGGCATAGATGGTCGCGCCAGGGGCGTTGTCTTCGATTCGGGCGTCGATGTTGTGAGTCGCCAGTTCCGGGGCGCAGAACCCGACCAACTCATCAAGCAGCGGTCGCACCGGTTGGGTGGAGCGCATGGGCGCGTTGGGCTTGGCAAAGTCGAGGAACTCGGTGATCAGGTCGTTGATCCGGGTGACCTCGCTGACCACGTATTCCAGATGCCGCTTGTCGGTCTCGGGCAGGTCGGCGCGACGGTGCAGTAATTGGGTCGCGGTCTTGATGATGCCCAGCGGGTTGCGGATTTCATGGGCCAGCCCCATGGCCACTTCACCCAGGGCGTGCAAGCGATCGCGGCGGCGCAGTTGCGACTCCAGGTGCTGCAACTCGCCGAGACGTTCGGTCATGTGGTTGAAGGTGCTGCTCAGTTCGGCCAGTTCGTCGCTGCCATAAACCGGCACTCGCTGACGATAATCGCCGTCGATCACCGCCCGAACGCCTTTGGAGAGCGCACGCAGGGGCTGGGTCAGGCGTTGCGAGACCAGCCAGCCGACACCCAGCGACAGCGCCGAACTGAGGATGAAAATCAGGATGAACAGATTGCTCTGGTTCACCAGCCCGACCAGGCTGTTGTGGCGCAGCAGGCCACTGAAGATCACCCCCTGAAGTTCACCGCTGTCATTGAGGATTGGCCGATAGATACCGCTGTAGTTTTTGGTGAACTGTTCGATCGGTTTTTTCGTGGTGCGCAAGATTTGCTCGATGTCTTCGGGCACCTTCATGGGGTGATCTTCGAAGCGCTGGGTCGCGAAAATTTCCGAGAAGTCTTCGTCCTTGGCCAGGTACAACCGCAGGTCAAGGGAATGCACATCGGCGACGCTGGTGAGGAAGCTGCTGTCCAGATAGTTGGCGAGGACCAACTGATAGTCGACCCCAGCCTGGGTTGTCTGGAAGGTCGAGACCAGGATGCCGGTGGACGCGCCCGTGACTTGAATGGTTTGCAGGACGGCTTTGGGCGCGGTGTTGATTTGCTGGACGATGTCGTCGGTCACGGTACTGAACAGCACTTTGTGATCGCTGGTGCGCACCAGCGCCACGACGTCGATGCCCATGGCTTCGGCAATGTCGGCGCTGAGGCGGTCCTGCCGGGCCGAAATCCGGTCGTTGATCGGGCGGATGTGGCGTAGCAACAACTGGGCGACCCGCGTGTTTTCGCGGAGGATTTCCCGGACCTCGTCTTCGACGATCTTGGTCGATTCCTGCAACCAGATGCGCACGTTGCTATCGAAGATCTGTGACAGCGTGGTGGCCGCCAGTTCCGCGGCGATCATGGTCGGGATCACGCTGACCAGCCAGAATGCCAATACCAGCTTGCGTTGCAGGCTCCAGCGGGAGATGGCGAAGGGCAGGGCTTTACGGCGTCGGACTTTGATCATCAGGTTTCGCTTATCGCAGCAGCCATGGCAGGGTCGGATTTATCCGGTCGGACAAACAGTTTCACAAGCTTCAGTAATGTATTGAGCAACCCGTTGCGGTGGTAAAAAAACAGCGTATTGCCTTCAAATTTACAGCCGAGCCGCAGCTTACTGGCATAGCCGGCCTGGCCGCACACATACAGCGGGATTTTGTGCTGAATACAATAGTCGACATTGGCCAGCCAGCTTCTGAAGTACAGGTTGTACTCACGGGTCTGTTCCAGGTCGTGGGCAAAAAACTTGTCCACCAGTCGATGTTCGTCCAGCAACACCAGGTTGAACGCCACCAGTTGCTCGCCTACCCAATACAGCACGCACGCGGCACGTTGGTCGAGGTGTTCGAGGATACTGGTGAAATACGCTGCGGACAGTCGTTCGAACTCCAGATCACTGCGCGCCAGGGTGGCTTCATACAAACGCATCATCTGTGGCAATACATCGTCGACCGAGCGTCGCCATTCGATTCGCGGGCCTTGCGCCCGAAGTTTTCGGCGCAAGTCCTTGCGGGTGGATTTGCCCAGTGTGCCGAGGTAGGCATCGAGTGAGCCGAACGCGATCGGCAATACCGCACTCGGTAAACCAGGCATGGTTTGCAGCCCGGCCTCGCGGCAGACTTCAATCCACTGCTGATCGTGGCTGGGTGCATCCTTGACCGCCAACAGGCCGATACCCGCCTGGTTGGCATCGTTACGAGCCAACGTCAGTAACTGACGCAGCAGCGTCGGACGTCGGTCTTCGGTGATGTGGCTGGCGGTGCCTGCGTGGCATTGCTCGGTCACAGGCGATCCCATGGCGTACAAGCGAATATCCAGCACGCCCGGCAACCATTGACGCAAGCGTTGCGTGATGCGTTTGCCGATGCCCTGCACCGTGGTGTCGAGCGAGTACTGCGTGGTAAATGCCGCGGCTGCGGCAATCAATGTGCTGCCTTCATAGAGTGCAAGGTAGCGCCACTGGAAGTCGGCGACTCCCGCCTGTTCAACGGCCCGGTAATAATCCCAGTCCTCCAGTTCCCCAGGGAAGCAGTCATTCCAGGCGCAGCGTTCGATGGCCTGGATGGTTGAAAAGGCATGGGCGGTAATCACGTCTTGTCCTTAAGCTACGCCAGTTGTCGATACTCTTCAGGCTTGCCAGGCTTCATGGAAAGCTGATGGACAAAGTCCGCGCTCAGGTCCACGACGCGGCGGTATTCCAGGTCAACTGTGATCATGTGATAGCAGTTGTCCAGCATGATCTTGGTGACCGGGCCGCCGAGATGGCGTTCGACGTAGTCGGCGTTCCAGCGGCTGGTGATGTCGTCTTCGATGGAGTGCAGCACCAGGGCTGGTGTCTTGATCGACGGCATGCGTTTCTTGACCACGGCATTCATCCGGTGCAATTCGCGCACGGTGACGCCTTCCATGGTCAACAGACCGGCATTGCTGCTTTCGCCGTCCTTCATCTGGCGTTCGACGATCGCCCGCAGGCGCTCGTTCTTGATGCCATAAGGTGGCTTCTCTTCGAAGCTGCAGATGTGCACGCCGAACGGAATCTTCATCAGCAAAGGCGTCAGGAACGCCAGTTTGTGGATGCTCCAGCCGTCGTAGCGCAGGGTGGTCGAATACATCAGCAGGCCGGCGACCTGTCCCGGATGCTCGGACGCGACATACATGGACATGACCGCGCCCATGGACAGACCGCCGACGAACACCTGTTCGTGCTTCTGGCGTATGCCCACGAATGTCTTGCGGACACCTTCGTACCAATCCTGCCAGCCGGTGGCTTGCAGGTCGGCGTTGTCACCGCAGTGCCCGGCCAGGGTTGGCACGTACACCGTGCAACCCGATTTGGCCAAGCCGATGGCAACCCGACGCAACTCCGTCGGGGTGCCGGTCAGGCCGTGGATCAACAACACCGCGACCTCACCACTGCCGAGAACGAAACCGGTGCTACCTTCGCCGAGATCGATCTCTGTTTCGTTCATCGTTTCATGGCCCGGTTCAGCAATTGCTCGAGCAGTTTCAGGCCCAGGTCGATTTCCGCGTAGCTGATTTCCAGCGACGGGGCCAGGGTGATCACGTTCTTGTAGTAGCCGCCCACGTCGAGGATCAGACCCAGTTTCTGACCGTCAACCACCATATCGCCCTTCATGCCTTCCTCGACCACGTAGTCCAGGGTCGCCTTGTCCGGGGTGAAGCCGTCAGTGGTGCAGATTTCGCAGCGCAGGGCCAGGCCCAGGCCGTCGACGTCGCCGATGATCGGGAAGCGTTTCTGCAGCTCTTGCAGGCCTTCGAGGAAGTACTTGCCCTTGGCCATGACCATCGAGCCGTAGTCGACTTCGTGGGTCATCTTGAACATTTCCAGACCGACCGCAGTCCCCAGCGGGTTGGACGCGAAGGTGGAGTGAGTCGAACCTGGCGGGAACACCTTAGGGTTGATCAGCTCTTCGCGAGCCCAGATACCGCCCAGTGGGTTGAGGCCGTTGGTCAGCGCCTTACCGAAGACGATCACGTCCGGCTTGACGTCGAAGTGTTCGATCGACCACAGCTTGCCGGTACGCCAGAAACCCATCTGGATTTCGTCGACGACCATAAGAATGCCGTGCTGATCCAGCACTTGCTTGAGTTCGCTGTAGAAGTTCATTGGCGGAATCACGTAGCCGCCGGTGCCCTGGATCGGCTCGACGTAAAAGGCTGCGTATTCGCTCTGGCCGACTTTAGGGTCCCACACGCCGTTGTATTCGGTTTCGAACAGACGGGCGAACTGCTGCACGCAATGGCTGCCGTATTCTTCCTTGGTCATGCCTTTCGGGCCACGGAAGTGGTACGGGAACGGGATGAAGTTGGCACGCTCACCGAAGTGACCGTAGCGGCGACGGTAGCGGTAGCTCGAAGTGATCGACGAGGCGCCGAGGGTACGACCGTGGTAGCCGCCTTCGAAGGCGAACATCAGGCTCTTGCCGTTGGTGGCGTTACGCACGACTTTCAACGAGTCTTCGATGGACTGCGAACCGCCGACGTTGAAGTGCACGCGACCGTCGAGGCCGAACTTGTTCTTGGCGTCGACCGCGATCATTTCCGACAGCTCGATCTTGCCTTTGTGCAGGTACTGGCTGGCGATTTGCGGCAGGGTGTCGATCTGTTGTTTCAGGGCGTTGTTCAGGCGCGGGTTGGCATAGCCGAAGTTGACCGCCGAGTACCACATTTGCAGGTCCAGGTAAGCCTGGTCGCTGGTGTCCCACACGTACGAGCCTTCGCAACGGCTGAAAATACGCGGTGGTTCGATGTAGTGAACGGTGTCGCCGTAGGAGCAGTACTTGGCTTCTTTTTCCAGAAGAATCTGGTCTTCTGCGGTAGCAATTCGGATATCAGACATGGTGGAAGAGTTCCTGATTGTGTAGCGAGAGTTCAGAAGAGGTTTCAAGTGCGAAGTCAGTGGCGTTGGCTGCGCTGCCGGCCGGCAGTTTGGCCAGCAAGGCCGGAAGTTCGGCGAAGCTGTCGAAGCGGGCGTAAGCGATGCCATTGCGTTCGCAATGTTCGGCCAGGCGGTCCTTGGCAAATACGAAGTCGGCGGTGGAGGCCACGCACATGTCGGACTGACCGTCACCGATCACCAGCACGCGTTTGCTGCTGGGCGTGGATTTGCATTTGCAGTTGCCGGAGGCTGCGCGGCAGGCGTCGCTCGAATACGGGAAGTCGATGCGCCAGCTGTTGTTGTCGACCTGGCGCAGGCGGTTGGCGAGGATCGGCAGGAGGCTGACGTAGTTGCGCGACAGAATCCGCGCGATACCTTGTTCGATACCGTCACTGACGACTTCGATGGAAGCGCCCAGGCCGACCACATGGTCGACAAAGTCCGGGAAGTCGGCATCGATTTCGACGCTGTCGAAGAAATCGAGCAGTTCATTGGGCGTTGCCTTGACCAGTGAAAGCTGGCGGCTGAGGCATTCACGCGAGCCGATAGCACCGCTCAGCCACTCTTCCTCGATCGCTTCCCAGCTCGGGTCGGCGAAACGTTGGAGAATGCTGTCGATTACGTCGGTCCGGGTGATGGTCCCGTCGAAATCACACACGATATGCCAATCAATCATCTGCATTACCTATTGGGGCAGGGGCGCGCTGATGCGCTTGCAACGGGGTAGAGCAGGGACTGTGCCAAGTTGTTTCAAGCCCTGTGGGCTAGGGCTCTGAGATATGCTGGGCAGGAAATATGTCCGGCTAGCTACAATTTTTGTAGGTTGCTACAAACAACATGAGTGCTTGCGCAGCAAAGTCGACCTGGGAGTTGATGCGCGCCTGTACTGATAAGGAATCGCTTTATGTTCAGGATTACCTCTGCTGTATTCACTGCCTTGCTGGGCCTTGGCGGCTTTTGCGCCACCGCGCAGGCTGCCGGGATAACCGGTGAGGTGGGTCTCGGCATGAGCAATCAGCCCTATGACCCGACGGGTAGCCGTTATGAAACCGTGCCGGTGCCTTACTTCGATCTGGACTGGGGCGATGTCAGCCTCAGCACCGACGACGGTTTGACCTGGAGCGCCTTGAAAGCCAATGGTTTCAGTGCCGGGCCGTTTATCAACTACATTCCAGGCCGTAACTCCAATGGCACGCTGCGAGGCCTGCACAATGTGTCGGCCATGGGCGAGGCCGGCGGCTTCGTTCAGTACAGCCCGGCTGATTTCTGGCGCATTTTTGCTTTCGTCGGCCATACCGTGGGCGCTAATCGCGGCCAGGGTGGTGTGCTCGGTCGGGTGGGCGGGGAAGTGGGTTATCCACTGGGGCTGGGGATCATTGGCAGTAGCGAATTGAGCGCCAGTTTTGCCGATCGCCAGCAGACCCAGACGTTCTTTGGTGTTTCCGCTAAAGACGCCCGGGATTCGGAGTTCCGTCCGTACAAGGCCAGTGGCGGCATGCAGAATGTGGCGTTGACCCAGAACTTCGAGTTCCCGCTGGCCGCAAAGTGGTCGCTGGTGACCAGTGCCACCTGGAAGCACCTGACCAATTCCGCGGCGGACAGCACTATCGTCAAACAAGAAGGCCGCGTGAACCAGGGTGAAGTTCAGGCGGCGATCAGCTACAAATTCAATTGACCTGGACTCAGACCCCCGTAGCAGCAGGCTACGCCAGCTGCTACAGGTAAATCTGGTCTGCTGTTTGCAATAGCCATGGAGAACTCAATTTCTCAGGAGTGCTTCATGGCTCGTCCCGCGTATCGTTTCCTTGCCTATTCGCTGTGGGATCTGGTCCCGATTGCGCTGGGCGTGGCTCATCTGGCGTTTGTCCTGTGGTTGGTGCTGGCCTTCCATGACCTGTCATGGTGGGCCCTTGTGCCGCTGGCGCTGGTCTATGCCGTTAGCCTGTCGTGGAGCATCAACAGTATTTCCCACAACCAGATCCACAACCCGTACTTCACCCTTGGCTGGATGAATCGGGCATTCGATCTGTTGTTGTCGGTCACCATCGGTTTCTCGCAGACCCTCTATCGCGACATCCACAATCGCCATCACCGTGGTAATTCAGACCTGCCGGATGCACACGGAAAAACCGTCGATCCGCTGTCGATCTATTTGCGCGGCAAGGATGGGCAACCTGAAAACCCTTGGTCGTACACTTTTCTCAGCTTTTTCCGCGATGATCCCAAGCCGTTCTACGAAGAAATGCAGCGCAAGCGGCCCCGCGATGCGCGCTGGGTCAAGGTCGAGATTTATGTGACGGTGGCGGCGTATGTGGCGCTGGCGTTCTATGACTGGCATGCCGTGTTGCTGTTGCTGCCGTTCTGGTATCTGGGCCAGGCGCTGTCGTCGCTCAATGGGTATTACGAGCATTTGGGCGGTAATCCGGACTTGCCGATCGCCTGGGGCGTGAGCAGCTACAGCGTGCTCTACAACCTGATCTGGATGAACAACGGTTATCACGCCGAGCACCATTACCGGCCGAAAATGCACTGGACCCAGGTCAAGGCATTCCACCGCGAAATTGCCGAGCAGCAACGTGCGGCAGGGGTGAAGGTAATCCCGGTGTCACACGGACTGGGCTTTCTGACTGCCCACCGTAAAGGCTGACCTGTAGATCCTTTTGTGGTGAAGGGGCTTACTGTGGCGAGGGGGCTTTTGTGGCGAGGGGGCTTGCCCCCGTTCGAGTGCGAAGCGCTCGCAATCCAGCTGTAGAAGTCTGCCTGATCTCCACGGTTGCAGCGTTTAGGGCCGCTTCGCGGCCCAGCGGGGGCAAGCCCCCTCACCACGGGGAAAAGCGTTGCTCTTAGGTTTCTTCGCCTTCCGCCAGCAACGCTATCCCACCCATGATCACCGCCACGCCCAGCCAGTGCAGCAGGCTGATCTGCTCGCCGAGACCAAGCCACGAGCCGAGCAACACGCCGACAAACACCAGCGAACTCAGCGGAAACGCCAACGACAGGCTGCTGCGCCGCAGGATCAACATCCAGACGAAAAACGCCCCGATGTAGCAGGCGATGGCCGTCAGCACCCCAGGGTTACCGGCCACAGCCGCCAGCCATTGAAGGTTGAAGTCCATCTGCCCCAGTTGATCGCCACCGACTTTGGTGGCGATCTGACCGCCACTTTCAAAACCGATCAGCAGCATCCAGAGCACCACGGTGCCCAGACGTCCGTGCAGCCAACCCATAGTGCTGTTCCTTTCCATCATCGATTGAGCTTCAGGCATGGGCGACACACACGAGCATCACGCCCGCCGTAATCACCACGGTGCCCAGCCAGCGCCGGCGGCTGACGGTTTCACCCAACACGACTTTACCGGCCAGTACCACACCGCAATAAGCCAGCGCCGCGGATGGAAACAACAGGCTCAGCGGCGCGCGGGACAGGGCTTCGAGCCAGACAAAGAACTCGATGGCGTAGGCGCCGATCCCGCACCAGAGCAACGGCGCGTTGAACACCTGGCCCCAGAACGCGTTCAATCGAAAGCCACCTTCGAGCTCCGGTAAACGGTCAAGGCCGAGCTTGAAACAGAGCTGGCCGATGACGTCCAGAACAATCGAAAACGCCACCAGTAACACCACGGTCAAGGTCACGGGAATAACTCCTCGAACAGGCTGATCAGCGCCTGGTTGGTTGCCGCATTTCGCAGCAGATCGTCTTCGCTCCAGCGCTCGGGGGACGGCTGGTCGGATTTGGCTTCCCAACGCTTGAGCGCGTTGCTGAAGGCTGGTTGGGCGAACTCGCCGCAGACATCGATGCCGAGGATTCGCTTGCTCGCGGCCAACATGCGCAGGGCTTGCAGCAAGTGCGTCAGCCGCATGCCACCCTGATCCCAGTTGGTCGCGGCGTCTTCACTGGCCAGCACATCCTTGTCGATGGTAATCCACACCGCTTCGGTCGGCAGGCTCTCGATCAGTTGCTGGAGAAACACCGGCCAATCGAGGTCGGCCAGGTTGCGCCAGTGCAGCAGGTTTTCCCGCTGTTGATGCCCGGCACCATCGCCGATGAAACCCCAGACCTGGGACGGCGGGTGCTGCCAGGGGAACAGCTGCAAGTCGCCACGCTTCAGCGCGCCGAGGTTGCCGCCACGCAGTTGCGGGTTATGCAGGTCATCGCTGCACGGCCCGAGGGTGACGATGCGTTTGATGTTCGGCAGCTTCAGTGCCCGGTTGACCCATGAACCGCAATGCCGACGCGGTGCGAAACGCACCCAGTCGGGATGGTTGTCGAAATGAATCAGGCTGACCGGCTCGGTAATCTCGGCGAGAAAAGCCGGGGTCAGGTGGTGGTAGTCACCGGAACCTATAAAGAAGATTTCTGGCTGCGGCCCCGTATGGCGGGGCCGTTCGCGCAGGCGTTCGGAAAAGCGACGATAGTTTTTCTCGCTGGACCACAAACGCAGTTTGGGGCCCAGATCGAGCAGGTCCAGACGCTTGGCGCGACCGCTTTCCAGCAGTCGGGCAATCGGCGCCTGGGCTGTGAGGCTGTGGTCGAGATCCAATATATTCAAAACGTGTTTTACCCATGGCAGCGCCCCTGCAAGACCAGCGTGAACAATCGCCAACGCAGGCCAGGTGGGCTTTAACGGGTAAATGCAAGGGGCGGGCCAGTGTTGGAAGGAACGCTGAGCTCCATGGTGGCGAGGGGGCTTGCCCCCGCTGGGCAGCGAAGCGGCCCCCATACGGCTGGAAGCGTATGTCTGACGAAATGTGGTTGCAGACTTTACGACTGCTGCGCCCGAGCGTGGACCGGCCGGCGGGAGCAAGCTCCCTCGCCACAGGGGGTTGTGGTCAGGCGTGAACGCGGACCCAAACAGAAACCAGCACCGTCGCCGCCATCAGCCACGCAAGCGCAGCCACCGCCAGCGAGGCCTCCAGGCGAAGGCGATCGACCATCACGTACAAGGTTGCCAGATAAACGAAGTACGGAATGATCGACCACATGCCAAACACGATGGTGGTCTTCAGATCGTCCAGCGAGCGGCCCTTGCCGACGATGTAATGGGCAATCAGGGCAAAGGTCGGAAACAGCGGCACCAGGCCTGCGATGTAATAGTTTCTGGTTTTGGCGAGGAAGGCGAGGATCACCACCACCGCGGCGCCCAGTGCAGCTTTTAACAGTAGATCCACGAAAACTCTCGCAGTGGGTTAGTGGCTCAAGCCGTATTTTTTAACTTTGTCGAACAGCGTGGTCTTGGCCATTCCCAGTTCCTGGCTGGCCTGGGTCAGGTTGCCGCCGCTGCGCTGCAAGGCATCGTTGAGCAGGTTGCGTTCGAAGGCTTCCACCGCTTCGGAGAACGCCAGGCCTTGGGCGGCGCCACCGCTGCCGGACTTCTTGAAGGCCGGCAAACCCAGGGCAAAACGCTCGGCGACGTTACGCAGTTCACGCACGTTGCCGGGCCAGTCGTGGCTCATCAGGTTCGACAGGGTCTGGTTGTCCAGCTCAGGCAGCGCACGGTCAAAGCGCAGGGACGATTGCTGCAAGAAGTGTTCGAACAATTGCAGGATGTCTTCGCGACGCTCACGCAACGGTGGCAGTTCCAGCGTCACTACGTTCAAGCGGTAATACAGGTCGCTGCGAAACTGGCCGGCGCGGCTCAAGTCGTCCAGGTCGGATTTGGTCGCCGCGATCACCCGGCAGTCGACCGCGACACTCTGGTTCGAGCCGAGCCGCTCCAGCGTGCGCTCCTGCAATACCCGCAGCAGTTTGATTTGCAGCGGCAATGGCATGCTTTCTACTTCGTCGAGGAACAACGTGCCGCCGTTGGCATGTTCGATCTTGCCGATCCGGCGTTTTCCGGCACCGGTGAACGCATTCGCTTCATGACCGAAAATCTCACTTTCGAACAGGTTCTCCGGCAGGCCACCGCAGTTCAGCGCGACGAATTGCTGCGACTGACGGCGGCTGAAGTCGTGCAGGCAACGCGCGACCAGCTCTTTGCCGGTGCCGGTCTCGCCTTCGATCAGCACGTTGGCCGACGTATCGGCGACGTTGGCGATCAACTCGCGCAGGTGCTGCATGGCGGGCGAGCGCCCGATGATCCGCCCCTCCAGGGAATCACGCTCGGCCAGTTGCCGGCGCAGTGAGGTCACTTCGCGGGCGAGGCTGCGTTGCTCCAGCGCGCGGCGTGCGACGTCGACCAGGCGTTCGGGGGAGAACGGTTTCTCCATGAAGTCGTAGGCGCCTTTTTGCATCGCGCCAACCGCCATCGAGATGTCGCCATGACCAGTGATCAGCACCACCGGCAGGCTACGGTCACGGGCCTTGAGGCGGTTCAGCAGTTCCAGTCCATCGATGCCCGGCAGGCGAATGTCGCTGATGACGATCCCGGCGAAGTTGTCGCCGACCCGCGCCAGGGCCTCTTCAGCGCTGCCAACGCCTTCGCAGGGGATATCTTCCAGAGCCAGCGCCTGCTGGCAACCGAGCAGGACATGGGGATCGTCTTCGACGATCAGCACACTAAGGTCGTTGTTCATATCGGCTCGGCAGGAACGGGGCTTACCAACGGTAAGCTGAGGACGAAAGCGGTACCACCGCTGGCCGGGTGCTCGACGCCGAGGTGACCGCCGGTGGCGGCCGCCAGGCTCGCCGACAGGGTCAGGCCAAGGCCCAGGCCCTGCTCGCCGGGTTTGGTGGTAAAGAAAGGTTCGAACAAATGCTTGCGGGCTTCGGCGTTGATACCGTGGCCGTTATCGCGGACGCGCAGGCGATATTTGCCGTCGACAACCTCGCCTTCCAGCCATAGTTCGGGCAATGGCTGCGCTTGCATGGCGTCCAGGGCGTTGCCGATCAGGTTGACCAGAATCTGTTCCAGGCGGGTCTGGTCGATCTGTACTTGCACGTCGCTGAACTCGCGGTGCAACAGCAAACGAGCGCTTTCAAGGCGTGCGCCGAGCAACTGCAAGGCGGCATCTACCGCTTTACCGAGGCTGGCCTGGCCCTGATCGTCGCCGCGCCGGGCAAAGGAGCGCAGGCTGGCGGTAATCCGGCCCATGCGGTCGATCAGATCGTTGATGGTTTTCAGGTTGGCACTGGCGATGTCCAGCTGACCGCGCTCGAGAAAGCGCACGGTATTGCCGGACAAGGTACGCAACGCGGCCAGCGGCTGGTTCAATTCGTGGGCAATGCTGGTGGACATCTGGCCGATGGCCGCGAGTTTACCGGCTTGTACCAGTTCGTCCTGAGCCCGGCGCAAGGTTTCTTCGGCCTGGCGCCGTTCGCGGATCTGGCTTTTCAGGCGCTCGTTGCTGGCCCGCAGGTCGGTAGTGCGTTCGGTAATCCTGCGTTCGAGCTGATTGTTGGCTTCTTGCAGTGCTTCGCGGGCGGCGAGGCGGGTGGCGATGACTTTGCGCCGTTCGTTCCAGGCTATCAGCAAGAACGCCACCAGCGCGAAGGCCACCGCGACCAGGATGCCCTGGTTGATCGCTTCCCGACGCAAATCCCCGAGCGGTGTGAGCAGGGTGAAATTCCACGGTGTATCGCTCAAGACGCGGGTCTGCGACAGGTAACTGATTTCCTGTTCATCCGAGACCAGCTCGGCGTTGGCCGGGAAGGTGATTTTCTCCACGCCTTCGGACAGCCGTTCGCGGGCCAGCGGTTCCAGTTCGTTGAGCGGGTACCAGTAATATTGCAGGCTGCGGGCCAGGCGTTCCTTGGTGTCGTCGCTGAGCGGGCGAACCGATTTGAGCCGCCGCGCCGGGTCGCTGGACAGAATGATGATGCCATTCTCGTCGCTGACGAAGGCTTCCAGGCGTGCACGCTGCCAGCGTTCTTCCATGGCTTCGAGGCGGACTTTGACCACTGCGACGCCGATGATCTTGCCTTGCTCTTCCAGGCCATGGGCCAGGTAGTAGCCGGGCTCGCCGTTGGTGCTGCCGATGCCGTAGAAACGACCGGGCTGACCGCGTACGGCATTCTGGAAATACGCACGGAAGGACAGGTCTTCGCCTAGGTAGCTGTCGACATCGCGCCAGTTACTGGTGGCCAGTACCCGACCGGTGGTATCCATCACGTAGATTGCCCGACTGCGGCTACGCCGGTTCAGGCCTTCGAGGTAATTGTTGACCGCTTGCCGGTGCTCGGGCGTAGGGTCGCCCAACAGCTCTGAAACACTCGATTCGAGTTCCAGCAGGCTGGGCAGGTAGGTGTATTTGCTGATCTCGCTTTCGACCGCGCGGGCGTGCAGTTCCAGCTGACGTTGACCGTTCTCGCTCAGGCTGCGAATTCCGTAGTGCTCGCTGACCCAGAAGCCGAGGTAACCCAATCCGACCATCAGCAAGATGATCAGCGGTGGCAGGAACAGTTGGCGAATCAGACGAGGTTTCACGGCAAGTGATGGCGGCGCTGCGCGATAGAGAGTGGGGTCGCATTTCATCACAGATGCCTTGGGTCAACCAGTGTGGCGGCGGGCCTGCGCTCGTTTCAGTCGAGCGCAGGACCTGTGGCGAGGGAGCTTGCTCCCGCTGGGTCGCGAAGCGGCCCTAAAACCTGCCAATGCATTTAATCTGACACACCGCACTGACTGGTTTACGACTGCTGTGCCCGAGCGCGGACCGGCCGGCGGGAGCAAGCTCCCTCGCCACAAAGGCAGGCCCGCTCCAACAGGGAGCGGTTGCCGGTTTTAGTGCTGCAGAATCTTGTCGAGGAAGTGCTGCGCGCGGTCCGAGCGGGCGTTGATGTCGCCGAAGAACTCTTCCTTCTTGCAGTCTTCGATGATTTTGCCCTGATCCATGAAGATCACCCGGTCCGCCACTTTACGGGCGAAGCCCATTTCGTGGGTGACGCACATCATGGTCATGCCTTCGTTGGCCAGTTGCACCATCACGTCGAGCACTTCATTGACCATTTCCGGGTCGAGCGCCGAGGTCGGTTCGTCGAACAGCATGACGATCGGGTCCATCGCCAGTGCACGGGCAATCGCCACACGCTGTTGCTGACCACCGGAGAGCTGGCCCGGGTGCTTGTGGGCGTGAGCCGAAAGGCCGACGCGCTCAAGCAGTTGCAGGCCCTTTTTGGTGGCTTCTTCCTTGCTGCGGCCCAACACCTTGATCTGCGCGATGGTCAGGTTTTCGGTGATGGTCAGGTGCGGGAACAGTTCGAAATGCTGGAACACCATGCCAACGCGCGAGCGCAGTTTCGGCAGGTCGGTCTTCGGGTCGGCGATGGAGGTGCCATCGACCACCACGTCGCCTTTCTGGAACGGTTCCAGGGCGTTGACGCATTTGATCAGGGTGGATTTGCCGGAGCCAGACGGTCCGCACACCACAATCACTTCGCCTTTTTTGACCTCGGTGCTGCAATCAGTCAGTACCTGGAAGTCGCCATACCACTTGTTGACATTCTTGATAGAAATCATACGGCAAACCTTTTTTGCAGACGCTTGACCAGCCGTGAGGCGGCAAAGCTGATTGTGAAGTACACGAGACCTGCGATGATCAGGAACTCATTGGCGCGGCCGATGATGTCGCCACTGGCCCGCGTAGCATTGAGGAAGTCCACCAGGCCGACCGTGTAGACCAGCGAGGTATCCTGAAACAGGATGATGCTTTGTTGCAGCAACAGCGGGGTCATCTTGCGAAACGCTTGCGGCAGGATGATCAGGCGCATCATCTGGCCGTAGCCCATGCCCAAGGCCTTGGCTGCGCCCATCTGTCCCTTGGGAATCGACTGCACGCCGGCCCGGACGATTTCGCAGAAGTACGCCGCTTCGAACATCATGAAGGCCACGATGCACGAGGTGAACGCACCGATCGGCGTGTCTTCGCCGGTGATCCAGCGCAGCACGAACGGTACCGCCAGGTAGAACCAGGTGATCACCAGCAGCAGCGGGATCGAGCGGAAGTAGTTCACGTAAGCGCCGGCAATGTTCGACAGCAGCTTGCTGTGGGACAGGCGCATCAGCGCCAGGAGAGTGCCGAGGATGATCCCGCCGACGACGCCGAGTACCGTCAGTTGCAGGGTCATGACCATGCCGTTCCACATGCCGGGGACGGCCTGTACGACGCCACTGAAATCGAGATCCATTATTTACCCCCCACGGAAATCAGGCCGGGCACCGCAACTTTCTTCTCGACCATACGCATCAGCAGCATCAGGCTCATGTTCAGGGTGAAGTAGATCAGGGTCGCCAGGGTGAAGGCTTCGAACAGGTTGGCGGAGAACTCCGCGGTCTGTTTGGTCTGTGCAAGCAGCTCCATCAGGCCGATCAAGGAGGCGACGGAGGAGTTCTTGAAGACGTTGAGAAATTCCGAGGTCAGCGGCGGAATGACGATCCGGTAGGCTTGCGGCAGCAGCACATTCCAGTAGATTTGCGGCAGCTTGAAGCCCATGGCGCGGGCGGCCGATTCCTGGCCACGCGGCAGCGCCTGGATACCGGTGCGCACTTGCTCGCACACTCGGGCGGCGGTGAACAGGCCCAGGCACACGACGACGCTCAGGTAGGCCGAGGTGGTCGGATTCAGGTCCTGCTTGTACCAGTCCTGCAGGTTTTGCGGCAACAGGTCGGGCACCAGGAAGTACCAGATGAACAGCTGAACCAGCAGCGGTACGTTACGAAAGAGTTCCACATAGCAGGTGGCGATGCCCGATACCAGGCGATTCGGCACGGTACGCATGACGCCGAGCACCGAGCCCAGCATCAAGGCGATGATCCAGGCCACGATGGCGATGGCGATGGTCCAGCCCAATCCCGTGATGAACCAGTCGAGATAGGTCTCGCTGCCCACGCCGGTGGACTTGAAGAACACGCCCCAATCCCAGTTGTAATTCATTAGGGTCTCCCCTCAGATCGATCGATGTACAAGTGCCTGCCTGGGGAAACTCCGTTCCCTCTGATCTCGACGATCAGGCACACGCGATCGGCTCGACAACCACCGGTTCGAGTGTTTCCAGAAAGTGCCAGCAGGTAGTGACAGCCTCCTGAAAGGGCGCAGGCCCTGTCAGGAGGTGGGTTAGTCAGAAATCAGGATTTCTTTTCTTCAGCCGCTTTGTCGGTCGGGTTGGAGATCAGGGCCTTGAGCTCGTCGCTCATCGGGAACATCAGGTTCAGATTTTTTGGCGGGATTGGCTGAGTGAACCACTTTCCGTAGATAGTGTTGATCTCGCCGGACTTGTAGGTCGCGACGATGGCGTCGTCTACAGCCTTCTTGAACGGCGCGTCGCCCTTGCGGACCATGCAGCCGTAGATTTCATAGGACTGAGCAGTGCCGGTCACGGCCCAGTCAGTCGGATTCTTGGCCTTGGCCATTTCACCGGCCAGCAAGGCGTCGTCCATCATGAAGGCGACAGCACGGCCCGATTCCAGCATCTGGAAGGATTCGCCGTGGTCTTTGGCGGAGATGACGTTCATGCCCATCTGCTTGTCGGCGTTCATCGACTTCAGAATGCGCTCGGACGTGGTGCCGGCGGTGGTCACGACGTTCTTGCCCTTGAGGTCGGCGAAGTCTTTGTAGGTCGAGTCTTTTTTCGACAGCAGCTTGGTGCCGATTTCGAAGATGCCAACGGAGAAGTCAACTTGTTGCTGACGCTCGGTGTTGTTGGTGGTGGAACCGCACTCGACGTCTACAGTGCCGTTTTGAACCAGTGGAATACGGGTTTGCGAGGTGACCAGGTTGTACTTGACCTTCAGGTTTGGCATGTCCAGGTCTTTCTTGATGGCTTCGACGATTTTCAGCTGAATATCGTGGGAGTAGCCGACCGGTACACCGGAAGCATCTGCAATGTAGGAAAACGGAATAGAAGCGTCGCGATGCCCCAGGGTAATGGTGCCGGACTCTTTGATCTTTTTCAGGGTGCCGGTGAGTTCGGCGGCGAAAACTGGCGTGCTGATCAGAGCGGCCGTAATGGCTGCGCCCAGGATATGGGGAACGATGCGCATCAAATTTTCCTCTACATTGTTTTTATATGGAGCCAGTTTATCGGCTCTTTTGTACTGCTGAATGCCTTGACGGCTCCTGAAGTGTTGGCACATCAGGCATTCGTCCCAAGTTGTAGAGCATGAGTCGTGCCAGTTCAAAATTTATCAATCAACTTATTGATTTTAAAGGATATTAAATATTTATAGGATTGGATTCAGGACGTGATAGTCCGGTTAACCGAATCGACTGACGGGTCGCGTTCGGAAAACCGAATGCAAAAAATCGCAGCCCGCGGCAGCGCCTACGCTGGAATGCGATCCCCTGTGAGTTGCCGCAGACCGCGATGCTGATGATCTGAATGGCAGCGGAGTTCTTCACCTTCATTGCGGGGTTTCAACGGATGAAAGTCCTCGGCATCCTTTGCCTTCTCCTGACCCTCGGCGGTTGCAGCTCCTTGCTGTTCTACCCCGATCCCGGTCTGCCGTTTACCCCGCAAAGAGCCGGGCTTGAATACCGTGACATCACCTTGACCACCGCTGACGGCGTGAAACTCAACGGTTGGTGGCTGCCGGCCAAAAAAGGCGTAGCGGTCAAGGGCACGGTACTGCACTTGCACGGCAATGGCGGAAATCTCGCCGGGCATCTTGGGGCCAGCTGGTGGCTACCGAAGCAGGGGTACCAGGTGCTGCTGGTGGACTATCGCGGCTATGGACTGTCGCAGGGTAAACCCGGCCTTCCGGCGATCTATCAGGACATCGACGCTGCATTCAAATGGCTGGACCAGGCGCCAGAAGTTCAGGGCAAACCGTTGATCGTCCTGGGTCAGAGCCTTGGCGGTGCGCTGGTCGTGCATTATCTGGCTGAACACCCCGAGCGTCAGCCCCGGCTCAAGGCGCTGGTCCTCGACAGCGTGCCGGCCAGTTACCGGGATGTCGGGCGGTTTGCACTGAGTTCGTCGTGGATGACCTGGCCGTTTCAGGTGCCGTTGTCCTGGCTGGTGCCGGACGCCGACAGCGCGATCTACGCCATGCCGCAGCTCAATCGCGTGCCAAAACTGATCTTCCACAGCATCGACGATCCGCTCGTGCCTCTTTCCAATGGCATCCGACTGTATCAAGCTGCGCCCGCGCCCAAGGTCCTGCAATTGACCCGAGGCGGGCACGTGCAGACCTTCAGCGTCCCGATCTGGCGCACTGTCATGCTGCGTTACCTCGATGACCCGCAGCACTTCAACGGTCTGCGCCGCTTGGGCGAAACGCCCAATTACCCGGCACCCCCGAATTCAGAAGTTGAACCTCCAGAGAGTCCGCAATGAGTGAAGAACGTAACGCCATCCCGCTGATCATCACCGGTATCTGCAGCATCCTCGGCACCGTCGGGGCCTTGTGGTTCTACGGTTACCTGCACTTCGCCAAACCGGAAGACGCGCTGCTGCTCAGCGACTTCACCATGCTCAAGACCATACCGGGTGAAGACTACAAAGTCTCCCTGGAGCCGGCCGCGCAAGTCGCCCAGTGCGTCGATGGCGTACTGGTGCTGTTCGACACCGAACAGAAAGGCCTGACGGGTGTGCTGGTCAACAACAAGAAAAAAGCCGTGCGTTGCATGGGGCAAGAGACTCCGCAGCTGGAGCAGTAACGGTTTAGATCGGATAGAAGAAAAAAAGCCCCGCTTCTTTGGTTGGAAGCGGGGCTTTTTCTATTGTTTGGCAGCTGATGTGTCGGGTTTTACGGTGACCTTGATCGATGTTCGATCAATGATGCCGCCGTAGTTCTGATTCAAGTTAACTTGGTAGGTTGGACCTGGTTTCATCCCATGATCCCATTCCGATATTCTCCAGTTGCCTGCCCCGTCAACGTTGGGGGGCGCGAGAGTCCAACTGAACAGTGTCGAGAGGTTAATGACCCTTACGCTGAATGACGCGTCGGGTAGTCCGCCCCCGGTGAATTGCACAACTCGGTTGACCACATCTCCATCTTTGGGCGTCGTGAAGGTCGGCTTCTTCAGGGAGGAGCACGCCGGCTGTGTTTCCCCCTTGAGGCCAACAGAAATGGCAGCATTCGACTCCACCAAGGGATCAACTGCGCACACATGTACGGTAATACCTGCTGCTTCATCCTTTAGCGTTCTACCCGCTTTCAAGGTGGCATCTTCTGTTGAGACCGTTTCGGGTGCGCTATCGACTTGTATGTCCTGAACGTATTCAGCCATCTTGGTGTAGCGCACCCCGACACCCTTGGCATAGCCCGTTGGAAACTGACTGTCGAACGGTGGAAAGAGGGTCTGACGAACTTCCAGCGCTATTTGCTTAGGCTGGTTTGGGGCTGTTGTCGGGAGATCAATCAAATAGCTGTTTCCGAGGGCGAGGCGGTAGATGCCCGACGCCTTGATGTGGGTTACCCGGGACTCATCCAACCAGCCCGCATACCAGCGCAAGTGCGTGGGATACAGAACCGACCCGCCGCCTGACACGGGATTACCGTAATCGGGGTAGAAGATGATTTTGCAGTGGTCGGGTGCCGTGATGACATTGCTGCTCAGAGGGCAGCCGGAATAGGTCGGCCCGCTGATAAACCCCAGGTTATTGCCGAACAGGCGAATCCAGAGATGCGAGCTCTCTGGCTGGTTGTAGATCGCCAGCACTCGGCCAGGTGCGTCAGCACTCCCGGTACCAATACCGCAGGAGGCTGCGATGAACAGATAGTCAAAGTCGTCGGGGTTCAGGCCTTGAGCCCTGGCGGCGGCTTCGGCTGGGCCTTTGACTGCGTCGCGAGTGTTACAGATGGCCGGTTTTGGCCCGAGGTCAGCGGTGATCATCGTGCCTTCCAGCGTCAGCTTCCTGCCTGAAACATATGAGATATACCGGCGTAAGGAGCTTTCGCTTTCTGGAGAAAGACTTTGTTTCCAGAGCTCTTCCTTGTCCATCGCAGGCATGCCGGCCCACCGACCGACCACCAGCAACACCTTTTTTGTACCCACGACCGGTCGTTGGTTGACCCCCGGAACGGGCAGGGGCTCACCGGTAAGAATGGCCTCAGGGTCGAGATGGTTGTACCCGGACTCGCCGCTTGTCGACACGCCGACGTTCGAGTCATGGGTGGACTGTGCACACCCTCCCTGGATCAGCGCCGCACACAGCAGCAAAAAAACTGTCAGCAGTCGCATGGTGTCGCTCCTTGATGCCCGTGATCCTGGCCAGGAGCTCACTTTTACTCGCGACGCTGGAGGCTGCCTACTGTCAGAAATAACAGGTGGCGACGAGTGGCAAGAGCGTGTGTATACACAAGAGCCCCGCCTGATCACCTCAGACGGGGTTCTTGCATTGCGGGCACATCAATGTTTTTGCTTGCCGTTCTGAGCCGATAAATCGTGCAGATGGCGCCGCGACAATTCGAGAAAGCGCGGTGTCGGGCCAACGTCTTCGTAGAGCGGGTCGCCTTCCTCATCGGTTGCGACCACGTGCTGACCCTTGATGTAAGGGAAACTCGCTTCGAGCTCTTCCAGGGCGGCGCCAATCAGTTCGCCCAGCAGTTCTTCGGGGTGGCGTTTGGGGTACATCTCGGTAAGCGCGGCCAACCGCGCCGCGGCTTCGACGTCCAGGTGAATGGTGTAGCCGGTCTTGGTCAAACGGCCTTTGGCGGTTTCTTCCCAATGCTGGGCTAGCTCACGGATTTTCATAATGACCTCAATAGGCACCTGCTGGTGGCAGGGGAGATGAGTGTCCGGCCGTGGCCGGTGGCAAGCCTTTGTGCGGCTTATTCTTCAGACTAGCCCCAACCTTCAGGATTTACCGTCGATTTGTCGTCTGACTTGTAAGAACCCGCTGTGGACGGCACTCTTGGAGTCGACCGCCATTCGCTGGAGAACTGCTGATGACTGATATCGATGCACGCTTGCGCGAGGATGTTCACCTGCTGGGTGAGTTGTTGGGCAACACCATTCGCGAGCAGTACGGGGATGGCTTTCTCGACAAGATCGAGCTGATCCGCAAGGGTGCCAAGGCTGACCGACGTGGCTCGACGGACGCCGAACTGCGCGCCAGCCTCAACCAGTTGACTGAAGATGAACTACTGCCAGTGGCGCGAGCGTTCAACCAGTTCCTGAACCTTGCGAACATCGCCGAGCAATATCAGTTGATTCACCGCCGCGAAGAGTCCCAACCGGCACCGTTCGAGGCGCGGGTGTTGCCCGAACTGCTCGCCCGCCTGCGGGCTGAAGGGCATGGCAGCGACGCGCTGGCGCGGCAATTGGGACGGTTGGAAATCGAGCTGGTGCTGACGGCGCACCCGACTGAAGTCGCCCGTCGGACCTTGATCCAGAAATACGACGCCATCGCCGCGCAACTGGCGGCACAGGATCACCGTGACCTGACCCGCGCCGAGCGCGAGCAGATCAAGTCGACCTTGCAGCGCCTGATCGCCGAAGCCTGGCACACCGAAGAAATTCGCCGCACCCGGCCGACCCCGGTCGATGAAGCCAAGTGGGGCTTTGCGGTGATCGAGCATTCGCTGTGGCAGGCGATTCCCAACTACCTGCGCAAGGCCGACCAGGCGCTGCATGCGGCCACCGGTCTGCGCTTGCCGCTGGAGGCGGCGCCGATTCGCTTCGCCTCGTGGATGGGCGGCGACCGTGATGGCAACCCGAACGTCACGGCGGCGGTGACCCGTGAAGTGCTGCTGTTGGCGCGCTGGATGGCGGCCGACCTTTACCTGCGCGATGTCGATCAACTGGCCGCCGAGTTGTCGATGCAGCAGGCCAGCACCGCGTTGCGGGCCAAGGCTGGGGACAGCGCCGAACCTTACCGTGCAGTGCTTAAACAACTGCGTGAACGCCTGCGCGCGACCCGTAACTGGGCGCAGGCATCCTTGACCGCAAGCACCCCGGCGCCGGCCGACGTGCTGCAAAACAACCGCGAGCTGCTGGATCCGCTGGAGCTGTGCTATCAGTCGCTGCATGAATGCGGCATGGGCGTAATCGCCGATGGTCCGTTGCTCGATTGCCTGCGTCGGGCGGTGACGTTCGGCCTGTTCCTGGTGCGACTGGACGTGCGCCAGGACTCGTCGAGGCATGCGTCGGCGATGACCGAAATCACCGACTACCTCGGGCTCGGTCGCTATGAAGACTGGGACGAGGACGCGCGCATCAGCTTCCTGATGGGCGAGCTGAACAATCGTCGGCCACTCCTGCCGGCCTATTTCAAACCTTCGGCCGACACCGCCGAAGTCCTGGCGACGTGTCGCGAAATCGCCGCGGCGCCGGCGGCGTCGCTCGGCTCGTACGTGATCTCCATGGCGGGTGCTGCTTCGGACGTGCTCGCCGTGCAGCTGCTGCTTAAAGAGTCTGGCGTGCTGCGGCCGATGCGCGTCGTGCCGCTGTTCGAAACCCTCGCCGACCTCGACAACGCTGGCCCGGTGATCGAGAAACTGTTGCTGCTGCCGGGTTACCGCTCGCGGTTGCAGGGCCCACAGGAAGTGATGATCGGTTATTCCGACTCGGCCAAGGACGCCGGCACCACGGCGGCGGCCTGGGCTCAGTACCGGGCGCAGGAACGCTTGGTGGATATCTGCCGCGAGCAACAAGTTGAACTGCTGTTGTTCCATGGTCGCGGCGGCACCGTGGGCCGTGGCGGTGGCCCGGCGCACGCGGCGATTCTGTCGCAGCCGCCGGGGTCGGTGGCCGGGCGTTTCCGTACCACCGAGCAAGGGGAAATGATTCGGTTCAAGTTCGGCTTGCCGGACATCGCCGAGCAAAACCTCAACCTGTATCTGGCGGCGGTGCTCGAAGCAACGCTGTTGCCGCCGCCACCGCCGGAACCCGCATGGCGCGGCCTGATGGACGAATTGGCGGCCGATGGCGTCAGCGCTTATCGCGCCGTGGTGCGGGAGAATCCGCAGTTCGTCGAGTATTTCCGTCAATCCACGCCCGAGCAGGAGCTGGGGCGCCTGCCGCTCGGCAGCCGTCCGGCCAAGCGTCGTGCTGGCGGGATCGAAAGCCTGCGGGCGATCCCGTGGATCTTCGGCTGGACCCAGACCCGCCTGATGCTGCCGGCCTGGCTTGGCTGGGAAGCGGCGTTGAGCAACGCCTTGGCGCGCGGTGAGGGCGAGTTGCTGGCGCAGATGCGTGAGCAGTGGCCGTTCTTTCGCACGCGCATCGACATGCTGGAGATGGTGCTGGCCAAGGCTGACGCGGACATTGCCCAGTCCTACGACGAGCGATTGGTTGCGCCGGAATTGTTACCTTTGGGTGTGCATTTACGCGACCTATTGTCGCAGGCATGTGCCGTGGTCCTTGGCCTGACCGGTCAGTCGCAGCTGCTGGCCCATAGCCCTGACACCCTGGAGTTCATCCGTTTGCGCAACACCTACCTCGATCCGCTACATCTATTGCAGGCTGAACTGTTGGCGCGCTCGCGACAGCCGGATGTGGTGCAGGGCAGCCCGGTGGAGCAGGCGTTGCTGGTGTCTGTAGCGGGGATTGCCGCCGGTTTACGCAATACCGGCTAAGGTCTTTTGCGGGGTGTCGCAGGTAATTTTACTGCGACAAACGACCGGTCCGCGGGGGCCGGTCGCGCTTGTCAGGCGACACTTTGTTATGGGGTTGCGACTTGGATCGCCTCCTCTCCAGGGCATAACAGGCACGGGTTGCTCCGACTTTCGGCGGCTTGTGTGGTCAGGGCCTGCTGTGTATCTTGATCAGCCTTTGGCCGTTTGGGCGGCCCACGACCCTATTTTTGAGATTGGCCCCACGCGGCAAATCCGATCGTTATCTAAATAAGAAATTGAGGAGCACATCGATGCGCGTCATTCTGCTGGGAGCTCCCGGGGCCGGTAAAGGTACTCAGGCTAAGTTCATCACTGAAAAATTCGCTATTCCACAGATCTCCACCGGCGACATGCTGCGTGCTGCCGTCAAGGCCGGCACCGAACTGGGCATTAAAGCCAAGAGCATCATGGACGCAGGCGGCCTGGTCTCCGACGACCTGATCATCGCATTGGTCAAGGATCGTATCGCTCAGCCCGATTGCGCCAATGGCTTTCTGTTCGACGGTTTCCCGCGCACCATTCCTCAGGCTGAAGCCCTGGTCGATGCCGGTGTAGAACTGGATCACGTGGTTGAAATCGCCGTTGATGACGAAGAAATCGTCCAGCGTATCGCCGGTCGTCGTGTACACGAAGCCAGCGGTCGCGTTTACCACACCGTCTACAACCCGCCGAAAGTCGCGGGCCAGGACGACGTCACCGGCGAAGCGCTGGTGCAGCGTAAAGACGACACTGAAGAAACCGTGCGTCATCGTCTGTCGGTCTACCATTCCCAGACCAAGCCACTGGTGGATTTCTACCAGCAACTGTCGGCTGCCCAAGGCAAGCCGAAGTACAGCCACATCGCAGGCGTCGGTTCGGTCGAAGCGATCACCGGCAAGGTGCTTGAAGCGCTGAGCTGAGAAAGCTGATTTGCTTTACCTACAACGGCCCGCTTGCGGGCCGTTGTTGTTTATACTGGCGGACTTTTTCCAACTCTCTTTACGGAAACATCGATGAGCACCTTGCTGGCCCTGGACACCGCGACTGAAGCTTGCTCCGTTGCCTTGCTGCATGACGGCAAGGTCACGAGTCATTACGAGGTGATCCCGCGCCTGCATGCGCAGAAGTTGTTGCCGATGATCCAGCAGTTGCTGGCGGATGCGGGCACCACCTTGCAAGCGGTCGATGCGATTGCCTTTGGTCGCGGCCCAGGTGCGTTCACTGGCGTGCGAATCGCGATTGGCGTGGTTCAGGGCCTGGCGTTTGCACTGGATCGTCCGGTGTTGCCGGTGTCCAACCTGGCGGTACTGGCGCAGCGCGCATTGCGCGAGCACGGTGCACATCAGGTTGCGGCGGCCATCGATGCCCGGATGGATGAAGTCTATTGGGGCTGCTACCGCGAAACCGCGGGCGAAATGCGTCTGGTGGGGGCTGAAGCGGTGTTGCCGCCAGAAGTCGCGGCATTGCCGGCAGAGGCCACGGGCGACTGGTTCGGCGCGGGCACCGGCTGGGGCTATGGCGAGCGCATCGCGGTCAACCTGATCGGCCAGGATGCTGGCATGTTGCCTCACGCCGAAGACTTGCTGACCCTGGCCCGTTTCGCCTGGGAACGCGGCGAAGGCATCCCTGCCGACGACGCACAACCGGTTTACCTGCGCGACAAAGTGGCAACCCCCAAAGCCAAGTGAATCCGAGTGCCTTTGTGGCGAGGGAGCTTGCTCCCGCTGGGGTGCGAAGCGCCCCCAAAATCCGCAGCCTCATTTCGTCAGATGTACCGCGTCGGTTAATCTGCGGGCGCTTCGCCCCCGAGCGGGAGCAAGCTCCCTCGCCACAGGGGCGCAGCCAATTGTCAGTTTCTGCCGCGCGCTTTTAAACCTTTTCCGGTTTCTGTGCTCTAGTTATCACTTGGGAGTTTGCGCACACTGGTAAGTGCCGCTAAATTGCCATCATCGATAGCGAGTTTGTACCTATGCGCATAGACGGCTTTGCCTCTCAGTCCTACCCCATCAAGCGCAAGCCACGCAAAGGCAATGTGTCGGTGGACGAGTCCCTCGAGGATATCGATGGCGAGCAGGAGTTTCCTTCTGAGGAGCAACTCGCCGCCCGCGCCGCCAAGGCCTCTGCGCAACGCCTGAGCAATCTTCCCGCTCGTCAGCAGGACATGATCTACCATCGCGCCATGAGCAAAAGCGTGGCGATGGCCCTGGCCAGCTACCTGAGCACCGCGGCTTTCGTCGATTGGGATATGGAAGTGCTGGGTCTCGACCTGCACATCTGATGCGGTTGCCTTATTACCTCGGTTGCCCGTCCTGGAGCGAAAACGCCTGGCGCGAATACCTGTATCCGCAAAACGCCCGCCCCAATGAATTTCTCGACCTGTACTCGCAGGTGTTCAACGCCGTTGAAGGCAACACCACGTTCTACGCCCGCCCTGCGCCGGCGACGGTGGAGCGCTGGGCGCAGACGATGCCGGAACATTTTCGCTTCACCGCCAAATTCCCCGGCGACATCAGCCACGGCGGCGACCTGCGCGAGCAACTGAGCGCCGCCGAAACCTTCGTGCAATTGCTCAGCCCGCTCGGTGAGCGGGTTTCACCGCTCTGGCTGCAACTGTCGGCAGCCTTTACCCCGCAACGGCTGGGCGAGCTGGCCGGGTTCATCGATGGCGTGCAGCGGCCGTTGGCCGTTGAAGTGCGGCATCGGGACTTCTTCGCCAAAGGCGATGCCGAGCGCAGGCTCAATCGGCTGTTGCTGGATCGTGGCGTGGAGCGCATTTGCCTCGATCCACGGGCGCTGTTCAGCTGCACGTCGACGGAACCCTCGGTGCTGCATGCGCAAGCGAAAAAGCCCAAGGTGCCACCGCGTCCGGCGGCTTTTACCCAATTCCCGCAGGTGCGTTTCATCGGTCATCCGCTGCTTGAGGCCAACGAAACGTTCCTGACGCCATGGGTCGAGAAAATCGCCCAATGGATCGAAGAGGGCCGCACGCCGTATATCTTCCTGCATACCGCCGACAACCTGCTGGCCGCCGCTTTGGCACAACGCTTTCATACTCGGTTGATGACGCGTTTGCCTGGCTTGCCGGCGCTGCCTGAGCTATATAGAGAACCCGCCGCCGAGCAGCTTGGGTTGCTCTGACGACGGGTTTTCCCTTCTGCAGGAGTGAGCCAATGGATGCGCAAACCCTTAAAGCTCAGGCCTTCAAGGCCTTACACGAAGGTGCCGGAGCTTTTGTGATTCCCAATCCGTGGGACGCCGGCTCGGCAAAAATGCTTGCCGGCCTGGGTTACCAGGCGCTGGCGACGACCAGTGCCGGTTATGCTTTTTCGCTGGGCCGCCCGGATGGCGCGGTCAAACTCGAAGAGACACTGGCCAACGTTCGGGCGATTGTCGGCGCGAGCGATCTGCCAGTCGCGGTGGATCTGGAAAACGGTTTTGCCGACAGCCCGCAGGAATCCGCCGAGAGCTTGCTACGCGCCGCCGCTGCCGGCGCGGTCGGTGGCTCGATCGAAGACGCTACCGGCCGTGAAGACGGCCCGATTTACTGCTTTGAACACGCCGTCGCGCGGATCGAGGCGGCCGTTGCGGCGGCACGCAGTTTGCCGTTCCCGTTCATCCTGACCGCGCGCGCCGAGAATTACCTGCACGGGAATCCGGACCTGGCCGACACCATTCGCCGTTTGCAGGCCTTTGCCGAAGCGGGCGCCGATGTGCTGTATGCGCCGGGCCTGCGCAACGCCGAAGAGATACTGGCGGTGGTCCGTGCGGTGGCGCCGAAACCGGTCAATGTGCTGATGTCCGGCGGTCTCAAGTTGAGCGTCGCGCAGCTCAGTGAAATGGGCGTCAAACGGATCAGCGTCGGCTCGGCCATGGCCCGTGCGGCCTACGGTGCGTTCTATCAGGCCGCGCAGGAAATTCAGTCGCACGGCACCTTCGATTTCGCCGACCGCGCGCTGCCGTTCGGGCAGATCAATCAGTTGTTCAAAGGCTGACCCACAGGGAGTTGTCGTGCGGTTTCTGAAAGTGCTGTTGGCGGTGATGCTGGTGATGGGCAGCTTGCTGGTGAGTGTCTGGCGCGGCTGGCTGCCGTTGCCAGCCGCCTGGAACCCTTGGGCGCCGCTGGATGTCCGGGCCACGCCGAACCTGCTGACGCGCTTCAAATTGATGAGACTGCGCGATAACCCTGAACTCTGCGACCAGGTGCTCAGCGGTGCGGGGTTGAAGTTCACCCGCCAGGCCGACAGCAACCCGGACGTCGATTGCCCGCTCAACAACACCCTGCGCGTGCAGGGCGGCGAGGTGGCGCTGAGCAGCAGCTTTCTCGCCAGTTGCCCGCTGGCAGTGGCGTTTGTGCTGTTCGAGCGGCATGCCCTGCAACCGGCTGCGCAGGCCACGTATGGGCAGGCGGTGGCGCGGGTCGATCACCTCGGCAGTTTTGCCTGCCGCAATATGTACAACCTCGAAAACGGCTCGCGCAGCCAGCACGCGACGGCCGATGCACTGGATATCGCCGGCTTTCGCCTGGCGGACGGGCGCAGTATCAGCGTGCTGCGCGATTGGCCGAAAGACAACGACGATGCGCGCTTTCTACGCAAGGTTCGCGATGGCGCGTGTGACATGTTCAGCGTGGTATTGAGCCCGGACTACAACGCAGCCCATCGCAACCATTTTCATCTGGATGTCGGGCCGTGGTGGGTGTGTCGCTGAGGCTGAAGTCGAGGATCAGGCGGCGATGCGCAGGTTTTGCAGGACGATCGGGCGGGCCCAGCCGTTATCGAAGTCGAATTGCTTCTGTTGCTCGACCAGCTCTTCATGCGGATAAGGGGTTGCCGGTTTATCCAGCAGGTCGAGTTCGAACTCGGCAATTGGCAGGTGCAACGGACGCGGTTGCGGTGTCGGACCTGGCGCAGGCAATGGCTGGCCGGCGGCCAGGACGATCGGGCGCACCCAAGCGCTTTCGAAGTCTTGTTGCTTCTGTTGCGCGAGAATTTCTTGCGGCGGGAACGGCGGGAATGGTTTGTCGGCCAGGTCCATTTCGAACTCGGCAATCGGCAGGAACAGTGGCTCAGGCGGACGGATTTCGGTGTCCTTCACGTCGCAGGCGCGCTGCGTGACGATGTGTTCGAGCAGTTCAGCGCCAACGGTCGGCTCGATCGGGCCGTCGATGGCGACAGGGGTGTAACTGCCAGGAACCGGTGCAGCATCGCCCAAATGATCGGACAGCGCCTGGGCAAAAAAATCCTGCCACAGGTGACTGACACCGCTCAGTGCTTGGGAGTTGCGCAGGCCATAATCGCCGTGGGGCGAGATGTAGCCTACTGATGTGCGTTGAATGTCTGACATTTCTCTCGGTCGACGCTCAGCTCTGGCAAAATGCTCGATAGTTTTGTTATCGGCCGTTTTTGCCGATCATTAATTTTTTGAGTGTGTTTTCTGATGAGTGAGCAACCCGCGGCCAGCCGCATCAAAGTCCAGGCCCTGGCCGAAGCGTTTCAGGCACGTGCCGAGCACTGGGCCGAGCGATTGAACTTGCCGTTGCTGCTGGACGATGCCGAGTTTGCGTTGCAAGTGGGTGAGCACGGCTTGCAGTTGCAACAGCTCGGCCCGGATGCGCCGGGACCGGTGCGGGTGGACTTCGTCGAGGGCGGCGCGGCCCATCGCCGGTTGTACGGTGGCGGCAGCGGCCAGATGATCGCCAAGGCTGTCGGCGTCGCTCAAGGCGTGCGGCCGAAGGTGCTGGATGCCACGGCGGGGCTGGGCAAGGATGGTTTTGTGCTGGCCAGTCTTGGTTGCGAAATGAGCCTGATCGAGCGTCAGCCGTTGATTGGCGCGTTGCTGGAAGATGGCCTGGCCCGCGCGGCGGAAGATTTTGAGGTGGCGCCGATTGTCGCGCGGATGACCTTGCTCAAGGGCAACTCGATCGAGTTGATGCGCAATTGGGAAGGTGAGCCGCCGCAGGTGATCTACCTCGACCCGATGTTCCCGCATCGTGAGAAAACCGCGTTGGTGAAGAAGGAAATGCGCCTGTTTCGCCCGTTGGTAGGCGATGACCCGGATGCGCCGGCACTCCTCGCGGCCGCACTTGCACTGGCCAGCCACCGGGTGGTGGTCAAACGCCCGCGCAAGGCGCCCTGCATCGAAGGGCCGAAGCCGAGCCATGCGCTGGACGGCAAGTCCAGCCGCTACGACATCTATCCCAAGAAAGCGCTCAAGCCTTAGGACCGTGTCGCCCCCATCGCGGGCAAGCCTTGCTCCTACAGAATTGTCTGACCTGTAGGAGCAAGGCTTGCCCGCGATAGCATCCGCCCAGACGCTACCTATCTATCAGGCCGAATCCGGCCGATATGCCCGCATAAACAACCCCACCACTTCCTGTATGTGAGCCTCGGCCGCGTCCCCGGTCAGGGGTTCGCCGCAGCCGTAGAGCAAGCGAAAATTTGCTGCGCCTTTGAGCATGCAGAAAAAGTGCTCGGCGGCATTCAGTGGCTTGTCGATGCTCAAGGCGCCGATCTGGTCGATCTTCGTCAGCAAGCGCTCCATGCCCTGCAACATCCGCTGCGGACCTGCCTCGAAGAAGATCAGCGAGAGTTTCGGGTCCTGACTCCCCAGCGTCATGATCAGGCGATTCAGGTTCACCGATTCATCGCTGTTGATCAGCAGATGAAAGCGTCGGGCGATGTTCAACAGCACGTTCTCGATCGGCATGCCGTCGGGCAGTTCGAAGAACAGTATGGGCAATTGCTCTTCGCATTTGGCCATCACGGCAGAGGAGAACAGCGTCTCCTTGTCGTTGAAGTGACTGTAAACGGTCAACTTTGATACTCCGGCCTCAGCCGCCACCGCGTCCATACTGGTGCTTGCGTAACCATTGCTTAGAAAAAGACGCTTCGCCGCCTCGAGGATCGCCTCGCGCTTGGCGAGATCCTTCGGGCGGCCGGGGCCGTTGGGTGCAGGAAGATTGTTGGACATTTTTCGCTTTAATACTGGACTGGTGAGTTTGCTATTAATAACATACCGGCCAGTATAAATATTCCGAGCTCCATTAGCGAAAGGTCGTTCACCATGTTCCGCTATGCCTTGCCAGTCAGCCTGGCGTTCTTGTTGTCTGCGTGCGGCCACGAAGAGCCGGCGCAAGTCACCGTGCGTCCGGCCATGGTGGTTCAGCCAGAGCCTTCCGCGCAGGCGATGGACAGCTATCCCGGCGAAGTTCGCGCGCGTTACGAGCCAGACCTGGCCTTCCGTATTGGCGGCAAAGTCAGCCGACGACTGGTCGAGGAAGGGGAGAGGGTCAAGGCCAACCAGCCGCTGGCAGAACTCGATCCCCAGGACGTACGCCTGCAACTGGAAGCGACTCGCGCGCAGGTTGCTGCCGCTGAGGCCAACCTGAACCTGGTGCGTGCCGAGCGTGATCGCTACAAGACCCTGATGGACCGTCAGATGGTCAGCCGCTCGCAGTACGACAATTCTGAAAATCTCTACCGCTCCGGCGAAGCGCGACTCAAGCAGATCAAGGCCGAATTCGATGTGGCCAGCAACCAGGCCAGCTACGCCGTGCTGCGTGCGCCACATGACGGTGTCGTGGCCAAGCGCGCCGTGGAAGTCGGGCAAGTGGTGGCCGCCGGGCAAACCGCCTTCACCCTGGCCACCGACGGCGAGCGTGAAGTGCTGATCAGCCTGCCGGAGCAAAACTTCGGCCGTTTCAAGGTGGGCCAGCCGGTCACCGTTGAACTGTGGACCCAGCAAGGCCAGCGGTTCGCCGGGAGCATTCGTGAGCTGTCGCCGGCTGCCGATCCAAAGTCGCGGACCTTTGCCGCGCGCATCACCTTTAGTGCTGGCAAGGTGCCGGCCGAGCTTGGTCAAAGCGCCCGGGTATTCATTCAACTGGCTGACGTGGTGCCGCTGTCGGTGCCGCTCTCGGCGCTCACCGCAGAAAACGGCGCGACATACGTCTGGGTCGTCGGTGCCAACAACACCCTGAAAAAGGCCCCGGTTCGTGTCGGCGCCTTCGGTGAGAAAAGCGTGCCGGTGCTTGACGGCCTCAACCCCAGCGACTGGGTGGTAGCCGCTGGCGTTCATGTGCTCCACGAGGGCCAGCAAGTACGGCCGGTGGATCGCTCCAACCGCGTGGTCAATCTGGCGGTCAAGGAGTAATCCCCGATGCGTTTCAACCTTTCCGAATGGGCGCTGCATAACCGCCAGATCGTACTGTTCCTGATGATTTTGCTGGCGGTCGTCGGCGCGTTGTCCTACACCAAGCTGGGCCAGAGCGAAGACCCGCCGTTCACCTTCAAGGCCATGGTGATCAGGACCAGTTGGCCGGGGGCGACGGCCCAGGAAGTCTCGCGGCAAGTCACCGAGCGCATTGAAAAGAAGCTGATGGAAACCGGTGAGTATGAGCGGATTGTCTCGTTCTCTCGCCCCGGTGAATCCCAGGTGACCTTCATGGCCCGGGACTCGATGCATTCGGCGCAGATCCCCGAGCTCTGGTATCAGGTGCGCAAGAAGATCAGCGACATCCGCCAGACCTTGCCGCCGGGAATCCAGGGACCGTTCTTCAACGATGAATTCGGCACTACCTTTGGCAATATCTATGCGCTGACCGGCGAGGGTTTCGATTACGCGGTGCTCAAGGATTACGCCGACCGTATCCAGATCCAGCTGCAACGGGTCAAGGATGTGGGCAAGGTCGACTTGCTCGGGCTGCAGGACGAGAAGATCTGGATCGAACTGTCCAACGTCAAACTCGCCACCCTGGGATTGCCGTTGGCCACGGTGCAGCAAGCGCTGGAAGAACAGAACGCGATGTCCAACGCCGGATTCTTCGAAACCTCCAGCGAGCGTTTGCAGCTGCGGGTGACGGGCAATTTCCAGACGGTCGAGCAGATCAGGGATTTTCCGATCCGTGTCGGCGACCGGACCTTCCGTATCGGCGATGTGGCTGATGTGCACCGTGGCTTCAACGATCCACCGGCACCGCGCATGCGCTTCATGGGCGAGGACGCAATCGGCCTGGCCGTGGCGATGAAGGATGGCGGCGACATTCTGGTGCTCGGCAAGGCGCTGGAGCTGGAGTTCGAGCGTATCCAGAAAAACCTGCCGGCCGGTATGCAACTGCGCAAGGTCTCCGACCAGCCGGCCGCGGTGAAAAGCAGCGTCGGCGAGTTCGTCCAGGTGCTGGTGGAAGCGCTGGCGATTGTCTTGCTGGTGAGCTTCTTCTCCCTCGGTGTACGCACTGGCATGGTGGTCGCCCTGGCGATTCCGCTGGTGCTGGCAATGACGTTTGCCTGCATGTATTACCTCGGAATCGGCCTGCACAAGATCTCTCTCGGCGCGTTGGTGCTGGCCTTGGGATTGCTGGTGGACGACGCGATCATCGCCGTGGAAATGATGGCGATCAAAATGGAGCAGGGCTACGACCGGCTCAAGGCTGCCAGCTTTGCCTGGACCAGCACCGCGTTCCCGATGCTCACCGGGACATTGATTACCGCGGCCGGTTTCCTGCCGATTGCCACCGCGCAATCCGGCACCGGTGAATACACCCGCTCGATCTTCCAGGTGGTGACCATCGCGTTGCTGGCCTCGTGGGTCGCCGCCGTGATGTTTGTGCCCTATCTGGGTGAAAAACTCCTGCCGGACCTGGCGAAAATTCACGCTGCCAAACACGGTGCCGGTCAGCCGGACCCTTACGGCACACCGTTCTATCAACGCGTTCGGCGTCTGGTGGAGTGGTGCGTGCGCCGCCGCAAAACCGTGATCGCGTTGACCATCCTGCTGTTCGTGGCTTCGGTGCTGTTGTTCCGTTTTGTGCCGCAACAGTTCTTCCCGGCTTCCGGGCGCCTGGAACTGATGGTTGATCTGAAACTGGCCGAAGGCGCCTCGTTGAGCAACACCAACGAGGAGGTCAAGCGCCTGGAAGCGATGCTCAAGGAGCGCGCGGGCATCGACAACTATGTCGCCTATGTAGGCACCGGTTCGCCGCGTTTTTACCTGCCGCTGGACCAGCAATTGCCGGCAGCGAGCTTCGCGCAATTTGTGGTCCTGGCAAAAACCATCGAGGAGCGCGAAAGCCTGCGCACCTGGCTGATCGAAACCCTGAACGAACAATTCCCGGCCTTGCGCTCGCGGGTCACGCGCCTGGAAAACGGTCCGCCAGTGGGGTATCCGGTGCAGTTCCGGGTTACCGGTGAACACATTGAAGAAGTCCGCGCGCTGGCACGTAAAGTCGCGGCCAAGGTGCGTGAGAACCCGCATGTGGTCAACGTGCACCTGGACTGGGAAGAGCCGAGCAAAGTGGTGTACCTGAACGTCGATCAGGACCGCGCGCGAGCCTTGGGCGTGAGCACGGCAAACCTGTCGAGGTTCTTGCAAAGCTCACTGACCGGTTCCAGCGTCAGCCAGTACCGTGAAGACAACGAGTTGATCGAGATCCTCTTGCGCGGCACCTTGCACGAACGCACCGAACTGTCGCGGCTGTCGAGCCTGGCGGTGCCGACCGACAACGGCAAAAGTGTCGCGCTGTCGCAGGTGGCGACCCTGGAATACGGCTTCGAAGAAGGCATTATCTGGCACCGCAACCGCTTGCCAAACGTGACGATTCGCGCCGACATCTATGACAAGGAGCAACCGGCAACCCTGGTTAAGCAGATCCTTCCGACACTCGAGCCGATTCGCGCGCAATTGCCTGACGGTTATTTGCTGGACGTCGGCGGCACGGTAGAAGACTCGACCCGTGGCCAGGATTCGGTGAATGCCGGTGTGCCGTTGTTCATCGTGGTTGTACTGACCTTGCTGATGCTGCAACTGCGCAGCTTCTCACGCACGGCGATGGTGTTTCTGACAGCGCCGTTGGGATTGATCGGTGTCACCTTGTTCCTGATGGTGTTCCGTCAGCCGTTCGGTTTCGTGGCCATGCTCGGGACCATCGCGCTGTCGGGGATGATCATGCGTAACTCGGTGATCCTGGTCGACCAGATCGAACAGGACATCCTCGCCGGGCTCAAACCCTGGCAAGCGATCATCGAAGCCACGGTGCGGCGCTTCCGGCCTATCGTGCTGACTGCACTGGCCGCCGTGCTGGCGATGATTCCGTTGTCACGCAGCGTGTTCTTCGGCCCGATGGCGGTAGCGATCATGGGCGGCTTGATCGTCGCGACGGCGCTGACCTTGCTGTTCCTGCCGGCGCTGTATGCGGCGTGGTTCAGGGTCAAGAAAGAACCGGTTTGACACAGGAACCGTAGGAGCAAAGCTTGCTCGCGATGGCATCAACGCGGTCATCAGGTCGACCGCGTCGCCTGCATCGCGAGCAAGCATTGCTCCTACAGATATCTCAGTTTTGGCTGATATTGAGACATGGGCGTCGTTATGTTGTACTCATAACTCAGTTTCTCGAGTTTTTGAGACAGCGATGATAAAAAGCCCTCCAGCCATAGACCCGAGTCTTTTCGACGCACTCGGCCAATCGCCTCACAAGGAAAAGCTGGTCGACTATCTGGCACTGCTCAAGCCGCTGGATGATCAGGGGCGTTACTTGCCGTTCGATGATCTGCGTTTTCGCTGGCCGCCCGGTCTTGATCCGACCTTATGCTGGGCCTTGGTGAAAAAGGCCCGCGTGGCGCAATACGTGCGTTTGTTGCCGCTGGGCGAGCCGAGCCAATGGGGCCAGTTCGTCCTGACACCGCTGGCACAGAAAACCCTCTCGACGGTTGATCGTCAGGCCACGACCGCCGCGCTGGAATACATGACTCATCATATCGGTGAGACGGCGCATTTCAGTTACCTGCTCAATGACCTGATCGAAGACGAAGCCATCAGCAGCAGCCAGCTCGAGGGCGCCGCGACCACCACGCTGGTGGCCAAGGACATGCTCAAGCGCAATCGCCTGCCGCGTACCCCGGACGAGCGAATGGTTATCGGCAACTACAAAATGATGATCTTCGCCTGGGAAAAACGTCACGAGCCATTGAGTGTCGAACTGATCCGGCAACTGCATCGTGTCGGCGTCGAAGGCATTGATGACGCGCTGTATTCGCCGGGACTTTTTCGCAGCAATGATCAAGTGGTGGTGCAGGATGGCGAAGGCAATACCGTTCATACACCGCCGCCATCCACGGGCATCAGCGCTCGGCTCGATGGATTGGCGAGCTGGATCAACCAGCCCCACGACGACCCTCTACGCGTTGATTATGTGCACCCGATGATCAAGGCCATCGCCCTGCATTTTGCCCTGGGCTACGAGCATCCGTTTCGCGATGGCAATGGCCGGGTGGCGCGGGCGTTGTTTTACTGGTTCATGTTCAAGAATGACTTCTCGGCATTTCGCTACATCGCGATCAGCATTCTGCTGCGCAATGCGCCGGTGAAGTACGGTCGGTCTTATGTGCATACCGAGAGCGACGCGCTGGACCTGACGTACTTCATCGATTACCAGTGTTCGGTGATTTTGCGGGCCGTGACCGGGTTCACGGCGGCTTATCAAAAAAGCCTGGTTGATGCCGAAGGTTTTGATCGCTGGCTGGAGGAATCCGGGCTTTTCGAGCAGTTGACCGAGAAGCAGCGCACGCTGTTTCAGATTGCCAAGAGCGGCAGGGCCAAGGAGTTTACCGCGGTCAATGTGAAGGACAACCTGAACTGCTCCTACAACACGGCGGCCACGACCTTGAATGGTTTGGTTGAGTTGAAGCTGTTCGAGAAGAAAAAGATGGGCCGTGAGTGGGTGTTCTTTTTGCGCGAGTCATCACACATCAAAACAGACTGGTCGTAGGCTGCGATCCAAACATCAAAAGATCGCAGCCTGGCGCTGCTCCTACGCGGTGGTGCTGTTAAGTCTCTGGCTGATCAATGTTATCCAGCGCGCGGTTTACCGCCAGTTCCGCCAGGGCGACCATCTGCTGAATCGCCAGTGCGCTGTTGCGTTTGGGGCCGTCGAGTTCAAACGCCAGGTCGCTGGCCATGACATTGGCCGAGGCCAGGGTTTCGCAGGCGTGGGCCAGCAGGGTTTCGCTGTCGACTTCCGGGGCGATGACGAAGATGCAGCTGGGCCGGCGGTCGGTCAGCAACTTCTTGGTTTCAGGTAACAGCAGGTAATGATCGAGCGCCCGGTGGGCGGCGGCGTGGAGTTCTTTCGAGTCGAGGGACGCATAGGGGGAGACGCTTTCGGCGTCGGCTTCGGGGGGATTGGGTGTGGGCTTGAACATGGTGAATCTCCTGATGAACATAGGAGCCGACACCATCGCTACCAAACGATTTGGGTGGCGGCCATACGCAGGTTGGTAGACCGGTCACCAGGATCCCGGCGCACCCGAAGGCGCCCTGCGCATAGCCACCATTTAGTAGAGACCGAAAAATGGCTCTACGAGAGGTGACACTATGCGCCTGATGAAGAACGGGCTACCAAACCCGATCGCTGATTTTCAGCGACCCGGAGACGATAGAGCCCAGTGCCCAAGCGCACAAGCCGGCGGATTCTGGCGTAGGTGTAGGGCGCAACGCAAGACGCTGTGGCTTGTGACGAACGCAGTCGCCATGCAATTAAACACCACCAAACTGATGTGGGGGCGGGCAAGCCCTAATCCCCATAGTCAAGCCGTTACGCGACCCTGTAGCAGCTGGCGAAGCCTGCGTTCGAGTGCGAAGCGCTCACAAAATGGCAAACTTCGTCCTTTCAGGGACACCGCATATCGCCTATTTGCGACCGCTTCGTCCGGATGCGGCCCAGACCTAACGCAGGCTGCGCCAGCTGCTACAGGGAATGTGCCGAGGCTGACATTCTTTGACTTACAGGCATTAAGGCAAGCCCGCTTGTATTGATCGTTCCCGCGCGTGGGAACGATCAGCGGGGGGAGGGTTACAGCGCGCCGAAGACTTTCTTCGCCAGGCTGGTCGCGGCTTCCGCCGGGTTGGCGCGGATGCCTTCTTCTTTCTGGGCGATCATCTTGAACAGGCCGTCCAGGGCTTTTTCCGTCACGTAGCCTTCAACGTTGGCACTCTTGGCATCGAGCACGCCGAAGGTTGCCGCCTGGCTGGCGAACGAGTTGTACTGCTTGGCCAGGCCCACCTGGTCAGTGGCTTGTTTGACGATCGGCAGGAACTTGGCGCGGATTTGTTCGCGGCTGGTCTTGTCCAGGTATTGGGTGGCCGAATCCTTGCCGCCGGTGAGGATGCCCTTGGCATCGGTCACGGTCATCTTTTTCACCGCATCCACCAGCAGCGCCTGGGCCTGCGGCATGGCCGCTTCCGCCGCCTTGTTCATGCTGGTTTCCAGTTGATCGACCTGGTCCCCCATGCCGAACTGTTTCATCTTGCTGGCGACCTTGCCCAGTTTGCCCGGCAGTTCGATCTTCACTTCAGGGTTGTTGCTGAAACCGCCCGGTTTGCCGAGCGTGGTGACGGCCGCTACGGCCCCTTGGGCCAGGGCGTCCTTGAGACCGCCCGAGGCTTCTCCCTGGGAAAGACTGCCCAGCGACAGGGCCAGCGCGTTGGCGGAGATCAGCAGGCCAGCACAGAGGCCGGCGAAGCGAAAGGTAGAGCGGAGCATGGCAGTTTCCTTGTTCGATAAAAGCAATTAACGGACCGCGGACGGCTTTAAATCATTTAGTCGGTTTGCAGCGCAGGTGCGGGTTGATCCGCCGCATCTTCGCTGCGATGCAGCGCCACTTGACGGATCGACAAGCGAATCTCCGCCGGCAACACGCGTTTGGCCGCGCCTTCAGCCAGTTCGCCGAGCAGTTCGTGGTGGCTCAGCTTGCCGGCTTCGTCGCGCTTGAGCACGTCGAGGTTCAGCAGGGTCTGGATGAAGTGGCGGAACAGGCTCTTGTCGAAGAACTCCGGGGCGTTCAGGCCGTGCAGGATCGACAGGCGCTGGGCCATGACCGTGCACAGGTCTTCCAGTTCTTCGGCGCTGAGGGTGTTCTGGCCGCTGTTGAGCAGCAGGGAAACGGTCATGTAGAAGCGCTGCAAGGTCTGCGCGATGCTCTTGGACAGCAAGGTCAGCAACACGAAATGCCGGGAGCTTGGCGCCGGGCGCAAGTACACGTTGTTCTCGAAACGCAGCAGGCCCTGTTCGACAAAGGCTTCGAGCCATTGGTCGATCACCGCATCCAGTTCGTCCAGCGACCAGCGAATGAACAGCTCCGATTGCAGGTACGGATACAGCGCGCGCGCGTAGCGCAGGACTTGTTCGCGGCTCATGCGCGAGGCGCTCTGGAAGAAGCTCGCAAGCAACGCCGGCAGGGCGAAAATGTGCAGCACGTTGTTGCGGTAGTAGGTCATCAGGACGGCGTTTTGCTCGTCCAGGTAAAGAATCTTGCCCAGCGCATCGCTTTGCTCAGAGAGCAGGTCCATGTCCTTGACGTGTTCGATCAACGCCCGGCCGTCACCTTCCGGCAGCGTGGTGTGTGGCGAGTAAGGCACTTTGCGCAGCAAGGCCAGGTACAAATCGAGCACCCGCGCCATGGCGCGATCGTCCAGCGCCAGACGGCTGGTGGAGAGCAGGGCCAGCGCCACCAGGTTCACCGGATTGATCGCGGCCGCTTCGTTCAAGTGCCGCGCCACGCGCTCGCCGAGGCGGTTGGTGGTTTCGTTGAGCCAGGCTGGCCTGAACTGTGGGCCAAGCTCCTGGGTGCGCCAATCCGGTTGCTCGCTGTCGAGGAACTCCGCCAGTTTGATCGGCTCGCCGAAGTTCACCGCCACCTGGCCGAAGCGCTGCTTGAGCGCGCCGATGACTCTGAAAATGTCGAAGATCGACTCTTTCTTCTTGCTTGCGCCACGCAGTTCGCCGAGGTAGGTCCGGCCTTCGAGTACCCGCTCGTAACCGATGTATACCGGGATGAAAACGATCGGCATGCGCGACGAACGCAGGAAGCTGCGCAGGGTGATCGCCAGCATCCCGGTTTTCGGTTGCAGCATGCGCCCGGTGCGCGAACGGCCGCCCTCGACGAAGTACTCCACCGGGAAGCCTTTGGTGAACAGCGTGTGCAGGTATTCGTTGAACACCGAGGTGTAGAGCGGATTGCCCTTGAAGGTGCGGCGCATGAAGAACGCCCCGCCGCGCCGCAGCAGGCTGCCGATCACCGGCATGTTGAGGTTGATCCCGGCGGCGACGTGCGGCGGCGTCAGGCCGTTGCGAAACAGCAGGTAGGAGAGCAGCAGGTAATCGATGTGGCTGCGATGGCACGGCACGTAGATCACTTCGTGACCTTGGGCGACTTTCTGCACGCCTTCGATGTGGTTGACCTTGATCCCGTCGTAGATCTTGTTCCAGAACCAGCTCAGCACCACTTCCAGAAAACGGATCGCGGTGTAGGTGTAGTCCGAGGCAATTTCGTTGCCGTAACGCAGAGCCTGCGCCTTGGCTTTCTCGGGTGAAATGTTTTCACGCTCGGCTTCGTCGAGGATCGCCTGTTTGACCAGTGGCTGATTCAGCAGGCCTTTGACCAGGTTGCGACGGTGGGAAATGTCTGGGCCGATGACCGCGGCTTTGAGGTTGCGAAAGTGCACCCGCAAAATGCGTTGGGCCATGCGCACGGTGCGTTCATGGCCCTTGTTGTGCTCGATCAACTCGCGCAGGTGGATCGGCGCGGAGAATTGCACGCGGGTCTTGCGCCCCAGGATCATAATGCTCAGCAGTCGGCGCAGACGTCCGGTCACCGCCCAGCTATCAGCGAAGAGCAGTTTCCACGGGCTCGATTCGCTGTCCGGCGACTGGCCCCAGAACACGCTGACCGGGATGATCTGCGCGTCTTCGGCGCCATTCTGGCTCAAGGCGCTGACCAGCCGGGTCAGGGTGGGCGGTGCGCCGCGCTTGTCCTGGCGGCCGAGCCAGTCGGGCTCAGGCGTCAGGTAGAAAAACGCTGCAGGCTCCAGCAGATTGCCCACTGATGTCGGCAGCACCGGACGCGGCAGTCCGGCCTTGCTGCATTCGGTATCGACCACGGCAAGATCAGTCAGCGAAGGATTTTGCAGGACGTAGAACACCGGACGACTGCGGTCGAGGTTGAGGGTGAAGGACGACTGATTGATCGTCTCCGAGCGAACCCAGAGGTACAACAGTCGGCGCAAGGCGCCAAACACCAGACGGCGGAACGGGGAGCGGGTCATACGGCTTCTGCTTTAGTTGAAAAAACCGAGCAAGCGCTCGGGGCCGGTAGTGTGCCGTATTCGTCGAAAATCGGCAAAAAAGCGCCGAAGTAATCTTGAGTTGAGAGTTTTTACCACTGTCATATACTCGGCCAGTCGTTTGCCACTATCGGCGCTGTTTCTTACAGTCAACCGAGCGCTGGCAAACGTTCACAAGGCGTGTTCATGAGCACGCCGACCAATAATAAAAATAGGGGGATTGATTGATGGCAACGCGCGAGACCGGCAACGTGAAGTGGTTCAACGACGCCAAGGGCTACGGCTTCATTCAGCGTGAGGACGGGGCAGACGTGTTCGTGCATTACCGCGCGATCCGTGGCGAAGGCCACCGCTCGTTGGCCGAAGGCCAGCAGGTTGAATACGCCGTGGTCGATGGGCAGAAAGGTTTGCAGGCTGAGGATGTAGTCGGCCTGTAACCCACGGACTGCGAAATCACCATCATTCCCTGTGGCGAGCGGGCTTGCCCGCGTTGGGTCGCGAAGCGGCCCCAAATTCAGCAAACGCAGTGTTTCAGGAAGTACGCGTTCGCTGGTTTTACGGCTGCTGCGCAGTCGAACGGGGGCAAGCCCCCTCGCCACACGGCTGTCTAGCAGGGTTAAGCGGTTTTCCAGGTGATCTCTTCTTCACCGTCGACGCTGATCCGAATCCAGCGATCCGCCGTCTCTTCACCTTCTTCCTCGACCCAGGTCCCTGGCGCGCAGCGCACTTCGACATTCAGTGCGGCAAAGGCGGCGCGGGCGCAGGCGATGTCGTCGTCCCACGGCGTCTGGTCGCTTTCCAGGTACAGGCTGTTCCACTTGCCCACGGCTTTTGGCAGCCAGGTCACAGGCACGTTGCCGGCCTTGCACTTGTAGGTCTGACCTTTCTGAACCCAGTCGGTGCAAGGACCCAGCGCCGCGCCGAGCCAGGTGGCAATAGCCTTGTAGTCGACGTCGGCGTCTTTCAGGTAAATCTCGATATCGGGTTGGCGCATGGATGTTCCTCACTGCGGGTTTCGAAAAATCCATTCGCGGATTTAGCCGGTCTCAAGCCACTGCTCAAGACCAAAAGTTTAAGGGTTGCTCTGAAATAATTACTGCAGAACGAAGTAATCGTAGCGCATCGACACACTGACCTCGAACGGCTCGGCCTGTTCGATGACGGCCGCCCGGCGTTCGGCACTCGCGCGCCAGCCGTGAGGCGTCATGGCCAGCAGGTTGGCGCGGTCCTGGCCGCTGACCAGGTTCAGTTTGAATTCGAGGATTTCGCTGTGTTGCAGCGTCATGCCTTCCGGCACCAGGGCCAGGTGCTTGTCATCAGTGTATTCGCGCACTTCGTCATACAGACGCTCACGCAGTTCCATCAAATGGCCGCTGGTCGGCCCGACTTTCATCAAGCCGCCACCCGGGCTGAGCAGGCGTTTGGCTTCCTGCCAGTCGAGCGGGCTGAACACGCTGGCAAGGAACTGGCAGCTGGCATCGGCCAACGGCACCCGGGCCATGCTGGCGATCAACCAGGTCAGCTGCGGGTTACGTTTGCAGGCACGCTTGACCGCTTCGCGGGAGATATCCAGCGCGTAGCCGTCGGCATTTGGCAGCGCGTCGGCGATTTGCGCGGTGTAGTAACCCTCGCCACAACCGATGTCCAGCCAGCGCTGTGGCGCACGTTCAGCGGCCAGCTCGGCGAGACGCTTGGCCACTGGCGCGTAATGCCCAGCGTTCAAGAAGTCGCGACGGGCTTCAACCATCGCCTGGTTGTCGCCTGGGTCACGGCTGTTCTTGTGCTGCACCGGCAGCAGGTTCAGGTAACCCTGGCGGGCGCGGTCGAAGCGATGCCCGGCCGGGCACGCGACGCCGTTGTCGACCGCGTTCAGCGGCGCACTGCAGATAGGACAGGCAAGCATCAGGCGAGCAACTTGATCAGGGTCTGGTAGTAGATTTCAGTCAGCAGATCGAGGTCGCTGGCCAGCACGCGCTCGTTGACCTGGTGAATCGTCGCGTTGACCGGGCCAAGCTCGACCACTTGCGTACCCATGGTGGCGATGAAGCGCCCGTCCGAAGTACCACCGCTGGTGGACGCCTTGGTGTCGCGACCGGTGATGGTCTTGATGCTTGCCGACACCGCATCGAGCAGGGCACCCGGCTCGGTGAGGAACGGCAGGCCGGACAGCGCCCAATCGATGTGCCAGTCCAGGCCATGTTTGTCGAGGATATCGGCCACCCGCTGTTGCAGGCCTTCGACGGTCGACTCGGTGGAGAAACGGAAGTTGAACACCGCCACCAGATCACCGGGAATGACGTTGGTCGCGCCGGTGCCGGAGTTGACGTTGGAAATCTGGAAACTGGTCGGCGGGAAGAAATCGTTGCCGTGGTCCCAGTGCTCGGCGGCCAGTTCGGCCAGGGCCGGGGCGGCGAGGTGGATCGGGTTCTTCGCCAGGTGCGGGTAGGCCACGTGACCTTGCACACCGCGCACGGTGAGCTTGGCGCCAAGGGAGCCGCGACGGCCGTTCTTGACCACGTCACCGACCAGCGTGGTGCTCGACGGTTCGCCGACGATGCACCAGTCCAGACGCTCTTTGCGCGCTGCGAGGCGTTCGACCACTGCTTTAGTGCCGTGATGCGCCGGGCCTTCTTCGTCGCTGGTGATCAGGAAGGCGACCTTGCCCTTGTGGTCCGGGTAGTCGGCGACAAAACGTTCGGCCGCCACGGTCATGGAGGCCAGGCTGCCTTTCATGTCCGCCGCGCCACGGCCGCAGAGCATGCCGTGTTCGTCGATCACCGCGTCGAACGGATCGATTTGCCAGGCCTGCACCGGACCGGTCGGCACCACGTCGGTGTGACCGGCGAAGCACAGCACTGGGCCTTCGTGTTTGCCGTGGGTGGCCCAGAAGTTATCCACATCCTCGATGCGCATCGGCTCAAGCGCAAAACCGGCATCGCCCAGGCGCTGCATCATCTGCTTCTGGCAATCGGCGTCGACCGGCGTCACGGACGGACGACGGATCAGGTCGATGGCGAGTTGGAGGGTCGGCGAAAGGTCGGCGTGGGCCGTCATGTGAGAACTCCGGAAGCTTATTGTGTAGGAGCAAAGCTTGCTCGCGATGAACGATTATGAGGACTTTCTGTTACACCGAGTCGCGTAATCGCGAGCAAGCTTTGCTCCTACAGGAATTGGGGCTGGCCCCACAAAATGGCAGATATCTTAAAGCAAAACGGCGGCCAGAGGCCGCCGTTTAGTGGTTTGCGCAGATTTAAGCGGCAGGTGCCGGCTCGGTTTCTGGCGCAGGTTTTGGCAGCGAAGACAGGAAGGCCATGATCAGCGCAGCCAGATACGGCAGCGACTGCACCAGCAACATGGTCACCCAGAAGCGCATGTCGTTGCTCGGGATGCCCTGCACCAGGTAAATCCCCAGTGCCGCGCCCCACAACAGCAGCATGATGAACAGCTCTTCGCGCGCTTCCGAAATCGCTACCCAGAAGCCGTGGTTATCGGCATTTTTCGGGGTACGGAAAAACGGAATGCTGCTGGTGAAGAAACCGTACAGCACCGCTTTGGCGATGGTGTGCGACAACGCCAGACCGGCCAATGCCGCGCAGAATGCATCCTTCAGGTTGACCCCGACCGCACGGCGGTAGAGGAAAATGATCTTGCCCACCTTGAACACAAACAGCGCCAGGGGCGGGATTGCGAAGATCAGCAGCGGTGGATCGACCCGTTGCGGCACGATGATCATCGCCGCCGACCAGAGCAGGGCGCCGACGGTGAAGAAGATGTTCATGCCATCCGCGACCCACGGCAACCAGCCCGCGAGGAAGTGGTAACGCTGGCCACGGGTCAGTTCGGTGTCCTTGCCACGCAACAGGCTGGCGGTGTGCCGCTTGATGATCTGAATCGCTCCGTAGGCCCAGCGGAAACGCTGTTTCTTGAAGTCGATAAAGGTATCGGGCATCAGGCCCTTGCCGTAACTGTTGTGGTAGTACGCCGCCGACAGGCCTTTTTCGAACACCCGCAGACCCAATTCGGCGTCTTCGCAGATGCACCAGTCAGCCCAGCCGAGCTCTTCGAGCACCGAGCGACGGGTCATGGTCATGGTGCCGTGCTGGATGATCGCGTCACGGTCGTTACGGGTCACCATGCCGATGTGGAAGAAGCCTTTGTATTCCGCGTAGCAGAGCTTCTTGAAGGTGCTTTCGTTCTGGTCGCGATAATCCTGTGGCGACTGCACCACGGCGATTTTCGGATCGGCGAAGTGCGGCACCATGTGCTTGAGCCAGTTCGGGTCGACGCAGTAGTCCGAGTCGATCACCGCGATGACTTCGGCATCCTTGGCAGTGTGCGGGATCAGGTAGTTCAGCGCGCCGCCCTTGAAACCGGCCAATGGCGAGACGTGGAAGAACTTGAAGCGCGGGCCCAGGGTTTCGCAATAGGCCTGCACCGGTTCCCAGACGGCCGGGTCCTTGGTGTTGTTGTCGATGATCAGGACTTCGAAGTCCGGATAGTCGAGGTTGGCCAGGGCGTTGAGGGTCTGTTTGACCATCTCCGGCGGCTCGTTGTAGCACGGCACATGGATCGAGACTTTCGGACGGTAGTCCGAGTCGCCCACCACCGGCAGGAATTCACGCCGACGTTTGTGGGTCCAGACGGTCTCGGCCAGTTCGTGGGCTTCGGTCAGCAATACGATAAATACCCCGAGCGCACCGAGGGCGAGCAGGAAGCCCACCGTCAGGCTGAACCAGGTGCTGTATTGCTGGCTGTAGTCGTAACCGATCCACACCAGTGCCGAACCGCCGAGGAACGCGGTGAAGGTCAGGAAGGTCCGACCGCGCTGGCGCAGGGCCGAGCCGTCGATCATCAGCAGGGTCAGGGACAACAACGCCAGGACCACGGAGCCGACCGCCAGTACTCGCCATTGCGGAATCGCTACGACCGGGCCTTCGAAGTTGAATTTCTGCTGACGCGCAGCGTTGAACACGCCCCAATAGGCGCCTACCGAACCTTCGTCGCTGGCTTTCCATGGCTGGTCAAACGCTTCGATCACGAAGTAGTTGAAGCCCTGGCGGTTGAGCTTGTTCACCAGCGTACGCAGGTAAATCGCCTGATCCGCCGGGGTCGCATCAGCACCACCGCGCATGCGGCCATTGCTCGGCCAGCCCACTTCGGACAGCAGCAGCGGTTTTTTCGGGAAGAGTTTTTTCAGGTCGCGGGCACGATCCAGAACAAACTGGCCGGCCTGGTCCACCGGGATGAATTCCCAATACGGCAGGATGTGAGCCGCGATCAGGTCGACGTGCTTGGCCAGCATCGGGTTTTCTTCCCAGACGTGCCACTGCTCGGACGTGGTCACCGGGACCTTTACCGCTGCGCGCACGCGATCGAGGATCACGCTCAATTGCTCGGCGGTGATTTCCTTACGGAAGATCGCTTCGTTACCGACCACCACGCGCACGACGCTGCGCGAACTGTTGGCCAGTTCGATGGCGCGCTGGATCTCGCGCTCGTTACGCTCAAGATCGGGGCTGATCCAGATCCCGAGCGTCACGCGCAGGCCGAATTCTTCCGCCAGTTTCGGGATGTCCTCCAGCGTACCGTCGACGGAGTAGGTCCGAATGTTGTCGGTCAGCTTGCTCATGATCTCCAGGTCGCGACGCATTTCATCGTCGGACGGGAACTGGTTTTTCTGTGGGAACTGGCCTTGCTGGAACGGCGAGTAAGAAAAACCGGAGATCTGCTCAGGCCAGTTGGGGGTCGTGACGGGGCGGTTGATCAGCGCCCAGAAACCGGTGAACAGCGCGGCAATCGCCAGCACTACCACCAGATTGAGTCCAAATTTACGCGATGACATAGCTATATCGGGTTCCAAAAGGTGTGGAACGAGGGGACGGTTGGCACGCGCCAATCGGCGCGCATCCTACACTGGCGTTCAACTGAGCGTACAGCAGACAGAAAAAAGCCGGACATTGGGCAAGCCATCTTCGCTTAAGTTCTTTTGTGTGACAAAAAATGTACATATGCCGGCACAAATAAAGCACGACCTGCTGCCGTTTATAGCGCAAAGATGTTCTTGGCACGTATCGGCCCTATAATGCGCGCCGGTTTTTAGGGTAGTGGTCATGAGTACAGAAGATCCGCGGTTTGCTGGCATTGCCCGCTTGTATGGCATCGAAGGCCTGGCGCGTTTGCGCGCGGCCCATGTGGCGATTGTTGGCGTCGGTGGCGTCGGTTCCTGGGCGGCGGAAGCCATGGCCCGTTGCGGTGTCGGCGAAATCTCGCTGTTCGACCTCGATGACGTGTGCGTCAGCAACGTCAATCGCCAGTTGCATGCACTGGACAGTACTGTCGGCAAACCCAAGGTCGAGGTGATGGCCGAGCGCCTGCGCGGGATCAACCCGGAGTGCACCGTGCACGCGGTGGCGGATTTCGTCACCCGCGAAACCATGGCCGAGTACATCACGCCAAATATCGACTGCGTGATCGACTGCATCGACAGCGTCAACGCCAAGGCTGCGCTGATCGCCTGGTGCAAACGTCGCAAGATCCAGATCATCACCACGGGCGGTGCGGGCGGGCAGATCGATCCGACGCTGATCCAGGTGTGTGACCTGAACCGTACCTTCAATGACCCGCTGGCCTCGAAAGTGCGCTCCACGTTGCGTCGCGATTATGGTTTCTCGCGCACTGTGACCCGTCACTACAGCGTGCCGTGCGTGTTCTCCACCGAGCAACTGCGCTATCCGAAACCCGATGGCAGCATTTGCTTGCAGAAGAGCTTTGTCGGCGATGGGGTGAAACTCGACTGCGCAGGTGGTTTTGGCGCGGTGATGATGGTGACCGCGACCTTTGGCATGGTCGCCGCGACCAAGGCTGTGGATAAGATTGTGGCGGGTGTGCGGCGCCCGGCAGACAAGATCAAACCGGCGCAATAATCCTGCTGTTGTGGCGAGGGAGCTTGCTCCCGCTGGGTCGCGAAGCGACCCAAAAATCGAGCGCCGCAGGTTGTCAGACACACCGTATTCATCGATTTACGACTGCTGCGCCCGAACGCGGACCAGCCGACGGGAGCAAGCTCCCTCGCCACTGGTGTCAGGCGGCCAACTCATTCATCCGCTGCAACACCGCATTGAGGCCATTGCTGCGCGACGACGACAGTTGTCGCGATAACCCCAGTTGATTGAACCAATCGGGCAAATCCACCTGTTGCAACTCGGCGGCAGTCAAGCCGTTGACCCGCGCCAGCAGCAACGCCACCAACCCGCGAATCAATCGTGCATCGCTGCTGGCAGCAAACTGCCAATGGCCGTCCTGCAACGCGCCAACCAACCACACCTGACTTTCGCAGCCGTGTACGCGATTGGCCTCGGTCTTGTCTGCATCGCTCAACGGCGGAAGCCGTTCGCCCCATTGCATCAGCAAGCGAGCGCGTTGTTCCCAGCCGGCAGCGGCCTGAAAGGTTTCCAGTGCCGTAATGGCATCCGCTGGCAGGCTCATCGCAACAACTCCAGCGCTTGATCAAGGGCTTCGAAAAAGCGCTCAAGGTCTTCCGAGTCGTTGTACAGCGCCAACGAAACCCGAATCGCTCCCGCCAGTTCAAAGCTTTTCAGCAACGGCATCGCGCAGTGGTGTCCGGCGCGTACGGCGATGCCCTGTTCGGTGAGCAGATGCGCCAAATCGGCGTTGTGCACGCCTTCGACGACAAAACTGGCCAGCGCCAGTTGTGGTTTGCCCAACAGGCGAATGCCATTGCGCGCCTGCAAGCCCTTCAACAGGTAATCATGCAGCGCGGCTTCGTGGGCGCACACGGCGTCCTGGTCGAGACCGGCGAGATAGTCGAGGGTCGCGCCCAGGCCAATCACGCTGGCAATCGGCGGTGTGCCGGCTTCAAAGCCCAGCGGGGCTGGGCGGAAGCGTGCGTCGTGGTAGTTGGCGTCCAGCACCATCTCGCCGCCGAACTGCCATGGGCGCAACTGCTGCAAGGCTTCGTTGCGGCCATACAGCACGCCGAGACCGTCCGGGCCATAGAGTTTGTGGCTGGAAAAAACGTAAAAGTCGCAACCCAGTGCCTGCACGTCATGGCGGCCATGGACCACGCCTTGGGCGCCATCGACCACGGTCAAGGCGTTCTGCGCCTTGGCCAGCGCCAGTAACGGCGCTAACGGCTGCCATGCGCCGAGCACGTTGGACAACTGGCTGACCGCCAGCAATCGCGTGCGCGGGCCGATCAACCGGGCGGCGGCGTCGAGATCGATCAGACCGTCCGCATCCAGTGGCAACACCAGCAGTTTCAGCTCGCGACGGTGCGCCAATTGCTGCCATGGCAACAGGTTGGCGTGGTGTTCCAGGGCGCTGATGACAACTTCATCGCCCGGATTGAAAAGGTGTTCCAGGCCGTAGGCCAGGAGGTTCAGCGCAGAGGTTGCGCCGTGGGTAAAGATGATTTGCCCGCTGTTGCCGGCATTGAGCCAATGCGCGACTTTGCTGCGGCTGCCTTCGAACGCCTGCGTGGCATGGGCGCCGGGCAGGTGTTGCGCACGATGAACGTTGGCCGCGCCGTTGGCGTAGTAGTGCGCCAGCGCATCGAGCAGGGCTTGGGGTTTCTGGGTGGTGGCGGCGTTGTCCAGATAGGTCTGGTCTTGCCGTTGCAGAGCGGCGATGGCCGGAAAATCGGCGCGCCAGGGAGAAGGAATCATCATGCCATCGGGCCCTGATAAACATGGGCGGGTGTACGCCTGGCCCTGTAGGAGCAGAGCTTGCTCGCGATGGGGCCCTTGAGGCCGCCAAAAGCATCGCGAGCAAGCTTTGCTCCTACAGGGGGTGTTTGACGCTCTGCTTAGTTGTGAGCGTGCAGCGCTTCGTTCAGTTCGATGGCCGATTTGTGGGTTTTGCATTCCACGGCACCGGTCTCCGAATTGCGGCGGAACAACAGGTCAGGCTGGCCGGCCAGTTCGCGGGCCTTGAGCACTTTGACCAGTTTGTTGTTCTCGTCCAGCAGTGCCACTTTGGTGCCAGCGGTCACGTACAGGCCCGACTCAACAGTGTTGCGGTCGCCCAATGGAATGCCGATACCGGCGTTGGCGCCGATCAGGCAGCCTTCGCCGACCTTGATCACGATGTTGCCGCCGCCCGACAGGGTGCCCATGGTCGAGCAACCGCCGCCCAGGTCCGAACCCTTGCCGACGAACACGCCCGCAGAGACGCGGCCTTCGATCATGCCAGGGCCTTCGGTGCCGGCGTTGAAGTTGACGAAACCTTCGTGCATCACGGTGGTGCCTTCGCCCACGTAGGCACCCAGACGAATACGTGCCGCGTCAGCGATACGCACGCCAGCCGGTACGACGTAATCGGTCATTTTCGGGAACTTGTCGACCGAGAACACTTCCAGCAGCTCGCCACGCAGACGGGCTTCCAGTTGATGCTCGGCCAGTTCGTTCAGGTCGATTGCGCCCTGGCTGGTCCAGGCCACGTTCGGCAGCAACGGGAAGATCCCGGCCAGGTTCAGGCCGTGTGGCTTGACCAGGCGATGGGACAGCAGGTGCAGCTTGAGGTAGGCCTCAGGGGTGGAGCTCAGTTGTGCGTCTTCGGCCAGCAGGGTGGCGACCAGCGGCTTGTGGCTTTCGGCCAGGCGGGTCAGCAACGCCGCTTGAGCTGCGTCGGCACCTTTCAGGGCTTCAGCCAGTTGCGCGGCCTGGGCGGTAGTGAAAGCGATAGCCTGATTGCCTTCGGTGTAGCCCAGAATCGGCGCGACAGCGGCGACCAGCTCAGCCGATGGCTTGAGTACCGGAGCTGCGTAAAACACTTCCAGCCATGCACCTTGACGGTTTTGAGTGCCGACACCAAAGGCCAGGCTGAACAGGGTAGTGGACATGTTTATACCTCTAACAAAATTGAACGGGCTGGCTTACTTGAGCGCTGCCGCGTAAATGTCTGGCTTGAAGCCAATCAGGGTTCGGTCACCGAGATCGAGCACCGGGCGCTTGATCATCGAAGGTTGTGCGAGCATCAATTCGATAGCTTTCGCCTGGTCGAGATCGGCTTTACGTTCGTCGTCGAGTTTGCGAAAGGTCGTGCCTGCACGGTTGAGCACCACTTGCCAGCCGTGCTCGTTGCACCACTGGGTCAGGTGTTCACGGTCGATTCCGGCCGTTTTGTAATCATGAAAGTCAAAATGCACAGCGTTTTCATCGAGCCAGGTGCGCGCCTTTTTCATGGTGTCGCAGGCTTTGATGCCGAAAAGGTGCAACGTTTTGCTTGAAGCGGTCAAGGAATTGCCCCCCTTTGGAGGTGCTGGAAATAAAAGATCAAGGATTATGCCATGAGCGAGCGGGTTCGGCGTCGGCCATGACCGGGCTTTGTCGCATTGCCGATGGCAGCTGTCAGCGGGCAGCTTAAGCGACCAATATGGCACTTCAACGGCGATTGATCGGGAACTCTGGTCGGATTTCATGCAGGAGCTGCCTGCGGCAACTCCTGCGGGCGATGTAACTGTTATCGACGGCGCAGAATGAAGTCGCGAATCCGTTCTGCCGCTTCAACGCATTCCGCCAAAGGCGCGACCAATGCCAGGCGTACCCGGCCAGCCCCCGGATTGAAACCGTCAACCTCTCGGGACAGGTACGAACCCGGCACCACCGTCACGTGTTCTTCGACAAACAGGTCACGGCAGAACGCGGCATCATCGCCTTCGACGTTCGGCCACAGGTAGAAACCGCCGTCCGGGCGCTGTACGTCCATCACCGGGCTGAGGATTTCCAGTACCGCATCGTACTTCTCGCGGTACAGCGCACGGTTGGCCCGCACATGCACTTCGTCATTCCACGCGGCAACGCTGGCGAGTTGGGTCTGAACCGGCATGGCGCAGCCATGGTAGGTGCGATACAGCAGGAAGCCCTTGAGAATCTCGGCATCGCCGGCGACGAAACCCGAGCGCAGGCCCGGCAGGTTGGAACGCTTGGACAGGCTGTGGAACACCACGCAGCGTTTGAAATCCTTGCGACCCAGTTCCACGCAGGCGCTGAGCAGGCCTGGCGGTGGGGTCTGTTCGTTGAAGTAAAGCTCGCTGTAGCACTCGTCGGCAGCGATCACGAAGTCGTGTTCATCGGCCAGGGCGATCAGTTTTTTCAGGGTTTCGACCGGGATCAGCGCACCCGTCGGGTTGCCTGGCGAGCACAGGAAGAGGATCTGGCAGCGCTTCCAGATATCGTCCGATACCGCATCGAAGTCCGGGTTGAAGCCGTTTTCATCCAGGCACGGCAGGTAATGTGGCTTGGCACCTGCGAGGAACGCTGCGCCTTCATAGATCTGGTAGAACGGGTTCGGACTGACGATCAGTGCGTCGTCGCCGCGATTGACCACGGTCTGGGTGAAGGCGAACAGCGCTTCGCGAGTGCCGTTGACCGGCAGCACGTTGCGCGCCGGATCGATCCAGCCACTCGGTACGCCAAAGCGCCGCTCGCACCAGCCGGCAATGGCTTCCCGCAGGGCCGGGGTGCCAAGCGTGGTCGGGTACACCGCCATCTGATCCAGATTGCTCGCCAGCGCTTCAGCGACAAAGCTTGGCGAACGGTGCTTCGGTTCGCCGATGGACAACGCAATCGGGCGCTTGTCCGGGTTTGGCGTCACCGCACCGAGCAGGGCGCGCAGTTTCTCGAACGGGTAAGGCTGGAGCTGGTTCAGAGCGTTGTTCATCGGTGCGGGGTCTCACTCAAAAGCAGTTAAATCATGGCGCGCATTCAGATGCTGATGCGCGACAGTTCGATAGAGGGTTCGGGGCTGACGCTCAGTTGTTCGACGATCGCATCCTGCAAGCGACTGCACAGTTGCGGGTCGGACAACGGGTGATTGCTCGCGTCGGTGATGAAGAACACGTCTTCGACCCGCTCGCCGAGGGTGGCAATCTTGGCATTCTGCAGCGACAGGTCGAATTCGAGAAAGATTGTTCCGATCCGTGCCAACAGGCCCGGACGGTCGGGGGCGCTGAGTTCCAGCACCGTCACCTGACGCTGGGCGTCGTTGTGGATCGTCACTTGCGGTGCGAACGCAAAATGCTTGAGCTGACGCGGCACCCGACGCTGGATGATGGTCGGGTAGTTGTCCGGATTGCGCAGGGCCTCGGTCAGGCCGTCGCGGATCTGCTTGACCCGCGCCGGGTTGTCGCCAATCGAGTCGCCGTCAGTGTCGAGCACGATATAGGTGTCGAGGGTGAACTGGCTGGTCGAGGTGATCACCCGGGCGTCGTGAATGTTCAGGTTGAGCTGGTCCATCGCCGCCACGGTCACGGCGAAGAAGTCGTGCTGGTCCGGCGCATAGATGAAGATCTGCGTGCCGCCCTCGAACTCGCGCTGGGTGGTTTCCTTGATCAGTACCAGTGGCCCGCCGTCGGCTGGCTGCTGGAGGATCGCCTCAGTGTGCCAGGCCACGTCGCCAGCGGTGTGACGCAGGAAATAATCGTCGCCCAGTTGCGACCAGAGCTGTTCGACATCATCCGGGTCAGTGCCGCCGCGTACCAGAATATCCAGGGCGGCGCGTTGGGTCTGGCGGATCTGTTCTTCGCGATCGACCGGGTTTTCCAGGCCACGGCGCAAGGCGCGCTTGGTTTCGGTGTAGAGCTGGCGCAACAGACTGGCGCGCCAGGAGTTCCACAGCGTCGGGTTGGTGGCGTTGATGTCCGAAACGGTCAGCACGTACAGGTAGTCGAGGCGGGTTTCGTCGCCGACGATCTGCGCGAAGTCGTGGATCACTTGCGGGTCGGACAGGTCTTTGCGCTGGGCGGTGGTCGACATCACCAGGTGGTTTTGCACCAGCCAGACAATCAGTCGGCTGTCCCACAGGGGCAGTTGATGGCGTTGGCAAAACGCTTCGGCGTCGACCGCCCCGATATCCGAGTGATCGCCATGCCGGCCCTTGCCGATGTCGTGGTACAGCCCGGCAAGATAGATCAGCTCCGGCTTGGGCAGCTTGCCCATGAGCTTGCTGGCCAGCGGGAATTTCTCGGACACCTGGGTGTACTGCAGCTTACGCAGGTGTTTGATCAGGTTCAGGGTGTGGGCGTCGACCGTATAAATATGGAACAGGTCGTGCTGCATCTGCCCGACGATAAAACCGAACTCTGGCAGGTAGCGCCCGAGAATGCCGTAACGGTTCATCCGTCGCAGGTTACGGTGGATACCGATCTTGCATTTGAACAGTTCGATGAACAGGCTGGTATTGCGAATGTCGTTGCGGAAGTCGTCATCGATCAGGTGCCGGTGTTCGCGCAGCAGACGAATGGTGTCAGCCCGCACGCCCTTGATTTCCGGCTGTTGGGCCATCAGCACGAAAATTTCCAGCATGGCAAACGGTGTGCGTCTGAACACGTTGGTGTTGATCGCCTCGATGTAGCCGTCATGCAACTGGAAGCGCGAGTTGATCGGTTGCGGCGGCGCTTCATCTTCCGGCGCGAGGATGACTTCCTCGAAATGCTGGATGATCAGGTCGCTGAGCTGGGCAATGCTCATCACCACCCGGTAGTACTGCTGCATGAAGTTTTCGATGGCGTGCTTGGCGTCATCGCCTTCAAAGCCCAGCAGCCCGGCGATCGAGCGCTGGTGATCGAACAGCAGGCGGTCTTCGGCGCGGCCAGCGAGCATGTGCAGGGCGTAGCGGACCTTCCACAAAAACTCCTGGGATGAGGCCAGCAGGGCGTTTTCGCTTTCGACCAGGAAGCCTTCGCCCGCCAGTGCGCGCAGGTTCAGCGTGCCGTATTGGCGGCGTGCCACCCACAGAATCGTCTGAATATCCCGTAGGCCGCCAGGCGAGCCTTTGACGTTGGGTTCCAGGTTGTATTCGGTGTCGTTGTATTTGTGGTGACGGGCCTTCTGTTCAGCACGTTTGGCCAGGAAAAAATCCTTGGCCGGCCACATGTGCTCAGTGCTGGTGACATCGAGCATGCGCTGGCGCAAGTGCTCGGGGCCGGCAATGGTGCGGCTCTCCATCAGGTTGGTGATGATGGTCAGGTCGGCGCGGGCTTGTTCGGCGCATTCGTCCACCGAGCGTACGCTCTGGCCAACTTCCAGGCCGATGTCCCATAGCAGCGTCAGAAAACGCTCGATGGAGTCGCGGAAAACTTCGTGATCGGCGTTGTCCAGCAGAATCAGCAAATCGATGTCGGAGTAGGGGTGCAGTTCGCCGCGACCGTAGCCGCCGACCGCGACCAGCGCGATGTCGGCGTCTTCACTCCAATTGAACTGCTCCCAGGCCTGTTGCAGGATGTTGTCGACGAACCAGGCGCGATCTTCTATCAGCCGGCGAATATCCCGTCCGCTGCGAAATCGCGCGTCGAGCACCTCTTGTGCCTGGCGGATGGCCTTCTTGAAGGCCGCGATCGGGCTTGCCTTCAGGGCCAGTTCGGCCTGGAACTGGCCGCGGTCGAAGAGTTCGGGATCCACCTGCGGCATCGATTGGCTTTCCTTCTATAGGCTGGGTGCAGAACTTGTCGGATCAGGCCGAAACGCGAGGGATGGTGTCATCGCTGCGCAGGGTGAAGATCTCGTAGCCGGTTTCGGTCACCAGCAGGGTGTGTTCCCACTGGGCCGACAGCTTGCGATCCTTGGTGATCGCGGTCCAGCCATCGCCGAGGACCTTGGTGTCGGCACGGCCCTGATTGATCATCGGCTCGATGGTGAAGGTCATGCCGGCTTTCAGTTCCATGCCGGTACCGGCGCGGCCGTAATGCAGGATTTGCGGTTCTTCGTGGAACACCTTGCCGATGCCATGGCCGCAGAACTCGCGAACCACCGAGAAGCCGTTCTTTTCAGCGTGCTTCTGGATGACTTCGCCGATATCGCCGAGGCGGCAGCCGGGCTTGACCAGTTCGATGGCCTTGTACATGCATTCCTGGGTGACCTGCGACAGGCGCTCGGCCCAGACCGGCACGGTGCCGACGTGGAACATGCGGCTGGTGTCGCCGTGATAGCCATCCTTGATCACGGTGACGTCGATGTTCAGCGTGTCGCCGTCTTTCAGCGGCTTCTCGTTCGGGATGCCGTGGCAGACCACGTGGTTGATCGAGGTGCAGATCGACTTCGGAAAGCCTTTGTAGTTGAGCGGGGCAGGGATGGCTTTCTGCTCGTTGACGATGTAGTCGTGGCAGATGCGGTCCAGCTCTTCGGTCGTGACGCCCGGCTTGACGTATTCGGCAATCATTTCCAGCACATCGGCGGCAAGCTTGCCGGCGATCCGCATTTTTGCGATGTCCTCTGGGGTTTTGAGGGTGACGGTCATACAGGTTCTCTCTACGCTCAGTGGCGCTTTCTATACGGAATGGGCCTGCGTGATGCTGCTCGCAGCCCTGAAAAACACGATTCTAACAGACGATCACGGCGAATCCGCGCCTCTGTGCATCGCTTCTCTCTATAGAATGGCGCATTCTGGGGGGATTCCAAGGGCCGTAACCAAAGCACTGATCAGGTTTTAAGAATCCGGGTTTCGTTTTCGCCCTCCTTGTGATATAAAATGCGCCGCTTTCCGGGTATACCCCGAAAAGCTTAAATCCACACACGTGTCGACACGATGACCTGGGTGCCTTCAGCTGATGCTGCTGGTTGGTCATTGGGATACGTGGAGGCCAAACCCGACTTATTAAGGAACTATCATGTCCCAAGTCAACATGCGCGATATGCTGAAGGCCGGTGTGCACTTCGGTCACCAGACCCGTTACTGGAACCCGAAAATGGGTAAGTACATTTTCGGCGCGCGTAACAAGATCCACATCATCAACCTTGAAAAAACCCTGCCAATGTTCAACGAAGCTCTGACTTTCGTAGAGCGTCTGGCCCAGGGCAAAAACAAGATTCTGTTCGTCGGCACCAAGCGTTCCGCTGGCAAGATCGTTGCTGAAGAAGCAGCACGTTGCGGTTCGCCGTACGTCGATCACCGCTGGTTGGGCGGCATGCTGACCAACTTCAAAACCATCCGTGCTTCCATCAAGCGTCTGCGTGACCTTGAAGTGCAAGCCGAAGACGGTACTTTCGCCAAGCTGACCAAGAAAGAGGCGCTGATGCGCACTCGCGACCTGGAAAAGCTCGATCGTTCCCTGGGTGGTATCAAGGACATGGGCGGTCTGCCTGACGCACTGTTCGTTATCGACGTTGATCACGAGCGCATCGCGATCACCGAAGCCAACAAGCTGGGCATCCCGGTTATCGGCGTAGTCGATACCAACAGCAGCCCGGAAGGCGTTGACTACATCATCCCAGGCAACGATGACGCAATCCGCGCTATCCAGCTGTACATGGGTTCGATGGCTGACGCTGTAATCCGCGGTCGCAACCACGTTGCTGGCGGCACCGAGCAGTTCGTTGAAGAAGCTCCGGTAGCAGCAGCTGAGTAATTGACGCCTTGGCGTTGACTCAGTAAGCAAAAAGGGGGCTTGGCCCCCTTTTTGCCACCTCGAAAACCATTTGTTGGCGCCTGTTTTCAGGATGCCGCTACTGCATCTGTAATGTGCAGCAGCTAACAAGGGTGGTTCGGGAAGAATTGAACGCCCGTTCGATCGGGTGGAATGGTTGATAACCTATCCAAGAGGAATTTTGAAATGGCAGAGATTACTGCAGCGTTGGTCAAAGAACTGCGCGAGCGTACTGGCGAAGGCATGATGGACTGCAAGAAAGCCTTGACCAAGGCTGGCGGCGACATCGAAAAAGCCATTGATGACATGCGTGCTTCGGGCGCCATCAAGGCTGCCAAAAAAGCAGGCAACGTTGCTGCTGAAGGCGCGATCGCTCTGAAAGAAGACGGTAAATCCGCAGTCCTGCTGGAAGTGAACTCGCAGACTGACTTCCTGGCTCTGCAGGACGACTTCAAGGTATTTGTTGCTGCTAGCGTTGAAAAAGCGTTCGCCGACAAGATGACTACCGTTGAGCCTCTGATCGAAGCTCAAGAAGCTGCTCGCCTGGTATTGGTCGGCAAGGTTGGCGAAAACGTCAACATCCGTCGCCTGACTCGCGTTGAAGGTGATGTTGTTGGTGGTTACCTGCACGGCAACAAGATCGGTGTAGCTGTTGTTCTGAAGGGCGGCGACGTTGAGCTGGCCAAAGACATCGCTATGCACGTAGCGGCTACCAACCCTGAATTCCTGCTGCCGTCGGAAGTTTCCGCTGAAGCGATCGAGCGCGAGAAAGGCGTGTTCCTGACCCTCAACGCTGACAAAATCGCCGGCAAGCCAGAAAACATCGTTGAAAACATGGTCAAAGGCCGTATCAGCAAGTTCCTGGCTGAAGCGAGCCTGGTTGAGCAGGCGTTCGTCAAGAACCCTGAAATCAAGGTTGGCGAACTGGCCAAGAAAGCCGGTGCTGAAATCGTTTCTTTCACTTACTTCAAAGTAGGCGAAGGCATCGAGAAGCCAGTCGACAACTTCGCTGAAGAAGTTGCTGCTCAACTGGCTGCTGCCAAGCAGTAAGACGGTTTTTTAACTGTCGCCCTGAAGAGGCTGCCCGCTTACGCGCGCAGCCTCTTTTCAGATGGGGAAGCCAATTTATTTGGTTTTCCGTCGGAACTGGCTTACAAAGCCGTGTTCCGATGGCGCTGTGACAGCGTCACGTTAGAGTAAACGCAGGCTGCAAACAGCCCGCAAAGAATTTTTTAAAATACGCCGCAGGAGAGATTCGCAATGGCTCAGCAGGGCAGTGGTTATCAGGCTCGCTATAAACGCATTCTACTCAAGCTTAGCGGCGAGGCCTTGATGGGCTCCGAAGAGTTCGGGATCGACCCCAAGGTTCTGGATCGCATGGCACTGGAAGTCGGCCAACTGGTCGGTATCGGTGTTCAGGTCGGTCTGGTGATTGGTGGTGGTAATCTGTTCCGCGGCGCGGCACTGAGTGCGGCCGGCATGGATCGGGTGACTGGCGACCACATGGGCATGCTTGCCACTGTGATGAACGCCCTGGCCATGCGTGATGCGCTGGAACGTGCGAATATCTCGGCCATCGTGATGTCGGCTATTTCGATGGTAGGCGTGACCGATCACTACGATCGCCGCAAAGCCATGCGTCACCTGAACTCCAAGGAAGTGGTCATTTTCGCTGCCGGTACCGGCAACCCGTTCTTCACCACCGACTCGGCAGCCTGTTTGCGTGCGATCGAGATCGATGCTGACGTTGTGTTGAAGGCGACCAAGGTTGATGGTGTGTACACCGCTGACCCATTCAAAGACCCGCATGCCGAGAAGTTCGATCATCTGACCTACGATGAAGTACTGGATCGCAAGCTGGGTGTGATGGATCTGACGGCTATTTGCCTGTGCCGCGACCACAAGATGCCGCTGCGCGTATTTAATATGAACAAGCCCGGCGCCCTGCTGAACATCGTACATGGCGGCGCTGAAGGAACCCTGATCGAGGAAGGCGAGCAATGATCAACGAAATCAAGAAAGACGCTCAAGAGCGCATGACCAAATCCCTGGAGTCCCTGGCCCACGCTTTTGGTCAGATTCGTACAGGCAAGGCGCACCCAAGCATCCTGGGCAGCGTGATGGTGCCTTACTACGGTTCGGATACTCCTTTGAGCAGTGTGGCCAACGTCACCGTGAAGGACTCCCGGACCCTGCAAGTCGTGGCTTTCGAGCGCAACATGCTCGCCGCGGTCGACAAGGCGATCCAGAGTGCTGGCCTGAACCTCAACCCGACGAACCTGGGTGAGTTGCTGCTGATCTCCATGCCGGCCTTGACCGAGGAAACCCGCAAGGGCTTCACCAAGCAGGCGCGCAGCGCAGCCGAAGATGCTCGTGTCGCGGTGCGTAATATTCGCCGTGATGCACTGGGCGACCTGAAGAAGCTGGTCAAGGATAAGGAAATCAGCGAAGACGAAGAGCGTCGCGCGAGTGCCGATATCGACAAGTTGATCAAAGACTTCGAGGCTCAGATCAATAAGCTCACTGAAGACAAAGAAAAGGACCTGATGGCCGTATAAGGGGTCAGGACGCCTTCATGGAAAAGACCAAGCAGCCAGTGCTGTCCTCGGTGCCGCGCCACGTCGCGATCATCATGGATGGTAATAATCGCTGGGCAAAAAAACGTTTCTTGCCCGGTGTTGCCGGGCACAAGGCTGGCGTCGACGCTGTGCGCGCGGTTATTGAGGTGTGCGCTGAGGCCGGGGTTGAAGTACTGACCCTGTTCGCCTTCTCCAGTGAAAACTGGCAGCGTCCGGCCGATGAAGTCAGCGCCTTGATGGATTTGTTTTTCAAGGCGTTGCGTCGCGAGGCCAAGCGCCTCAACGACAACAACATCACGTTGCGTATTATCGGCGATCGTTCGCGCTTTCATCCCGAGCTTCAGGCCGCCATGCGTGAGGCGGAGGCAATGACCGTCGGCGCCAATCGTTTTGTCCTGCAGATCGCGGCCAACTACGGCGGCCAATGGGATATCGCCCAGGCAGCCCAACGTCTGGCGCGAGAGGTTCAGGCCGGGCATTTACGTCCGGACGACATTACTCCGCAATTGCTGCAGACCTGTCTGGCTACCGGTGATCTGCCGTTGCCGGATTTGTGCATTCGTACCGGTGGCGAGCATCGCATCAGCAACTTCCTGCTGTGGCAATTGGCGTACTCCGAGCTGTATTTCTCCGACCTGTTCTGGCCGGACTTCAAACACGAAGCCATGCGTAACGCATTGGCCGATTTCGCTTCTCGCCAGCGTCGCTTCGGTAAAACGAGTGAGCAGGTCGAGGCTGGAGCCCGGGTTTAATGCTTAAACAACGAATCATCACTGCGCTGATCCTGCTGCCGATCGCCCTGTGCGGATTTTTTCTGCTCGAGGGCTCCGGTTTTGCGCTGTTTATCGGCCTGGTCGTGACTCTTGGTGCCTGGGAATGGGCGCGTCTGGCAGGTTTCACTGCTCAACCGATGCGTGTCGCTTATGCCGCGGTGGTCGCGGCGATGCTGTTTGTCATGCACGTGTTGCCGGGGCTTTCGCCCTGGGTGCTGGGGGCTGCCGTGCTTTGGTGGGCGGTGGCAACCTACCTGGTGCTGACCTACCCCAAGACCAGTGAGCATTGGGCCAGTGCGGCCTGCAAGCTGGTTATCGGCCTGCTGATCCTGTTGCCGGCCTGGCAAGGTTTGATCCTGATCAAGCAAGAGCCGCTGGGTAACTGGTTGATCATGGCGGTGATGGTATTGGTCTGGGGTGCAGATATTGGCGCTTACTTTTCCGGTCGGGCATTCGGCAAGCGCAAGCTTGCTCCGCAGGTCAGTCCTGGCAAGAGCTGGGAAGGCGTGTACGGCGGCTTGCTGCTGAGTCTGGTGATCACCGCCATTGTTGGTCTGGTGCGTGACTGGACGGTCGGCGAGATGCTGAAAGGGTTGATCGGCGCGGCGATTATCGTGTTTATCTCGGTGGTCGGCGATTTGACCGAAAGTATGTTCAAGCGCCAGTCGGGTATCAAGGACAGCAGTAATCTGCTGCCGGGTCATGGCGGCATTCTGGATCGTATCGACAGTCTCACTGCGGCGATTCCGGTGTTTGCGGTATTGCTGTGGATGGCAGCATCGTGAGCCGCCCACAACAGATCACTGTCCTGGGGGCGACCGGTTCTATTGGCCTGAGCACCCTTGATGTCATCGCGCGTCATCCTGAGCGCTATCAAGTCTTTGCCTTGAGCGGCTTCTCTCGCCTGAGTGAGCTGTTGGCTTTGTGCGTCCGCCATGTGCCGCGCTTTGCTGTTGTGCCGGAGTCCGTGGCTGCCCGGCGTCTGCAAGACGATTTGCGGGCTGCGGGCCTTTCTACGCGCGTGCTGGTGGGGGAGGAGGGTCTGTGTCAGGTCGCTTCCGACGCTGAAGTCGATGCGGTGATGGCGGCGATTGTCGGTGCGGCGGGGTTGCGTCCGACGCTGGCGGCGGTGGAGGCGGGCAAGAAGATTCTGCTGGCCAACAAGGAAGCGCTGGTGATGTCCGGCGCCCTGTTCATGCAGGCCGTGCACAAGAGCGGGTCGGTGCTGCTGCCGATCGACAGCGAGCACAATGCGATCTTTCAGTGCATGCCCGCAGATTTTTCTCGTGGGCTCGGCGCTGTAGGCGTTCGACGGATTTTACTGACAGCTTCTGGCGGTCCGTTCCGGCAGACATCCATGGTTGAGTTGGCGCATGTTACGCCAGAGCAGGCATGTGCCCATCCCAATTGGTCGATGGGGCGCAAGATTTCGGTCGATTCGGCCAGCATGATGAACAAAGGCCTGGAGCTGATCGAGGCCTGTTGGCTGTTTGATGCCAAGCCGTCACAGGTTGAGGTGGTGATTCATCCGCAAAGCGTGATTCATTCGCTGGTCGACTATGTTGATGGTTCGGTATTGGCGCAGTTGGGCAATCCGGATATGCGGACGCCCATCGCTAATGCACTGGCATGGCCTGAGCGCATCGATTCCGGGGTTGCGCCGCTGGACCTGTTTGCAATCGCGCGTCTGGACTTCCAGGCGCCTGACGAAGAACGTTTCCCGTGCTTGCGTCTGGCGCGACAGGCGGCAGAGGCCGGGAACAGTGTTCCGGCCATGCTGAACGCCGCGAATGAGGTGGCTGTTGCAGCCTTTCTCGATGGACGTGTCCGTTACCTGGAGATCGCGAGTATCATCGAAGAGGTGTTAAACCTCGAACCTGTGGTTTCGGTCGATGATCTCGATGCGGTTTTCACTGCGGACGCGAAAGCACGTGTCCTGGCCGAGCGTTGGTTGAGTCGTCACGGGCGATAGGTGTTGCGGCGGGTTTGCCCACGGCAGCACTGAATAGGATTGCGGAGAAAGTAGATGAGCGCGCTCTATATGATTGTCGGCACCCTGGTGGCTTTGGGCGTGCTGGTCACCTTCCATGAATTTGGCCATTTCTGGGTCGCGCGTCGCTGTGGCGTCAAGGTTCTGCGTTTCTCCGTGGGCTTCGGCCTGCCATTGCTGCGCTGGCATGACCGGCGCGGCACCGAGTTCGTGATCGCTGCCATCCCTTTGGGTGGTTACGTGAAGATGCTTGATGAGCGTGAAGGCGAAGTGCCGGCCGAGCAGCTTGATCAGGCCTTTAATCGCAAATCCGTTCGTCAGCGTATCGCCATCGTAGCTGCCGGGCCTATCGCCAACTTTTTGTTGGCACTGGCGTTTTTCTGGGTGCTGGCGATGCTTGGCACCGAGCAGGTGCGTCCTGTCATCGGTGCCGTTGAAGTCGGCAGCATGGCCGCCAAGGCCGGTTTGAGTCCAGGACAGGAAATCGTCGCCATCGATGGTGAGCCGACTTCGGGTTGGGCAGCGGTGAATCTGCAACTGGTCCGGCGTCTTGGTGAAAGTGGTTCGTTGCAATTGCTGGTGCGCGAACAGGGCTCTACCGCCGATTCGCCGCGCGAGCTGGTCCTGGATCACTGGCTCAAGGGGGCTGATGAGCCGGACCCGATTCGTTCGTTGGGTATCCGTCCTTGGCGTCCGGCATTGCCGCCTGTGTTGGCAGAGTTGGACCCTAAGGGCCCGGCGCAGGCAGCAGGCCTGAAGACCGGTGACCGTCTGCTGGCGCTCGATGGCCAGGCGCTGACCGATTGGCAGCAAGTGGTCGATTGGGTGCGTGTGCGTCCTGATACCAAAATTGTGCTGCATATCGAGCGTGACGGTGCTCAAATCGACGTCCCGGTTACCTTGGCAACTCGCGACAAGGCGAAAGTAGCCAGTGGATATCTGGGTGCCGGGGTGAAGGCTATCGATTGGCCACCAGAGATGATTCGCGAGGTCAGCTACGGTCCCGTGGCTGCGATTGGCGAAGGTGCTCGACGCACCTGGACCATGAGTGTGCTGACCCTTGATTCACTAAAGAAAATGTTGTTCGGCGAGCTCTCGGTAAAAAACTTGAGTGGACCGATAACCATTGCTAAAGTGGCGGGCGCTTCTGCCCAGTCGGGTGTCGCTGATTTCCTGAATTTCCTGGCTTATCTGAGTATTAGCTTGGGTGTTCTGAATTTGCTGCCCATTCCTGTACTGGATGGGGGGCATCTGTTGTTTTATCTGATCGAGTGGGCGCGTGGTCGTCCCTTGTCGGATCGGGTGCAGAGTTGGGGGATACAGATCGGTATCAGTTTGGTGATCGGGGTGATGTTGCTTGCTCTGGTCAACGATCTGGGTCGACTGTAACGCTTCGCTGAATTGCGAATCTGCCGCATTTTGCGGCAGTTTGTTTATTGCCAGTTGGAATAAGAAAGGACTTCATGAAACGTCTGCTGCTAACTGCGGTTCTCACCGTATTGATGATCGCCGAAGTTCACGCCGAGTCCTTCACTATCTCCGATATTCGTATCAATGGCCTCCAGCGGGTATCCGCGGGTAGCGTCTTTGGTGCCTTGCCGTTGAACGTCGGTGAACAGGCGGATGATCGTCGCCTGGTGGAATCCACTCGTGCGCTGTTCAAAACCGGTTTCTTTCAAGATATCCAGCTGGGCCGCGATGGCAATGTCCTGGTCATTACTGTAGTCGAGCGCCCGTCGGTCGCCAGTATCGAGATCGAAGGCAACAAGGCGATCTCCACTGAAGACCTGATGAAAGGCCTTAAACAATCCGGTCTGGCCGAAGGCGAGATCTTCCAGCGTGCGACGCTTGAAGGCGTGCGTAACGAGCTGCAGCGCCAGTACGTCGCTCAAGGTCGCTACTCGGCCACCGTTGACACTGAAGTTGTTCCTCAGCCGCGCAACCGCGTTGGCTTGAAGGTCAATATCAACGAAGGCACTGTCGCGGCTATCCAGCACATCAACGTGGTGGGTAACACGGTTTTTCCTGACGAAGACCTGATCGACCTGTTCGAACTCAAGACCAGCAACTGGTTGTCGTTCTTCAAGAACGATGACAAGTATGCTCGTGAGAAACTTTCCGGTGACCTGGAACGTCTGCGTTCCTACTACCTGGACCGTGGCTATATCAACATGGATATCGCTTCGACCCAGGTGTCGATCACTCCGGACAAAAAGCACGTCTATATCACCGTCAACATCAACGAAGGTCAGAAGTACAACGTTCGTGACGTGAAGCTCAGCGGAGACCTGAAGGTCCCTGAAGACCAGGTCAAGGCGCTGCTGCTGGTGCAAAAAGGTCAGGTGTTCTCGCGCAAGCTGATGACCACGACTTCCGAGTTGATCACCCGTCGCCTGGGTAACGAGGGCTACACCTTCGCCAACGTCAACGGCGTACCGACTCCGCATGACGACGATCACACCGTTGATATCACCTTTGTGGTCGATCCGGGCAAGCGTGCCTACGTAAACCGTATCAACTTCCGCGGCAACACCAAGTCGGAAGACGAAGTGCTCCGTCGTGAAATGCGTCAGATGGAAGGTGGCTGGGCTTCGACCTACCTGATCGACCAGTCCAAGACCCGTCTGGAACGTCTGGGCTTCTTCAAGGAGGTCAACGTCGAGACTCCGGCTGTACCGGGTGTCGATGACCAGGTTGACGTGAACTACGCCGTTGAAGAGCAACCTTCCGGTTCGATTACTGCCAGCGTTGGTTTTGCTCAGAGCGCCGGTTTGATCCTGGGTGGTTCGATTACCCAGAACAACTTCCTGGGTACCGGTAACAAGGTCAGCATCGGCTTGACCCGTAGCCAATACCAGAGCCGTTATAACTTCGGTTATGTCGACCCGTACTGGACAGCCGATGGCGTGAGCCTGGGTTACAACGCTTTCTATCGCACCACTGACTACAAAAACCTCGACGTCAACGTATCGAGCTATGCGGTAGACAGCTTGGGCGCAGGTGTCAACGTCGGTTATCCGATCAGCGAGACTTCGCGTCTGACCTTTGGTCTGACGGCGCAGCAAGACAAGATCAAGACCGGTCAGTACACCGTTGACGAGATTTTCAACTTTGTTAACACGCAAGGCGACCAGTACCTGAACTTCAAGGCTTCGGCCGGTTGGTCTGAATCGACCCTGAACAAAGGCGTGCTGGCGACCCGCGGTCACTCGCAAAGCCTGACACTGGAAGCCACTACCCCGGGCAGCGATCTGTCATTCTTCAAGCTCGACTACCGTGGTCAGTTGTTCCAGCCATTGTCTGAGAACTACACCATGCGCCTGCACACCGAGCTGGGTTACGGTGATGGTTATGGTTCTACGAGCGGGCTGCCGTTCTACGAGAACTATTATGCTGGTGGTTTCAACTCGGTACGCGGTTTCAAGGACAGTACATTGGGGCCTCGTAGTACGCCGAGTCGGGGTGCTGGGACAACCGGGAATCAGGGCACACTCGCCGACCCGGACCAGGATCCGCTGCCATTTGGTGGTAACGTCCTGATTCAAGGTGGTGTAGAAGTTCTCTTCCCATTGCCTTTCGTCAAGGACCAGCGATCCCTGCGTACCTCTGTGTTCTGGGACGTCGGTAACGTGTTCGACTCCAAGTGCGACCAGGTCAAGAATACCAATGGCACTCCTTCCAATACGCAGTGCAACGACATCAGCCTGAGCAATATGGCCAGTTCGGTGGGTGTAGGTGTGACATGGGTTACCGCCCTTGGTCCGTTGAGCTTTGCCTTGGCAATGCCGGTCAAGAAGCCGGACAGCAATGCGGAGACTCAGGTGTTCCAATTCTCCCTCGGTCAGACTTTCTAATAGCCTGATCCAAGATAACGACAATGGATTTTGTAGGAGTGCATCGTGCGTAAGTTGACTCAATTGGTTCTCCTGGCAACTGTCCTGGTAGCAACCCCGGCATTTGCCGAAATGAAAATCGCGGTACTGAACTATCAAATGGCTCTGCTGGAATCTGACGCGGCGAAGAAGTACGCCGTGGATGCCGAGAAGAAGTTCGGGCCACAGCTGACCAAGCTGAAAACCCTGGAAAGCAGTGCCAAAGGCATTCAGGATCGTCTGGTAAGTGGTGGCGACAAGATGGCCCAGGGCGAGCGTGAGCGTCTTGAGCTTGAATTCAAGCAAAAGGCCCGTGACTTCCAGTTCCAGTCCAAAGAGCTGAACGAAGCCAAAGCCGTTGCTGACCGTGAAATGCTGAAGCAGCTCAAGCCGAAACTGGACAGCGCTGTGGAAGAAGTCATCAAGAAAGGTGCTTTTGACCTGGTCTTCGAGCGTGGCGCAGTGATTGATGTCAAGCCTCAGTACGACATCACTCGCCAGGTTATCGAGCGCATGAATCAGCTGAAGTAATCCATGACAGCGACTATAAAGCTCGGTCAATTGGCCGAGTTCCTCGGGGCCACTCTCCGTGGCTCCGCGGAGAAAGAAATCACTGGGCTAGCCACCTTGCAGGAGGCTGGCCCAGCTCAGTTGAGCTTTCTGGCAAACCCCCAATACCGTAAATATCTGGCTGGCAGCCAGGCCGCAGCCGTGTTGCTGAAGGCCGCTGACGCAGAAGGTTTTGCCGGTGATGCGCTGGTTGTGCCTGATCCGTATGCGGCGTATGCCCGGGTTTCCCATCTGTTCGACCCCAAGCCCAAGGCTGCTGCCGGTATCCATCCGACAGCGGTGGTGGCAGCGGACGCAGTGGTTGATCCGGCTGCGAGCATTGGCGCGTTTGCCGTGATCGAAAGTGCTGCGCGAATTGCCGCCGGCGTGACGGTCGGTGCCCACTGCTTCATCGGTGCGCGCAGCGAGATCGGTGAGGGCGGCTGGTTGGCCCCGCGTGTGACGCTGTACCACGACGTACGCATCGGCAAGCGCGTGGTGATTCAGTCCGGTGCCGTGCTCGGTGGTGAAGGCTTTGGTTTTGCCAACGAAAAAGGCATCTGGCAGAAGATCGCCCAGGTGGGTGGGGTATTGATCGGTGACGATGTGGAGATTGGCGTGAATACCGCCATCGACCGCGGTGCGTTGGCTGACACCATCATCGGCAATGGCGTGAAGCTCGATAACCAGATTCAGATCGCCCACAACGTGCAAGTCGGTGATCACACCGCCATGGCGGCGTGCGTGGGGATTTCCGGCAGCACCAAAATCGGCAAGCACTGCATGCTGGCAGGTGGTGTGGGGCTGGTCGGACACATTGATATTTGCGACAACGTATTCCTGACCGGGATGACCATGGTGACTCACTCGATTACCGAGCCGGGTTCCTATTCCTCCGGGACAGCTATGCAACCGGCTGCCGAGTGGCGCAAAAGCGCCGCACGTATCCGTCAACTCGATGATATCGCGCGACGTCTGCGACAGCTGGAAAAGCGTGTTGGGGACGTGACCCCTGACGGCAATGCTTCATCAGATGGCTGATACCATTTCCATATCAAGTGTGCACAGCCGTTAGACTGCCTCCTTGATTTGCTAGAGGAGTGTGCGTCAGTCGCGCGCTCCCAATCTTTACATAGGCTTCCCCCCGAAATGATGGACATCAACGAGATTCGCGAATACCTGCCTCACCGTTACCCGTTCCTGTTGGTGGACCGGGTAGTGGAGCTGGATGTTGAGGGCAAGCGCATTCGCGCCTACAAGAATGTCAGCATCAACGAGCCGTTCTTCAATGGTCACTTCCCGGCGCATCCAATCATGCCAGGCGTATTGATCATTGAAGCGATGGCTCAGGCTGCCGGGATCCTTGGTTTCAAAATGCTCGACGTCAAGCCGGCCGATGGCACGCTTTACTACTTCGTCGGCTCCGACAAGCTGCGTTTCCGCCAGCCGGTTCTGCCGGGTGATCAGTTGATTCTTGAAGCCAAGTTCATCAGTTGCAAGCGTCAGATCTGGAAGTTCGAATGCCAGGCTTCGGTCGATGGCAAGCCAGTCTGCTCTGCTGAAATCATCTGTGCGGAACGCAAGCTATGAGTTTGATTGACCCTCGCGCAATCATCGATCCGACGGCCATTCTGGCCGACGACGTCGAGGTCGGCCCATGGTCGATCGTCGGCGCTGGTGTGGAAATCGGCGAGGGAACAGTGATTGGCCCGCACGTGATTCTCAAAGGGCCGACGCGTATTGGTAAGCACAACCGCATTTACCAGTTTTCCTCGGTAGGTGAGGACACGCCCGATTTGAAGTACAAGGGTGAAGAAACCCGCCTGGTGATCGGTGACCACAATGTGATCCGTGAAGGCGTGACGATTCACCGTGGCACCGTTCAGGATCGTTCCGAAACGACCCTGGGCGACCACAACCTGATCATGGCCTATGCCCACATTGGTCATGACAGCGTTATCGGCAATAACTGCATCCTGGTCAACAACACCGCGTTGGCTGGTCATGTGCATGTCGATGACTGGGCGATCCTGTCAGGCTTTACCCTGGTTCATCAGTATTGCCATATTGGCGCCCACAGCTTTTCCGGTATGGGCACAGCCATTGGCAAGGATGTTCCAGCCTATGTCACGGTGTTCGGCAACCCTGCCGAAGCCCGCAGCATGAACTTCGAAGGCATGCGTCGCCGTGGTTTCAGCGAAGAGGCGATCCACGCATTACGCCGTGCCTACAAAGTGGTTTATCGCCAGGGTTTGACAGTCGAACAAGCGCTTGCCGAGTTGGCCGAGCCGTCGGAAGAGTTTCCGGAAGTCGCGATATTCCGTGACTCCATTCAGTCTTCGACTCGCGGCATCACCCGTTAATCATGGCCAGTCTGCGTGTTGCACTGGTGGCGGGCGAAGCCTCCGGCGATATTCTGGGCGCAGGTCTGATGCGGGCGCTCAAGGCACAGCATCCTGCGGTTGAGTTCATCGGTGTCGGCGGTCCGCTGATGCAGGCTGAAGGTCTGACGTCTTACTTCCCGATGGAGCGTCTGGCGGTCATGGGCCTGGTCGAGGTGCTCGGCCGCTTGCGTGAGCTGTTGGCTCGTCGCAAAAAACTGATCGCGACCCTCATCGCCGAAAAGCCAGATGTTTTCATCGGCATCGACGCTCCGGATTTCACCCTTAACATCGAACTCAAACTGCGTCAGGCCGGGATCAAGACCGTGCATTACGTCAGCCCATCGGTTTGGGCATGGCGTCAAAAGCGCGTGCTGAAGATTCGCGAAGGCTGCGATCTGATGCTCACGCTGTTCCCGTTTGAAGCCAAATTCTACGAAGAGAAAGGCGTGCCGGTGCGGTTTGTCGGTCACTCCCTGGCCGATGCGATTCCTCTTGAGGCTGACCGCTCGGCTGCGCGCGCCGAACTGGGATTGCCAGAAGACGCCCCGTTGGTTGCGCTGATGCCAGGCAGTCGGGGTGGGGAGGTTGGGCGCCTGGGGGCCTTGTTCCTCGACACCGCCGAGCGTTTGCGGGCCATGCGGCCGGGTGTGCGGTTCGTCATGCCGTGCGCCAGCCCCGAGCGCCGTGTGCAGCTCGAAGAACTGTTGGCGGGCCGCGATTTGCCGGTGACCTTGCTCGATGGCCGTTCCCATCAGGCGCTGGCCGCTTGCGACGCGGTGCTGATTGCTTCGGGAACCGCCACGCTGGAAGCGCTGTTGTACAAGCGGCCGATGGTCGTGGCGTACCGCTTGGCGCCGCTGACGTTCTGGATTCTCAAGCGCATGGTGAAAAGCCCTTACATCTCCTTGCCGAATTTGCTGGCCCAGCGTCTGCTGGTGCCCGAATTGCTGCAAGACGATGCGACCCCCGAGGCATTGGCGCTGACGCTGTCGCCATTGATCGATGGTGGTGAAGAGCAAACCACCGGTTTTGACCAGATTCACCGGACCTTGCGTCGCGACGCCTCGAACCAGGCCGCAGATGCCGTCCTCAATCTGATCGGCAAATCTCAGTGAGTAACGTAAAGATGCAAATGGGTCTGGATTTTACCCTCGTCGCAGACGTCGAAGATCTGGTCGCCGGTGTCGATGAGGTGGGTCGTGGCCCGCTTTGCGGCGCTGTGGTGACGGCGGCGGTGATCCTCGATCCGAACCGGCCGATTCTCGGGCTCAATGACTCGAAAAAACTCACCGAAGCACGCCGTGAAAAGCTCTACGACGAAATCTGCGAGAAAGCCCTGAGCTGGTGCATCGCACGTGCCGAAGTCGAAGAAATCGATGAGCTGAATATTCTGCACGCCACCATGCTGGCCATGCAGCGTGCCGTCGAAGGTCTGCACATCACGCCGAAGCTGGCGATGATCGACGGCAACCGCTGCCCGAAGCTGGCCATGCCGGCTGAAGCGGTGGTCAAAGGCGATAGCAAGGTTCCGGCCATCGCAGCGGCATCGATTCTGGCGAAAGTCAGCCGTGATCGCGAAATGGCGGCATTCGAATTGGTTTACCCGGGTTATGGTATCGGCGGCCACAAAGGCTACCCGACGCCCGTTCATCTGGAAGCCTTGGCCCGACTGGGGCCGACACCAATTCACCGGCGTTCGTTCGCGCCGGTGCGCCTTGCTTATGAGGCCCGCGAGGGTTTGATCGAGAGCTAGTCACAAGGCTGATGTTTTTGCCAAGGCCCGGTACAATCCGGGCCTTGTTGTCTTCACGTTTTCAGACAGGATCACTATGCCGGCTTCATTCGTTCACCTACGCCTGCACACTGAATACTCCCTGGTCGACGGTCTGGTGCGGATCAAACCGCTGGTCAAGACCCTGGTCGGCATGAACATGCCTGCCGTGGCGGTCACCGACCAGAACAACATGTGTTCCCTGGTCAAGTTCTACAAAAACGCCATGGGCGCCGGGATCAAGCCGATCTGTGGCGCCGACCTGTGGCTGTCGAACAAGGATCCTGACAATCCGCTGAGCCGGATCAGCTTCCTGGCGATGAACGCCGTTGGCTACCGCAACCTCACCGAGTTGATTTCGCGTGGCTTTATCGATGGCCAGCGCAATGGCCAGGTCATCATCGAGCGCGAGTGGGTGGCCGAGGCCAACGAAGGCTTGATCATGTTGTCGGCGGCCAAGGAGGGCGAGATTGGTATCGCCTTGCTCGGTGGCAATCCTGATGAGGCCGAGACTCTGGCCCGTGAGTGGATGGCCGTATTCCCGGATCGCTTCTATCTGGAAATCCAGCGCACCAATCGCCCCAACGACGAAGAACAGTTGCACGCCGCCGTGGCCCTGGCTGACAAGATCGGCGCACCGCTGGTGGCCACCAACGACGTGCGCTTCATCAAGCAGGAAGACTTCGCCGCTCACGAAACCCGCGTATGCATCGGTGAAGGGCGGGCGCTCGACGATCCGCGCCGCTCGAAGAACTACAGTGACCAGCAATACCTCAAAAGCGCCGAGGAAATGGCCGAGTTGTTCAGCGACTTGCCCGAAGCGCTGGAAAACACCGTCGAGATTGCCAAGCGCTGCAACATCGATGTGAAGCTCGGCAAGCACTTCCTGCCCAACTTCCCGATTCCCGATGGCATGACCATCGACGAGTATTTCCGCAAAGTCTCCTTTGACGGCCTGGAAGAGCGCTTGAGCGTTCTGCTGCCCAAGGACACCACCGAAGATTACGAGGCCAAGCGTCAGGTCTATGTCGACCGGTTGAATTTCGAGCTGGATATCATCATCCAGATGGGCTTCCCCGGTTACTTCCTGATCGTTATGGACTTTATCCAGTGGGCCAAGAACAACGGCGTACCGGTAGGTCCTGGCCGTGGGTCGGGTGCCGGGTCGCTGGTGGCCTATGTGCAGAAGATCACCGACCTCGACCCGCTGGAATATGACCTGCTGTTCGAACGTTTCCTGAACCCGGAACGGGTATCCATGCCCGACTTCGACGTCGACTTCTGCATGGACGGTCGTGACCGGGTGATCGACTACGTGGCCGAGAAATACGGCCGCAACGCGGTAAGCCAGATCATCACCTTCGGTTCCATGGCCGCCAAGGCTGTGGTCCGTGACGTGGCGCGGGTGCAGGGCAAGTCCTACGGTTTGGCGGATCGTCTGTCGAAGATGATCCCCTTCGAAGTCGGCATGACCCTGGAAAAAGCCTACGAGCAGGAAGAAATCCTCCGCGACTTCATCAAGGTCGATGAAGAGGCCGCGGAAATCTGGGAGATGGCGCGCAAGCTTGAAGGCGTTGTGCGTAACGTCGGCAAGCACGCCGGTGGTGTGGTGATCGCACCGACCAAGCTGACCGACTTCTCGCCGATCTATTGCGACGAAGAAGGTGGTGGCCTGGTAACCCAGTTCGACAAGGATGATGTCGAGGCGGCCGGTCTGGTGAAGTTCGACTTCCTGGGTCTGCGAACCCTGACCATCATCGATTGGGCGCTGAAAACCATCAACCGCGACCGCGCCAAGGTCAATGAGCCGCCGCTGGATATTGCGTTTATCCCGCTGGACGACAAGCCGACCTATACGCTGCTGCAAAAAGCTGAAACCACCGCAGTGTTCCAGCTCGAGTCGCGCGGCATGAAGGAGCTGATCAAAAAGCTCAAGCCCGACTGCCTGGAAGACTTGATCGCACTCGTGGCGTTGTTCCGTCCCGGTCCGTTGCAATCGGGCATGGTGGATGACTTCATCAACCGTAAGCACGGTCGCGCCGAACTGGCGTACCCGCACTCGGATTACCAGTACGAAGGCCTCAAACCGGTATTGGCGCCGACCTACGGCATCATCCTGTATCAGGAACAGGTGATGCAGATTGCTCAGGTCATGGCCGGGTACACCCTCGGTGGTGCGGACATGCTGCGCCGGGCCATGGGTAAGAAAAAACCCGAAGAAATGGCCAAGCAGCGTGGCGGCTTCATTGAAGGTTGCGCGACCAATAATATCGATGCCGACCTTGCCGGTAACATTTTCGACCTGGTGGAGAAATTCGCCGGTTACGGCTTCAACAAATCCCACTCCGCCGCCTACGGCCTGGTGTCGTACCAGACTGCCTGGCTGAAAGCCCACTACCCGGCGCCGTTCATGGCCGCGGTACTCTCGGCGGATATGCACAACACCGACAAGGTCGTGACCTTGATCGAAGAAGTGCGGACCATGAAGCTGCGTCTCGACGCGCCGGACGTGAACACTTCGGAGTTCAAGTTCACGGTGAACGACGAAGGCCGGATCATTTACGGTCTGGGGGCGATCAAGGGGGTTGGTGAGGGGCCGGTTGAAGCGATTACCGAAGCGCGTCAGGAAGGGCCGTTCAAGGATCTGTTCGATTTCTGCGCTCGTGTCGACCTCAAGCGCATTAACAAGCGGACCCTCGACGGGTTGATCCGCAGCGGTGCGCTGGACCGGCTCGGCCCGTATTTCCACGACGAACCGAAAGCCTATCAGGCCAACATCGACCGCAATCGCGCAGTCTTGCTGACGGCCATGGAGGAAGCGATCAAGGCAGCCGAGCAGACCGCACGGACCCACGACAGTGGCCACGCGGACCTGTTTGGCGGCCTGTTTGTCGAAGCAGATGCCGACGTCTACGCCAATCACCGCAAAGCCAAGGAACTGACGCTCAAGGAACGCCTGAAGGGGGAGAAAGATACCCTGGGGCTGTACCTGACCGGTCACCCGATTGACGAATACGAAGGTGAAATCCGCCGCTTTGCCCGTCAACGCATCATCGATTTGAAACCGGCGCGTGATACACAGACGGTCGCGGGCATGATCATCGCCTTGCGGGTAATGAAGAACAAGAAGGGCGACAAGATGGGGTTCATCACCCTCGACGACCGCTCGGGGCGGATCGAAGCGTCGCTGTTTGCCGAGGCGTTCCATTCCGCGCAGTCGCTGTTGCAGACTGACGCGATGGTGGTGGTCGAAGGCGAAGTCAGCAATGACGACTTCTCCGGTGGCCTGCGCTTGCGGGTCAAGCGGGTGATGAGCATGGAGGACGCACGCACCAACCTGGCCGAAAGCCTGCGCTTGAAGGTCCAGACCCAAGACCTCAAAGGCGATCAGCTACGCTGGCTGGGTGAGTTGTTCAAGCGTCATCGTGGTGCGTGTCCGATTACCATGGAGTACACCAGTCCTGACGCCAAGGCCTTGTTGCAGTTCAGCGAGACCTGGCGAATCGATCCGGCGGATGCCTTGATTCAAGCCCTGCGTGACCAGTTCGGGCGAGACAACGTCTTCCTCCAATACCGTTGACGGTCAGGTGCCATTCTTTACCTTTGAAAGCTTGGCCTTGACCTTGACCCAATTTTTAATCTCGACCTGAACGCGCCTGTCCCTTAAGGTAAGGCGCGAATAGACAACCGGCCGGCCCAAGCTCTCTTGGACGTCGACCCAAGACGGACGCCTATGAACCCGAATTTTCTTGATTTCGAACAGCCGATCGCCGACCTGCAAGCCAAGATCGAAGAGTTGCGCTTGGTCGGTAATGACAATTCGCTGAATATCGGCGATGAAATCTCCCGCTTGCAGGACAAGAGCAGCACGCTCACCGAAGACATCTTCGGCAAGTTGACCAGCTGGCAGATCGCGCGTCTGGCGCGTCACCCACGTCGCCCGTACACCCTGGACTACATTGAACACATTTTCACCGAGTTCGATGAATTGCACGGTGACCGTCACTTCTCCGACGACGCTGCGATTGTCGGCGGTGTTGCCCGTCTGGACGACCAGCCGGTGATGATCATCGGCCACCAGAAAGGCCGTGAAGTGCGCGAGAAGGTTCGCCGCAACTTCGGCATGCCGCGTCCTGAGGGCTACCGCAAGGCCTGCCGCCTGATGGAAATGGCTGAGCGTTTCAAAATGCCGATCCTGACCTTCATCGACACCCCGGGTGCATACCCTGGCATCGACGCTGAAGAGCGCAACCAGAGCGAAGCGATTGCCTGGAACCTGCGTGTCATGGCGCGCCTGAAGACCCCAATCATCGCCACCGTGATCGGTGAGGGTGGTTCCGGCGGTGCACTGGCGATCGGCGTTTGCGACCAGCTGAACATGCTGCAGTACTCGACCTACGCGGTGATCTCGCCGGAAGGTTGTGCCTCGATTCTGTGGAAAACTGCCGAGAAGGCACCGGATGCTGCTGAAGCCATGGGCATCACCGCCGAGCGCCTGAAAGGCCTGGGTATCGTTGATAAAGTGATCAGCGAGCCACTGGGTGGGGCGCACCGTGATCCGGCCGCTGCTGCTGCCTCGATCCGTGCGGAACTGAGCTCGCAACTGGCGATGCTGAAGAAGTTCGACAACGACGCGCTGCTGGCCCGCCGTTATGAGCGCCTGATGAGCTACGGTCTCTGATCGAGCACAGCTCTCTGTAGGAGCGAGTCTTGTTGTGGTGAGGGGGCTTGCCCCCGTTGGACTACGAAGTAGTCCCAAATACAGTCGATGCGATCGAACGAATCGACCTTTTTGCGACGGCTACGCCGCCGAACGGGGGCAAGCCCCCTCACCACAAGTTCATCGCGAGCAAGCTTTGCTCCTGCAGGTTTGGGGATGTTCATGAGCCTTTCAGCTGCACTTCTCAAACGCCTGGCTCCCTGGCACACCGCGCCGACCTGGCGTGTCGCTTTCTCCGGTGGTCTCGACTCCACCGTTCTGCTGCACCTTCTTGCGCAGCTCGCAAAAAAACACTCCCTGCCTGAACTCAAAGCCATTCACATCCATCACGGTCTCCAGGCTGCGGCTGATGCGTGGCCGGGACATTGTCAGTCGGTGTGTGACGCCCTGGGGGTGCCATTGGAGGTTATTCACGTTCAGGTTCAGCCTGGGGCGAGCCTGGAGCGCGCGGCGCGCGAGGCGCGGTATGGCGCCTTTGTCGAGGCGACTCAAACCAATGAGCTGCTACTCACGGCGCAGCACCAGAACGATCAGGCGGAAACCCTCTTGTTCCGCCTGTTGCGCGGGGCAGGGGTGAGAGGTTTGTCGGCGATCCCGTCACAGCGTCCTTTGGGCCGTGGTTTTTTGCTGCGACCGTTGCTTGAGGTGTCGCGGGCTGAACTCGAAGCCTATGCCGTCGAGCATCGGTTGAGCTGGATCGAGGATCCGTCGAACGCCGATCAACAGTTTTCTCGTAATTACCTTCGCCAGCAGATTTTTCCAGCGCTCACTCAGCGTTGGCCACAGGCCGTGGCCACCATCGCCCGCAGCGCCGCGCATTTGAGTGAAGCGCAGGGTTTGCTCGATGATTTGGCCGAGATGGATCTGGCGCCCGCCGCAACGGTCAGCGAATTCGATTGGCTGGGCGTGCCGTCGTTGGAAATGGCTGCGCTTGAAACGCTTTCCGCCGCCCGCCAGCGCAATGCTCTCAGCCACTGGCTGGCGCCGTTGACGCGGATGCCGGACAGCGACCATTGGTCGGGTTGGGAAAATTTGCGCGATGCAGCGACGGATGCACGGCCGATCTGGCGCCTGGTGGACGGTGAGTTGCATCGTGCGAACGGGCGAATCTGGTGGTTGTCCGGCCATTGGCTGAACCGCCCCGAGCCGGCTCCGCTTTGGCCTGATCCGTCGCTGGCACTGCTGCTGCCGAACAACGGCCGGTTGACCTTCAGCGGGACCATTCCTGCCGGCGTATTAAGCGTGCGCTACCGGCAGGGCGGTGAAATCATGCATTTGCCGGGGCGCGGGCATCGCGACCTCAAGCGTTTGCTCAATGAAAGCGGCCTGCCGCTGTTTGCCCGTGGCAGATTGCCGCTGCTCTTCTGCAATGAACAATTGCTCGCGGTGGCAAACCTGCGTGGGCTCGACGGTAGTGCGGGGGGAAACGGTCTTTTGCGGTGGCAGCCAGCGATCAACGATCAAGGTTTGAGCTGAAAGGGGCTTTCCGGTAGACTACGCTCCCTTCTTGATACAACTTCTGTGGATTCAGCTGAATTGCAGGAGTTGCCGATTACCAAGCAGTCTTTGCTGGGCGATTCCAAAAAATGTGTAGCGAGCAACGTACCGGTGATTCTTCTTCCGGTCTGTCCCAACGCGGCGGTTTTTTTGAAAGATGCACTGTAATTAATGCAGGTGATCGGGGGCTTCGGCCTTCCTTCGCTTTCCCCGGCGGCTCGGACCGCTTTAACGCAGACTTCTAGGGTTTTTCATGACGCGCTACATATTCGTCACGGGCGGTGTTGTTTCTTCATTGGGGAAAGGCATTGCATCGGCTTCATTGGCGGCCATCCTGGAGGCGCGGGGACTTAAGGTCACCATGCTCAAGCTGGACCCGTACATCAACGTTGACCCGGGCACCATGAGCCCGTTCCAGCACGGTGAAGTGTTCGTCACTCACGACGGCGCCGAGACCGACCTGGACCTGGGCCACTACGAGCGGTTCATCCGCACGACCATGACCCAGAACAACAACTTCACCACCGGCCGTGTCTACGAGCACGTCCTGCGCAAAGAGCGCCGTGGTGATTACCTGGGCGCAACCATCCAGGTGATTCCGCACATCACCGACGAAATCAAGCGCCGCATCATCAAGGGTGCAGGCGATGCCGACGTGGCGATGGTCGAGATCGGTGGCACCGTGGGTGACATCGAATCCCAGCCGTTCCTCGAAGCCATCCGTCAATTGCGTTTCGAAGTCGGCGCCAAGCGCGCGATGCTGATGCACCTGACACTGGTGCCGTACATCGCCACTGCCGGCGAAACCAAAACCAAGCCAACTCAGCACTCGGTCAAGGAACTGCGTTCCATCGGCCTGCAGCCAGACGTGCTGGTGTGCCGTTCCGACCACCCGATCGATATCTCTTCGCGTCGCAAGATCGCGCAGTTCACCAACGTTGAAGAACGTGCGGTCATCGCGCTGGAAGACGCCGACACCATCTACAAGATCCCGGGCATCCTGCATTCCCAGGGCCTGGATGATTTCGTCGTCGAGCGTTTCGGGCTGCAATGTGGCGGCGCCGATCTGTCCGAGTGGGAAGCCGTGGTCGATGCCAAGCTCAACCCTGAGCACGAAGTCACCATCGCCATGGTCGGCAAGTACATGGAACTGCTGGACGCCTACAAGTCGCTGATCGAAGCGATGAGTCATGCCGGCATCAGCAACCGTACCAAGGTCAACCTGCGTTACATCGACTCCGAAGACATCGAGAACCAGGGCACCGCGCTGCTGGAAGGCGCTGATGCGATTCTGGTGCCAGGCGGCTTCGGTTTGCGTGGCGTGGAAGGCAAGATCACCGCCGTTCAATACGCTCGCGAAAACAAGGTTCCATATCTGGGTATCTGCCTGGGCATGCAAGTCGCCGTGATCGAGTTCGCCCGTAACGTGCTGGGCTGGAAAGACGCCAACTCCACCGAATTCGATCGCACCAGCGGTCACCCGGTCGTGGGTCTGATCACCGAGTGGGAAGATGCCACCGGTGCCGTTGAAACCCGTTCCGAATCGTCCGATCTGGGCGGCACCATGCGTCTGGGTGCTCAGGAATGCCTGCTGGAAGCCGGCTCCCTGGTTCACGATTGCTACGCCAAGGACGTGATCGTCGAGCGTCATCGTCATCGCTATGAAGTGAACAACAAGCTGCTGCCGCAACTGATCGAAGCCGGTCTGAAAATCTCCGGTCGTTCCGGTGACGGTGCGCTGGTTGAAGTGGTTGAAGCGCCGAACCACCCATGGTTCGTTGCTTGCCAGTTCCACCCGGAGTTCACCTCGACTCCGCGCGACGGCCACCCGTTGTTCAGCGGTTTCGTCAAAGCAGCTTTGGCTCAACACCAGAAGAAGGCTTGAACCTGATGGCTCAGAAGATCATCCGCGTAGGCAACATCGAAATCGCCAACGACAAACCGATGGTGCTGTTCGGTGGCATGAACGTGCTGGAAAGCCGTGACATGGCGATGCAGGTCTGTGAAGAGTACGTAAAGGTCACCGAGAAACTCGGTATCCCTTACGTGTTCAAGGCCAGCTTCGACAAGGCCAATCGTTCGTCGGTAACCTCCTATCGGGGCCCCGGCCTCGAGGAAGGCATGCGGATTTTCCAGGACATCAAGCAAGCCTTTGGCGTGCCGATCATCACCGATGTCCATGAACCTGAGCAGGCTGCAGTTGTCGCTGAAGTCTGCGAGATCATCCAGTTGCCGGCCTTCCTGTCGCGCCAGACCGATCTGGTCGTCGCGATGGCCAAGACCGGCGCTGTGATCAACATCAAGAAAGCCCAGTTCCTCGCCCCTCAGGAAATGAAACACATCCTGAGCAAATGCGAAGAGGCCGGTAACGATCAGTTGATCCTCTGCGAGCGTGGTTCGAGCTTCGGCTATAACAACCTGGTCGTGGACATGCTCGGCTTCGGCATCATGAAACAGTTCGAATACCCGGTGTTCTTCGACGTGACCCACGCGCTGCAAATGCCGGGTGGTCGCTCGGATTCTGCCGGCGGACGCCGCGCCCAGGTCACCGACCTGGCCAAGGCAGGCATGAGCCAGTCGCTGGCCGGCCTGTTTCTGGAAGCGCATCCGGATCCGGACAACGCCAAATGCGACGGCCCTTGCGCCTTGCGTCTGGACAAACTGGAGCCATTCCTGGCTCAGCTCAAGGCTCTGGACGAACTGGTGAAGAGTTTTCCGACGGTAGAAACCGCGTAATCCTCAATTCTCCGGTAAAGTACCGCACGATTCATTGAACGCTCAGGCCCTCGGGCTTGAGCCTTATCGTCCGCAAGTCTGCCCGCTGCCAATCACTTGCCGACGGTAAAAGATTTCCTACAGCTGCGTCGTTTTCGTCAACTTTGGAGTGTTTACAACAATGGCAAAAATCGTCGACATCAAAGGTCGTGAAGTTCTCGACTCCCGTGGCAATCCCACCGTCGAAGCGGACGTGCTTCTCGATAACGGCATCATCGGCAGCGCTTGCGCGCCGTCCGGTGCTTCCACCGGTTCGCGCGAAGCGCTCGAGCTGCGTGATGGCGACAAGAGCCGTTACCTGGGCAAGGGTGTACTGAAAGCTGTAGCCAACATCAATGGCCCGATCCGCACCGCGCTGCTGGGTAAAGACCCGGTTGACCAGAAAGCCCTCGACCGCATCATGATCGAGCTGGACGGTACCGAGAACAAGGGCAGCCTGGGCGCCAACGCAATCCTCGCCGTGTCGCTGGCTGCTGCCAAGGCTGCGGCTCACGACCAGGACCTGCCGCTGTACGCACACATCGCCAACCTGAACGGTACTCCGGGTGTTTACTCGATGCCGGTTCCGATGATGAACATCATCAACGGTGGCGAGCACGCCGATAACAACGTCGACATCCAGGAATTCATGGTTCAGCCAGTGGGCGCCAAGACTTTCTCGGAAGGTCTGCGCATGGGCACCGAGATTTTCCATCACCTCAAAGCTGTGCTGAAGGCTCGTGGCCTGAGCACTGCGGTCGGTGACGAAGGTGGTTTCGCACCGAACCTGGCGTCCAACGAAGATGCACTGAAAGTGATCTCCGAAGCCGTGGCCAACGCTGGCTACAAACTGGGCACCGACGTGACCCTGGCTCTGGACTGCGCGGCCAGCGAATTCTACGAAGACGGCAAGTACAACCTGTCCGGCGAAGGCCAGGTGTTCACCGCTGAAGGTTTTGCCGACTACCTCAAAGGCCTGACCGAACGTTACCCGATCATCTCCATTGAAGATGGCCTGGACGAGTCCGACTGGGCTGGCTGGAAAATCCTCACCGACAAAATCGGCGAAAAAACCCAGCTGGTGGGCGACGACCTGTTCGTGACCAACACCAAGATCCTGAAAGAAGGCATCGACAAGAAGATCGCCAACTCGATCCTGATCAAGTTCAACCAGATCGGCACCCTGACCGAAACCCTGGAAGCGATCCAGATGGCCAAGGCCGCTGGTTACACTGCCGTGATCTCGCACCGCTCCGGCGAAACCGAAGATTCGACCATTGCCGACCTGGCTGTGGGCACTTCGGCTGGCCAGATCAAAACCGGTTCGCTGTGCCGTTCCGACCGCGTTTCCAAGTACAACCAACTGCTGCGCATCGAAGAGCAATTGGGCGGCAAAGCCAAGTACAACGGTCGTGGCGAATTCCGCGGCTAAGCTTGGGTAGTTAAAAAGACACCGGATTGTGTCGAAAAAATCGCAGCAGCGGGATTTTTGCCACTAATCTGATGCCTTAGAGTACGAGCCTGGTTCTTCCAGGCTTCGTACTATCAGAAGCTTTAAAGTTGGCATGGCTGTCTTTTTTCACTGGATACCTGATATTCGATGCGCAGTCCTTACTGGTTGTTTCTTGTCTTGCTCTTGCTGCTGGCTGGTCTGCAATATCGCCTGTGGGTGGGTAATGGCAGTCTGGCGCAAGTGGCCGAGTTGACTCAGCAAATTGCTGATCAGCATGCTGAGAACGAATCGTTGCTGGAGCGCAATCGGGTCATGGACGCCGAGGTCAGTGAGTTGAAAAAAGGCATGGAGACCGTTGAAGAGCGGGCTCGCCATGAGTTGGGCATGGTCAAGGACGGTGAAACCCTTTACCAGTTGGCTCAATGATGAATACGTTACCGGCCTTCTGGGCCGTGATTCCTGCCGCGGGCGTCGGTGCCCGTATGGCCGCGGACCGTCCCAAGCAATATCTGCAACTGGGCGGGCGCACTATTCTCGAACACAGCCTTGGCTGTTTCCTCGATCATCCAGCCTTGAAAGGCCTGGTGGTCAGTCTTGCCGTTGATGACCCTTATTGGCCGACCCTGGCGTGTGCTGCCGATCCGCGTATCCAGCGGGTGGACGGTGGCGAAGAACGCTCGGGTTCGGTGCTGAACGCGTTGCTGCATTTGCATGCGCAAGGCGCTGCAGATGAAGACTGGGTGTTGGTCCATGATGCTGCGCGGCCGAACCTGACCCGTGATGATCTCGACAAGTTATTGTCGGAGTTGGCTGACGATCCTGTCGGCGGGTTACTGGCTGTGCCTGCGCGTGACACGCTCAAGCGTGTGGACAAGCATGGTCGGGTCCTTGAAACGGTTGATCGCAGTTTGATCTGGCAGGCGTATACGCCGCAGATGTTTCGTTTGGGGGCTTTGCATCGGGCGTTGGCGGACAGTCTGGTGGCTGATGTGGCCATTACCGATGAGGCCTCTGCGATGGAGTGGTCGGGTCAGGCGCCACGCTTGATCGAGGGGCGGGCGGATAATCTCAAGGTTACTCGGCCTGAAGACCTTGAATGGCTGCGTTTGCGTTGGGCTAATCGCCGCTGATTCCTCCGTCGTTCCGCTCAACTGATGTGGGGGGGCCGGGCTTGCCCGCGATGGCGGCCGGACAGCCGACCCATCTCTTGCAGATGTACATAGATCTCCTGTAGGAGCCGAGCTTGCTTGCGATGGCGGCCGGACAGCCGACCTATCTCTAAGCAGGTGTACATATCCATTTCTGCGGTAACGGCCGCTTGGGGTTTCGCCCTTACGGCGAGTCCCTTTTTCAAGCGCCAAAAAGGAACCAAAAGGCTTCGCCCCAAGCGTACGGCACCTCGCCTAGGCTCGGCGTTCCCTCACTCCGGTATTCATCAGGGGGCATCGCCTACGGTCTGCTTCGCGACGACCTCCTCTCGATGTGTCCGGCTGCGCCGTACGGCGCTGCGCGCCCACCCCCTGATGAACACCTGCGCTCGGCCTCCCGATAGGGGCGGGTGGATCAAGATCAACAGCGGCAGGCGAGCTAACGCTCGGCCTGTTGAGTGGTGGAGGGGCGTGCCGTTGGTTATCTTTGGTACTGCTGCGGTCTTTTGATCAAACCTGGTATTCCGGCCGTTTGGCCAACCCTTCCTTTAGATACTCCACCAGTTTGCGCACTTTCGGCGATAGATGCCGTTGCTGCGGATACAGTGCCCAGACGGCGGTGTTCGGTGGTTGATGGGCATCCAGCAACGACACCAGTGCGCCATTGTTCAGGTGCTCCAGCACGTAATAGTCCGGCAGCTGACACAACCCGACACCTTGTAGTGCTGCGTCCAGCACCGCTTGCCCGCTGTTACAGCGCCAATTGCCTTGTACTCGCTGGGAAAATTCTCTGCCGTCCTGTTCCAGTTGCCAGATATCCGAGCTGCCGATCAGGCAGTTGTGTCGACTCAGCTCGGACAAACTATGCGGTCGGCCATACCGTTCCAGATAGGACGGTGATGCGCACAAGTACATACGTCGTGGCGCCAGGCGCGTGGCCACTAGCCGTGAGTCTTGCAGGCGGCCGAGCCGGATTGCCAGGTCCAGGCCCTCGTGCACCAGGTCGAGCGGGCGGTTGCTCAGCTCGATATCGACCCGCAATTGTGGGTAAAGCCCCATGAAGCTGGTCACCAGCGGAACGATGAAACGTTCGCCGTACGCCACTGCACAGGTCATGCGCAGCATGCCTTTGGGTTCGCTGGTCAGGTCGCCGACGGCGCGCAAGGCTTCTTCGCGTCCGTCTTGCAAGCGTTGGCAGTGTTGCAGGAAAGTCTGCCCGGCTTCGGTCAGCGTCACCCGACGGGTACTGCGGTAAAGCAGGCGGGTTTGCAGGCGCTCTTCAAGGCGTACGATTTGTCGACTGATGTGCGAGGACGAAACCCCGAGGCGTTCGGCGGCAGCCGTGAACTGGTTGCATTCGGCGACGGCGACGAATTCATCGATACCTTCCCAGCGGTTCTCGGACATGAGGATTATCCCTGTGCAGCAATAATGTTTTGCTTTCGGCTGGATTATTAATCGTCTGGTGGTGTTTTACACTCGTTGTCTCGTTTTTATTCGCTGGAGAGACAGGATGATCAAGTCGCGCGCTGCCGTTGCCTTCGAGGCCAAGAAACCCCTTGAGATCGTTGAAGTCGATGTCGCCATGCCCAAGGCGGGTGAAGTCCTGTTGCGTGTGGTCGCCTCCGGTGTTTGCCATACCGACGCCTACACCCTGTCGGGCGCTGACCCGGAAGGCATCTTCCCGTCGATCCTCGGCCACGAAGGTGGCGCGATTGTCGAAGCTATCGGCGAAGGCGTGACTTCGGTCGCGGTCGGCGATCACGTGATTCCGCTGTACACCCCGGAATGCGGCCAGTGCAAATTCTGCAAGTCGGGCAAGACCAACCTCTGCCAGGCCATTCGTGCGACTCAGGGCAAAGGCCTGATGCCGGACGGCACTACGCGTTTCTCCTACAAAGGCCAGCCGATTTTCCACTACATGGGTACTTCGACCTTTTCCGAATACACCGTGTTGCCGGAAATCTCCGTCGCGAAGATTCCTAAAGAAGCACCACTGGAAAAAGTCTGCCTGCTGGGCTGCGGCGTCACCACCGGTATCGGCGCGGTCATCAACACTGCCAAGGTCAAGCCGGGCGACACCGTGGCCATCTTCGGCCTGGGCGGCATTGGTCTGTCAGCGGTCATCGGTGCGGTCAAGGCCAAGGCTGGGCGAATCATTGCCATCGACATCAACCCGGCCAAGTTCGAAATCGCCAAGCAGTTGGGCGCTACCGACTGTGTGAACCCGAAAGATTTCGACCGTCCGATTCAGGACGTGATCGTCGACATGACTGACGGCGGCGTCGACTTCTCCTTCGAGTGCATCGGCAATGTACAACTGATGCGTGCGGCACTGGAGTGCTGCCATAAAGGTTGGGGTGAGTCGGTGATCATCGGCGTTGCCGGTGCTGGCCAGGAGATCTCCACTCGTCCGTTCCAACTGGTGACCGGTCGCGTCTGGCGCGGTTCGGCATTTGGCGGCGTGCGCGGTCGCACCGAGTTGCCAAGCTACGTGGAAATGGCCCAGAGCGGCGAAATCCCATTGGACACGTTCATCACCCACACCATGGGCCTGGAAGACATCAACAAGGCATTCGACTTGATGCATGAAGGCAAAAGCATCCGCTCTGTCATCCATTTCTGAGGTCGGTCATGAGTCTGGAAAATCTCTCATGCCAGAAGAGTTTCGGTGGCTGGCATAAACGCTACAAGCATCATTCCGAAGTGCTGGGCTGCGACATGGTGTTTGCCGTGTACTTGCCGCCGCAAGCGGAGCAGGGCGGTAAGCTGCCGGTGTTGTACTGGTTGTCGGGATTGACCTGCACCGACGAAAACTTCATGCACAAGGCCGGCGCGATGCGCATGGCGGCCGAGCTGGGGTTGATCATCGTCGCGCCGGACACTAGTCCGCGAGGTGCCGATGTTCCGGGCGACCCGGATGGCGCATGGGATTTCGGCCTCGGTGCCGGGTTCTATCTGAACGCCACGCAGGAACCCTGGGCCAAGCACTATCGGATGCACGACTATGTGGTGCAGGAATTGCCTGCGTTGGTCGAAGCGCATTTTCCGGCCTCGGACAAACGTGGCGTCAGCGGCCACTCCATGGGCGGGCACGGCGCACTGGTCTGTGCCTTGCGCAACCCTGGGCGGTATCAGTCGGTGTCGGCCTTCGCGCCTATCAACAATCCAATGGATTGCCCTTGGGGTCAGAAGGCGTTTTCGCGCTACTTGGGCGAAGAGCGTTCGAAGTGGCGCGAATGGGATGCCTGCGTGCTGATCAGCGAGGCCAGCGAAAAACTCCCGCTGCTGGTGGATCAGGGTGATCGGGATGACTTCCTCGCCACTCAGCTCAAACCCGAAGCACTGCAGCAGGCGGCGAAACTGGCCGGCCATCCGCTGACCTTGCGTCTGCAACCGGGCTACGACCACAGCTATTTCTTTATCGCCAGCTTTATTGATGAACACTTGCGACATCACGCACACGCTCTAGGCGCCTAAAGCAGGTAGAATCACGCCCTGACTAAATCGGGGCGTTTTTTTATGCGTATTGGCCACGGCTATGATGTGCACCGTTTCGCTGAAGGCGATTTCATCACTCTGGGCGGCGTGCGAATTGCACACGGTTTCGGGCTGCTTGCCCATTCCGACGGCGACGTCTTGCTGCATTCATTGAGCGATGCCTTGCTCGGCGCAGCGGCGCTGGGCGATATCGGTAAACACTTTCCAGACACCGACCCGCAATTCAAAGGTGCTGACAGCCGCGTACTGTTGCGTCACGTTGTCGCGCTGATCCACGCCAAGGGCTGGAAGGTCGGTAATGTCGATAACACCATCGTTGCCCAGGCGCCGAAAATGGCCCCGCATATCGAATCGATGCGTGCGCTGATCGCCGCGGATCTTCAAGTTGAGTTGGATCAAGTGAACGTGAAAGCTACCACCACCGAAAAGCTCGGCTTTGTCGGTCGCGAAGAAGGCATCGCCGTGCACTCCGTTGCCTTGTTGCTGCGCGCATGAATGAACTGCAATTGCTCGGCCCGCGCGCTTACGGTGAAGCCCTCGGCACTGCCGTATTGAAAGCCATCGCGGAAGATTTTCAGGTCGATGAAGTCCTCGATATCCCGCTGACCGGCGAAGGCGAACACCTGTGGATCTGGGTGGAAAAACGCGGCTTGAACACTGAAGAGGCGGCCCGGCGGATTGCCAAGGCTGCCGGCGTGCCGTTGCGCACCGTCAGTTATGCCGGCTTGAAAGATCGCCAGGCACTGACCCGCCAGTGGTTCAGCGTGCAATTGCCGGGCAAGGCCGATCCTGACTTGTCCGCGGCAGAAAACGACACACTGAAAATCCTCAAGACCGCACGCCATAAACGCAAGCTGCAGCGCGGTGCGCATTCGGCCAATGGCTTTACCTTGCGCTTGACCCAGTTTGCTGGCGACAAGGACGCGATTGACGCGCGTCTGCAATTGATCGCCAAACAAGGCATTCCCAACTACTTCGGCGCGCAGCGTTTCGGCCACAATGGCGGCAACGTGGTGGATGCCCGTGACTGGGCGGCACGTAAAGCCTTGCCGGAGCAGCGCAACGTGCGTTCACGCCTGCTCTCTACCGCACGCAGCTTTCTGTTCAATCAGGTATTGGCGGCGCGAGTTGCCGACGGCAGCTGGCAGCGCGCCCAGGTCGGTGACCTGCTGGCGTTCACCGACAGCCGCAGCTTCTTCCCGGCAGGTGAGGCCGAATGCAGCGATCCGCGCCTGGCAATCCTCGACCTGCACCCGACCGGGCCGCTGTGGGGCGAGGGCGAGTCCCCCGCGACTGGTGCGACTCATGAACTGGAGCAGCGGGTCGCGGCAGGTGAAGCGGATCTGCGCGATTGGTTGATAAACGCTGGAATGAGCCATGAACGTCGCATCCTGCGGCTGCCCATTGGCGGGTTGACGTGGCATTATCCCTCGCTGGACATTCTGCAACTGGAATTCGTCCTTCCGGCCGGATGCTTCGCCACCGTATTGGTGCGTGAACTCGTCGATCTGGTGCCGGTGGGGCAGACGGACAGCTCATGCGTATTCTGATTTCTAACGACGATGGGGTAACAGCGCCCGGTCTTGCCGCGCTTCATGCTGCGCTGGCGGATTACACCGAGTGCGTGGTTATTGCCCCTGACCAGGACAAAAGCGGCGCCAGCAGTTCGCTGACGCTTGACCGTCCGTTGCACCCGCAAACCCTGGCCAATGGCTTTATCAGCCTTAATGGCACGCCGACCGACTGCGTGCACCTGGGCCTCAACGGTTTGCTGGAGCGCGAGCCGGATATGGTGGTTTCCGGGATCAACATGGGAGCCAACCTGGGCGACGATGTGCTGTATTCCGGCACGGTTGCGGCGGCGCTCGAAGGGCGTTTCCTCACGCTGCCGTCGTTTGCCTTTTCGCTGGTATCGCGGCAAGTGGAAAACCTGCCGACGGCGGCCTACTTTGCGCGCAAGCTGGTGGAGGCTTATGCCGACCTTGATTTGCCACCGCGCACGGTGCTGAACGTGAACATTCCGAATCTGCCTCTGGAACATATTCGAGGTATCCAGCTGACTCGCCTGGGTCACCGTGCCCGCGCTGCCGCGCCGATTCAAGTGGTCGATCCGCGTGGCAAATCCGGCTATTGGATTGCCGCGGCCGGCGATGTGGAAGATGGCGGGCCTGGTACGGATTTCCATGCGGTAATGCAGGGTTATGTCTCGATCACCCCGCTGCAACTCGATCGTACCTTCAATGATGCCTTCAAAAGTCTTGATGGCTGGCTGGAGGGGCTGCGCTGATGGCTCGTGAGCAAGACGATATCCTGCGTCGTGGTATCGGGATGACCTCCCAGCGCACGCGCGAACGGCTGATCCAGCGCTTATATGAGGAAGGCCTGTCCAACGCCCAGGTGTTGGAGGTCATTCGGCGGACACCGCGTCATCTGTTTGTCGATGAAGCCCTGGCGCACCGTGCCTACGAAGACACGGCATTACCGATTGGCCATAACCAGACCATTTCTCAGCCTTATATGGTGGCTCGCATGAGCGAGCTGCTGCTGGAGGCCGGTCCTCTGGATAAAGTGCTGGAGATCGGCACCGGGTCCGGTTACCAGACAGCGGTGTTGTCGCAATTGGTCGAGCGGGTGTTTTCCGTCGAGCGCATCAAGGTCCTGCAGGATCGTGCCAAGGAGCGCCTGGTCGAGTTGAACACGCGCAACGTGGTATTTCGGTGGGGCGACGGTTGGGAAGGCTGGCCAGCGCTGGCACCGTACAACGGCATTATCGTCACTGCGGTGGCGACCGATGTACCTCAGGCGTTGCTCGATCAATTAGCGCCGGGTGGGCGGCTGGTGATTCCGGTTGGTTCAGGGGAGGTTCAGCAATTGATGTTGATCATCCGTGAAGAACAAGGCTTTTCCAGGCGTGTTTTGGGGGGGGTGCGCTTTGTACCGTTGCTCCATGGGCCACTGGCTTAAGCATTTATTTAACGACGCTGAATTCTATTTGATTACCTTGGTCTTACAGCGGCATTGATCGGTTAAACGCGATTGAACAGCGATAAGCAAACGTGCGCGCGTGTCGATTTTGTTTTGCCGACGGTAAAGCCCGGACGGCCAGTTATACTTGCGACATTTCATGCCTGAATACGGCGATTTTTATTTTCAACCACCACAAAGGGAGCGGCGGGTGAGTCTCACAGTCATTGCGCAGCGTATCGGTACAACAAGCTTTCAGCGCCTGGTGACTGGCCTTGTCTTGAGTTCCTTGTTGGTCGGTTGCTCCAGCACGCGTTCAGGCGATGTGCGAGTGGTCGATCGTAATAATGCGGCGGCCCAACGCCCCGCAGTAACCACCGGCCAATACGTGGTCCGTCGCGGCGATACCCTGTTCTCGATCGCGTTTCGCTACGGCTGGGACTACAAGGCCCTGGCGGCACGCAACAACATTCCTACGCCTTACACAATCCATCCAGGTCAGACGATTCGCTTCGACGGACGTTCCGGTTCAACGCCGACAGAGGTGGTGACCCCGTCCGGAACAACCGCTTCTCCTTCGAGCAAATTTACCGTAACCCGGGGTCCAGCCTCGGGTGCGACCACCGCGAAACAGACGGCTGCGCCGTCCGTCGCAAACAAGCCGACACCTGCGCCATTGCCGCCTGCAGGGCCCGCGCCGACAGGCTGGGGATGGCCATCCAACGGCATTTTGATTGGAAAATTCTCTTCAAACGGTAGTTTGAATAAAGGAATTGATATCGCCGGGGATTTGGGACAGCCTGTTTTAGCTGCGTCTGATGGGACCGTGGTTTATGCCGGGAGTGGCTTGCGGGGCTACGGCGAATTGGTCATCATCAAACACAGCGATACCTACGTCAGTGCCTACGGTCACAACCGCAGGCTGTTGGTTCGGGAGGGGCAGCAGGTCAAAGTCGGACAGACAATTGCCGAAATGGGGTCCACGGGTACAGACCGGGTGAAACTGCATTTTGAGATTCGCCGACAAGGTAAACCTGTAGATCCGCTGCAATTCCTGCCACGTCGTTGATTTGTTACCAGCCTGTTCCGTCACGTAGAGGGAACAGGCTCCAGCGTTGCCAAGGATAAAGGCGTCGCTTGAGCTTGAGGTCGAACTCACCAAAGGACTATAACAATGGCTCTCAGTAAAGAAGTGCCGGAGTTTGACATCGACGATGAGGTTCTCCTGATGGAGACCGACGTCGCATCGGATGAGATGTCGAATGAAGGATCAGCTACGCCTTCAGTTCGCTCCAAATCCAGGCACTCCGCAACACTCAAGCAGCATAAGTACATCGACTACACCCGAGCGCTCGATGCTACCCAGTTGTACCTCAACGAAATCGGCTTTTCCCCCTTGTTGTCACCGGAAGAAGAAGTTCATTTTGCGCGACTGTCGCAAAGTGGCGATCCGGCTGGGCGCAAACGCATGATTGAAAGCAACCTGCGACTGGTGGTGAAAATCGCCCGACGCTATGTCAATCGTGGACTGTCGCTGCTCGACCTGATCGAGGAGGGCAACCTCGGCCTGATCCGGGCAGTGGAAAAGTTCGACCCAGAGCGCGGCTTCCGTTTTTCGACCTACGCGACCTGGTGGATACGCCAGACCATCGAGCGTGCAATCATGAATCAGACCCGGACCATCCGGCTGCCGATTCATGTGGTGAAAGAGCTCAACGTCTACCTTCGTGCGGCACGGGAGCTGACGCAAAAGCTCGATCATGAACCCTCACCCGAAGAAATCGCCAACCTGCTGGAAAAACCGGTAGGAGAGGTCAAGCGCATGCTGGGCCTGAACGAGCGGGTTTCTTCGGTCGACGTCTCGCTGGGTCCGGATTCGGATAAAACCCTGCTGGACACCCTTACGGATGACCGCCCTACCGATCCTTGTGAGCTGCTTCAGGATGATGACCTGTCGCAGAGCATCGATCAGTGGCTCTCGGAGCTGACGGACAAACAGCGCGAAGTGGTGATCCGCCGCTTCGGCCTGCGCGGCCACGAGAGCAGTACGCTGGAAGACGTAGGCCTGGAGATTGGCCTGACCCGTGAGCGGGTCAGACAGATTCAGGTTGAAGGTCTGAAACGTCTGCGTGAAATCCTTGAGAAGAATGGCCTGTCGAGTGAGTCGCTGTTCCAGTAGCAGGAGCGCGTTCACCTGATAACAATAAGCCCCGTCTGTTTCGGGGCTTTTTGTTATTCGCCGATTGGTAGGCTGTTTAAGCTTCGTAAGAGCTATTCGGACGCTTTCGCAGGTTAACGTAAGCCATGGCTTACTCTTTCGTAAGTGTTCGGTTTTTCTACCGGGTAGTGGTCGTCTATCTTTGTTGGCTTAATTATGTAAATTATTGATTTATAACAATATTTTTCATAGATAAACATGTCGTTTCATTCGGGCTTACCCGTGGCAGGTGATTGCTCTTACCGGGGAACTCTTTAATATCAGCCCTGTGTCGACGGATAGACACAGCCATCAAGGATGATGGTCAAGGAACATCGCAAGGACGTGATTCATCAGGACGATGAAAAGGAACACAAGGAATAGGGAAAAAATGTGGGCGGGTCATACCGCCCCTTTTTTTGCCCGCAGAAAAGGATCGCACCCCCTGAAACGCAAAAAGGCCCGCAAGGGGCCTTTTCAAGAGCGCGACAATGATCAGCGAGCGAGGTCTTTGATCTTGCCTTTAACGCCATCAAACTCTGCCGCGTCTGGCAGCGGATCTTTCTTCTCAGTGATGTTGGGCCAGATCTCGGCCAGTTCAACGTTCAGCTGAATGAATTCTTGCATCTCACTCGGGACTTCGTCTTCAGAGAAGATGGCCACAGCAGGGCATTCCGGCTCGCACAGGGCGCAGTCGATGCACTCATCCGGGTGAATCACCAGGAAGTTCGGGCCTTCGTAAAAGCAGTCCACCGGACACACTTCTACGCAGTCGGTGTACTTGCACTTGATGCAGTTGTCGGTGACGACGAAGGTCATTCTAATTCTCTCCTCAGGCGGCGGCGTGCTGCGCCCCTTCACGGTGGGGTCGCCAGGTTTGGGAGCGATAGTCTGCAGACCAGGCTATTTGCCTGCAGCATCCCAAACCGCGCGAGATTCTAACAGCTTGCAGGCCAGTGCGTTAGATCCGTGTCTTTAATGTATAGAGCATTTCGAGCGCCCTACGGGGGGTTATGTCATCCAGATTAAGCTTGGCAAGTTCATCGAGCACTGGATGCGGCAGGCTGGCGAACATATCGCTCTGCTGCGGTGCGGCCGGTTTGCCTTTGCTTGGCTGCGCCGTTTCGTGAGGCAGTGCCGTGGCTTCCAGTCGCCCCAGATGCTCGCGAGCCCGCACAATCACCTCGGTGGGAACGCCGGCCAGCTGTGCAACCGCCAATCCGTAGCTCTGGCTGGCAGGGCCAGGCAGTACGTGATGGAGGAATACGATGCGCTCGTTGTGCTCGGTGGCATTGAGGTGGACGTTGGCCACCAGCGGCTGGCTTTCCGGCAGTACCGTCAGCTCGAAGTAATGGGTGGCGAACAACGTATAAGCGCGCAGCTGAGCCAGACGCTCGGCCGCAGCCCAAGCCAGCGACAGACCGTCGAAGGTGCTGGTGCCGCGACCGACTTCGTCCATCAGCACCAGGCTGCGTTCGGTAGCGTTGTGCAGGATGTTCGCGGTTTCGCTCATCTCGACCATGAAGGTCGAACGGCCACCGGCCAGGTCATCACTGGAGCCGATCCGGGTGAAAATCCGGTCCACCAGCGACAATTCGCAGCTGGCGGCAGGCACGAAGCTACCGATATGCGCCAGCAGCACGATCAGCGCGGTTTGCCGCATGTAAGTGGATTTACCGCCCATGTTCGGGCCGGTAATCACCAGCATCCGCGTGCTGTCGTCCAGGCTCAGGTCGTTGGCCACGAACGGCGTGGTCAATACTTGTTCAACCACCGGGTGACGGCCCTGGCTGATGCGCATGCACGGCTCGCTGACGAACCGTGGGCAGTTCAGGTCAAGGTTCAGCGCACGCTCGGCCAGGTTGCTCAAGACATCCAGCTCGGCCAGCGCCGCGGCAGTGTCCTGCAGCGGTGGCAGTTGGCTGATCAGGTCTTCGAGCAGGGCTTCGTAAAGCATCTTCTCGCGGGCCAGCGCGCGGCTCTTGGCTGACAGGGCCTTGTCTTCGAAGGCTTTGAGTTCTGGCGTGATGAAACGCTCGGCACCCTTGAGGGTCTGGCGGCGGATGTAATCGGCCGGTGCCTGCTCGGCTTGCTTGCTTGGCAGCTCGATGAAGTAACCGTGAATCCGGTTGTAGCCGACTTTCAGGTTGGCCAGGCCGGTGCGAGCCTTCTCGCGGGCTTCGAGGTCGATCAGGAATTGTCCGGCGTTTTCGCTCAGCGATTGCAGCTCGTCGAGTTCGACGTCGTAACCGGTTTTCAACACGCCGCCGTCGCGGATCACCGCCGGCGGGTTGTCGATGATGGCTTTTTCCAGCAGGGCGGCCAGCTCGGGATAGGTGCTGGTAGTCACCGCCAGTTGGTGAAGGTGTGGCGCCTCAAGCTCGGTCATCGCCACTTGCAGTTCTGGCAGGGCACCGAGAGCGTCGCGCAGGCGAGCCAGGTCACGCGGGCGAGCGTTACGCAGGCCGATACGCGCCAGAATTCGCTCGATGTCACCGATCTCTTTCAACTGCGGTTGCAGTTTCTCGAAGCGGTAACCGTCGAGCAGGCAGGTGATCGAGGTCTGGCGTGCCAGCAGCACGCTCAAGTCGCGCAGTGGGCGATTCAGCCAACGGGTCAGCAAGCGGCTGCCCATGGCAGTCTGGCAACGGTCGACCACCGATTGCAGGGTGTTCTCGCGGCCACCCGCCAGGTTGGTGTCCAGCTCCAGGTTGCGACGGCTCGCACCGTCCAGCACCACGGTATCGTCCAGACGCTCATGACGCAGGCTGCGCAAATGCGGCAGGGCGGTGCGTTGGGTTTCCTTGGCGTAGCTCAACAGGCAACCGGCGGCACCGATCGCCAGGGTCAGGTTCTCGCAGCCGAAACCTTTGAGGTCCTGGGTGGAAAATTGCTGGCAAAGACTTTTCAGCGCCGAATCACGCTCGAAATCCCACGGTGCGCGACGACGAACGCCACGGCGCTTCTCCGCCGGCAAGTCTTTTGGCCAATCGTCCGGAATCATCAGCTCGACCGGATTGACCCGCTCCAGCTCCGCCAGCAGGTTTTCCCAGCCTTTGATCTCCAGCACGCTGAAGTTGCCGCTGGTGATGTCCAGCACGGCCAGACCAAACAGGCGCTCGTCACCCAGCACCGCGGCAATCAGGTTGTCGCGGCGCTCATCCAGCAGCGCTTCATCGCTGACGGTGCCGGGGGTGATGATCCGTACAACCTGACGGTCTACCGGACCTTTGCTGGTCGCCGGGTCGCCGACCTGTTCACAGATCACCACCGACTCACCGAGCTTGACCAGTTTCGCCAGGTAACCTTCCGCCGCGTGGTAAGGAATCCCGCACATCGGAATCGCCTGCCCGGCCGATTGCCCACGGGCAGTCAGGGTGATGTCCAGCAACTTGGCGGCCTTCTTCGCGTCTTCATAGAAGATCTCGTAGAAGTCACCCATGCGGTAGAACATCAACTGGTCAGGGTGCTGGTTCTTCAGACGCCAGTACTGCTGCATCATCGGAGTGTGGGAAGACAGATCGGAGAGTGCTTTATTCATCAGGTAATCAGGCGAATTCGTTGAAAGGGGTGGGGCAAAAGAGGGACATCAGCCCGGCTTTTCCGCGATGGGCGCAAGGTTACCATGGGCAGTCCGACCTACGCAGGGATGAAAGGCCCGATGCACAACTCTGCGATTTATGCACTTGTTATGCAAAACAGCATTTGTCATCTTCGATAAGAACAAGCACTATGCGCGTTATGCAAAAACGCAATGTTTCTACCGTCTTAAGAGCACTGCTCGATCAGCACGGGATCTCCCCCACGGAGCTTCACCGTCGCACCGGCGTGCCTCAATCTACCCTCTCGCGGATTCTCAGCGGGAAGATCGTCGATCCTTCGGATAAACACATCTCGAAGATCGCCGAGTACTTCCGTGTGAGCACTGACCAGTTGCGTGGCCGCGCCGATGTTGCGTCGGCCAATGCGCCTGCACGCGAAGAGTCGCATTCGGAACTCAAGGACATAAGTCTGTGGGATGACGATACCCCCGTCGATGACGACGAGGTCTCGGTCCCCTTTCTTCGCGAGGTTGAATTGGCTGCTGGATCAGGAAGATTCGTCATCGAAGAAAGCGAGCGCTCAAGCTTGCGCTTCGGCAAGCGCAGTTTGCGGCATAACGGTGTGCAGTTCGACCAGGCCAAATGCGTGACCGTGCGCGGCAACAGCATGTTGCCGGTGCTGCGCGACGGCGCCACGGTTGGGGTCAATGCCGGCAAGTCCGGGATTGGCGATATCGTTGATGGTGATTTGTATGCCATCAACCATAACGGCCAGCTGCGGGTGAAGCAGCTCTATCGTCTGCCAACCGGTATTCGTCTGCGCAGCTTCAATCGCGATGAACACCCGGATGAGGACTACACCTTCCAGGAAATCCAGGAAGAGCAGATCGTCATCCTCGGCCATGTCTTCTGGTGGGGCATGTACGCCCGCTAACGCTTAGCTGTCAGACAAAACCCGCTATCAAGCGGGTTTTTTTTCGCCCGACGAAAACCATCCCACCCTTTGTTTACGGGGCTTTCATGCGTCAGTGCATTTCTGATGCGTAAATAAATGCATTTATGCATTGACTGTATATGCATCCATGCATATTCTTTGTCTCAAGCCGCTCAACAACGGCTCGCAACGAAGCTCTTTAGTTCCACAGCAAAGGCAGCGATGAACCGGCCTCAACGGTTCAGAGGGTTGGCAACTGACCCGGGTGTGCAGCGTAAAGCACCGTAAGCAGTTATCCGGCGGACAGGGTCGCGGTCGGAGGAACAATTTGAATGGATCCGTACCGCGCCAGTAGCGCCGAAAGATCGGAAGGACCGTATTACTGAAAAGCCCGGGCGACCGGGCTTTTTGGAATGCCTACCTACCGTCAGGCACATCAAGAGACAGCGTTTGAACAACACACAAACCCATCACCTATTTATCAACGCAGGAGGCGTGACATGACAAACGAGCAGCAAGCGTTGGCGGACATGCCTATCTGGCTGGTCATCGCTCTGGCGGTGGTCGGCGGGGTGTCCGGCGAAATGTGGCGCGCCGACAAGGAGGGCGCTCGCGGCTGGCCACTGTTGCGGCGTCTGGTGCTGCGCTCCGGGGCCTGCATGGTCTGCGGGGTCTCGACCATCATGCTGCTGTATGCCGCTGGCGTGTCGATCTGGACCGCCGGCGCTTTCGGTTGCCTTACCGCGATGGCCGGTGCCGACGTCGCTATCGGACTTTACGAGCGCTGGGCGGCGAAGCGGATTGGTATCGATGAAATGGCGCCGCGTGATTCCAGCCAGGACCGCTAATGGTACTGGCAGCAAAGAGGTCACCGCTGAACAAGTCCAATGGACTGGCTGACGGGGGGCGTAGACAACGACCCCGACCTGCAAGGATGCAGGTCATCGGCGGTAATTTCCCTTAACTCAACAACTGACACTGTGACACTTGAACAGGAAACCGCTTTATGTCTCCAAGCGTTATCAATAAACCCTCGGAGCTGATTCTCGCTATCGGTGAGGCACTTCGGCCGATTTATCCAGGCCTGAAGGTTGGGGGATATCAGGATTTCGATGGGGTTGTCGATGATGCCTGGGTCCTGATCGCGATTCAGCGCGATGCCGCGGGCACCCGCGCCAACGACGGGCGTATCGCTCATGTCCTGACGATCTCGCTGCAAGGCGTGGTCGCCGGGAAGAGCGGGCATTCAGGGTTTGAGGCCTGCAATCTCGCCAGCGCACTGAAGGACATCGTCACGGATAACCGTTGGGGCGTATCGGGAGGGCAATGCGACCTGCCGATGAGCATCGAGGCAGTGCCGTCGACGTTCACCAGCGGTGAGCAGGTGTACGACGCATGGACGGTTTCGTTTTCCCAGACGTTGTACTTCGGTCCGCCGTTGCTCGATGAGCCAACGGGGACGCCAAAGTTCGCGTTCACCTCGCAAGTCTCGAACATCGACGATCCGGATCAATACACAACGCTTGTTTAACAAGCACTCAAGGAGTGGCCCATGTTTGACGCTCTTCTACGTATGCAGCTCGGTCCGATCATTGAGCGTTTGGCTGAGATGGAGACCGAGTTCGAAGACCTGCACCGGCGTGCCGACAGCTTCTGTCGCATCGGCGTGTGTGTAGAGGTCGATGCCGCCAGCAACACCTGCAAGGTCAGCCATGGGGATCTGCTGACGCCGGCGATCAGGTTCTTCAACCCGAGTGCTGGCGAACAGAGTGAATCGCGCATTCCTTCCGAGGGTGAGCAGTGCTTGCTGCTGAACTATGGCGGCGGCGATAGCGCCGGGCAATCGGTCGCCTTGTTCGGCCTCAACAGCAACCGGTTCCCGCCGGTTTCGACCGTGGCCACGCTGACACGTCGTCGACACAAGGACGGCACCGAAAGCAGCTACGACGATGCAAGCCATGTCCTGAGCTGGACCAATGGACAGACGACGTTCAAGGGCTCGCGTGAGTCGGTCGAGTTGACTGTCGGCCCGGCCCGGCTGGCGCTGACCCCTGAGGCCATCGAGCTGAAGCTGGGCGCAGTCGGCGTGCTGCTCGACGCCTCTGGCGTTCACTTCCTCGGCCCTTTGGTGGATCACCAGGGACGAGTCATCAGTACGGCATAAGGGACTTCCCATGATTGGAGTCGATAGAAATACCGGAGCAGCGGTCGACGACTGGCTGCAGTTTGTGCAGCGCGCAACCCGCGCACTGACCACCCCGCTGGGCACTCGTCAAAAGCGTCCGCTGTATGGATCGCTGGTGCCCGATTTGCTGGGGCAGAACGTTGGCGACGACATGTTGATCCTTGCGCAGAGCCACGCAGCACAGGCGTTTTACAACAAGGCAAACGGTATCGATGATTTTCAGCCTGAGGTCATCGTCGCCAGTCGTCGAGGGGCGGGGCTGTTGTTGCGCTTCGCCGGCACCTGGAAAAACCGCAAACAGACATTCGAGGTCGTGACATGAGCATGCTGATACCCGGTCAAAACCAGTTGGCTGAGCCGGCGATTGTCACGGTCGAGGCGTTCGAGGCGCTGCTCGCAGAATTCAAGGCGTTTGTCGTCGACTACGTGGCCGCCCGTTCACCGGAAACTGCCGCCAAACTGCAAGTCAGCCTCGACAACGAAAGCGAGCTGCTGACCCTGGCCCTTGAGGCCTTTTGTGTGCGGCTGCAAACCCACGAACGCAAATACAACGCCCGCATCAAGCAGATGCTCGCGTGGTGGGCGACCGGCAGCAACCTCGACGCCCGCCTCGCGGACATGGGTCTTGAGCGTCAGGTGCTGAACCCGGGAGACCCGACGGCATTCCCGCCGATCCCACCCACTTATGAAAGCGACGACGATGCCCGGCTGCGTTACTACCTGGCGCCGCATGCACCGGCAGCGGGTTCGCGGATGCAGTATCGCCGCGAGGTGTTCACCCTCGGCGAACGGCCCGCAGTGAAGGTCGACACCACGGCCCCGGGTGTGGTGACGGTGACCTACAGCTTTGATCCGGATGGCTACGCGGCGCAGGTCAAGGATGGCAACGGGCGCCGAACAGCGCCTGGCGAGGTGAGGGTTACCGTGCTGTCGCGAGAGGCTGACGGCACGCCGTCTGCGGACCTGCTGGACGGGGTTCGCCGGCACTTTGCCCGCCCTGACGTGAGGCCCGAAACGGATCTCGTCACGGTGCAGGCCGCCGAAATCAAACGCTACAAGATTCGGGTGGTCGCGAAGATCAACGCCGGACCGGATTCGGGTCTGACCAAGGTGGCCGCTGAGCAGCAGTTGCAGGCATATGCCGATGCGTGCCATCGGCTGGAAGGGCGGGTCGATCCGAGCTGGATCGATTACACGATACATACCGCCGGCGCGGTACAGCTGGAGATCCTTGAGCCAGTGGAGCCTATCGTGACCACGGCCTTCCAGGCACCGTACTGCACGGGCGTCGAGGTTGAGGTGCTGACGCTATGAGTGATCAAGCTTCTCGTCCGAGCCTGTTGCCGGCGAACAGCTCGCCGCTGGAAAAAGCGCTTGATCTCGGTTTTGGTCAATTGCTCGATCGTATTGCTCTGCCGTTCCCTGAATTGATGAATCCAGTGAAGACACCGTCGGCGTTCTTGCCGTATCTCGCCGCGGATCGTGGTGTCAGCGAATGGGACGCGGGCGCCAGCGAGTCAGAAAAGCGTTTGACCGTCTCACTGTCCTGGCAGATCCAGCGGCAGGCCGGAACCAATAAAGCGTTGAGTCATGCCGTCGAATCGCTGGGTTTCACACCGAATATCTCTGCCTGGTACGAGCAGCGACCTCTCGGTAACCCCTACACCTTCGACGTGCAGGCGATCATCGGTCGAAGCTGGTCGAGTGGCGATCACAATCGCTTGATACGCCGCGTCAATGCGGCGAAGAGCGAGCGAGACGATGCAACCATCACCGTCGTTCACGAGACGAGCGGCGGCCTGCGTGTTGCTGCGGGTGCTGATCCTGGGCTGAGTATCAGCGACGACAGTCAACCGGGCGCATTGCCTGAAGTGAGGCTGCACGCTTGGCTTGCAATGCACAGCGCCGCACACACGCCGCTTTCCGATGGCGAACTATTCCTTTTTGGGGCGCTGCCTGAATGCGACTGACAGGCGCTGGGGTGTCTCAGCGCTACACCATTAACGATTACGACCTCAGGGCGCAGCTATGACAGAAGACATTACGCGCTTGGTTCGCTTCACTTCCGCCGGTCTGGATGAAGTGTTGCAGGCAAAAAACCAAGGCTTGAAAGGTGAGATTACTCACATCGGTGTGGGCACCGCTCGCTATGACCCGAATGGCTCGGAAACGGCCCTTCGCGATGAGCGGCAACGGGTGGCGATTGTTGACTACGAGGACCTGGGTTCCCGGCAGCTACGGATGGCCGCGCTGTTCAGCGGTCCGGATGAATACGAGATTGGCGAGTTTGGCTTCTATCTCGCCAGCGGCACGTTGCTGGCGGTTTACTCGGTCGCTGGAAAGCTGCTGACGTATAAGGCCAGCGCCGCTCGTGTATTGCAAAAATTCACCCTCGATATTTCGCCATTGCCGGCGGACAGCGTGACCATTGTTGTCGGTAGTGAAAACCTCAATGTGTTGCTGGCTGAGGAGATCTCGATCATGGCTGCGGCCTCGATCGGCAACATGTCCCGCCATGTTGATCTGATGTTGCGGGTTATGAATCTTGAAGCGAAATAGGAGGGTATAAGTGTTCCGCATGTGACGAACTTCGACGGTGCCATTTTTAGCTTTAAGTAGTTTGCGCATCTGCTGATCGCGTTTCAATGCTGGACGCGAATATGAACTATGGCTTTCATTAACTTGTGGCGGCGTTTAACGCTGGTGCTGAAAAGATAAACTTTACCAGGGGTTGATTATGGGAATTGAAACAACTATCACAAAGGTTGTAGATGCATGTGAAAAACTTACCCAGACGGTGACTGATCAGATCGGCAAGATCGATGCACGTATGGACGCGGCATTAGGTCAGTTCACTGCATGGCGTGGCGCTGTACAGGCAAAGGATATTAACGGGCGGGCCTCTTACTCACAGATTATTGATCTGACCGGGTTGTCTACTAATATTTTTTATCCGGTTTGGTGGCGAATGCCTGGCAACGAGCAGGGAATCTCCGAGATTCTGATATCCAGGAACTACAGTCTCGACAGTGAAAAAAATCCGTTCAACAACAATTTTGAAGTCCACGTGGCTGGCTTGAATTTGCAGATGGAGGGGTGTGGGATTCCCTGGAATGGTGATGCAAACTTTCTGGCAGTAAAACGGGTTTCTCAAACGTATCGGGAAACCGTTCGGCGCGTTGAGTTTGGGATGCTTTCGTACGTCCGTCCGGTAACAGGTGTTAAACCGATTTATCTTAATCAGGTTTCCGGTGCGTTGGTGAACTCTCCGCAGGAGTCGGGATGCTATTTGCGTGGCGGACTGTCCTATATCATTACAAAAAGTTTTGAAGCGCCGGTGAAGTACAGTCGTTCTGATGCTGAAGTTGAACTGAGTCAAGCTGTAACTTCTGAATATGAGATTTCGTGGAAGGTAAAACCTTTTGCAGTTACCGCGCCTGAGTTGGGCACAACGTATCCCGAAAACAGAATGGCTTATACGTTTGACAACGATAAACGCTATGCAGCAAAAGGGGTTTAAAGATGACCGGTTTTATCAAAGAGCTATTGCTTGACTCGGGTGAGACGCTGATCAATGTGCCAACTGATCGCCCCACATTGGTAGCGCTTGGATTCAGTGAGGCCCGAGCCGATGAGCTCTGCCTTGAAGCTGAGCGCGTAGCGAAGTCGGTGGCAGTCGGGGTTGCGCGTCGTGCCCTGTACGTAGCTGAGGCTGATCCGTTGTTTCTTGAGTGGCAATACGACGAAACACCTGAAAAGGAAAAAGCGTGGCGCGATAAAGTGGCCGAAATCAAGGCGCTCTATCCGTTACCTGATCGCACCTGAATCCCCAACCGCGTAAGCGGTTTTTTTTTCGCCCGCACAAAGCCCCTGCAATGGGGCTTTTGTGTTGTTGAGTCTGGAGAAATTCGTAAATGTCCAATCGTCAGAAATACACCGTCCTCATCCCATTCCCCACCGGTGGTGGCCATTGGTCGAGTGTCGGCCAACAGCTCGAACTGCTCGACGTTGAGGCCAATGCGTTGCGCAGCGCTGGCCGTCTGGAGCTGACCAGCGTCCTCGAGGCCGAGGCCTCCCCAACCACCCCGGCCAAAAAGGCCACCATCAAGAAGGCTGAATAACCATGGCTGAGGTTTTGAACTTCGAGCACAACGGCATCACCGTCAATGCCACCGAATCCCCCGAGGCCATGGGTGGCCTCGGTGACAACGTCATCGGTCTGGTCGGCACGGCGCCGAATGCCAACCCGCTGATCCCGAAAAATACCCCGTTCCGCATCAACAGCTTCACCACCCACGCGCAGCTCGATCCGACCGGCGCCGAGGCGGGCACGCTGTATCAGGCGGTTTACCAGATCCTGAAAGTGGTCAAGGTGCCGGTGTATGTGGTCATCGTCGAAGAGGGCGCGACCCCGGCCGACACCCTGAACAACGTCATCGGCGGCAACGAAGCGCTGACCGGTCGCAAGTTGGGCCTGGCCGCATTGAGCGGCGTGCCTGAAGACCTGACCATCATCGGTGCTCCGGGCTTTACCGGCACCAAAGCGGTGGCCAGTGAGTTCGCCTCGTTCGGCAAGCGCATCAAGGCCCGTGTGGTACTCGATGGCAAGGACACTTCGGTCGCCGATCAGGTGACCTACAGCAAGGAACTGGGCGGTGCGGATCTGGGTTTCGACCGCTGCCTCGTCGTACACAACATGCCTGCGGTGTACTCCAAGGCGGCGAAGAAAAACGTGTTCCTGGCGCCGTCGAGCCTGGCCATCGCGGCACTCGCCAAGGTCAAGCAATGGGAAAGCCCGGGCAACCAGGTGACCTACGCCGAAGACGTTTCGCGGACCGTGGAATACAACATCCTCGACACTTCGACCGAGGGCGATCTGCTCAACCGCTACGGCATCAGCTACTACGCCCGGACCGTCCTTGGCGGCTTCTCGCTGCTGGGTAACCGCTCGATCACCGGCAAGTTCATCAGCTACGTCGGCCTGGAAGATGCGATCAGCCGCAAGCTGGTCAAGGCCGGCCAGAAAGCCATGGCCAAGAACCTGACCAAGTCGTTCATGGATCAGGAGGTCAAGCGCATCAACGACTGGCTGCAAACCCTGGTCGCCGACGAAACCATCCCTGGCGGCAGCGTGTACCTGCACCCGGAATTGAACAGCGTCGAGAAGTACAAAAACGGCACTTGGTTCATCGTCATCGACTACGGCCGCTACGCGCCGAATGAACACATGGTTTATCAACTCAACGCCCGCGATGAAATCATCGAGCAGTTCCTGGAGGATGTTCTCTAATGTTTACCAACCGCGTAAGACAGGCCATCGCGGCCACCCTGCAAGGCCTGCCGTTGTCGGCGACCGTGGAAGAATTTACCCCGCCGAAGATCGAATTCGAGATGGAAAACATGGTCGGCGGCCGCTTTATCGGCGAGGAAATGGCCAAGAGCGGGAAAGCGCTGACCTCCAAGCTGATTCTGCAAGGCGCCGGCCCGGAAATCATGCTTGCTCTGGGCGTGAAGCTGGGCGACGACATTCTGCTGAACGTGCGTGAAGCCGGCCAGGATCAGGATGGCAACACCTGGTTCACTTACCACACCGTCGGCGGCAAGTTGAAATCTCTTGAGGAAGCCGTTCTCAAAATGAACGAGAAGCCCAAGACCACCCTCGAGCTGTCCTGCCGCACCTACAACCGTCTGGAAAACGGCATCCCGGTGATCGACATCGACGTGCGCACCCAGAAGTTCGTGCTCAACGGCGTCGACATTCTCGGCGACGCACGCCGCGCCGTGCTGTTGCCTTAAGCGACCGCAACACCTTCCTGTATCGCCGTCTTCACCTGCTGGTTTCCGGCTTGCTGCGGACGGCTTTTTTGTATGAGCAAGGAATCATTTCATGTCCTGGATGCCGCCTAAACATGTCCTGTTGTCGCCGATTACCGGTGACGATGAGTTGCAGATCGAGCAGATCCAACTCAAGCCGCTGCACTACGCCGCGCAGAAAGAGGCGCTGGCCCGCGCCGGCGAGGATGAGGACGATCAGTTCTTCGAACTGGCCAAATTGGCCACCGGCCTGTCGGTCAAGGAACTGGATCAGCTCAAACGCCCGGACTACGTAAGCATTGCGCAGTACGTGCACGAAATGTCGACCCGCCCGGCGTCGTACTTTCTACAGCAGGCTGACGAAGTTTCGGACGACGATCCCGATCAGGTGCAACTGCTGCAACCGCTCAATGTGGCAGGCCGTAGCATGACTTCGCTGACCCTGGAAATGCCGGTGCTGCGCGCCACCAAGGCGATGAAAAAACTGAAGACGGCCAAGGAACGCGCCGAGTTCATCACCGCTCACTGTACCGGCCTGATGCTTCCCGACCTGGCCTCGCTGACCGTGCCCGACTGGACCCAGCTGCAGGTGCGCATCGACGATTTTTTAAACAAACCGGCGGACTTCTTTCGGAACGCGACATCGAAGTAATCCTCGATGTGGTGCCGCTCATTTACCCGGTAAGTGAGGCGGAAATTCTGGAGTGGGACGCTGGCAAGGCATTGCGCCGCTACGACATCGCGATCACTCGCCTTGGCGTGAAACAGGAGTAGAGCGGGATGGCGGACGATAGATATTCGCTCAAATACGCGGCCCTCAACGACAGCGGGTTGGCGTTCGGTAATACCAGCCTGACTACGGCAGCCACGAGTGTTGCGTCAGCACAAGGTACGGGCACGTCCGCCAGGGATCAGATGTCTGGCCTCGGTCTGGCGCTGGAAAACGTCGGGCTCAAGCTCGGTCTGCTGACGACGGCTATCGAGTCGTTGACCTTGAAACTTTCGTCGCAGCGATTGTTGTCCCAGGCGATGGGCGCCGGTGCCAAGAGTGAGCCGGCCAGCGAGCAAAAGAGTGCGGGCAAGCCGGGTAGCGGTATCGAACCGCCGGACCTGCTCAAACCCGCGATAGCGATGGATTCGGCCATGGCCGATCTGAAGCAGGCAGCCCAATTTACCCCGCGCCAGAGCGAAGAGATGGTGCAGTCAACCCAGCACATCGCCAGCGCTCCGCTGGTGGCGGCCGGGGGGACCAAGGCAGTTGATTTGGTGAAGATTGAAAGTCTGGCGGCCAGGGCAGGAATCGTTAGCGATCTGCCCAATGCATCCGACCGACAGTTAGAGTTGCAGCGCTTCGCCAGCGACGCCGGCGTCGCCGCGTCGGCGTTCAAAATGCCGGCCATGGATGTCGCCGAGATGATGGTCGGCTGGCGCACCTCCATGAAGCTCAACGGTGCTGAAACCTTTGACTTGGCGGATGCAACCAACCATCTGGGCAAGATACCCAATGGTGCAAAAGCGGCCGATATCGGTGCCGTCTTGCAGCGTGACGGCGCTGCGGCTACGGCGGCAGGCCTGTCTCCTGCGCTAGCCGCAGCGTTGACGGCGGCATTGCTCAATACCGGTACGCAAAAGGCTGATGCCGGCGTAGCGCTAAAAAGCATCACCACGGTCATGGGCAAGGGTGATCAGGCCTCGGCAACCGAGCAAGCGGCCTGGAAGCAGCTGGGGCTGGAGCCGAAAGCGGTGGCGAGCGGCCTGCGTGACAAGGACGCCGCGCCTGGCACGGTGATGTCGGTGCTTGCGGCCTTGAACGCGCAACCTGCCGAGAATCGCGCGAAGCTTGCCTCCACGCTATTTGGCGATGGTGATAAGCCCGCGCTGAACATGGCGCAAAACCTTACCGATGTGAATGGCGCCTTCTGGCAGGTAAAGGACAAAGCCCAGTACGCCACGTCGGAGCTGGGTGACAAGGGCTCGGTAAGGCAAGACGCACTCGCACTGTCGAAAACCCGGCAAGGCCAGTGGAACGTCTTGAGTGCAAGCAATGATCGTCTGTCGGTGGCCACGGGTAATGCTCTGGCGCCCGTGACGGATAGTTCGCTCCACTCGCTTGGTTCGCTGGTGGACGGCTTGAGTGAATTGGCTGAAGCCTCCCCGAAAACCACCGCTGCCATTGTGCTGGTTGCAGCGGCGATCAAACCGCTGGTGGGGGCGCTATTCAAGGCCATAACGGATGAGCTGACCAATCGGATGGCCAAGCGAGTCTTGGGTGGGGTGGCCGCACGGCTCCCTGATCGATTGGGTGAGGCGATTTCCGACGATTTCAGAAACAAAGGCCGGACGGACAAACCGAATGCCAGCGAGACAAACAGGAGTCCAGAACCCAGAAATGGTCCGTCTGTGCGTGTGAGTCCGCGAGGCTCGCGTGCGAGCACTCCTCGCTGGGGCGGGTTGACTGCCTCAATGCGTTCGATACCCCGCAAGCTTCCCGGTCCATTGAAAGGAGTCAGCGCCGTCGCTGATGTGACCGAGGGTCTGCTTGTCGGCAACACCCGGATGGTGGGAGCAGGCCTTGGGGCTGCAGGCGGTGGCTGGGCGGGGGCTTCGGCCGGTGCGGCCGCGGGTGCCGCCTTGGGCAGTGTCGTTCCGCTGTTGGGTACTGCCATCGGTGGAGTTCTTGGCGGGCTGGTAGGCGGCTGGATGGGCAGTGAGTCAGGTGCCTGGCTGGGTGAAAAGCTCGCAGCGCCTGCCGACAAACTCGCCGCTCCGGACCAGGTCAGTAAAGACCTGACCAACACCCAGGCCACCAGTCAGCAAAATGCACTGACCGCGAACATTTATATCAATGGTCAGGATCAAGCCAGCGCCGCTCAACTGGCAAACCTGGTGGTGCAGCATATTTCCGGGCAATTCGGACTGATGACAACGACTAATCAACTCGCCGTGCGACGTGACACGGCCCTGACTGACGGGGTGGCTTGATGAGGCAGCAAATGGCACTCGGAAGCTTCATTTTCGGCTTGTCACGCAACTTCGCCTACAGCGGTCTGGTGCGCAAGTCGGACGGCGGCTGGGTGAAGGTGGATATCCTGACCAGCAAGCCCAAGTCCAGCCAGACCGGTCAAGGCCTGCAAAGCCTGACGATAACCGGCAAGGCGATGTACGCGGTGGCCATGGACCGGCTCGATGAATTGCGCGCCTTGCAAGCAATGAGAGTACCGCTGCCGTTGGTCGATGGCATTGGCCGCAACTGGGGTTTATGGCGGATCAATGATGTGACGGAAACCCAAAGCGATGTGATTGATGACGGCACGGCGATGTTGATCAATTGGTCGATTACGTTGGAGGAATTCGTCAATGCGTAAGGTACGAACGGTGGCCGGTGACTCGGTGAATCTGTTGCTCTACCGCGAGCTTGAACGTTGTGATGATTTGGCTGAAGAGGCGCTGTGGCGCCTCAACCCGACGCTGGCCGAGCAAGCTCCGGTACTGCCAGCAGGCATCTGGGTGGTGCTGCCGGAACTTGAATCCAGACCCGTAGCGACCACACCGGTAACCGCGTGGGATTAAGGAGGTTACATGGCATTGGGGTTCACGCCAGCGGTAGAAATTTACGGGGCCAACGCGGCCCTGATCAATCAGCGCCTGATCAGTTGGGAGCACATCGATGCCGCCGGTATCGAGTCCGATCAACTGACTCTGGTGCTCGATCTGGAAGGCCTTGAAGGGCTGCCGAGCCTGGGCGGGAAAGTCGGCTTGCTCGTGGGTTATCTGGAATCCGGGCTGGTGGATAAAGGCCAGTTTCTGGTAACCCGACGCACGCCGACGCTGTTCCCGTTTCGCGTGTCTTTGGTGGCTACCGCCGCGCCGTTCAGTGCGGCAGACGAGAGCGGATTTCAGCAGCGCCGCTCGGCCAGCCATGGCCCGACTACCCTCGGCGCATTGTTTCGCGAGCTGACAGCCAGGCACGGCTTTTCGCCGAGGGTGGACCCGGCATTGGCGCTGAAAAAGGTCGAGCACATCGACCAGTCGAATGAAACCGACATGGGTTTTATCACGCGCTTGGCGAGCAAGTACGGCGCCATCGCCAAACCGGTCAATGAGCTGTATGTGCTGGCTCGGCCAGGCCAGGTCAAATCGTTGTCGGGCAAAGTATTGCCGGACGTGAAATTGTCGGTCACTCACAACAATCGCCCCGGCGATCATGCGTTTATCACCGCCACCCTCGATGACTCCGCCCGGGGCAAAAGCCAGGGCTGCAAGATCAGTTGGTGGGACGCCGCAGCCGGTTTGCTGCGGGTGGTTGAAACCGGGCTCGCGCCGTTCAAGACCGTGCGCCAGCGCTGCCAAAGTGCGGAAGAAGCGCAGGCGGTCGGCGAAGCCGAAGTGCGCAAAATGGGCCGTGAAAAGCTCAGGGTAAAAATCAGCTGTCCGGGTAATCCTGACTTTTCGGCTGAAGGGCTGGTAGTGCTGGACGACACGTGGCCGGGCTTTATGCGTGGGCGCTGGTCGATCGATAAAGTCACCGCCAGCGGCGATCGCACCAATAGCTATCGCTGCATGATCGAGGCGACTTGCCTTGACCCGAATGCTGACGCCATCGCCTGATCCAGGCTCCGGTCAGATCGCCTGCGGCAGCACATTCAACATCACCGCGACTGACGCACCGCCATCGCGAGCAAGCTCTGCTCCTACAAGAGCGGTGCCTTTCATAAAACGCTGGAGCGCCCTCATGAAGATCACGCCGATCCTCACGCAGTTGCGTGAGCAATGCCCAACCCTGGCCAATCGCGTGGCCGCAGGCTTAGACCTCGCCACGCTGCAAACCAACACACCGCTGCAAACCCCATGTGCCTACGTCGTGCCGCTCGCCGATCTGGCGAGCAAAAGCTTGGCGCAAAACCTGATGTTGCAACCGATCCGCGACCGTTTCGAAGTGACCCTGGTGCTCGACACCACGGACGCTACAAAAGCGCTGGATCTGTTGCACGACCTGCGCGCCGAACTCTGGCGCGCACTGGTGGGTTTCAAGCCCGGTAGCGGTTACGACGCCATCGTCTACGACGGCGGCGAACTGGTTTCCATCAACAGCAGTCGTGCGCTGTATCGCCTGCGCTTTTTTACCGAGTTTCAGCTCGGCCGCAATCTGCCAGGTCAGCCGGCAGAGAGCTGGCACGAGCGTGAACTGGACGGATTGTCGTCCTTTGCCGGGGTGACCGTGCGGGTCGATGCGATCGATCCGGCGGACCCCAACCTGAAACGTCCGGGGCCTGACGGGCGCCTGGAACTGACTTTTTCTGGAGACGTAAAGCAATGAGCAAACGCATCACTGTGCTGCCGGCCGAAGGCCGTGCCGTGCCCGACCCGGAAGCGGGCGATCTGTTGCCTCTCGAAGGCCGTGAAGTGCCGGACAACGCCTGGTGGCGTCGACGTCTGGCCGATGGCGATATCACTACCAAAGCCGTGGAAGCGGCAACACCACAGGGAGCCAAATAATGGCGATCGGATTCAGCAACATTCCTGCGGACATTCGTGTTCCGCTGTTCTACGCCGAGATGGACAATTCGGCAGCCAATAGCGCGTCGTCGGCCATGCGCCGGTTGATCGTCGCTCAGGTCAACGACAACGTTGCCAGCGCCGAAGTCGGCAAACTGGTGCTGGTGTCCAGCGTGGCGCTGGCCAAAAGCATCGGCGGCCAAGGCTCGATGCTGGCCTCGATGTACGAGACCTGGCGCAAGACCGACCCGGTCGGCGAAATCTGGTGCCTGCCGGTGCACAACACCGTGGGCAGCATTGCCAAAGGCGTGCTGACCCTGACTGGCACCGCAACCGAAAGCGGTGTGCTCAACCTGTATGTCGGTGGCGTGCGTGTTCAATCGGCTGTCGTTAATGCCGCAACCGCGGCTCAGGCCGCAACGGCACTGGCCTTGAAAATCAACGCCAGTGCCGACCTGCCGGTCACCGCCGCGGCGGTTGAAGGCGTGATTACCCTGGCCGCTAAATGGACCGGTGACAGCGCCAACGACATCAGCCTGCAGTTCAATCGCCTCGGCAAGAGCAATGGCGAAGACACACCGGCTGGCCTGACCACCGCCATCACCCCAATGGCCGGTGGCGCTGGCGTGCCGGATCAGGTGGCGGCAGTCGCTGCACTCGGCGATGAGCCGTTCGAATTCATCTGCATGCCGTGGACTGACACTGCGACCCTCAATACCTGGCAAGCCGTCATGGATGACAGCGTCGGTCGCTGGTCGTGGGCCAAGCAATTGTTCGGTCACGTCTACACCGCCAAACGCGGCACCGTTGGCACCCTGGTTGCCGCCGGTCAAACCCGCAACGACCAGCACATGACTATTCAGGCGCTGGAGTTGGGTGTCCCTCAACCGTTCTGGGTTCAGGCTGCCGCACTGGCTGCGCGGACTTCGGTGTTCATCTCTGCCGACGCCAGCCGTCCGACCCAAAGCGGCAGCCTGCCGGGCGTTGAACCGGCTCCGGCCAGTGAGCGCTTCACCCTGACCGAGCGCCAGTCGTTGCTCAACTACGGCATCGCTACCGCGTACTACGAAGGCGGCTACGTGCGCATTCAGCGTGCGATCACTACCTATCAGAAGAACGCTTACGGTCAGGCAGACAACTCCTACCTGGACAGCGAAACCATGCACCAGTCGGCGTTCATCGTGCGTCGTCTGCAAAGCGTGATTACCAGCAAGTACGGCCGCCACAAACTGGCCGCCGACGGCACCCGTTTCGGTGCCGGCCAGCCGATCGTGACCCCGAGCACCATTCGCGGTGAGCTGATCGCCCAGTACGCCAAGCTCGAACTGGAAGGCCACGTCGAGAACGCCGAGCTGTTCGCCGAACACCTGATCGTCGAGCGCGACAGCCAGGACCCGAGCCGCGTCAACGTGCTGTTCCCGCCGGATTACATCAACGGCCTGCGTGTGTTCGCGCTGCTCAACCAATTCCGTTTGCAGTACGACAACGCGGCCTGAGTGCCGCGTTTCACTGTGTGATTTGTGCCCACCTCGCGTGGGCTTTTTATTGAAGGGAGAAACACCATGGGTCAACTGATTGCGGGCACCTGCTACGTCAAAGTGGACGGCGCTCAACTGACCATCAACGGTGGCTGCGAAGCGCCGCTGATGTCCACCAAACGCGAAACACTGGTGCCGGGTTTCTACAAGGAAACCGATATCACCCCATCGTTCAAGGTGACGGCACTGCACACCCCGGACTTCCCGCTCAAGCAGCTGATCGCCGGTACCGACATGACCGTCACCTGCGAATTCAGCAACGGCAAAGTCTTCGTGCTGGCCGGTGCCTACCTGGTCGATGCGCCGATTTCCAAGGGCGATGACGCGTCTATCGCGTTGGTCTTCGAAGGTGTGAAGGGGACCTGGCAATGACTCAAGCCGTGAAGCTGCAAGTGGCCATCGAGGCCCACGGCGAGCCGCTGACCGAACTGACCCTGCGCCGTCCGACGGTGCAGGAAGTGCGGGCGATCAAAGCGTTGCCGTACAAGATCGACAAGAGCGAAGAAGTCAGCCTGGACATGGATGTCGCGGCCAAATACATCGCAGTCTGCGCCGGCATCCCGCCGTCGTCGGTCAACCAGTTGGACCTGGCTGACCTCAACGCGTTGAGCTGGGCCGTCGCGAGTTTTTTCATGAGTGCGGCATCGGCGCCATCTCCGACCTGATCGCTGTCGCCTATGACCTGGCCTGGTTCTGGAAGGTTGACCCCGAACAGATGATGGCCCGGCCACTGGACGTGCTCCGCGAATCACTGGAGCACGCGCAACGGATCAATGCGATGCAGCAGGTGCAGTGATGGCAGAGACAGAAAAGATTGAGAAAAAAGCGGTCTTGCTGACAGGCATCGATGAACTGTCACCCAAGCTCGCGGCCCTTCGGGCGAAAGTCGATGGCTTCAAAAACAACCTTGAGCAGGCCGGCCTGGGCAAGCTGGATATCAGCGGGTTGTTCAAGGGCGGTAGCGTGGTCACGCCCTTCGTCGAAGGTATCAAGTCGGCGGCAGCGTTCCAGGGCAAATTGGCTGAGGTCGGTGAGACGGCAAAAAACGTCGATGTACCGAGCGTACCCAAAAGTGCTGCGCAAAACCTGAACGTTTTCAGCGCTTCGATGGACAAGGTCTCGGTCGCGGTTGACGCCGCATTGCTGCCGGCAGTCAGCGCGGTGGTGGTCGGTCTCGAGCCGTTGCTCAATGGCGTCGGAACGTTGCTCAACGACAACCCGGAACTGGTCCAGGGCATTGCCGCGGGCGCTATCGCGTTCTCGGCCATTCAATCGGCGGTTACGGGGGCTTCACAAGCGCTTGATCTGATGAGCACGGTGCTCAAGACCAGTCCGCTGATGCTGATAGCCATGGGCATTGCGTTGGTGGCTGGGGTAATCGTTGCAAACTGGAAGCCGATCTCGGCGTTTTTCGCCGGGCTCTGGCAAGAGATTGCACCGGTTGTCATGCCGATGGTCGAGTTCTTCAAGACGATGTTCGCCTTCACGCCGCTGGGGCTGGTCATCAATAACTGGGGGCCGATCAGTCAGGTGTTCGCCGCGCTCTGGGACGCTATCAAAGCGGCGGCTTCGCTGCTGTTCGACGCGTTCAAGGTGATCTTCAGCTGGACACCATTAGGGATGATCATCGCCAACTGGCGTCCGGTCAGCAGCTTCTTCAGTTCGCTTTGGCAAGGGATCAAAGCCGTTGCTGTGCCGGTCATCGACTTCTTCAAGACACTGTTTTCCTGGACTCCGTTGGGGATGATCGTTAGCAACTGGCAACCGCTGGTTGGATTGTTTTCAGCGATCTGGGATTTGCTCCGGGCTTTGGCTGTGCCAGTGATGAGCTTTTTCAAGAAGCTCTTCGACTGGTCGCCGCTGGGCATGGTGCTCAACAACTGGAAGCCACTGGTTGGTTTTTTCTCGGCGACCTGGGATGTGTTGCGTGCACTGGCGGCGCCAGTAGTCGACTTCTTCAAAGGTCTGTTCGACTGGTCACCGATGGCGCTGGTCAGCGCAGTTTGGGACCCGCTGAGCAACTACTTCTCGGGGTTGTGGCAAACCCTGGAGGTGATGGCTCAACCGGTGGTGGACTTCTTCAAAGGTCTGTTCGACTGGTCGCCGATGGTGCAGGTCAGTGCGGCGTGGGAGCCACTGAGTGAATTCTTCTCGGGCTTGTGGGACTCGCTGAGCAGTGTCACGGCCCCGGTCGGGGAACTGTTCAAAACGCTGTTCGACTGGTCACCGATGGCGATGATTACCGAGCACTGGACGCCGATCATCGCGTGGTTCAGTGGGCTGTGGGAAAAGCTCAAGGCGATTATCGAACCGATCAAGGACCTGTTCGGCGGCAGTGTCAGTGGCTTCATCGCGAAGATCACCGGCAAGGTCGAAGGCTTGACCGAGGCGCAACAGAAAACCAACGCCGAAGGCAAAGGTGAACTGGCGCCAGCGTTTTTCGGTGCCAGTAGCGATCAAGCGTCGCTGTCGAGCGATTTGCCGAAAGGCTCCAACGCCCTGGTGCAACAAAGCGTCGCCAACAACCGTGCGCAACTGGAAGGCGGCCTGACGGTGCGCTTTGAAAATGCACCGGCCGGCATGCGTACCGATCAACCACAGACCAACCAGCCTGGCCTGGCCGTGACGTCGCAGATTGGCTATCGCTCACTGTCTCTAGGAGGTTCCAATGAGTTGGCGTGATCGTTTGTTGCCGGCGTCGTTTCGCGGCGTCGGATTCTGGGTCGATCAGGCGAAAACCCCGGTCGGCCAGAAAGGTCAGTTGCATGAGTATCCCCAGCGTGACCAGCCGTTCTTCGAGGGCCTTGGCCAACAGGCGAAGATCCACGACCTGACGGCGTTTATCGTTGGGCCCGATTGCCTGGAGCAGCGTGACAAACTGCTCAAGGCGCTGGAGGAGGGCGCGGGTGAGTTGGTTCATCCGTGGCTGGGGCGGATGCAGGTCAAGGTCGGCGAATGCGAAATGACCCAGACCCGTCAGGACGGCGGGCTGGTGACGTTCGCCCTGAAGTTCTACCCCGACCAGCCGCTGCAGTTCCCCACCGCCCAGGTCAACACTCGCGAGCAATTGCTGGTGTCGGCCGACAGCTTGTTGGGGTCGATGGTAGGTCGCTTCGAAGATGCCATGAGCCTCATCAAGGCGGCACGGATCGGCATCAAGGAACTGCGCGACAGCCTCAAAGACGTCTACGAGGTCATCGAGCATGAGTTCAAGGAGGTTATCGAGACCTACAAGGAACTCAGTTTGCTGGTCAAGGCGATCAAGGAACTGCCCCGTGAAGTGAGCGCGGAGTTCAAGGGTTTGCTGGGTGACATCAAGGAACTCGGGGACTTCGCTCGTGAGGGTTACCGTGGCGTGCTCGCCAGCGCTTCGCAGCAGGTTGAAGCGGTGAAAAAGATCGACGCTCCCAAGCTCACCACTGGCAAGGACACGGTGGCGGCGGCTCAGGCCATGGCCAATCTGGTGCAGGACGCGTTGTTGGTGAAGCTCGGCTATCAGGTGGCGCGGATGCCGGTGGCGACTCCGGTGGTCAAATTGAACTCCACGCCGTCCCTCGCGCAGCAAGCCGTGCAACCGGTGCAGCGGGTGGACGTGCCGGTGGCCGACGATGTGCTGACCTTGCGCGATGCGCTCAATGAAGCGATCTGGCAAGCCGCGCTCAAGGCGGACGCTGTGCATTATCAAGCGCTCAACGCCATGCGCCAGCAACTGTTCGGGCATCTGACGGCGGTGGCATCTTCCGGTGTGCGGCTGATCACGTTGTCTCCCAATCAGAGCATGCCGGCACTGGTGCTCACCTACAAATACCTGGGGGATGCCACTCGGGTAAGTGAAGTGACGCAACGCAACGGGGTGATCCACTTTGGATTCCTGCCCCCGGGCGGCCTGCAAATCGCCCGGGAGTAGACCATGACCGACCTTGCAAACGCCGTCAGCCTGACCGTTAACGGTCTGGATTATGGCGGCTGGAAAAGTGTGGAAATCAGTGCGGACCTGGAGCGTCAGTTCCGTACTTTCACACTCAACATCACCTGGCAATGGCCGGGGCAAACCCTGGCGGTGCCGATCAAACCCGGCTCACGTTGCCAAGTGCGGATCGGTTGCGACCTGGTGCTCACGGGACACGTCTACAAGGCACCGGTCAGTTACGACGGCAAGCAGATCAGCCTGAGTATCGAGGGCAGTTCGCTGACCCGGGACCTGGTGGATTGCGCGGCGATCAACCGTCCGAGCCAATGGCAGGAACAAAGCGTACTGAGCATCGTCCAGGCCCTGGCATCGCCTTATGGCGTGAGCGTGGTCAGCGAGATCGCACAAACCGCCAAGTTGAATAAACACAGCATCGTCCCGGGAGAAACGGTGTTTCAGTCCATCGACCGCTTGCTGACCCTGTACCGGGTGTTCTCCACCGACGATGCCGAAGGCCGCGTGCTGTTGGCGAAACCCGGCAGCGGCGGGCGGGCCAGTGATGTGCTGGAACTGGGCAAGAACATTCTCTCGGCCAACGCGCCGATGGATTTCAGCCAGGTGTTTTCTGAATACCGGGTGATTGGCCAGCACAAGGGCAGCGACAGCAAAAGCGGCAGTGCGGTGAGCGAGGTGTCGGGTGTGGCGACCGATGCTACGGCCCAACGCAAACGGGTCACGGTGATCAGCGAAAGTGCGCAACTGACGCCAGAACTGGCGCAACAACGCGCCGACTGGGAAAGCGCCACCCGCACTGGCAAGGCCCTGACGACGACCTATCGCGTGCAAGGCTGGCGGCAATCCAACGGCGATTTGTGGCGGCACAACACGCAGGTCAGGGTGATCGACAAAGTGCTGGGTTTTGATCAGGACATGCTGATCTCGAAGGTCACTTACTCGCTCTCTGAACAGGGCTCCATTACCACCCTGCAAGTGGCGCCGCCGCATACCTTCGACGCCAACCCGGCCCCGCTCAAAGCCTGAGTCCACATAAATTCGTAGCAGCTGCCGAAGGCTGCGTTCGGCTGCGCAGCAGTCGTGAATTCAGGCACTGCGGTACTTCAGGTTAATCGTCGATACAGGTTTCACGGCCGCTACGCGCCCGAACGCAGCCTTCGGCAGCTGCTACGGGGGCATCGCCATGCCGGGCCTCACCCGATATTCAAGGAAAACCCAATGAGCCTACTGACACGCCTCTTGGCGCGCGGCACCGTCGTGCTCGCCAATTCGGCGACCAAGCTGCAATCGCTGCAAATGCGCCTGACTGCCGGCGAAGTGAACGACGACATGGAGCACTTCGAGCCCTACGGTTTCACCAGTAACCCGCTGGCCGGTGCCGAAGGTATCGCGACCTTTCTCGGCGGCGATCGCTCCCACGCCGTGGTACTGGTGGTCGCCGATCGCCGCTATCGCCTCAAGGCGCTGGCGCCCGGTGAAGTGGCGATTTACACCGACGAAGGGGACAAGGTCCACTTCAAGCGCGGACGGATCATCGACATCGAAACCAGCACGCTGAACATCCGCGCCAGCAGCGCTGTGAACATCGACACGCCAACCCTGACCCAGACCGGCAAGATCGTCTCCCAGGGGGACCAGATCGCCGGCGGTATCAGCCAGATCAAACACGTGCATCCGGGCGTCCAGCCGGGCAACGGCCAGACCGCTGCCCCCGCAGGAGGCCAGTGATGTTTATCAGTCATGACCTCAAAACCGCATTGACCCGTTCGGTGCTGATCAGCCTCTTCACCTGGCGCCGCGCCGCCGACGATGACTTCCTCGATGACGACGAACGCTTCGGCTGGTGGGGCGACAGTTTCCCCACGGTGGCCGACGACCGAATCGGCTCGCGCCTGTGGTTGTTGCGCCGGGTCAAGCTGACCCGGCAGACCCAGCTCGACGCCGAATTTTATGCCCGCGAAGCCCTGCAATGGCTGATCGACGACGGCCATTGCAGCGCCATCGAGATTCTCAGCGAACGCCTCGACGACCAGCGCTTGAACCTGCGCACGGTCCTGACCCTGGCCGACGGTGAGCGTCTGGACATCAACCCTGAACACAGTTGGCAGGTGACCTATGCCGTTTGAAACGCCTTCGCTGCCGGTGCTGATCAAGCGCACCCAAAGCGACCTGGCCAGCGATTCGCTGCGCCAGTCCGATGCGCAAGTTCTGGCCCGAACCCTCGGCGGTGCAGCCTTTGGCCTGTATGGCTATCTGGACTGGATCGCCGAGCAGATTCTGCCGGACAAAGCCGATGAACCGACCCTGGAACGCATCGCCGCGCTACGCCTCAACCAGCCGCGTAAAGCGGCGCAATCCGCTCGCGGAGCCGTCAGCTTCAGCGCCACGGCGGGCGCGGTGCTGGATGTCGACACCCTGCTGCAATCGAGCGACGGTCGCACCTACAAAGTGACCGCCGCGCTCACCACCAGCAATGGTCTCAACAGCACCAGCATCGCCGCGCTGGACGCCGGATCGCTCGGCAATGCGGATGCAGGCATGACGCTGATCCCGGTGCAACCGATCCAGGGCATCGGCGGAGTCTTCACCGTGCTGGCGCCGGGCCTGACTGGCGGCATTGCCCGCGAAAGCCTCGAATCGCTGCGCTCGCGGGTGATTCGCTCGTACCGCATCATTCCTCACGGCGGCTCGGCGCAAGACTATGAAACCTGGGCGCTGGAGTGCCCGGGAATCACCCGCGCCTGGTGTCGCGGCAGCTATCTGGGGCCAGGCACTGTCGGTTTGTTCGTCATGCGTGACGATGACCCGCAACCGGTTCCGGACGCGACGCAACTGGCGTTGGTCCAGGCGTACATCGAGCCTCTACGCCCGGTTACCGCCGAGTTGCATGTGCTGGCGCCGGTGCAGATGCCGGTGACCTACCGTCTGCGCCTGACCCCCGACACCAGCGCCGTACGCGCTGCCGTCGAAGCGCAGTTGCGCGACCTGCACAACCGTGAGGCCGGGCTCGGGGAAACCTTGCTGTTGACCCACATTGCCGAAGCCATCAGCAGCGCCACTGGCGAAAGCGATCACAAACTGGTCGCGCCAGCCGCCGACGTTACGGCCGCGAGCAATCAGCTGCTGACGTTCGGAGGCTGCGTATGGCTGCAATAAGAACCGCCGAGCAATACCAGGCCCAACTGCGCAGCCTGCTGCCCAGCGGCCCGGCCTGGGATCCGGAGCGAGTGCCGGAACTGGAGCAAGTCCTGGAAGGCGTCTCCCAGGAACTGGCACGTCTCGACGCCCGCGCCGCCGACCTGCTCAACGAAATGGACCCGGCCGGCGTCAGCGAACTGGTGCCGGACTGGGAACGGGTGATGAACCTGCCCGACCCATGCCTGGGCCTGACCCCGCTGTTCGACGACCGCCGCCTCGCGGTACGCCGGCGGCTGCTCGCAGTCGGCAGCCAGGCAATCAGCTACTTCGTCGAAATCGCCCGCACCCAGGGCTACCCGAACGCCACCATCACCGAACTCGAAGCCCCGCGCATGGGCCGCTCGCGTTTCGGTGCGGCGCACTTCGGTACCTGGCAGGCGCAGTTCATGTGGACACTGAATACCGGTGGACGATTGTTGCTGGGCCGGCGTTTTGGGGCGAGTTATTGGGGCGAGCGCTTTGGCATGAACCCGGGCTCGGCGCTGGAGTGTTTGATCCACCGCAGTGCGCCGGCTCATACGCTGGTGCACATTAATTATGACTAGGGGATAGGAAATGGATTATCCGAAGAGTGTGCCCAGCGCCGGGTTGATCAGCGGCAAGTTTGTCGATGAAAACCCGCTGACCGGAACTCCGGGTTCGCTGATTCCGGCGGCGTGGGGTAATGGGGTGACGAGTGAAATTCTCGAGGTGATCACTGCTGCCGGCCTGACTCCCAGTGAGTCCAACCTTGCTCAGCTCTTGAGCGCCATTCGCAGCATCAGTCGTTCGACTGCCGGTCTCGGCATCCAGCGATTCACCTCGAACGGTAATTTCACTGTTCCGGACGGGGTGACGAAGATTTGGCTCAGTGGTTGTGCTGGGGGAGGCGGCGGAGGTGCTTGTCCGGGGGGCTCTAGTGCAACAGCTTCGGGGGGCAGCGGTGGTGGGGCGGGTCAACCAGTTATCAAACTGCTGGTGGCTGTGACGCCCGGGCAGGTTATCCCCATTGTCATCGGGGCCTCGGGAGTTGGAGGGAGTCCAGGCGTATCAGCAACAGCTGGTGGTAACACACTGGTCGGCTCTTCAGGTGCTTTGCTGGTGCTGACTGGTGGCAGTCCAGGTTATCCGGGCGTGAATGCAGCGGGCTTTGTTCCGGGGCCTAGAGGCGGTGAGGGCTTTCCTGCGGGTGGGGATGCGACAGATACCACGGCCAATATGGCTGCTGGCTATGGGGGGCAAGGGGCAAGTGGGCCTTTTGGCGCAGGAGGCAGTTCTTCTCGCTCCGGTATGAGTTCGGGTCTTGTCGGGAGATCGGCCTATGGCTTCGGTGCCGGAGGTGGCGGTGCTGGCGGTTACTACATTCCAGGGCCTGGCACTGCTCAGCCCGGAGGTCCGGGTGCGCCTGGCCTTATGATTATCGAGTGGTAAAAGTATGACTAAACAAGTGCTGTATTGCCGTACATCCGGTGCAGTTATCGAGTGGCAAGACACGGAGTTGTATGCCTACGCTACCCCCTCTGTGATGCTGGGTATTCTGCCGGTCACCGATGAACAGTGGGTCCAGAAAGAGACTCTGCACTGTGTCTCCAATGACGAATTAACCAAAATTGATACCCCTCAGCCTTCTTCAGGCGATGAATGGGATGGCGCTGAAAGGATGCTGACCCCTGCCAGAGTGACAACGGTAGAGCGTCAGGAAACAGAAAACCTTTGCTCCCGAGTGGACGCGGCAGCAGACAGCGTCCGCAAGGCTCTGACCGGGGATCCGCTGCGCGCGATGGAATATGCGAGCGCTGCCGCCGATGCACGGGCCTTCAAGGACGCGGGTTACCCCAAAAAAGCCGTCCCACTGTCCGTGAGCGCATGGGCCGTCAAAGGTCGAACAGCCCAAGAGGCTGCTGACGACATTCTTGGCAAATCGGCCGAATTCAATAACAGCTTGTTGACCCTGCGCACCCTGCGCTTGAAAGCCAAGGAGCAGATCAGGGCTCAAGTCGCCAAGGGCAAGACTGAACGGGCGAAAGAAGTGTGCGATGCAGCCATTCTGGCCTTGCATAACGTCGTGAGCGATCTGTCGCAGTAGAGCGCAGCGGGTTAGCCCCGGCCACGATGAGTACGAGTTTCTTTAAAGACATGTCTGACGCTCACTAACCCAGTGGGCGTTTTTGTTTTCGTTCAAATATCCCGGTCAAACAAGGCTGGAGGACAAACATTATGGATTATCCAAAAAGCACACCCAGCGTAGGGTTGGTGAATGGCAAGTTTGTAGATGAAAACCCGATCGCCGGAACACCTGGGTCGTTGATTCCTGCGAGTTGGGGCAATGCGATGACAGAGGAAGTTTTGAATGTCATCAACGCCGCCGGCCTGACGCCAGACGAGACATCAAATAATCAGATGCTTAGTGCTTTACGCAGCACAAGCCTGTTTGTGACAGCATCGCAGTTCGATGCGGGGAAGTCTGTGGCTACCACGGAATTTGTTCAGCGAGCGCTTGGCAATAACGCCAATGCTCGGGGGATAACGGCGGCGACTCAGCTTACGGTAGCAGATTTGGGTTGCTCAATAGGGCTGGGGGGGACTTCTGGTTATACGGTGACCTTGCCGGATACCGCAACGGTTCCCAGCGGCTCAACAATTAGTCTCCATTGCCGTAGTAATGGATCTATTACCGTCGCGAGTAAGGTCGGTGCGCAGATTAGTCCCCAAGGCGCATTTTTGAGCTCCATCACGATGAATAATGGAGAAAATGCAACCTTTGTTAGAGAGTCTGGGGTTTGGACAGTCTATGGTACGGCCAGTCTGAAGTATTCAGCGTCATACAGTGCATCGCTTAGCGGCGTCGGATTTCAAAAGTACCCCAGCGGCCTGATTGAACAGTGGGTAGTCGGTTCTTCTGATGTGAACGGTAATATGTCGCTTTCTCTTCCCATTCAGTTTCCCAACGCGGTTTTGGGGGGGGTTGCCAACGAAGCATCTCCATCGGGTTGGGTTGCCAATAGCGTTACAGTGTGGGCGTTCGATTCCGGGGCTAGTAATAAGTCCGTCGTTGTTGCTCGTGTCAGGAATATTGTGAGTAATAACGGTCCTGTCGTTAACAGTGGTATCGCCGGCCGGATTCTCGTGTGGGGATATTAAATGAGTAAGTATTTTGTAGCAGAGACGCTTGGGTTCCTTTGTTCGGAAGAACACGATAGAAAGTTGCTGGATAGTGCTGTTGAAATTACTGATGCTGAGTATTCCGTACTTTTTGAGGGGCAGCGTAATGGAAAACTAATTGTTGCTGATGGCGAAAGGCGTCCCATCCTTGTTGATCCACTGCCCCCCTCTGAAGAAACTCTCGCCGCTATAGAACGCTCTTGGCGTGATACCCGGCTTCTTGATACGGATGGCTTGGTCGCTAGGCACCGTGATGAGTTGGAAGCAGGCGTTGGCACGACATTGTCAATGAGTGAATATGAAAGTTTGCAAGCCTATCGCCGTGATTTACGAAGTTGGCCGACGTCCTCAAAGTTTCCCTCGACTGCTGGGCGGCCAGTGCTGGTTATTACTTCAGTTGTTGTGAGTGCTCCGGTTAGAAAGAAGAGGATCAGGAAGCCTGTGCAGCCTATAGAGGCTGCACAGGCTGAGATTATTTCCAGTGTTTAGATAGGTAGATTCTCTAACTGTTGGCTATAACGGTCAGCACTGTTGGGGGGTGAAATTCATCAGGAGTTAAATCTTGGATTATCCAAAAAGTGTCCCCGGCATAGGGCTGGTGAATGGCAAGTTCGTTGATGAAGATGTGGTTTCTGGAACGCCGGGCTCTTTGATTCCTGCGACGTGGGGTAACAGTGTTACCCAGGAACTGTTGGCGGTTATTACGAGCGTCGGTTTGGCACCGTCTGAGGCTGACAACAGTCAGTTGCTCAAGGCGTTGCAAATGATCACGGCGAAGGCGAGCCCCATGCGTTCATTGGTAACCAGTGTCTCGGGCTCCAAAGCATTGCTGGCTGAAGAGTTGGGACTGGTGTTGGTTAGTGCCGGGACAGATGCAGCCACCTTGCTGCTGCCTGCCGCCGACGGAGCACTGGGTGTGCGTGACGTCATCGTGAGGCGATTGGATAACAGCGGCAACCGGCTAACAGTCCAGTGCATGGGGACGGACACGATCAAGTTTCATACCCACCTTCGTCCCGCCGGTTATCCATTTCTGGTGTTGATGGGGGCGGGAGACTGGTGGCATTTGCGCAGCGATGGCCTCGGTAGCTGGTGGCCCGTCGGGCGCTTCGATGGTGTTCCGCTGGGACGACCCTTCTTTGAAACGACAACGCTCCTGAGCCCTGGTGGGTACGGTGCGCTAAACGGTTCTGTGTTGAGTCGAGCTGAATGGCCATGGCTGTGGGATCACGCCCAGCAGTCCGGGATGCTGAAAACCGAGGCGAGTCGGCTCGGTAATGAAGGCGGATGGACCACCGGTGATGGTGCGCTGACATTCCGCGGACCTGAGGGGCGAGGGGAGTTTTTGCGGATACTGTCCGAGGGACGAACGGTCGACACTGGACGTGTACCGGGATCGGCTCAATCCGGTACTTACCATTCCTATGCGTTTGGCGCTCAGGGCGCGGGTGCCATGGGGTCCCGATGGTCCGACAGTCTTACAGCGGTTGGCGCGGATACGCAGGAAGAAGCGCGCATCTTTGCAGTCGTCAATGGTGGGCCTATTTTTCCTGTAGGAACTTCCTATCAGATGGATACCGCTAATACCCAGCTCTACTCCTTTAAATCCCGGCCGCGAAATATTGCTTATCCAGGTCGAATCAAGATTATCTGAGGTGTCCATGTTTCATTATTTAGTTGACGATTCAGGTGTTCTGAATGGTCCAGTAGAGCTGTTTGTCACGCCGGGTCTCGGAGTGCAACTACCGAGTAATGCCGTCGAGTTATCTGACGCGCTTGCCGAACCCGAAAGCGGTTTTGTATGGGCCTGGGTTAACGGAGCTCCGCAGGCATTGCGTGACCGCCGCGGCACAGTATTTCAAATGCAAACAGGCGCATCGACCACCTGGGAACAATTGGGTGAGTTACCTGATGGCCTCACCGATAAACCTTGGCCCGGTCAATATTACGTTTGGCTCGATGGCGACTGGCAACTTGATCAATCGGCGAAAGAAACAGCCGAATCGGCAAGTGTTCTGAAAGAGCGAGACAGCCGCTTGCGCGACGCCGCCATGCGCATCGCCCCTCTTCAATACGCCGTCGATCTGGGCGATGCCACACAACAGGAGCAATCCGCGCTGCTGGACTGGAAACGCTACTGCGTTGCCTTGAACCGCATCGAACAGCAAACAGGGTACCCCCTGGAAGTCGAGTGGCCGATTCTGACGTTTTCTGAACCCAAGGAGTCGACAAATTCGCTGCGCTCGCTCTTCGGCCTTAAACAAAAGTAAATCAAGGACATCCTCATGCCTGTAACAGAAGGGCAGCTGCTCAAAATAATGCCCAACGCCCGCCTCCAAGCGGGCGTTTTCGTTTCTGCCCTCAACACCGCCATGACCCGCCACAACATCAACACCCCCAAGCGCATCGCCGCGTTCCTTGCACAAATCGGCCATGAGTCGGGGCAGTTGCGTTATGTGCGTGAGTTGGGCAACGACCAGTACCTCAGCAAATACGATACCGGCACGCTGGCCGTCCGCTTGGGCAATACGCCTGAAGCTGACGGTGATGGTCAGCGCTATCGGGGGCGTGGGCTGATTCAGATCACCGGGCGCGATAATTATCGTCGATGCAGCCTTGGACTGTTCGGTGATGAGCGTTTGCTGACCCTGCCTGAGTTGCTCGAGCAGCCGCAATGGGCGGCCGAATCGGCGGCCTGGTTCTGGGAGCTGAACGGTTTGAATGAACTGGCCGATCGTGAGCAGTTCAACAGCATCACCCGCAGGATCAACGGCGGGTTGAATGGGCTGGAAGAACGTTTGCAGCTCTGGACACGGGCGAGGGCGGTGTTATGCCAGCCTTCGGTCTGATGCCACTTTCGTACCGGGTGATCGGCGTCGCTGTGCTGCTGGCCATTGTGGCTGGCAGTGCTGCGGCAGTGTCCTGGCACCTTCAGGATTGGCGCTACGGTCGGCAACTGGCGGAACAAGCCAGGTTGCACGGCGAGGCGCTGAACCAACTGACCCTGGCGGCGGCGAATCAACAGCGCACCGAACAGGACAAGCGCCTGGCCCTGGAGCAGCGTCTTCAGGCCAGCGATCAAACCTATTCAAAGGCCTTGAGCGATGCACAACGTGATCAAGGTCGCCTGCGCGACCGTCTTGCCACTGCTGATTTGCGCCTGTCAGTCCTTGTCGACCCCCGTGAAGCCGACACCGGTTGTGGTGTGTCAGCCGCCTCCGGCACCGGCGGCGTGGTTCATGGAACCCTACGAGCCCGACTTGAGCCGGCGCATGCTCAACGAATTATCGGCATCACCGACACAGGCGACCGCGGACTGATTGCCTTGCAGGCCTGTCAGGCCTATGTCAGAGCGCTTGCTCGCTAACATTTTGATCCAGCCTGCGTCTTGCAAGCGTGATTCGCTCGTGTACGGTAGTGCGCATGCCCGCCTGATCGAGGAGAGAGTCGTGAACGAAATCACCCAGCTTGCCGCGCAACTAGGCCGGCGTTTGCAGGTGCTCAATGCCCACGTCAGCACGGCCGAGTCCTGCACTGGTGGCGGGATCGCCGAAGCGATCACCCGAATCGCCGGCAGCTCGGCGTGGTTCGAGGCGGGTTACGTCACCTATTCCAATCGGCAGAAGACCCAGCAACTGAATGTGCCCGCCGAGTTGTTCACCGAGGTCGGGGCGGTCAGTCGTGAAGTGGTCGAAGCCATGGTACGTGGCGCCCAGCACAAGAGTCGCGCGCGTTTTGCCGTGGCGGTCAGCGGTATTGCAGGACCGGACGGCGGTACGTCGAACAAGCCGGTGGGCACCGTGTGGTTGGCCTGGGGGATCGGAGATGCCGTGTATTCGGAGTGCCGACACTTCCCCGGTAACCGCGGTGAGGTCCGCCGACAAACGGTGAAGGCCGCGCTAGAGGGGTTGCTGCAGTATACCGCCGGAGAAATCTCAAATGAGGGGTAGGCGATCCCGAAACGCTGTGGAATAATACTGGCTACTTATACAGGTGTTGGCCGTCAGGCCTTATTGATTACGTGAGGACTTTAATGGACGACAACAAGAAGAAAGCCTTGGCTGCGGCCCTGGGTCAGATCGAACGTCAATTCGGCAAAGGTGCCGTGATGCGTATGGGCGATCAAGACCGTCAGGCGATCCCGGCTATTTCCACTGGCTCTCTGGGTCTGGATATCGCACTCGGCATTGGCGGTCTGCCAAAAGGCCGTATCGTTGAAATCTACGGTCCTGAATCCTCCGGTAAAACCACGCTGACACTGTCCGTGATCGCCCAGGCTCAAAAAGCCGGCGCGACCTGCGCATTCGTCGACGCCGAGCACGCCCTGGACCCGGAGTACGCCGGCAAACTGGGCGTCAATGTCGACGACCTGCTGGTTTCCCAGCCGGATACCGGCGAGCAAGCCCTGGAAATCACCGACATGCTGGTGCGCTCCAACGCGGTTGACGTGATTATCGTCGACTCCGTGGCGGCCCTGGTTCCGAAGGCTGAAATCGAAGGCGAAATGGGTGACATGCACGTGGGCCTGCAAGCCCGTCTGATGTCCCAGGCGCTGCGTAAAATCACCGGTAACATCAAGAACGCCAACTGCCTGGTGATCTTCATCAACCAGATCCGGATGAAAATCGGCGTGATGTTCGGCAGCCCGGAAACCACCACCGGTGGTAACGCGCTGAAGTTCTACGCTTCGGTTCGTCTGGACATCCGCCGCACCGGCGCGGTGAAAGAAGGCGACGAAGTGGTCGGCAGCGAAACCCGCGTCAAAGTCGTCAAGAACAAGGTGGCTTCGCCGTTCCGTCAGGCCGAGTTCCAGATTCTTTACGGCAAGGGCATCTACCTCAACGGTGAGATGATCGACCTTGGCGTACTGCACGGCTTCGTTGAGAAATCCGGTGCATGGTATGCCTACAACGGCAGCAAGATCGGCCAGGGCAAAGCCAACTCGGCCAAGTTCCTGCAGGATAACCCGGACATCGCAGCCACTCTTGAGAAGCAGATTCGCGACAAGCTGCTGACGCCGACTCCAGACGTCAAGGCTTCGCCGGTCAAAGAGACTGCCGATGATCTGGCTGACGCTGATATCTGATTGATCCGATGACCGCCGTACTCGATACCCTCGTCGCGGTGCGGCGAACCGCAATGGACCTGCTCGCACGACGCGAGCACGGTCGAGTCGAGCTGACGCGTAAACTGCGTCAGCGCGGCGCTTCTGATGAAATGATCGATACAGCACTCGACCGTCTGACGGAAGAGGGGCTGCTGTCCGAATCCCGATACCTCGAAAGCTTCGTTTCCTACCGTGCCCGTTCCGGCTACGGTCCTTTGCGCATTCGCGAAGAGTTGAGCCAGCGTGGTTTGCAACGTGCCGATATCGAACTTGCCCTGCGTGAAAGCGGAATCAGTTGGCAGGAGAACCTGGAGGAGACCTGGCGACGCAAGTTTGCCGGGCATTTACCGATAGACGCCCGCGAGCGCGCCAAGCAAGGGCGCTTCCTCGCCTATCGGGGATACTCCATGGAAATGATTGGCCGCTTGTTCAGCGGCCGAGGAATGGATGACTGACTGAAAGGGCCCGACTATTGAAATAGTCGGGCCTTTTTTTGCTCAAGTAACCTTGATCTGTTCCCGTTTGCGTTGTGGCGTCTGAGGCGGCTGAGCCGTGGCCCAGTTTTCCGGCTGGTTGATGTAGTCGACCAGTTCACGCAGGCGTCCGTGATCACGGGCGTTGAACGTGAAGGACAGCCGTACCAGATGGCTGAACTGAGCCTCGTCGTGCTCCTCGCCAGCGTAAGTATGTTGATGAAAGTGATCGCTCAGGCACAGGTCGGCAAAGGCCTCCTGTATATGCTCGAGCGCCTGGTCGCTGAGTTTGTGATTCATGCGGATCACGAACTGATGTTTCAGCCAGCGGCTGGAGTGGAAGTTGCTGTAGAACTGATTGATTTCCGCCACAGCGTCATCGACGGTGTACACCAGACGAATCAGCTTCAGGTCGTTCGACAGGATGTAATGGTTGGCCTCCAATTGATTGCGGATGAAGTTCAGCGCACTTTCCCAGAACGTGCCGCCAGGAGCATCCAGCAACACCACGGGAACCAGCGGGCTTTTGCCAGTCTGGATCAGGGTCAGTACTTCCAGGGCTTCGTCCAGCGTGCCGAAGCCGCCAGGGCAGAGCACCAGTGCGTCGGCCTCTTTGACGAAAAACAGTTTGCGGGTAAAGAAAAAGTGAAACGGTAGCAGGTTGGCAGTGCCGCCTACGGTCGGATTCGCATGCTGCTCGAAGGGCAGGGTGATATTGAATCCAAGGCTGTTATCCCGACCTGCACCTTCATGGGCGGCGGCCATGATGCCGCCGCCGGCACCGGTGATGACCATCAGGTTCGATTGGGCGAGTTTTGCGCCCAGTTCACGGGCCAGGGCGTACAGCGGATGTTCAACCGGCGTACGTGCCGAGCCGAAAACGGTCACTTTGCGCCGTCCCTTGAACTGCTCCAGCACACGGAAGGCGTGCTCGAGTTCGCGCAGGGTTTGCTGGGTAATCTTGGCGTTCCAGCGATTGTGGTCTTCTTGCGCCATGCGCAAGACCGTCAACATCATGTCGCGATAAATCGGAATATTCGGGCTATTGGGTGAAACCAGGTTGAGTTGCTCTTCGATCTTGCTGGTGAGATCGACGCCGATGCTCTGAAAATGACGCACCAGAAGCTCATTCGGTTGGTAAGGCATTCAACTTCTCCTTCTACACAGAACCTTCGGCTCGAACGAGAAATTCGCCTGAGCCGCGACACCGCTTGTGTCGCTCTCAGCCCGCAAGAGGGCTGGGCACTACACCCGACCCGACCTGACCATGAAGCGTTGAAGTGGCGGTCGAGTCATCCAGACGGGTTCTGCTTATCCCTTGGATGAAAGAAACGTTCGCACGACAGGACTCTGAATGGGCAGCCCCTTTTCTGCCCCGGACATTAAACACCAATACATTGAATCTAGACGCTTGTGGTGAGTTGCGCTGACTTGATCATGGTCCTCGAAAGTCTTCGCTGGCAATCACTTATTGAGAGTTCACAACCGACTGTCACCGCTCGTCAGAACCTGTGCCGGACGGCCAAGGCTCTGATTTACTCAGTTACAGACACAACACGACAGCATTGCGTCCAGGGCAAGGCGCAAGGCTTCAGGAGCTGTAGGGGATCATCGCGCAATGATTGGCGATCAAGTGCAAGGAGGCAGGCTATGAGCCTGGTAATTCTGGAGGTCGATGCGCAACTGTATCGATTGCTGCAGTCGGCGGCCGCGCGCAATCACGTGAGCCTTGAAGAGGAATGTCGTCGGCGCCTGGAAGGCCAAGAGTGGCGCTCGCCTTATTTGCAGGCGCTGGTGGCGGAGCTGCGCGCCGATGATGAGCAACGACGCGCAGGTTCTCACTGATTCAAGTGATTACTTTTTCTTTTGTGCCGTTTGCGCAGGGCAATCCGATTCCTGGTAGCTGGCCGAGCCTACAGGGCGATTGGTTTTGTTTTCCGAAAAGTCGTAACGCATGATCGCGCCCTTGGCCATCAGCTTGCGGTAGTTCACGTTGCGGCAAACGCTGGCGCCCAGTTGCAGATAAACCACTTTCGGGTTGGCGCGCATTTCGTCGGCATAAGCCGATTGCACGCTAATGTGGTCGATCAACTGTTTGCCATCGACCGTATAACCTTGGTCGAGAAGGTTCTCATTGATTTCTCGAGGCAGGCCGACGTTACTTTCAGCAGCAACCTTTTCCAGCATCTTGCCCAGATTCAAGTCATTCAGGGAGGCTGCTTGAGCGCTGAAGGGCAGGGCCAGCAGAAGGGCAGCGGTGGGGACGATAAGGCGCAGCATGAAACTCTCCTGGTTCAGTGACTGGTGCTTCGACCAGCCACATGGCGGTGCGTTCAGTGGCGGCGGATTATAGGCGAGCGGGGGGTAGGCGGTACAGGTTTGGGCGAGCTGCTCTGGTAAACTGCCGCGACTTTCTGCCTTGCCGAGTGTTTTTTGTGTCGATATCCCTTCCCTGCCGGTGCTGCCTGCGATGAGCAATGCAGCCCCACGTTTTGCCACGAACGCCGTAGCCCGTCTGCGCGATGAGCGAGAAGAGGAGAGCACCAAGCCTTTTCTGGCCCGCGGTTCACGGGCGCCCCGTTGCCATACGTGCCGGGTGATCGAAAGCCACTGCCTATGTAACTGGCGTCCCCAGGTCGAATCACGGGCCGGTGTTTGCCTGATCATGACCAGGAAGGAAGTGTTCAAACCGAGCAACACCGGCTGGCTGATCGCAGACGTGGTCAGGGATAACTTTGCCTTTATCTGGTCGCGTACCGAGATCGACCCTCAATTGATCAAGCTTTTGTCCGACCCGCAATGGCAGCCTTATCTGGTCTTTCCCGGCGAATACGTTGCTCCCGAACGCGTGACTCATACCGTCGAGGCGACCAGCGAGAAGCGCCCGCTGTTCATCCTGCTGGATGCAACCTGGACCGAGGCGAGGAAGATTTTTCGGAAAAGCCCTTATTTCGACGGGTTTCCGATTCTGAGCCTGCTCCCCGAAAAGCTCTCGCGGTACCGCCTGCGAAGGTCTACCCGCAGCGAACACCTGTGCACCGCGGAAGTGGCTGCGTTGTGCCTGGATCTGGCAGGGGATGTAGACGCTGCGTCGGCACTGGATGCCTATTTCGATGTGTTCAGCCAGCATTACCTCGATGCGAAACATCAACTGGAAATGAATGTCTCGACCCCGGCCCATACAGAATTGCTGCCTTTCGTTGAACACACCGCGCCGGTCATGTCCTGAGAGTCGCCCATACTGACAGGTAACCGCGGTTTTGCGGCTTGACCACCCAGGCTTCGCTGGGCATCCTTGGCGCCGATTAGGGTGCGGCCGAAGATTGAAACGCCGGTTTTATGGGTTCTTGGCGTTGAACGTGCCCTGTTGGTGCCGCTGTCTGGCGGTACCTCGAGTTGCCTTGGCGATACCTGAATGCATCAGGTCTGCCATAAAAAACAGGATCATTTGAAAGATGGCCACATACGAAATCCTGATTGCCGATGACCACCCTCTCTTTCGTAGCGCGCTGCACCAGGCCGTGACCCTGGGCCTTGGCCCCGAGGTTCGTCTGGTGGAAGTGGCGAGCATTGCCGAACTGGAAGCCCGTCTGACCGAAAAGTCTGACTGGGATCTGGTGCTGCTGGACCTGAACATGCCGGGCGCGTACGGGTTCTCCGGGCTGGTGCTGTTGCGCGGTCAATACCCGCAGATCCCGGTGGTGATGGTGTCGGCTCAGGAAGAAGCCTCGATCATGGTGCGCTCCCGTGAATTCGGGGCCAGCGGTTTCATTCCCAAATCCAGTTCACTGGAAGTGATTCAGCAAGCGGTGCGCTCTGTGCTGGATGGCGATGTCTTCTGGCCGCCGCAGGCATTTGAAGCGGTCAGCGTTTCGGACGAGGCCAAGGCTGCCAGCGAAGGCTTGGCCAGTCTGACGCCACAGCAGTTCCGTGTATTGACCATGGTCTGCGAAGGTCTGCTGAACAAGCAGATTGCCTACGAGTTGAGTGTGTCGGAGGCGACGATCAAGGCGCACGTGACGGCGATCTTCCGCAAGTTGGGGGTGCGTACCCGGACTCAGGCGGCGTTGTTGTTGCAACAACTTGAGTCAATTTCGAGCCACTAACGGCGCTTTCATTCACGCTTTTTTAACTTCTGTTGATCTAGCTTTTCTACTTCTTCTGGTTCAGTTGCCTACTCTATGTCGCCTTTCAAAGGTCAAACCGGTCTCAAGCGCATTCTCAATGCAGGTGGTTATTCTCTCGACGGCCTGCGTGCAGCCTTCACCGGCGAAGCTGCTTTCCGTCAACTGGTGCTGCTCAATGTCATCCTGATTCCGCTGGCGTTTGTGCTGAACGTCAGCCACGTCGAGCGTGCCTTGCTGATTGCCGTCTGCATGCTGGCGCTGATCGTCGAGTTGCTCAATTCGGCCGTGGAAGCGGCCATTGACCGGATTTCCCTCGATCGGCACCCGTTGTCGAAAAATGCCAAGGATATGGGCAGCGCTGCTCAGTTAATGGCCCTGAGCATGATCGTGATGGTGTGGGCGGTGATTCTGCTTTAGGCAATCGTCGGCAGAACGATCTCGTCGCTGCGCTGAACCCCGGCGGTGAAAGCGCGGCACAGTTCAAGAAACTCGCGCATGGCCGACGTCTGATATTTCTGTTTATGCCAGATGAAATAAAACTGCCGCGCCAGATCCAGGTCTGGTGTTTCAACCGCCACCAGGCTGCCGCGGCGGAACGCGTCGCGTAGCGCCAGCCGCGAAATACAACCAATCCCCAGGCCAGATTCCACCGCGCGCTTGATCGCTTCGGTGTGTTCCAGCTCAAGCCGGATATTCAAGGCGCTTCGGTGGTGACGCATGGCCTGGTCAAAGGTCAGGCGTGTGCCTGAGCCTTGTTCGCGAAGGATCCACGCCTCGTGTGTCAGCTCCTCCATGCTGGCCTGGCCACGGGTGGCCAGCGGATGTTGCGGGGCGCAAAACACCACCAATTCATCCTCGACCCAGCTTTGTACCTCGATGTCCGGGTGGCTGCAGTCGCCTTCGATTAGACCCAGATCAATTTCATAGTGGGCGACTTGTTGCACGATGTTGGCAGTGTTCTGCACATGCAGCTTCACTTGGCTTTCCGGATGGCGCTGCATGAAGCTGCCGATCAGCAACGTTGCCAGGTAGTTGCCGATGGTGAGCGTGGCGCCGACCGCCAGCGAGCCGAAACCGGACTTGCCGTTGAGCAGGTCTTCGATTTCCTTGGCCTGGTCGAGCAAGGCCACCGCCTGCGGCAACAATTGTTTGCCCATGGCATTGAGGCTCAGCCGCTTGCCGGCGCGGTCGAACAATTGGCAGCTGGATTGACGCTCGAGTTCGGTGATCGAGGTGCTGGCCGCTGACTGTGAAAGGTTGAGCAGGCCGGCAGCACGAGACACACTCTCTTGCTGAGCGACGGCGACGAAGACTTGAAGTTGACGTAGAGTAAATCGCATATCTATATAACCGATAACCCTTATCTTAATAATCCAGTTAACAGATATTGTCGCTGCCATTAGAATGCGATGCAATTGCGCACTGCTCTCTTGGCGCAGAGCATGCGCAGACAAAATCTCCAGGAGTCCCCCGTACATGAGCAACATGAACCACGAGCGTGTCCTCAGTGTTCACCACTGGAACGACACTCTGTTCAGCTTCAAGTGCACCCGCGATCCGGGCCTGCGCTTCGAGAACGGCCAGTTCGTGATGATCGGCCTGCAACAGCCCAACGGCCGCCCGCTTATGCGCGCTTACTCGATTGCCAGCCCGAACTGGGAAGAGCATCTCGAGTTCTTCAGCATCAAGGTTCCCGATGGTCCGCTGACTTCCCAGTTGCAACATCTGAAGGAAGGCGACGAGATCATCATCAGCAAAAAACCGACCGGCACCCTGGTGCTGGACGATTTGAAGCCTGGTAAACATCTGTACCTGCTCAGCACCGGTACCGGTCTGGCGCCGTTCATGAGCGTCATCCAGGATCCGGAAACCTACGAGCGTTTCGAAAAAGTGATCCTGTGCCACGGCGTACGTTACGTCAACGAAGTCGCTTACCGCGAGTTCATCACCGAGCACCTGCCGCAGAACGAGTTCTTCGGCGAGGCCCTGCGTGACAAGTTGATCTACTACCCGACCGTGACCCGCGAGCCGTTCGAAAACGAAGGTCGTCTGACCGACCTGATGCGCAGCGGCAAGCTGTTCAGCGACATCGGCCTGCCGCCGATCAATCCTGAAGACGACCGCGCCATGCTCTGCGGCAGCCCGAGCATGCTCGACGAAACCAGCGAAGTACTGAACAGCTTCGGCCTGAAAGTTTCGCCGCGTATGCGTGAGCCGGGTGACTACCTGATCGAGCGTGCGTTCGTCGAGAAGTAAGCAGCACTGAAAATGTGGGAGCGAGCCTGCTCGCGATGACGGACTGACAGCCAACACAGATGCTGAATGTCAAACCGCTATCGCGAGCAGGCTCGCTCCCACATTGGATTTGCGTACCCCAAAGCCCGCGTTGCCTGAAGAAGGCAGCGCGGGCTTTTGCGTTTCTGGCGTTCAGGCTTTCGCGGGGATGACTTCGAGGACGCGGATCAGCCCGGCTTGCGGGTAATGCCAGCGTACGTCCAGGTCCCAGAACTGTGCGCCGTATTCGCGTTCGGGTGCGGGTGTCTGGTAAGCCGGGCGTGGGTCTTGCGCCAGGCATTGCTCGATCAGCTCGACCAAGGGCTCTTCAAGGCGCTGAGCGTGCGTATGCGCCTGTTGCAAGGCTGAATCCGCCCACTGCACGGGAATCAGTTGCGGCGCGGCGCTGGCGATCTCGTTGGATGCGCCCGGGATGATATCGGCATAGGGCACGTAGGGTTTGATGTCGAGAATCGGTGTACCGTCCAGCAGGTCAATGCCGGAGATCCACAGGCGATTGGCTTCAACCTTGTCCAGCTTGACCACCGATTGGCCAATGCCGTTGGGCCGATGGGTCGCGCGCGTGGCAAACACGCCCATGGACTTGTTACCGCCCAGGCGCGGTGGGCGGACTTTGAGTCGCGGCTTGTCTTCCAGTGCCTGATGAAACAGGAACAGCAGCCAGACATGGCTGACCTGCTCCAGGCCTTGCACCGCATCACCCTGATCGAACGGTGCCACCAATTCCAGAATGCCGCGAGCGGCCGGCGCCAGTTGCGGCTGACGCGGAATGGCGAACTTCTCCTTGAAGCAGGAGCGCACAAAGCCGATCGGGGAAACGCTGTAGGTCATGGTCTGGGGTCGAGGCGAGAAAGAGGTGGGCATGATAACCCACGCTGCCTCTGTGGCGAGGGAGCTTGCTCCCGCTGGGGTGCGAAGCGCCCCCAAAACCTGTGACCGAGTCCTTCCCGATCAATTAAGGTGCCAATTTTACGGCTGCTGCGCAGCCGAACGGGAGCAAGCTCCCTCACCACAAGAGCGTCAGAGGCTGAACCCGCCATCCAGTGGAATGATGTTCCCGGTCACCGCAGGTCTGGGATCAGCCGCGAACGCGCAGGGTCAGGCCCTTGAGGAAATTGCGCAGCAACTGGTCGCCGCAAGGGCGGTAGTTGGTGTGGCCGAACTTGCGGAACAGTGCGCTCAGCTCAGGCTTGGAGACCGGGAATTCGGCGGCCTTGAGGATGGCGTGCATGTCGTCTTCTTTCAGTTCGAAGGCCACGCGCAGTTTCTTCAGGATGATGTTGTTGGTGACTGGCAGCTCGATCGGCTGCGGTGGACGGCTTTCGTCCTTGCCGCGCTTGAAGAACACCAGGCCATCGAGGAAGTGCGCCATGACCTCGTCCGGGCAGCGTACGAAGCCTTCCTCGTCTTCTTCTTTCTTGTCGAGGTACGTCACCAGGTCGGGCAGGGTGACATCCATGCCGCCGAGCTTGATGATCTCGATGACTTTTTTGTCACTGATGTCGAGCATGTAGCGCACGCTGCGCAGTACGTCGTTATGAATCATGTGTGCAGTCCTGATCATTCAGCTGTGGGCGTTGCCGTTAACGGCGACGCCGAGATGTGTGGCGGCCTTAGAATTTCTCTTTGGCAGACAGATAGCGCCATTGGCCCACCGGCACTTTGCCGATGGAAACACCGCCGATACGGATGCGGCGGATGGCGACGACCTTGAGGCCGACAGCCTGGCAGAGCAGGGCGATGATCCCCGGTTGCGGGTTTTTCATCGCGAAGCGCAGGCGATTTTCGTTTTGCCAGCTGGCTTTGACCGCTGGCAGTTCCTTGCCTTTGTACGACAGGCCGTGGGTCAGGCGGTTGAGCCCGTGAGCGACCATGTCACCTTCGACCTCGACCACATACTCTTGCTCGATCTTGCTGGCATCGGCAGTGAGTTTGCGCAGGATCTTCCAGTCCTGGGTGAACACCAACAGCCCGCTGGCGTTGGCCTGCAGGTCGGCGCTGGCGGTCAGGCGCAGGAAGTGGCCCTTGAGCGGACGTTTGCTGAAGCGGTGTTCTTCGCTCAGGGTCTCGGGGCCGATCAGTTGCAGGGCGGTCTCGGCGTCCATGCCCGCTGGCGCGTGCAGCAGGATGGTCACGGGTTCCGGTGCGGTAGCCTTGGCTTCGGGGTCGAGTTCGACTTTCTGGGTGTCGACCTTGAATTGCGGCTCATCGATGACTTCGCCGTCCACGGTGACCCAGCCGCCCTCAATGAACAGCTCAGCCTCCCGACGGGAGCAGCCGACGAGCTCGATGAGGCGTTTGGAGAGACGAATCGGGTCAGTCATGACAGGGGGCCGTTACAAAAGGGGGGAGGCATTGTACCTGCCTCGCGCCGGTTAATCGCGGGTCCATTTGCCTCGTGTGGCTTTTAGCCGCGCCGGGCCTGTTGATTGGCCTGCTTCAAACGCATGTGCAACAGCGGATAAGGCTGGCCCATGCCATCGACCTCCGAGCGTCCGATGACTTCGAAACCCTGCTTGAAATAGAACCCCAAGGCTTGCGGGTTTTGTTCGTTGACGTCCAGTTCATCGGCGTTCAGGTGTTCCATGGCGTAGTTCAGCAGTTGTTTACCCAGGCCCTCGCCACGGTGTTCGGGGGCGATAAAGAGCATTTCGATCTTGCCTGCCGCAACGCCGGCGAACCCGGTGATGTGCTGGTGTCGGTCGCGGGTGCAGATCAGCATGACGGCATCCAGATAGCGGGTAAGCACCAGGTTTTTCAGCAGCTCGATGTAACTGTCCGGTAAAAAGTCATGCGTGGCGCGGACCGACGCCTCCCAGACCCGGGTCAGTTCTTCATAGTCGCTGTGTTTTGGTGTGTGGATGACCGAATGATGGCGCATGCCCGCCTGCCCCTTGTGCCGTGAGTGAGGTTGAATCCTCTTGCTGAACAATACGATAGACGTAAAAAAGCCCCGCATCTCGTGAAGAGAGCGGGGCTTTTCATATTTTTTGCGTTTAGATCTGTTCAGCCCACAGGTCGTACTCGTCGGCGTCGGTCACTTTGCACCAGACCTTGTCGCCCGGCTTGAGGTTGCTGCCGTTGTCGATGAATACGTTACCGTCGATTTCCGGGGCGTCGAAGAAGCAACGGCCAACCGCGCCTTGCTCGTCGACTTCATCGACCAGCACTTCGATTTCACGGCCGATGCGCATTTGCAGGCGCGCCGAGCTGATGGCCTGCTGGTGCGCCATGAAGCGATCCCAGCGGTCTTGCTTGACCTCGTCCGGAACGATCTCCAGATCCAGATCGTTGGCCGGTGCGCCTTCAACCGGCGAGTACTGGAAGCAGCCGACGCGGTCGAGCTGGGCTTCGGTCAGCCAGTTCAGCAGGTACTGGAAGTCTTCTTCGGTTTCGCCGGGGAAGCCGACGATGAAGGTCGAACGGATGATCAGGTCCGGACAGATCTCGCGCCAGTTCTTGATGCGCGCCAGGGTCTTGTCTTCAAACGCTGGACGTTTCATCGCCTTGAGCACTTTCGGGCTGGCGTGCTGGAACGGGATGTCCAGGTACGGCAGGATTTTCCCGGCGGCCATCAGCGGGATCAGCTCATCGACGTGCGGGTACGGGTAAACGTAGTGCAGGCGAACCCAGACGCCGAGGGTGCTGAGCGCTTCGCAGAGTTCGGTCATGCGGGTTTTCACCGGCGCGCCATTCCAGAAACCGGTGCGGTACTTGACGTCAACGCCGTAGGCGCTGGTGTCCTGGGAAATCACCAGCAGCTCTTTAACGCCGGATTTGACCAGGCGCTGGGCTTCGTCGAGCACATCGCCCACTGGACGGCTGACCAGTTTGCCGCGCATCGACGGGATGATGCAGAAGCTGCAGCTGTGGTTGCAGCCTTCGGAAATCTTCAGGTAGGCGTAGTGACGCGGCGTCAGCTTGATGCCTTGCGGCGGCACCAGGTCGATCAGCGGGTTGTGGTCCTTGCGCGGTGGCACGACGTCGTGCACGGCGTTGACCACTTGCTCGTACTGCTGCGGACCGGTGACGGCCAGCACGCTCGGGTGTACGTTGCGGATGTTGCCTTCTTCGACGCCCATGCAGCCGGTGACGATGACCTTGCCGTTTTCCTTGATGGCTTCGCCGATCACTTCAAGGGATTCGGCCTTGGCCGAGTCGATGAAGCCGCAGGTGTTGACCACCACGACATCGGCGTCCTGATAGGTCGACACGACGTCATAGCCTTCCATGCGCAGTTGGGTAAGGATGCGCTCGGAGTCGACCAGTGCTTTCGGGCAACCCAGGGATACGAAACCAACTTTAGGGTTGGCCGGCGTTGTGGTGGACATGTCTAACCTCGGTGTTTTGTGACGCCTCCAGCCGACAACGGCAAGGCGACAGACGGGCGCTTGACGCGCCTCTGATCAAAAAGTGCGCAATTCTAGCGGTGGTCAGCGCAGTTGACCAGCTTTATGGAGGGAAATACGACGAGTGCTGCGCTATGCTTCGCGCCGTTACACCCAGGCGTATTTTTTAAGTCAATAAATCGCCTGTATCAATAAGTAAAACAGCGCATGCTGCACGGCAGTCTGCGCAGATTGGCAAAGCTCAGGCGCTTGTTCGTGTCGTGCTTTTTACATGAAGCCCCGGTCTTGGTGGCAGGAGTGGTTGATGGGTCAGGCAAGTAGTCAGGCAGTAGGCTCAGCGCATTCCGGGGCAGCAAAGCCCTTGGGAATGTTGGTGGCGGCGGTCGGGGTGGTTTATGGCGATATCGGTACCAGCCCGCTCTATACCCTCAAAGAGGTGTTTACCGGCGGCTATGGGGTGCAAGCCAACCATGACGGAGTATTCGGGATTCTGGCGCTGATTTTCTGGTCGCTGATCTGGGTCGTCTCGATCAAGTACGTGTTGTTCATTCTGCGTGCCGACAACCAGGGCGAAGGCGGGATCATGGCCCTGACCGCGTTGGCGCGGCGAGCCTCGGCATCGTATCCGCGGCTGCAATCGGTGCTGGTGATCCTCGGTCTGATCGGCGCTGCGTTGTTCTATGGCGACAGCATGATCACCCCGGCGATTTCCGTATTGTCGGCGGTGGAAGGTCTGGAGCTGGCATTCGAGGGCCTCGAACGCTGGGTCGTGCCGTTGTCGCTGATCGTGCTGGTGGGGTTGTTCCTGATCCAGAAACACGGCACTGACCGCATCGGCAAGTTGTTCGGTCCGGTGATGGTGTCGTGGTTCCTGGTGCTGGGTGTACTGGGGGTACTGGGTATCTCCCGGCATCCGGAAGTGCTGCAAGCGCTGAACCCGATCTGGGGCGTACGCTTCTTCGAGGTTCACCCTGGCATAGGCATCGCGATTCTTGGCGCGGTGGTGTTGTCGTTGACCGGCGCTGAAGCGTTGTATGCGGACATGGGCCACTTTGGTCGCAAGCCGATTGCCCGTGCCTGGTTCGCATTGGTGCTGCCGGCGCTGGTGCTCAACTACTTTGGTCAGGGCGCGTTGCTGCTGGAGAACCCGGACGCCGCGCGTAACCCGTTCTATCTGCTGGCACCGGGCTGGGCATTGATTCCATTGGTGGTGCTGTCGACACTGGCCACGGTGATCGCTTCCCAGGCGGTGATTTCCGGTGCGTTCTCCCTGACCCGTCAGGCGATTCAGCTCGGCTACATCCCGCGCATGTACATTCAGCACACCTCGAGTGCCGAGCAAGGCCAGATCTACATCGGCGCGGTGAACTGGACGCTGATGGTCGGCGTTATTTTGCTGGTGCTGGGTTTCGGGTCGTCCAACGCCCTGGCCTCGGCTTACGGTGTGGCGGTCACCGGGACCATGTTGATCACCAGTATTCTGGTGGCGGCGGTCATGCTGTTGCTGTGGAAGTGGTCGCCTATCCTGACGGTGCCGATCCTGGTCGGCTTCCTGCTGGTGGACGGGCTGTACTTCGCCGCCAACGTACCTAAAATCGTGCAGGGCGGTGCCTTCCCGGTATTGGCGGGGATTGTGCTGTTTATCCTCATGACCACCTGGAAGCGCGGTAAAGAGCTGCTGGTGGATCGACTGGATGAGGGCGGTCTGCCGTTGCCGATTTTCATCAGCAGTATTCGCGTGCAGCCACCTCACCGGGTCCAGGGTACGGCGGTGTTCCTGACCGCGCGGCCGGATGCGGTGCCCCATGCGTTGTTGCACAACTTGCTGCACAACCAGGTGCTGCATGAGCAGGTGGTGTTGCTGACGGTGGTTTACGAGGATATTCCGCGGGTGCCGACTCAGCGACGGTTTGAGGTCGACTCCTACGGTGAGGGCTTCTACCGGGTGATCCTGCACTTCGGCTTTACGGACGAACCGGATGTGCCGCAAGCGCTGAAGTTGTGCCATCTCGATGAACTGGACTTCAGCCCGATGCGCACGACGTACTTCCTCAGCCGGGAAACGGTCATCACCTCCAAGCTCGTCGGCATGGCTCGTTGGCGCGAGGCGTTGTTCGCCTTCATGCTGAAAAACGCCAACGGCAACTTGCGGTTCTTCAAGTTGCCGGTGAACCGGGTGATTGAGCTGGGTACACAGGTAGAAATGTAAGCCTCACAAAAAGCCCCCGTTACCAGTTTGGTAACGGGGGCTTTTTCGTCTCTGTGCCTTTAGTTGCTTTCAGGCCGCGGGTCTTCGGATTTGGTCTTTGTCCGGGCCGGTCGCGGGGTCAGGACCTTTACCACGTCATCAATCACTGCCTTGCTCATTGCCGTCAGATAATGCGCGGCCCAGGCGTGGCGGTCGGTGCCTTTTGCGAAGGCGGCATCCTGAGCAAATGATCGGGCGAGGAACAGCAGATCAGAGGCCTGTGACAATGCATCAACGATGGGAACACCGGCGCGGACGTTGAATAAGGCCTGGTCCGAGCAGTAGATGAGAGGGGTCAAACCGATGGTTTTCAGTTCTGAAGTCGCGGAAGAATCTGTTTTGGTCATGGTGTTACTCCTGGGTTCAAGGAGCCGCCACATTCGTTTCCAAGCGAATGGGTGACGGCTGTACGCAGGTTGGAAAACCGGGAACCTAGGAACCGGCACGCCCGAAGGCGTCCCACGCACAGCCGCCATAACACAGGATTGCAGTCGTAAAAAACTCTGCAGTCATGGTGGGGTGCTGTTGCGCTACGGTTCGACGGGTTTCCAAGCCCGATCGCTGAATGGTCAGCGACGTCCGGAGAGTATCCCGTCGAAGAAAAGCGCAACAAGGCATCAAAGTGCCCAAACGCAAGATTCGGAGTTTGCCTACAAGGTCTGCGAGCGTCATCCGATATTTCGACACCTTGAGTAAACGAAAGTAAACGCGGCGAGCGATTTACGAGTCGCTGGGGGCTTGTGGAGTTGTTATTCCAGCGACAGTGCGTTGACTGTTCTTTTGGCCTGGGTTAGCGACTGTCCTTTGTCCAGGGACTGAGGACAGTGCTCACAAAAAAGCCCCCGTTACCTTGCGGCAGCGGGGGCTTTTGTTGAACCCGGTTCAGGTCACTGTTCTGCGACCTTGTCCTTGTTCTGACGCTTCTCGATCGCATTGACCAGGCGTTTGGCCAGGGCCGGGTAGTTCTCGTCGAAGTGGTGGCCGCCCGGCAGCTTCAAGGCTTCACCCACAGCGGTCTTGTCGGTGCAGCCACTCTCGGCGATTTCTTCTGCGCCGTAGATGCACAGCACCTTGTCGGCGGGCAGCTTGGCCATTTCCGGGCCGGTGTCGGCCTCTTTGCCGGCGTTGCCGAGCCAGCCTTCGACCTGGATTTCGAAGCTGCCGGTGCGGGCAAAGGCCAGCAGGATGATTGCATCGACCCGTTGCTGTTCGCTTTCCGGCATGCGGTTGTAGATCGCCGGCAAGACATCGGCACCGAACGAGTAGCCCGTCAGGATGAAGCGTTTGGTGCCCCACTTCTGACGGTAGTGCTGCATCAGTTCGGTAAGGTCAATGGCGCTTTGCTCAGGGCTCTTGTGCTGCCAGTAGTAGCGCAGGGTGTCGATGCCGACCACCGGGTAACCGATCTTAGCCATTTCACCGGCTACGTCACGGTCCAGGTCACGCCAGCCGCCGTCACCGGAAAGGAACAGGGTGACGGTGTCCTTGGCTTGGCCGGCGGGCACTTCGACCACCGGAATGTTCAGGCCGCCGTTGCCCTTGTCAGCGCCGACGAGGAGCTTGCGCAGTTCGTTGTTGAGGACTTGCGGCAGGTTGATGTCGTAGTCGCTGATGCTGGTTTCGGCATTGGGTTGATCGCGCACGAAACCGGCGCTGGTGTCGTCCGGGTTATCGTTCCATGCGACCAGCCAGTGGCCGTGAGCTGCGCTTTTTGGCAGCGAGTGGGTGCAGCCGGGTTTTTCCAGCGCCAGGTCTACTGAAACGGCCTGGGACTTGTCATCTTTCTGCTCGGCCAGCCAGCGCCAGGCCAGGATGGCGCCAGGGCCGATACCGCTGACCAGGGTCGCTGGGCCCTTGAGCTGCTGGAAGGCCGCCTGCAGGGCATTACCTTGTTGGGTGCAGTCCGTGGGCAGGACCACCTGAACGATTTGCGCGGCACCGCCACGGCTCAGGGTCATCAGTTGCTTGTCGCTGAGCTTCTGATCTTCGTTCACCGCGACAACCACCTGGGCGCGCGGCGTGGTGCCGGGAATGACCCGGGTCATTGCCGGGCCATCAACGGGCGTCAGCAGTTCGAGGGTGGGCTCGGGTGCCGGGCGGCTCCAGTACCAGTAACCGCCACCGAGGATCACAGCCAGCACCACCAGAGTGGCCAATACATACCGCCAGGAGCGTTGAATCATCAGCGTTTCACCAATCCAGTCAAGCCGCCCGCAATCAGGGCGGCGGTATCGGCCAGTGCCACCAGCGGATCGAGTCCGGCGGGCACGGCCATGTAACGAGGTTCCCAGTCAGGCTGGAATTTGTCCTTGAAGCGGCGCAGCCCCTGGAAGTTATAGAGCTGCTCGCCACGGCGAAACACCATCGAGCCGAGGCGTTGGGTCAGTGGCGCGCCACGACGGGGTTGCAGACCCGACAGCGGCACCATGCCCAGACTGAAACGTGCATATCCATGATTTTTATAATGTTGAATCAGGCCGACCATCATGAACTCCATGGTCAGCTTGGGCGCATCCGGGTGGGCACGCATCAGGTCGAGGCTGGCCAGGTCGTGGCTATACGTCTCGAGCAGGTTGGCGAATGCCACCGGGCGACCTTCAAAGTGAATGATCGCGATACGGAAGTGCTTGAGGTAATCGTCGCTGAAACGGCCGAGGGAGAAGCCTTTTTCGCGAACGTTCTTGCCGGTCAGCCAGGCATCGGAAATGACCTTCAGCTCCTCCATGGGGGCTTGACCCGGTTCGTAGATTTCCAGCGACAGGCCATCGCGGGTGCCACGGTTCCAGGTATAACGCAGGTCTTTCATCTCTTTGCCCTTGGCCTCGAGATCAAAGCGATGCAGGTCAACCCGCGCTTCTTCGCCCAGTTTGATCGCGGTCAGGCCGATGTCCATGTAGTACGGCAGGTTTTCGGCGCGTACCTGATAGAACACCGGACGGGCGTGATGAAGGTCGCAGAGGTCACGGAACTGCCAGATCATTTCCGCGCGTTGCTGGGTCGGGCCGATCGGGTCGTACAGGGCCACCAGACTGCGGCCACGACGCGCATACATCAAGAACGCTTCGTCGTTAGGGTGAAACAGTAGCGCCTTGTCACCGGTCAGTGCGAGGCCGCCGTCCGGTTGCGATGAGGCCATCAGGATCTTCAGCGCCTTATCCAGTTCTGCGGCGTCGGGTTGATGAATCACCGGGCGCGCGGTGCGCAGCAGCCAGGTCAGAGACACTACTACCAGCAAGACGGCCGCGCCGAGCAGTGAGCGCAGGCCGCGCGGGGCATCGGAATCCAGGGTGAACTGCCACCACAGTTGATGGCTGTACGGTACATCCTGATAGGCGAACAGCAGGAGCCAGATCGAGGCACCCAACACGCACAAGCTGGCCACCAGGTACAGCGGCGAGAACGGCACTTCGGTCAAGCGGCTTGGGCGGTAGAAAGAGCGACGGAAGATCGCCAGCAGGCTGGCGGTCAGGATCATCAGGCAGGCTTCTTCCCAGTCGAACCCTTTGAGCAGCGAGAGCACGGCACCGATCATCAGCAAGATGGTGGTCAGCATCCAGGCGGCCGAGAGGCGACGGCGCAGGCCTTGAGCCAGCAGCAGGCAGAGCACGCCGATCAGGCTGGCACCGAAGTGCGAGGCGTCGACCAGGCGATGGGGGATCAGGAACCCGATGTGTTCCAGGCGGGTGTCGATTTCCGGTGTCGCACCGGAGAACAGCAATACCACACCAGACAGGAACACCAGGATCGCCAGTACCGGCGCGGCCATGCCCGAGGCGGCGCGCAGCGATTGACGGGTGTTGAACAGGCGTTGTGCTTCATTGATCAGCAGCAGGACGCAAGCGACCAATAGCGGCAGAACCACATAGATCAGGCGATACAGCAGCAGGGCGGCGGCCAGTGGCGCAGCGCCGAGTTTGTCGGCGAAGGCCGCCAGCAGAATCGCTTCGAATACCCCGACGCCGCCCGGTACGTGGCTGAGCACGCCAGCGGCCAGGGCCAGCAGATAGACCAACAGGAAGGCGCCGAACGGTGGCGCTTCCGGCAGCAACAGATACAGCACGGTCGCGGCGGCTGCCACGTCCAGTGCGGTAATCACCAATTGCAGGAAGGTCAGGCGACGACCCGGCAAGCGTAGCGTGCGTCGTCCGATGCGAACCAGCAGGTTGTCGGTATACGGTTGTTCTGGCAGGCGGCGGCGGTAGAGGCCAATGGCCAATACCGAGCACAGCAGCAACACGGCAATCGCAATGGCGCCCAGCAACGGCTGCGACACATGCAGCGCGATGGAGGCAGCAGGCAGGTTGCTGAGTGTCGCCAGGGCCGCGAGCGGCGGCAGGGCGCAGCCCAATGACAGGCTGGCAAACAGCGTCATGTGGGCGACTTCCGACGCCCCGAGCCCGTGACGTGCGTACAGGCGGTAACGCACCGAACCGCCGGACAGCAGCGAAAGGCCAATGGCGTTACCGATGGCGAATGCGGTGAAGCCACCCAGAATCATGGTGCGCGGCGGCAAGCTCACGCCAGCATAGCGCGTGGCCGACCATTCATAGCCGAGCAAGATGATGAAGCCGGCAATGGTTGCAGCCAATGCACCGAGCAGGGCGGGCTTCGGCACTTCCAGAATCGAGTCGTGCAGGGCGTAGAGATCGAGTTCGCTTAATAGATGGCGACAGGCAATCAGCGCGATAGCGAACAATAGCAGCGTGACCGCCAGGCCAATGGGCTGACGGTACTTGCTGACCAGATCCAGCCAGTGCAAACGGGTGGCCGTGATCGGTTGTGTCGCTGTGACGGTGTCTTGTAAATCAGACGAGTTGGCGCGCATCAATCACCTCTTGGATTGTGCGCGACAGGATGGGGGTATCCAGCCAAGTTACCAATCCCTGTAGAAAAAAATAATCACAAATATTAACGCGTATCACCGAGCATTGGGGATTACGCACATTCAATCGTAGAGAGGCTTGCCTGCGACTCAGCATAGCCTGATCTGGTGGACCCTGAAGGGTGCCAAAGGTTCGTAGAACATTGCCAGATCATTGTTGCGAAAGGACTTTTCTACAGATACAAAAAAGGCCGCTCTTTCGAGCAGCCTTTTTTGATGTTTGGTTGCGGGAGCCGGATTTGAACCGACGACCTTCGGGTTATGAGCCCGACGAGCTACCAGACTGCTCCATCCCGCGTCTGTGTGGCGGCATTCTACAGGCGATCGCCTGAGTGTCAACCGTTAATAGTACGCTGGGTCAAATTAACGTTAATTAGCTTCAAGCGATTGCTGCGCTCAGGTTAAGTATAAGAAGCGCAAAGGGTTTTTTCCTGGCTCTGGCGACAAGAGGGAAGGAGGGGTGACGAAAAACACACGCGCACAAAAAAGGCCACTCTTTCGAGTAGCCTTTTTTGATGTTTGGTTGCGGGAGCCGGATTTGAACCGACGACCTTCGGGTTATGAGCCCGACGAGCTACCAGACTGCTCCATCCCGCGTCTGTGTGTCGGCATTCTACAGAGGATCGCCGGGCTGTCAATTGCTAATTGAGAAAAATCTGTTCCTGTTCAATCGCTTAGCGTATCAGTCAGACAGTCGAATTGGGCTTGAGGGCTTGCTGTATAAGGCTTTCAGCTCTATTGACGGGTTTGTTTCGATTGAAAAAATAAATTCAGTGTAGGCATTTTCTTCTGCTATGAGATAAGAAATCAGGCACTGGTGCTATATACAGTTGTCAGTGAGATACTGGCGATCCGGTTCGCCGTAGTCCTTTTTCCTTCATTGAACACTGCCTTATATGACGCAGCGCAAAATCATCCACGTCGATTGTGACTGCTTTTATGCCGCCATCGAGATGCGTGACGACCCGACTCTGGCGAGCAAGCCGCTGGCGGTGGGTGGCTCGGCGGATCATCGCGGAGTTATCGCGACGTGCAACTATGAGGCGCGGGCTTACGGGGTGCGCTCGGCCATGTCCTCACGGCATGCCTTGAAGCTGTGCCCGGACCTGGTCATCGTCAAGCCGCGCATGGATGCCTATAGAGAAGCGTCGAAAGAGATCCAGGTGATTTTTCGCGATTACACCGACCTGATCGAGCCACTGTCGCTGGATGAGGCGTACCTCGACGTGTCGGAAAGCACGCATTTCGCTGGCAGTGCCACGCGAATTGCCCAGGACATTCGGCGCCGCGTCTCCAATCAGCTGCATATCACCGTCTCGGCGGGTGTAGCGCCGAACAAGTTTCTCGCGAAGATCGCCAGTGACTGGAAAAAGCCCAACGGATTGTTTGTGATCACGCCGGATCAGGTCGAGGACTTCGTCTCGCAGTTGCCGGTGAGCAAACTGCATGGTGTCGGCAAAGTCACTGCCGACAAGCTGGCAAAGCTCGGTATTGCCGATTGCCTGCAGTTGCGTGAGTGGAACAAGCTGGCGCTGGTGCGCGAATTTGGCAGTTTTGGCGAGCGTCTGTGGAGTCTGGCGCGTGGGATCGATGATCGGCAGGTGCAGAACGACAGTCGCCGGCAGTCGGTGAGTGTCGAAAATACCTACGATGTGGATCTGCCGGATCTGCTTAGTTGCCTGGATAAACTACCGGACCTGCTGGAAACCCTTAACGGGCGTATGGCGCGGATCGATAGCAGCTACCGGCCGGGCAAGCCGTTCGTCAAAGTGAAGTTCCATGATTTTACCCAGACGACACTGGAGCAGGCCGGGGCAGGGCGTGATCTTGGTAGCTATCAGTTGTTGCTGACTCAGGCGTTCAATCGGGGTGGCAAACCCGTGCGTTTGCTGGGGATTGGCGTGCGCTTGCAGGATCTGCGTGGCGGGTTCGAGCAGTTGGATCTGTTTGAGCGGTAGGGTCCGATCGGGGGCAAGCGCGTTTGACTCTGTAGGAGCAAGGCTTGCCCGCGATGCTTTTCGGCTTTAGTTCGGCCCTGGATCCGCCACCAAACGCCCGGCATCCTTGGTCAGCGACTTGAGAAACTCGCTTTGCAACTCGGGATCGTTGCGGGTCAGTTCGATCAGGCTTTGTTCCAGCTCGCTGGCTTCTTCTTCCAGGCCCAGCTCCGACAGGCGTTTGACCCGGTGTACCCACTGGCTCACTTCGTCGTCTTCGAGGTCGTCGTAAATCAGCGTATGAGCTTCCAGCAGCTTGCTGCGCAAGGTGCTGCTGATCGTCAGGGACGAGTCGGTGTGCACATCGTCCTGAGCATCTTCAACAGTAATCTGCAGCTTGCCGATACGGTTCAGGTCCTGTTCCGCGAACGGGCTGTCCAGCAGGTTCAAGCGCAACACGCCGTTGCGGTCGGTGGTGAGCTCGAAGGTCTGCGTGCCGGCCTTGACCTCTACCGGGCGCTCGCTCCATGGCAGGCTCGAATATTCCATACGCTTATCACGCTGGACTTCATCGATACCGGCCAGGTTCTGTTGTGCGCGACCATGGGACTGTATGTTCATGAACGGGTTGAGCCCGGCAATGCCATTGCTGATCCAGTCCTTGGTCATGCTGTCTGGCAGGTTGCCGAGGGCGAACACGTTGGCGATGTTCGCGCCGACGCCGCCCACCAAAGTCACCGCGCCCAATGGAATCTCGTAGACCTTGCGCCAGGGTTGGTAAGGCGTGTAGCGATCGTAGCGCCGGGTGACATCGTACTCGGTGACTTCGAAGGTCTTCTGCTCGTGAATCCGAACCCGACGTTGCGGCAGCTCAAGCACCTTAGGCTCACCGACATCGATCTGCAGGCTGTGATCGAGCAGTTTGCGCTCGATGCGTTCCTCGTGCTCGCTGCGTTGTGACATCTGATTGGCGCAGCCGCTGAGCAACAGGGTGCCGCACAGGGCGGCACCACCGAGGTTTAAGGTGTTTCGCTTGAACATGACTTCTCTATCTGGTGTCAGCGGCGGATACGAGCCTGAAGGAACGACAGCACGTCAGCGACCGGCAGCGCTTGCGGCTCGGCCTCGGTACGGCTCTTGTATTCCAGGTTACCTTCGGCAAGGCCGCGGTCACTGACCACGATCCGGTGAGGAATGCCGATCAGCTCCATGTCCGCGAACTTGATGCCCGGGCTGGTTTTCTTGTCGCGATCGTCCAGCAGCACTTCGAAGCCGGCAGCGGTCAGTTCCGCGTACAGCTTGTCGGTCGCTTCGCGAACCTGCTCGGTTTCGTAGCGCAGAGGCACCAGGGCGATCTGGAAGGGCGCGAGGGCGTCGCTCCAGATGATGCCTTTCTCGTCATTGTTCTGCTCGATGGCCGCAGCCACTACGCGGGACACGCCGATGCCATAGCAACCCATTTCCAGGGTGACCGGCTTGCCGTTCTCCCCGAGTACTTCGCACTTCATCGCTTTGCTGTACTTGTTGCCCAGCTGGAAGATGTGCCCGACTTCGATGCCGCGCTTGATTTCCAGGGTGCCTTTGCCGTCAGGGCTAGGGTCGCCGGACACGACGTTACGCAGGTCGGCAACGGTCGGTACTGGCAGATCGCGCTCCCAGTTCACGCCGAAGTAGTGTTTGTCGTCGATGTTGGCACCGATGCCGAAGTCGCTCATCAGTTCGACGGAACGGTCGATGATGATTGGCAGCGGCAGGTTCAGCGGGCCAAGGGAGCCGGCGCCGGCGCCAATGGCGTCACGCAGTTCGGCTTCAGAGGCCATGACCAGCGGGCTGGCGACGCCAGGCTGGTTGGCGGCCTTGATTTCGTTCAGTTCGTGGTCGCCACGGATGATCAGGGCAATCAGCTTGCCTTTCTCTTCAGCGTGAACCACCAGGGTCTTGATGGTTTTTTCGATTGGCAGGTTGAAGCCTTCGACCAGTTGCGCAATGGTCTTGGCGTTCGGGGTGTCGACCAGGCGCAACTCTTCAGACGGTGCGGCGCGCGAGGTCTCCCGTGGTACGGCTTCGGCTTTCTCGATGTTCGCTGCGTAGTCGGAACCGTTGCTGAAGACAATGTCGTCTTCACCGGATTCGGCCAGTACGTGGAACTCGTGGGAGCCGGCGCCGCCGATGGAGCCGTTGTCGGCTTCTACAGGGCGGAACTTCAGGCCGAGGCGGGTGAACACGTTGCAGTACGCCTGGTGCATGCGGTCGTAAGTGATCTGCAGCGATGCCTGGTCGGCGTGGAAGGAGTAGGCGTCCTTCATGATGAATTCGCGACCGCGCATCAAGCCAAAGCGTGGGCGGATTTCGTCACGGAATTTGGTCTGGATCTGGTACAGGTTGATCGGCAACTGCTTGTAGCTGCTCAACTCGTTGCGCATCAGGTCGGTGATCACTTCTTCGTGAGTCGGACCGGCGCAGAAGTCGCGACCGTGACGATCCTTGAAGCGCAGCAGTTCAGGGCCGTACTCTTCCCAGCGACCGGATTCCTGCCACAGCTCAGCCGGTTGAGTGCTCGGCATCAACACTTCGAGAGAACCGGCGGCGTTCATTTCTTCACGAACGACGGCTTCGACCTTGCGCATCACTCGCAAGCCCATCGGCAGCCAGGTGTACAGGCCGGAGGCGAGTTTGCGGATCATGCCGGCGCGCAGCATCAGCTGATGGCTGACGACGACCGCATCGGAAGGCGTTTCTTTCTGTGTGGCGAGCAAATATTGACTGGTGCGCATGGTAGGCCGTTGTCGGTTGCTGAAGACTAGAAGTGACGAAGCATTGTACGGGCGAGATTTGCTGGCGTACAGGATTGCGGCCGGCGGTGTGGCTTGAGTGCGGAGAAAGCCCCGCACTCAAGGGGCTATGATTCTTCGACGGCGGTAGCGGTCTGGGCAGGCTCGGGCGTTGGAGTCGGGCCTTCGCGGCGGTTTTCCTGGAACCAGTGCAGGGCGATCAACAGCAGGGTCGGCACGCCAAGCAGCGCTGTGATGATGAAGAAGTTGTGATAGCCGTATTTCTCCACCATGACTCCCGAGTAGCCGCCGATCAGGCGTGGCAGCAGGAGCATGATCGAGCTGAGCAGGGCGTACTGGGTCGCGGAAAACTTCAGGTTGGTCAGGCTCGACAGGTAGGCGACGAAGGCCGAGGTCGCCATGCCCGAGCTGAAGTTGTCGAGGGAGATGGTGACGATCAGCATCTCCAGGTTGGCGCCCATGTCGGCGAGCATCACAAACAGCAGGTTGGTAGCAGCTGATGCGAACCCGCCGATGAACAGAATCGGCAGGATGCCGAAACGCACGATCAGCAGGCCACCCATGCCGGCGCCTATCAGGGTCATGATCAGGCCGAAGATCTTGCTGACGCCGGCGATCTGATCCTTGGTGAAGCCCAGGTCGATGTAGAACACGTTGGCCATTACGCCCATCACAGTGTCGGACATTCGGTAGGTGGCGATCAGGCCCAGCAGCAGAAAGGCCTGCCAGCGGTAGCGGACAACGAAGTCGTTGACGGGCGTCAGCACCGGGGCCAGGCCGCGGCGGCCCATGGTGGAGAGGCACAGGCTGGTCAGGATGATGTAGAGCAGCGCTCGTAGAAATGCCCGATCTTCCAGCAGCAGATCCAATGGGCTCATGGCGCCGGTGATGACGCTGGCGAAATCAGTGTTGTAGAGCTGGGTAAACATCGCGGGTACGGATACCAGCAAAACGATGAGTACGAATACCGAGGCGAGTTGGTGCACAAAGCTGTAGCGCCCGGCGGACAGCTGGGTACGCAGCGGCACGGGAGGTTCGCGCATCAGCAGGGTGGTCACCAACGCCGGGATCATCAGCAGGCCGAACAGCGCGTAGGTGCCGGTCCAGGCCGAGTGTTTGTAGTTGAACCCGGTGGAGCCGAAACCTTCGGCAATGAACAGTGCACCGGCTGTCGCCAGGAGCGCCGCGACCCGATAGCCGGACATATAACTGGCGGCCAATGCAGCTTGGCGCGTGTCGTCGACAATTTCCAGGCGATAGGCGTCGACGGCAATATCCTGGGTGGCAGAGGCGAACGCGACCAGAACGGCAATCGCAATCAGCCAGGACAGGTGCTTTTGCGGGTCGCAGAAACCCATGCCGATCAGGCCGAGGACCAGCAGTATTTGCGCCAGGACCAGCCACGAGCGTCGTCGGCCGAGTTTGCCGAGTAATGGCAGGCGCCACTGGTCGAGAAGTGGCGACCACACCCATTTAAACGCATAGGCCAGCCCGATCAGGCTGGCATAACCAATCGTTTCACGGGCTACGCCGGCCTCACGCAGCCAGACGGATAGCGTTGAGAACACCAGCATGTAGGGTAGGCCAGCGGCGAAACCCAGTAGCAATAGTACGAGTGTCGAGGGGCTGGCATAAGCAGCGAGCGCGGCGCGCCAGGTTTTACGGGGCATGGGCTGGAGTCTGCCTCAAAATTGCGAAAACAAAGCGCGCACTCTAACCGCTGTGCTCTACCGGGCGCCAGCCATGACGCTGAATATCAACACGATTGTTCAGGACACTGACACCTTCCATGCGCAAGCGTGCCCGCTGTTCATCGCCGGAGGGGCTTCCCGCTGGTAGGCTGAGGCGACCGCCGGCAGCCAATACGCGATGCCAGGGCAGCTTGGTGTCGCCGGGCAACTGACTCAATGTGCGCCCCACCCAGCGGGCGGCCCGCCCCAGGCCTGCCAGTTCGGCGAGTTGACCGTAACTCACCACTTTGCCTTCCGGAACCTGGGCCAGGGTCAGGTAGAGCGTGGTTCGGCGCATCTGTGCCGGGGTCTCGGTTTCATGGTTGGCGTCAGTCACGTTGCCGCTTCCTGATGAGGGTGTTGAGGCTGCTTCCAGAGTAAGTCTTCCGTGAGCGAATGAAAATCTCGCCAAATCGGGTGTGGCCGGTAAAAACAGACAGGCACAAAAAAGCCCCGCTTTTGAGGGCGGGGCCTTTTACTAAATCAGGACAAGTTAGATAACTTGAACTTCTTCAGCTTGCATGCCTTTCTGACCGCGGGTAGCGATGAAAGAAACCTGTTGGCCTTCTTTCAGGCTTTTGAAGCCGTCGGATTGGATAGCTTTGAAGTGAACGAACAGGTCGTCACCGGATTGTGGAGTGATGAAGCCGAAGCCTTTTTCATCGTTGAACCACTTAACGGTACCGGTTTGGCGATTAGACATGGTGTAACTCCTTGAACAAAGATAACTGCGACTCAGGAAGAACCCTGGCCGAGACTGAGTGCAAAGAGCAGGAAAAATTCTTGTAGATGGTTGGATCGAAATTCAACATATCGTGTAGAGATTCTCAGTGACACAAGCAGCACAGTGGCGCCACCTTAACCCTTTTTCCTGAACGTGCCAATGGTCTTTGCGAAGGTTTCTCTGTTTTCATGACTGACGGTGCGCCGTATTGCCGCGAAGGCCCGGAAATCGTGGGGGATCGGCGAGAATTGTGCCCCGGACTTTGAACCGGCGGCGCGCCCCGGTAAGATGCCGGACAGAATTTTTCCACCTCGCTATTCAGGACACCCCCGCCATGAGCATCAAATCGGACAAGTGGATTCGCCGCATGGCGCAAGAGCACGGCATGATCGAGCCCTTCGTAGAGCGCCAGATGCGTGGCGAAGGCGCCGATCGGCTGATTTCCTTCGGCGTATCGAGCTACGGCTATGACGTGCGTTGCGCCGATGAATTCAAGGTGTTCACCAACATCAATTCGGCGACTGTCGATCCGAAAAACTTCGATGAGAAGAGCTTCGTCGACGTCAAAAGCGATGTCTGCATCATTCCACCGAACTCTTTCGCGCTGGCGCGTACCGTCGAGTTCTTCCGTATTCCGCGCAATGTACTGACGATCTGCCTGGGCAAGAGCACCTACGCTCGTTGCGGCATCATCGTCAACGTCACGCCGCTGGAACCGGAGTGGGAAGGTCACGTGACCCTGGAGTTCTCGAACACCACCACGTTGCCGGCGAAGATCTACGCCAACGAAGGTGTGGCGCAGATGCTGTTTTTCGAGTCCGACGAAGAGTGTGAAGTGTCTTATAAGGACCGTGGCGGCAAGTATCAGGGCCAGCGTGGCGTGACCCTGCCGCGTACCTGAGTCAGCCGTCTGACAAACCGTTGGAATTCCTGGGCGGGCGTACACTCTATGGGGTGTACTGCTCCGATGCGCGCAAGGCGCATCGGGCCATCGCTCAGGAGTGCTTCATGAAGATCGATCCGCGAGTAAGTGCCGAACTGGCAAGGCTTGAGCCCAATCAAGTGGGCCTGCTGGCCTGGTCATTGCTGGCGCATCCGCCTGTCACGCAGGCCGGCGGAATCCCTGGTCAGCCCGACCCCGATACCCCGAACGAACAACCGACGGAACCAGGTGAGCCTGGTGAACCCACCTTGCCGGATAAGCCGCCTCCGGCGCCGGTTGCCTGATTTTCCGCATCGAAATTCAATGGCCCGAGGTTGGATTGATCCCTGTGGGAGCGTGGCTTGCCCGCGATGAACGATAACGCGGGTTATCAGATAAATCGCGTTGCCCCATCGCGGGCAAGCCACGCTCCTACGGCATCTGGGGTTACTTGAGGTTGCCGCTGAGGAATTGCTTGAGGCGTTCGCTCTTCGGGTTACCCAGCACGTCTTCAGGCGCGCCTTCTTCCTCTACCAGCCCCTGATGCAGGAACAGCACCTGATTCGAGACTTTGCGGGCGAAGCTCATTTCGTGGGTCACCATGATCATGGTCCGGCCTTCTTCGGCCAGCCCCTGGATCACCTTGAGCACTTCACCCACCAGTTCCGGGTCCAGCGCCGAGGTCGGTTCGTCGAACAGCATGACTTCCGGCTCCATCGCCAGTGCGCGGGCAATGGCCACTCGCTGTTGCTGGCCGCCGGACAGGAACGCCGGGTATTGATCCGCCACACGCGCCGCAAGGCCGACCTTGTCCAGATAACGCCGGGCGCGATCTTCGGCGTCCTTCTTGCTGACCCCCAGCACCCGGCGCGGGGCCATGGTGATGTTTTCCAGTACCGTCATGTGGCTCCACAGGTTGAAGTGCTGGAACACCATTGCCAGTCGGGTACGGATTCGTTGCAGTTCGGCTTCATCGGCCACCCGCATGCCATGGGAGTCTTTGATCATGCGGATCGCTTGACCGTCCAGGCTCATGGCGCCGTCGTTGGGTTGTTCGAGAAAGTTGATGCAGCGCAAAAAGGTGCTCTTGCCCGAGCCGCTGGCGCCGATCAGGCTGATCACGTCACCGGTCTTGGCCTTGAGCGAAACGCCTTTGAGCACTTCATGAGTGCCGTAGCATTTATGCAGGCCTTCGATGGTCAGTTTGTACATGGGGCATGCATCCTCAAGGCGAAAGTAGGTAGCCGGTGCGATAGGCTTCGAGGCCTGCAACATGGGCGATCACCATGCCTGCGGTGGCCATCCGGCGAGTCGAACGGGCGTAGAGCAGGCCGGCGTTGGCGCAATGAACCGGGGTCACGCGGTCGCCGATCGGGTCGATGATTTCGGCGATCAGTTGTCCCGCCTCCAGGTACTCGCCCGGCAGCACGTGGTACACCAGCAAGCCGCCGACCGGGGTTGCAACCGGTTCTACTGCGGCCAGTGGCGTGGCGGGGTAGGGCAGTTCGGGCAAGGGCGTTGCTTCACCTTCGATTGCGCCGAAATGAACCAGATAGTCGATCAGCGCCTGGCAGTCGAGGCTGGCCAGCGGATGATTGACGTCGCCTTGACCGCGCAATTCGACGGTCACCGAGAAGCTGCCCAGCGGAATGTCGAAGTGCTCACCGAAGCGCTCCTGCATTTGCCACCAGACCAGCGTGAAACACTCATCGAACGAATGACCGCCGGAGTCAGTGGCCAGCAGGCTGGCTTCGGCGCCGATGTAGCGCGCCAGTGGCTCGACTTGCGGCCAGGCCTCGGGCGTGGTGTACAGGTGCGCGACGGCTTCGAAATCACAATGCAGGTCCAGCACCATGTCCGCGTCGCAGGCCAGTGTTTGCAGGGTCAGGCGCTGGGATTGCAGTTGGGTGCGGGCGGTTTGCCGAGCCAGCGCATTGCGCAGGCTGCTGCGGATCAACTCAAGGTTGTGTTGTGGGTCGTCGTTGAGTTGCCCTTCGATCTCGTTGCCGACTTCTTCGCCGAGGTCAACGAACCAGCGGTTGAAGTTCTGTCCGCTTTCCAGTTCATAGCGGCCCAGTGGCACGTCCATCAGCACTTGTTCGAGGCCAATCGGGTTGGCCACGGGCACCAGCACGATCTCGCTGCGCAGACGGCCGGCGGCTTCGAGCTCGGCCAGGCGCAGCTTGAGGTGCCAAGCCACCAGCATGCCGGGCATTTCGTCGGCGTGCAGCGAGGACTGGATGTAGATTTTGCCTTTGGCCTGGGTCGGGCCGAAGTGGAAGCTGTGGATCTGTCGTGCAGTGCCCGGCAGTGGGGCAAGCAGGTCATGGATCTGGTGGCGCATTTGCAAAAAATCCTAGTGAGTCGGCCCGAGGAACGCCAGCCATCGGCGTTCGGCCAGTCGGAACAGGCCGACCAGCGCAAAGGTGACGGTCAGGTAAATCAGCGCGGCAATGCCGAACGACTGAAAGGTCAGGAAGGTCGCCGAGTTGGCGTCACGAGCGACTTTCAGAACGTCCGGGACGGTGGCGGTGAAGGCTACAGTGGTCGAGTGCAGCATCAGGATCACTTCGTTGCTGTAGTACGGCAACGAACGACGCAGGGCTGACGGCATGATCACGTAGGCATATAGCTTCCAACCCGTCAGACCGTAGGCCTTGGCGGCTTCGACTTCACCGTGGTTCATACTGCGAATCGCCCCGGCGAAAATCTCCGTGGTGTAGGCGCAGGTGTTCAGGGCAAAGGCTAAGATGGTGCAGTTCATCGCATCGCGAAAGAACGCGTCGAGTACTGGCTGCGCACGGACCGCGGCCAGGCTGTAGATCCCGGTGTAGCAAATCAGCAACTGGATATACAGCGGTGTGCCACGGAACAGGTAGGTGTAGAACTGCACCGGCCAGCGCACATAGAGCTTGCTGGAAACCCGGGCAATCGACAGCGGAATCGACACCAGAAAACCGATGAAGATCGAGGCGCTGAGCAGCCACATGGTCATCGCCAGGCCGGTGATGTGGTAACCGTCGGTATAAAGGAACGGTTTCCAGTAGTCCTGTAGAAGTTCGATCATCGTACGGCCTCCCGGGCACCGGCGGCATAACGGCGTTCAAGCCTGCGCAGGACAAAGTTCGAAGCGCTGGTGATCAGCAGGTAAATCAAGGCGGCCAGCACCAGGAAGTAAAACAGTTGATAGGAGCTTTTACCGGCGTCCTGAGCCGCTTTGACCAGGTCCGCCAGGCCGATGATCGACACCAGCGCGGTGGCCTTGAGCATCACCATCCAGTTATTGCCGATGCCCGGCAGGGCAAAGCGCATCATCTGCGGGAACACCACGAAGCGAAACCGCTGGCCGCGCTTGAGGCCATAAGCCGTGGCGGCTTCGACCTGACCCCGTGGAACGGCGAGGATTGCGCCGCGAAAGGTCTCGGTGAAGTACGCGCCGTAGATAAAGCCCAGGGTGATGACCCCGGCGCTGAACGGGTTGATTTCGATGTACTCCCATTCCATCAGGTCGGTCAGGGAGGTCAGCCAGGTTTGCAGGCTGTAGAAAATCAGCAGCATCAGCACCAGGTCCGGCACGCCGCGAATCAGGGTGGTGTAGATCTGGGCGGGAACTCGTAGCAGTTTGACGCTGGAGAGTTTGGCAGTGGCGCCGAGCAGGCCGAGCAACACGGCCACCAGCAGCGACAACACCGATAATTTGATGGTCATCCAGGTGCCTTGCATCAGCAGCGGGCCAAAGCCCTTCAAGCTGAAGGCGGAAAGCCCGAGGTTTTGTAACAGTTGTTCGAACATAAAATCTGCAACCTGATAGCGTGAAAAAAGCGCCCATCACGAGGATGGGCGCCGGGCATTATTTGCCGCTGTACAGATTCAGATCACCGAAGTGTTTCTTTTGAATGGTCGCGTAGGTGCCATCATCGTGTAACGCTTTGATACCTTTATCGAGAAGGGCTTTGAGCTCTTTGTTACCTTTCGAGATACCGACAGCTGTTTTGGCTGGCAGCAAAGGATCGTTGACCGGCTTGCTGACTTCATAAGCAGCGCCTTGTGGCGACTTCAAGAAGCCCAGTTCGGCTTGCAGCATGTCCTGGATCGAGGCGTCCAGACGACCGGAAGTCAGGTCGGCGTAGACCTGATCCTGGTTGGCGTAGGCCTGAGTGGTCACGCCAGCCTTGTCCAGCACGGCCTTGGCGTAGGCTTCCTGAATGGTGCCTTGCTCGTAGCCGACCTTTTTACCCTTGAGCGAAGCCACGTCAGAAATGCCGGAGCCTTTCTTGTAGACCAGTGCGGTAGGGCCGGAGAACAGTTCGCTGGAGAAGTCGATGACTTTTTCGCGGGCTTCGGTGACGGTCATCGAAGAGATCACACCGTCGAATTTATTCGCCTTGAGGCCTGGAATCATGCCGTCGAAATCGCTTTCGACCCATTTGCACTTGACCTTCAGCTCGGCGCAGATCGCGTTGCCCAGATCAATGTCGAAGCCCACCAGGCTGCCGTCGGCCGCTTTGGACTCGAACGGAGCGTAGGAAGGGTCAACGCCAAAACGCAGTTCTTTATATTCCTTGGCCAGTGCGGAACCAGCGGCCATGCACAACGCCAGTGCAGAAAGGGTCAGCAATGCTTTTTTCATTATTAAATCCCTAAGAACCAATTTGAGCGCTTGTGGCGCGAAATTATTGTTACTGGAAAGCGTAAGACCTTATGAAAGTAGCAATTTCCGAACCAGAGTCCCGAACAAGCGTTTTAAAAGATGATTCAAGACACGTCTGGAGAGGAATCGTGCCCAAAAACGGGCGTGAACAAATTGCCGCACCAAAGTAGAGCGATCGGTGGCGAGGAAGCAAGCTCCCTCGTCACTGATCGCTCTACGTGTTACTTGCCTGGCACCAGGGTCAGCCGCGTTTTGCCATATATCTTGTCGAAGTTCTGCGGTTGCATCGGCAAGCTCATGTATTGGCCTTTGAGCCACGGGTCGATGCTGTCGATATAGTTCGGGCTGGCCGGGTTACCGGATTGGCCGGTGCCGCTCTGACCCATCAGCGGTTCGGCCTGGCCGAAGTCGACAATGAAACGCATGGCCGGCACCCGCGTCACGTTGAAGTCCTGCCCCCACGTGTACGCGGCAGCATTCAATGTGGTGTGGTCACCTCCGGCTGACATGGCGCCACGCACGGTCTGGCCTCGGCTGTTTTTCCATTCGTAGTGGTGCAGTTTGCCCCACTGCCAGGCTTTGTGGTCGGCACCCATCTGGCTCTCGCCGGCGGTAATGGCCGCGGCCAGGCTACGGGCGAGAATGGTCGGTTTGTCTTCTTTTTGCTGCGTGCGCAGGTCATCCCAGAACGGGCTGTCTTCGCGACCCAGCAAATGGTCGGCCTGGGCCGAGTAGGACAATTTGCCGTTGGCGACGAAGGCTTTCCACGTCGGGCTGGACTCTGGGCCGAGCTCGTCGAGGAAGATCTGCTTCATGCTTTCTTGCAGGAACAGTTCATAGATCGCTGCGTCGGCCGAAGTCGGGCTGAGCTTGCCGTCGAACGCCATCAAGCGGTTGTAAGCTTCGCGCGCTTTGCCGGCTTCGGCAGCAGGCAGTGCGTCGATCGCCTGTTTCAGAGGCTGGGACATGCCCGGGGCTTCAAACATCTTTTTCAGTTTGGCGGCGAACAGCGTGGTCTGGTCGTACTGCATCGCGATCATGCTGCGGCTGTCGTGCTTGCCGGCAGCCGCCAGCTCGGCGATGCGCTCGCCACGCTCGGGCGCGGCCCAGGAGTTGGACAGCTGCATGCCGTAACCATGAGGGATGACCCGCTGGTTGGCGGTGCCGACCCAGCCTTGGGCCGGGTCCTGGTCATAAGGGTGGAGCATCGGGTCGGCGTAACCGTCCCAGTCGTAACGACCTTCCCAGCCCGGCGATGGCAACAGGCCTTCACCTTCGCGGCGGTTCGGGAAGCGCCCGGTGACTTGCCAGCCGATGTGGCTGGCATCGGCGAATACCATGTTCAGCGCGATAGCGCGGATTTCACGGCTGGCGTCCGAGGCTTTCTCTGCGCTCTGTGCACGGGACAAGTCGAAGAAGGCATCGAGGCTCTTGTCGTCGGTAAAGTTCGGCATCTGCAACGCCAGACCGAAACCATTGCCCAGTGCGCTGCCTTGAGCGCTGTTGAGCAGCGGGCCGTGGCGGGTTTCGTACACGGCTTCGCGAATCGGCCGCTGGCCTTTGACGAAGTAGGTTTCGTTGCGAACCGTCACCGGTTGCCATTTGCCTGAGACTTCGTAGCTCAGGCCATTGCCTTGACGCTTGAGTTTTTCAAGGAACAGGTCCTGGTTATCGCCCATGACCGCGGTCATGCTCCACGCCACTTTACTGTTGAAACCGGCGAGGACCATCGGCAGGCCGGCAATGGAAACCCCGGCCGCCTGGTACTTCGGCGAACGGATCTGTACGTAGTTCCACAGCGACGGCACGCCAATCGGGAATTGGCTGTCGCTGGCCAGCAGGCTCTTGCCGCTGCGACTGCGCTGCGGGGCAATTGCCCAGTTGCTCGACGCCGTGGCGCCGAGCAAATTCAATGCGGACAACTGGTCGCCGGCTTTACTGAGTTCGCTCAGGCCCGGGATCGTGCCGTTGAGCTTCACGCCTTTAAGCTTTTCAGCTTCGGCGAGTGGCAGCTTTTCGTCCGGATACGACGGCAACAGCCACGGGAGTTTGTCTGTCGTGACGGTTTGCGCCATCACCAGCGAAGCGATTTCTTGCGGCAGGTTGGCTGACTGGCTGAAGTTCAGCAGGCAGAAAATCAGCGCCGAATCTTCCGGTTTCCAGTATTCAGGTTGGTAGCCAGTGGCGGCCAGGTCCGACGGCAGCTTGTCGCGATAGCGGAACAGGTAGGCGTTGACCCCGCGTGCATAGACTTCAAAGAAGCGTTGCAGGCGCGGAGAGGAGGCCTTGTAGAGCTCGTCGGCACTTTTCTTCAGGTTGACTGCGCGCATGTAGCGGTCAGCGTCGAGCATCTCTGCGCCGGACATCTCCGACAGGCGACCCTGGGCCAGCAGGCGCATGGTGACCATCTGGGTGATGCGATCACTGGCGTGTACGTAGCCGAGGGTGAACAGTGCGTCGTGGAAGGTGTTGCTTTCGATCAGCGGCACGCCCATGGCATTGCGCCGCACTGAAACGTTCTGCGCCAACCCTTTGAGCGGCTGCACGCCTGCGGTGGGTGGCAGGCTGTCCTGGGCATTCCAGGTCTGGCAACCGGTGAGGCTGAGCACACTGGCCACTGCTGCGGCAACGCCGAACCGGGGAAGAAAAGATGTAAAGGCTGGCGAGGCCATGGCAAAGCTCCTGCGGGAGTAGAGGCGCAATAAAGGCGCTACGTTAGTGAGCAGGAGAAGGCCGCGCAAGCGGGTGCCGATCTTATTTCAAGGTTTGTCCGATAAATCAAAGAATTTGACGCTGGAGGCTGTATCTGTGGTGGGGGAGCTTGCTCCCGCTGGACTGCGTAGCAGTCCCATTTTCAGGCCCGCTTCGCGCCCCAGCGGGAGCAAGCTCCCTCGCCACAGGGGACTGCGCTGTTTTCAGGGGATTGGCGTTCACGATGACTTGCCTGGAGGAGGGTGTGATGCTCAAGTGTGGAAAATTCAATGACCCGTGCAAGAGATAACTCGCCATGGAACTTCAGGCAAACGCAGTGCTTATTCTGATCGATCAGCAAAAAGGCATTCATCACCCCAGGCTTGGACCACGCAATAACCCCCACGCCGAGGAGCGGATGGCCGAGTTGTTGAGGGAATGGCGGCGCATGGCGCGGCCGGTGATTCATGTGCAGCATTTGTCCCGCTCGCCGGAATCGGTGTTCTGGCCACAGCAGTCGGGTGTCGAGTTTCAGGAACGGTTCGAGCCGCAATCGGGCGAGTGTGTGATCCAGAAACAGGTTCCGGATGCGTTCAGCGGGACGACGCTTGCAGCGGGTTTGCGTGAGGCGGGGATCGAGCAACTGATCATTGTCGGCGTGGCGACCCATAACTCGGTCGAGTCCACGGCGCGTACGGCGGGCAATCTGGGGTTTGAAACCTGGGTCGTGGAAGACGCCTGCTACACCTTCGACAAGCTCGACTTCTTCGGCAACAAGCATTCGGCGCAGGAGGTGCACGCCATGTCGCTGGGCAATCTGCACGGGGAGTATGCGACGGTGATTCGCACAGCCGAGATTCTGATGGCTGATTAAAACCTGTGGGAGCAAGGCTTGCCCGCGATGAGCGATGACGCGTAATACCTCAGATACCGAGGCGATCCTATCGCGGGCAAGCCTTGCTCCTACAGGGGGGATGCGTGCGGCTAGAGAATCAAGCGCCGTGGCACTTCTTGAACTTCTTGCCGTTGCCGCATGGGCAAGGGTCGTTGCGGCCAACGTCTTTCAACGCGTTGCGCACCGGCTCCTGGTGAGCGTGGCCGCAGTTCGGGCCATGAACATGGCCATGGTCGTGATCATGGTGGTCGTGATGGTCATGATCGTGGTTGCAGTCAGGGCCATGGACATGGGGTTGCTGGGTCATCGAGGTTACTCCGGAATGAAATCGCCGGGAATTATCTCGCCATTATTGGCCAGGTGCACGTCATTGCCGATGAATATTCCGGTTTGAAGTGTTCCTTCCAGGCGATAGGGGATCGGCTGGTCGCGTTTCTTCAGCATTTTTACCACCTCACGCAGGTGTTGCCAGAGGTTGGTGCGGATCGGCACCTGGAAATAGCTGCTGCTTTTCGGGTCGACGGTGAACCATTCGCTGGCCTCGCCTTCGGCCAGCAGGAAATCGCTTAAATGAATCCGGTACACCAGGCCGCGAACTCTAAGGTCGGAGTCGTTGGGGTTGTCGACGCGAAAGTAGAGCATGAATTTCTGCTCAAGGAGTTTGGCACGCACCACTTCGACTTTGAGCAGGTGGACTTGCGGGTCGAGGGTGTCATCAGCGAACCAGGACGCGCAGCCACCGAGGCTCAGGAACATGAACAGGGTGACAATTCGTAAGGCGCGCTGCTGATGGGTCATAGTGGTATTTCTCCTTGACCCCCAGTCTAGCCCCAAAAGATCGCCTCAAACGGTGAAATAACTCGCACAACACTTCTTGAATTTCTGCCCGCTGGCGCAGGGGCATGCATCATTGCGCCCGGCCTTGAGCTGCACGGTCGGGTCAATGAAGTACCAGCGCCCGGCGTTTTGCACAAAGGATGAGCGTTCGCGGTGGCTGTGCTCGCCGGTGCTGTCGTGCCAGCGTGCGGTGAAGGTGACGAATGCATGTTCAGGCTGGCCGCCGAAGACCTCGGAGCTTTCCACCTCAAGGCCAAGCCAGGTGCTTTGCGCGCTCCATTCGCTGATCGACTGACGATCCAGGCCTGCCTGTTGGGCGGGCAGGGTGGTGGCCACCAGATAGTCGATCAGGCCCAGCACATAGGCGCTGTAGCGCGAACGCATCAAGGCTTCGGCGCATGGCGCGGGGTGGCCGGCGTGGTAATGGCCGCAGCAGGCATCCAGCAGGGTGCCACTGCCGCACGGGCAAATGGACGTACTCATCGTGTTACCACCAGTATTTTCCGAAGTTTTCCGGATTGGCCCAGAAGCGTGAATTGAGCCAGTCAGGCACTTGTTTGTAGTCAAGCAGATCGTAGGTAAACAGTGTCAGGACCTGTTCGTCACGCTGGAAGCGTTCGCTGGCCTGCAGTGCCAAGGAAAAGAAGTCGGTTTCTTGCCAGCCGCAGGCTTTCAGGTCTGCCAGCACCGCGATGCGGCTAGCGTTGAGATTGCGAATTCCGCCGAGCAGGTTCAGGCCATCGCGTTTGGGCAGATGCTCAAGGCAGTCGAGTGCCAGCGCCAGGTCGAAGCGTTGTGCGGCAAGCTCAGGTGGCAGAGGGCCGGGCGCGACTTGCGCGACGCAGGCATCCGGGTGCGCGAGCTTGAAAGCTTCGAGCGCCGGGAAGCCGCTGGCGCCGATCAGCAACAGACGTTGTGGCGCATAACGGTCGAGCAAGGCGGCGAGTGCTTGCTGGGGCGTGCGCGAAGAAATACCTGTGGTCATCGAAGATCCTCAATCAGATGTGCGAAGACTAGCCTGCCCGAACGTGCGGGCCTAGAGGTGGTTTGCAGGCAATGGTGAGGCCCGCCGTAAATACGCGGCGAAAAGCCGTGGAGTCGAACGGGTGATGGACCGCTGATCGACAGATGCGACGCTCTAAACCGCCCGTTCAGAAGAATTTTCGTTGGCCTCTGGCTTATCCGTTGCGGAAGTCGGTACTGTGCGCGCAAAGAATAATGATCTGCGGGGGCGTACATGAAAGTGCTTTGGGGCTTGGGGAAGGGGTTGACCCTGTTGTTCTGGCTGGTGGTGCTGGTCAATCTGATCAGCCCGTTGATCGGTCCGTTTCATTTGATGATCAATCTGATCGGCTGTCTGTTGCTGATGACCCATGTTGTGGAGTTGGTGCTCTTTAACCGCAACCTTAAAGAGCGGGCTCATCCGTGGCGTGATCGCTGGCAGATCCTCATTGTCGGTATTTTCCATGTGCAAACCCTTGCAACCCCTGCCGCCGGGGAGGTTCGCCATGCGTAAGCTCTGCCTGCTCGCCGCCTTGATCAGCCCGATGGCGATGGCTCAAGTGGTCACGGTCGAGACCAACTCGCTGCTGCGTTTGCCCAATACCGCCAGCACCTTGCAGTTGGAGCGCCTGGAAGTCGCCGATAATGGCACGCTGCTGATCCCCTCGAACGTGACCGAATTGAGCGTTGGCGAGTTGCGTCTGGGCCGCGAGGCACGGATCGCCATTGTCCCCAGCGAACAGGCTCTGCAACTGAATATCAGCCGTGCGCAGCTTGCCAGTGGCAGCCAGATCACCTCGCGAGGCGCACCCGGCACTTACCTCAAGGCCGCCCGCGCCGGGCGCAACCTGAATCTGCGGATTGCCTCGCTGAATGCTCCCGAGTTGTCGGTGGATGCCCGTGGCGGCGCCGGTGCGCCAGGTTACGTGGGGCTCGATGGCGGCAACGGCCAGGAGCCGGGTTGCACATGGGGCCAGGCCGGGCATGGGGCGGATGGTGATAATGGTGGCGATGGTCATGCCGGGGCGCCGGGTGCGCAGGTCCGGGTGGAATTACCGCGTGATTACCCGGCCCAGCAGATCAAGGTGCTGGTCGACGGTGGCGCCGGCGGCGTAGCGGGTGCCGGTGGCAAGCCCGGCGCAGGCGGAAAGGCCAAGGGGTGTTTCGTCTACCGTGCCGACGGCGGTAAAAGCGGTCGTGCAGGTGCGCAAGGTCAGCCAGGTCCTGCCGGGGCGGCAGGTGCCGTGACGGTACAGCGGTTGTAAGAACTGGCGAGTCCCCTGTGGCGAGGGGGCTTGCCCCCGCCGGGTCGCAAAGCGGCCCCAGAACCAGCGCTCCCGTTCCTTCAGAATGCATGCGGTGACTGGTTTACGACTGCTTCGCCCGAGCGCGGACCGGCCGACGGGGGCAAGCCCCCTCGCCACAAAAGCCCTGCTGGGCTGCGTTATCCCTAGAACATCGGCCGAGCCGAGGCCACCGCCACCAGCAGCAGCCCCAGCAATAGATTGATCCCCACCAAGCGCCGAATCTTGCCCAGCATCGCCGCACCCGTCGGCCAATCCTCGGCCAGCACCGCTTTACGCAATTCCGGCAGATTCAGCGCCTGAATGCGGATAAACAGCGCGGTCATCACCAGATACAACCCCATCATGATCTGCACGTAACGCGGTGCGGTTTCAAAACCGCTGAAGCGCAGATGAATCAGCCCGACGCCACTGATCGGCAAGATCACCACGGCGACCCAGACCCAGACAAAAAAACCTTGAAACACTTCTACCCACAGTTTCAGTCGCGCCGGCCCTTCAAGTGCCTTCATGGCGGCGGGGCGCAGGACCATCCAGGCGAAAAACATGCCGCCGACCCAGATCAGGGCCGCCAGTACATGCAGGGTGTAAATGAGGGCGAAAGGTGTCATTGGGGTACTCCGTTCTGCGCGGGATTAATTAGCGGGGTATGATAGCCGCCGATCCGAACCACTGAAAATTTATCCAGCGTTTTTTGCGCCCGACAATCCATGATCAGCACAGAACTCAAAACCACGATCCAGGGCGCCTACTCGCGTTTTCTCGAAGCCAAGAGCCTCAAGCCGCGTTACGGCCAGCGCCTGATGATCGCCGAAATTGCCAAGGTCCTCGGTGACATCGACACCGACGACGAAGGCCGGCGCAGTGGCGACCCCGCGATTGTCGCGGTGGAAGCCGGCACCGGTACCGGGAAAACCGTGGCCTACAGCCTGGCGGCGATTCCGACTGCCAAGGCTGCCGGTAAACGCCTGGTGATCGCTACCGCGACCGTCGCCCTGCAGGAACAGATCGTCTACAAGGACCTGCCGGACCTGATGCGTAACAGCGGGCTGAACTTCAGCTTTGCGCTGGCCAAGGGCCGTGGCCGCTACATGTGCCTGTCCAAGCTCGACATGTTGTTGCAGGAAGGTCACGCGCAAACCGCTACCGCGCAGCTGTTCGAAGAAGAAGGCTTCAAGATCGAGGTCGATGAAGCCAGTCAGAAGCTGTTTACCAGCATGATCGAAAAGCTTGCCGGCAATAAATGGGACGGTGACCGCGACAGTTGGCCCACCGCCCTTGAAGATGCGGACTGGGCGCGCCTGACCACCGATCACAGTCAGTGCACCAACCGTCATTGCCCCAACTTTGGTCAGTGCGCCTTCTACAAGGCCCGCGAAGGCATGGGCAAGGTTGACGTGATTGTCACCAACCACGACATGGTCCTCGCTGACCTGGCGTTGGGCGGTGGTGCCGTGTTGCCCGACCCGCGCGACACCATCTACGTGTTCGACGAAGGCCATCACCTGCCGGACAAGGCGATCGGCCACTTCGCCCATTACACGCGTTTGCGTTCCACCGCCGACTGGCTGGAAACGACCGCCAAGAACCTCACCAAATTGCTGGCCCAGCACCCGTTGCCGGGCGATCTGGGCAAGCTGATCGAACAAGTGCCGGAGCTGGCCCGAGAGATCAAGACCCAGCAGCAGTTCATGTTTACTGCCTGCGAACAGGTTGCCGAATTCAAGCCCGGCGAAGACGTCGAGGGCCGTGAACGGCCACGTCATCGTTTCGTCGGCGGGGTGATTCCCGAGCATATGCGCGAGATGGGCGTCGAGCTGAAGAAAGGCTTCGCACGCCTGACCGATGTCTTTACCCGGCTCACCGAGCTGCTCAAGGAAGGCATGGATGGCGAGGTCAATATCGGCATCGCCAGCAATCAGGCCGAAGAATGGTATCCGCTGTTTGGTAGCCTGCTGTCCCGTTCCCAGGGCAACTGGGAGCTGTGGACCGCATTCACCGCCGAAGACCCGGAAGACAACCCGCCGATGGCGCGCTGGCTGACCCTGGCCGAAAGCGGTTCGCTGTTCGATATCGAGGTCAACGCCAGCCCGATCCTGGCGGCGGAAATGCTCCGACGCAACCTGTGGAATGTGGCTTACGGTGCGCTGGTGACCTCGGCCACCTTGACCGCACTGGGCACCTTCGACCGTTTCCGCATGCGCGCCGGTCTGCCGAAAAAGGCCGTGACGGCGGTGGTGCCGAGCCCGTTCCATCACGCTGACGCAGGCGTGCTGCGGGTGCCGGACCTGCGCGCCGACCCACGGGACGCGGCCGCGCACACCGCGGCGATCATTCGTGACCTGCCGGAACTGGTCGAAGGCTCGCGCGGCACGCTGGTGCTGTTCTCTTCGCGCAAACAGATGCAGGACGTGTTCGACGGCCTGGACCGCGACTGGCGCAAGCAAGTGTTCATTCAAGGCAACCTGTCGAAGCAGGAAACCCTGAACAAGCACAAGGCGCGGGTCGATGGCGGTGACTCCAGCGTGCTGTTCGGCCTGGCGAGTTTCGCCGAGGGTGTCGACTTGCCGGGTGCTTACTGCGAGCACGTGGTGATCGCCAAGATCCCGTTCTCGGTCCCGGACGATCCGGTCGAAGCCGCGCTGGCCGAATGGATTGAAGCCCGAGGTGGTAATCCGTTCATGGAAATCTCGGTGCCCGACGCCTCGCTCAAGCTGGTTCAGGCTTGCGGGCGCCTGCTGCGCACCGAAGAAGACCGCGGCACCATCACTTTGCTTGACCGGCGTCTGGTCACGCAACGCTACGGCAAAGCTATCCTCAACGCGCTGCCGCCGTTTCGCCGCGAAATATCTTGAGACACGGTGGGCGAAATCGCCCACTTCGTTGTCTATCCCCCCACTACCGATTCCACACAGGCCGTTCACTGGTCGTTAGGGAGAACCTGGTTCATATGATTCGCCGTTCGTTACCCGCTGTTTTTGCCCTGATGTTCGCTGCGCCACTGCTGGCGGCTCCGGCCGGACAACAGACGCTTTTCAACTTTGTCCGGCCCGCCGATGTGGTCCAGGTGGCGACCCAGGACGCCAGTCTGCCGCAGTCCAACGCAGAGCAAACGGCCGAAGGTGAAGTGCTGCGCCGGGTGACCTTCAACCCGGCGGCTCAACCGAACCTGCGTCTGACTCCGCAAAGCGGCGCCTGGGACTGGTCGCAGTCTGGTGTCATGAGCTTGCGTATCCAGAGTGCAATGAACTGGCCTGTAACGCTCTACGTGAAAATCCAGAGTAACGACGGCAAGACCTTGGTCAGCCGCATCGATTTGCCGGCCGGGCCTGCGCAAACCTTGCTGGTTCCGCTGACACCGAGTTCGCCACTGAGCCAGGGCCTGAAAGCCGGGCCGCCGATGCCGATCACTGTCGAAGGCCAGCGCGTATTGCTGACCAGCAGCACGGGTGAACTGGATCGCAGCCAGGTGGTGTCGGTGACGCTGTCGATGGATCAGCCAAAAGTCGCCCAGAGCATCATGCTTGAGCGCTTTGGCGTGCAGGACGGCGAGTCGGTGGTCAAGGCCGCCTACGGTTCGTTAGTGGACGCTTATGGTCAGTCCACGCGAGCGAAATGGCCGGAAAAAGTCACCAGCGACGAGCAACTCAAAGCGGCGGCAAACAAAGAACAACAGCAACTGAAAACCTGGCTGGCCGAGCGTAAACGCTCGTCCCTGGACACGTTCGGTGGCTGGAGCAAAGGCCCGGCGTTCAAGGCCAGTGGCTTCTTCCGCACTGAAAAGCGTGACGGTCGCTGGTATCTGGTGACCCCGGAAGGTCACCCGTTCTATTCCCTGGGAGTCAATACAGTCACCGCCGATACCAGCCAGACCTACGTCGCCGGGCGCGAATCCATGTTCGAGTCGTTGCCCGCTAACGACGAGCCATTGGCCAGCCATTACGGTGAAGGCGACAACCGCAATGGCAATGGTGCCGATCAGGGACGTGGGTTCAATGCCGGTCGCTGGTATGACTTCTACGGTGCCAACCTGCAGCGCACTTATGGCCAACCGTGTGCGGTTGTGACTGAAACCAAGGCTGATGAAGCCAAGGCCGACACCGCCACAACCCCGTGCACCTCCCACACGTTCGACGAAAAACGCTGGACCGGCCATACACTCGACCGTCTGCAAGCCTGGGGTTTCAACACCATCGGCGACTGGAGCGCCCCGGCGCTGGGCTTGAATGACCGTGTGCCGTACACCTTGCCGCTGTCCATCGTTGGCGATTACGCCAGCATCAGCACCGGCACCGACTGGTGGGGCGGCATGCCCGACCCGTTCGACCCGCGTTTCGCCATGGCCACCGAGCGTGCCGTGGCCATTGCTGCACGCGATCACCGTGACGACCCATGGCTTATCGGTTACTTCGCCGATAACGAACTGGCCTGGGCCGGTCCCGGCGATGACCCGAAGGCCCGTTATGCCTTGGCATACGGCACCTTGAAAATGACCACCGACGTGCCGGCCAAACGGGCGTTCCTCAAGCAATTGCGGGATAAATACCGTAACCAGGCGGGCCTGTCGAAAGCCTGGGGCATTGATTTGCCGGCCTGGGAATTGATGGAAGACCCGGGATTCGTGCCGCCGCTGCCAAGTGCGGAACACCCGGAAATCGAAGCCGACTTCAAGTATTTCCAGAAAGTCTTCGCCGATACCTACTTCAAGACCATTGCCGATTCGCTGAAATGGCACGCACCCAACCACCTGCTGCTCGGTGGTCGGTTTGCCACCAGCACACCTGAGGCTGTCGAGTCTTGCGCGCAGTACTGCGACGTCCTGAGCTTCAACATGTACACGCTTAAACCTCAGGACGGTTATGACTTCGCCAAACTACAGGCGTTGGACAAACCGGTGCTGATCACCGAGTTCAACTTCGGTTCGCGTGATCGCGGTCCGTTCTGGGGCGGAGTAACGGAGCTGGCGAAGGAAGAAGACCGTGGGCCGGCCTACGCCAATTTCGTCAAGCAAGCGGTGAGTGAACCGTCGATTGTCGGCGTGCATTGGTTCCAGTACCTCGATCAACCGGTGAGCGGTCGCCTGCTGGACGGTGAAAACGGCCATTTCGGTCTGGTCGGGATCACCGATCTGCCGTTCCAGGGCTTTGTCGAAAGTGTGCGCAAGGCCAACTTGCAGGCCGTCAATCAGCTCGGCAAAGAAGCCGAGAAGGCCAAGGCTGCGGCGGATAAAGCCGACAGTGCCGGTCATGAAGACACAGCTGGGAAGAAAGGCCGCGACAGCAAGGGTGCAGGGCAGGGCGCTGGCCATGCAGGTGGGCATTCCGCCAATGGTCATTAAAGCCTGCGATCTTTTGATCTTTTGATCGCTGACCTATTAACGATTACGGCAACCGCCGAGCCCGCCCCTGTTCCCAAATCGCTCAAGGGCTGGAACAATGCAGGTCATTGTGTCGAAACGTTTTTTCGGAGAGTTACGGGTGCTGATTCAGGGTCATTACGAGCTTAAATTTGAAGCGGTACGTGAAGCTTTCGCGGCACTCTTCGACGATCCCCAGGAACGCGGCGCGGCACTGTGCATTCAAATCGGCGGTGAAACCGTCGTCGACCTCTGGGCCGGTACTGCCGACAAGGACGGTCACGAGGCTTGGCACAGCGACACCATTGCCAACCTGTTCTCCTGCACCAAGACCTTTACCGCGGTGACCGCCCTGCAACTGGTCGCCGAAGGCAAGTTGCAGCTCGATGCTCCGGTCGCCAGGTATTGGCCGGAGTTCGCCGCTGCCGGCAAGGAAGCGATCACCTTGCGTCAGTTGCTCTGCCATCAGGCGGGTCTGCCGGCCTTGCGCGAATTGCTGCCACCAGAGGCGCTCTACAACTGGCAAACCATGGTTGACGCGCTGGCCGCCGAAGCCCCTTGGTGGACGCCCGGTGAAGGCCATGGTTATGCGGCGATCACTTATGGCTGGCTGGTCGGGGAACTGCTGCGACGCGCCGATGGCCGTGGTCCGGGCGAGTCGATCGTGGCACGTGTTGCGCGACCGCTGGGGCTGGATTTCCATGTCGGCCTGGCGGATGAAGAGTTCCATCGCGTGGCGCACATCGCGCGTGGCAAGGGCAATGTCGGCGATGCGGCGGCGCAGCGTTTGCTGCAAGTGACGATGCGTGAGCCGAAGGCCATGACCACTTTGGCGTTTACCAACCCGCCATCGATCATGACCAGTACCAACAAGCCGGAATGGCGTCGTATGCAACAACCGGCAGCGAATGGCCACGGCAATGCCCGCAGCCTGGCCGGGTTCTACAGCGGTCTGCTCGATGGCAGCCTGCTGGAAAGCGAGATGCTCCAGGAACTGACTCGCGAGCACAGCCTGGGCGAAGACAAGACTTTACTGACCCGGACCCGTTTCGGTCTGGGTTGTATGCTCGATCAACCGGACGTACCCAACGCGACCTTTGGCCTCGGCCCTCGAGCGTTTGGTCATCCGGGTGCTGGTGGCTCCATCGGTTTCGCTGACCCGGAACATGATGTGGCCTTCGGTTTTGTGACCAATACCCTTGGGCCATACGTGTTGATGGACCCTCGTGCGCAGAAGCTTGTGCGGGTTTTAGCCGCCTGTCTGTAAAGGGTAGTTTCAAGGCATTTTTTTGAAAAAAACTTGCCCAATGGTCGCAGGACGGAACCCTGTGGCTTCTATAGTTTCAAAGCGTCTGTTTTATACGGGTCGTAGCGGCCCACAGCTTCTTATCTCATTTTGTGGATATCCCCATGTCACTGAACAAATCTCTAGCCTTGGCACTGTGTCTCAGCATTACCGGTTGCGCGCAAACCCCACAAAATGATGCAGACGGGGCCCACTGGTGGTCATTCGGTTCCGGTTCGGACAAAGCCGCTGCCAAACCGGACGCGAAGGCCGCTGAAGACGCTGCAGCCGCGAAGGCCAAATCGACTGCAAGTGCTGCCGCGCCAACCACCCCGGCTGCAGTTCCAGGTTCTTCAGCTGCCGCAGCAGCCAAGGCCGATAGCGAAAGCAAATGGTGGTGGCCGTTCGGCGACCAGCCAAAAGCCATCACCAAGGCCGACATCAAAGATGTGCCGATGCCTGATCCGAAAATCACCCAGGCCTGGCTGGACAGCTACGAGCCACGCTTGCGGTCTGCGGTCCAGGACGGCCATATGCAGGTTGAACGTCGTGAGAACGTGCTGGTGGTCGTAGTGCCAGTGGATGACTCTTTCAACCCGAAACGTCCAGCCATGCTGCTGCCGTCGTCCCTGGGGCAGTTCACCAAGATCGCCAAGCTGGTTGAGCCCGATACCCAGGCTGCCGTCCTGGTACTTGGCCACGGCGACGCTGTGGGCACAACTTCCGACGCTCAACAACTGAGCAAGGACCGTGCGACTTCCGTTGCGTCGATCTTCAGCCTCAGTGGCTTGAAGCGTGATCGTCTGATGTTGCGTGGCATGGGCAGCTTGATGCCGCGCGCCGCCAATGACAGCGCCCAGGGCCGTGCCTTGAACCGTCGCGTGGAAATCATGCTGACCCAGCGCACCACCATGCTGGCATTGCTGAACAAATACAGCCAGCCGACCCCACCACCGGTGGAAATGGTTGCAGCGCAGCCCGTCAAGCCCGCAGCACCAGCCGTGGCCACGAAAAAAGCAACGTCGAAGAAGAAAGGCGCTGTCTCGAAAAAGGCTCCGGCGAAGAAAGCTCCGGCCAAAAAACAGCCGGCCAAGAAGCCAGCAGCTGCAGCCAAAGCGGATACAGCGGCAAAAAGCACCAGCGGCCAGTAATCGGCCAGCAACTGACTGATCAAGCACAAGGAAAACGCTATGCCCCGGACTTTGGCTGATATGCGTCGTGACTACACTCGCGATGGTTTGACCGAGGCTCAGGCCCCGGCCGAGCCATTCGCGCTGTTTCATCAGTGGTTTGCCGAGGCGGTAAATACCGAGCAACCTCCGGTCGAGGCGAATGCCATGACCCTGGCCACGGTTGATCAGGACGGTCGCCCGCATTGCCGAATCCTGTTGCTCAAGGGGCTTGATGATCAGGGGTTTACCTTCTTCACCAACTACGACAGTGCCAAGGGTCAGCAGCTGGCGGGCAATCCGTTTGCTGCCATGACCTTCTTCTGGCCGACCCTGGAGCGCCAGGTGCGTATCGAGGGTCGAGTGGTGAAGGTCACGCCGCAGGAGTCCGATGCCTATTTCCAGGTACGGCCGCTGGGCAGTCGCCTGGGGGCCTGGGCGTCTCCGCAGAGTCAGGTGATTGCCGATCGTGCCGAGCTGGAAGGGCTGCTCAAAGTCACTGAACAGCGCTTCAGCGATAGCCAGCCGCATTGCCCGGAACATTGGGGCGGCTATCGTTTGTTGCCAGAACGCATCGAGTTCTGGCAGGGTCGGGCGAGTCGTTTGCATGACCGTCTGAACTATCGTCTGCAAGGCGCGGACTGGAGTCGCGAGCGCCTGGCACCGTAAACCGGCTACACAGTGGGGTAGGTGGCAGCCGCCGCCTCCAGCCACTGTGGCAGGTCCCGACGTTTGATATTCTGCTGCCGGGCAATAGCCAATTGTTGCAGCATGAACGCCTTTTTCCGCTCGTCATTGCCGGCAAGTGCCAGCGCCAGATCACGGTCCATCCAGCGTTTGATCCGCACGTACAGCCACCAATGGAAGTACAGTCCGGCAACGGTGGTGGCGACAATGATGAAGTAATCCATGGAAATCCTTGGTGCAATGGCGCAGATTCTGGAATTTGGCGCTACTGTGTGATGAGTTCTCAAGTGCGACTGTACTGCACCTGAATGAAACCAATTTTATCCGGGCAGTGCCGTGACAGGCGTCAAGCTGCGGAGTTTAATGAATACCTGTCCTTTGGAGTTGATGCTATGCGTAAGTCTGTTTTGCTGGTTGCTTCTTTTTCTACGATGGCGATGCTGCTCACCGGTTGCCAATCGAGCCTGACCGGTGACTCCTACTCCCGTGACGAAGCACGTCGGGTGCAGACGATCCGTATGGGTACCATCGAGTCCCTGCGTCCGGTGAAAATCGAAGGCACTAAAACCCCGATCGGCAGCGTAGCCGGTGCGGCCGTTGGCGGCGTTGCCGGCAGCTCCGTGGGTGGTGGCAAAGGCAGCATCGTCGCTGCGGTGATCGGTGCTGTGGCTGGCGGTCTGGCGGGTTCTGCCATCGAAGAAGGCGCGACCCGTACCCAAGGCGTGGAAATCACCGTTCGCGAAGACGACGGCAGCATGCGCGCCTACGTTCAGGAAGTTCAGCCAAACGAAGTATTCCGCGTTGGTGAACGCGTGCGTATCTCCACCGTCGGTGGCACCAGCCGCGTTTCGCACTAAGTTTTACGCGGTTAAAACAAAACCCCGATCAGGTAACTGGTCGGGGTTTTGTGTTTTTGGCTGATTGTTTTGTTAGACCACTACAGCACACCTCGGCTGTGTGAACTCGGTAATAAATCCGGCTATTCAGGGCGCACTATTGATGCGCTTGCGACTGGCCGCGGCGGTCACCGCATAACCGATCAATGCGGCGAGGATCGACCCAGTGAGAATGCCCATGCGGTCCATGCCGGCGTATTCGCTGCTGCCCGGCACAAAGGCCAGGGAACCGACAAACAGACTCATGGTGAAACCGATACCGCAGAGGATTGCCACGCCGAGTACCTGGCCCCAATTGGCGCCAGCGGGGAGGGCTGCGATGCCTATCTTCACGGCGAGCCAGGTCAGGCCGAAGACGCCAACGGTCTTGCCCAGCAGCAAACCGGCAGCAATGCCCATCGGTACGTGGTGGGTGAAGCTCTCAAGGTTAACGCCAGCCAGTGAAACACCGGCATTGGCGAAAGCGAACAACGGCAGGATACCGAAGGCCACCCAAGGGTGCAGCGCGTGCTCCAGGCTCAGCAACGGTGACGGTTCAGCGTTTTTGGTGCGTAGCGGAATGCAGAACGCCAGGGTCACACCGGCCAGCGTGGCGTGGACACCGCTCTTGAGTACACACACCCATAGAATCAGGCCAATGATCATGTAGGGGCCGAGCTTGACCACGCCTAGCCGATTCATCGCCACCAGCGCTACCAGACAGGCTGCGGCCAGCATCAACGACAGCGTCGACAATGCGCCGGAGTAGAAGATCGCGATGACGATGATTGCACCCAGGTCATCAATGATCGCCAGGGTCATCAAAAACAGTTTCAGCGAGACCGGCACACGCTTGCCCAGCAAGGCGAGCACACCGAGGGCGAAGGCGATATCAGTGGCCATCGGGATCGCCCAACCACCCAGGGCTGACGGGTTGTCTTTGTTGAGGAACCAGTAGATCAGCGCCGGCACGACCATGCCGCCGATGGCCGCTGCGCCCGGCAGGACGATCTGCGACGGTTTGGACAGATGGCCTTCAAGGATTTCGCGTTTGACCTCAAGGCCGATCAACAGGAAGAACATCGCCATCAGGCCGTCGTTGATCCATAACAACAGCGGCTTGGCGATTTTCAGGGCGCCGATCTGGGCGACTACGGGAGTGTCCAGCAGGCCGTTGTAGAGCCAGGACAGCGGTGAGTTGTTGATGATCAGGGCAAGAGCTGCAGCGGCAATCAATAACAGACCGCTGGCAGCTTCCAACTGAAAGAAACGCGTGAAAGTGCTACGCAGAGGCAAGGTCGCTCTCCATCTATCGATTCAAAAGGTGGACCACCCTAACCCGTACGGTTAGTTGTTAAAACAAAAGTTATATTCTTTTTTGTTATATGCCATTACAACGATGTCTCCCGGACCCGGCCTGAGCCTAGCAGTTGGTTGGCGTATTGGGCCTCAGCTGTACCTGTGCGTTATGTGGGTTTTTTCCTAAGCTTGTTGATTGAGCCTTCCGACAAGGTCAATCCATTGCCTGTTGTCACCGCCAGGTTTCCTTACGCCTATTCGATTCAATGAGAAAAAGACCATGAGCGACAACCGTCAGTGGGCTCGCGAAGCCATCCGGATCATCGAAGCCGACTTCCAGCGCAGCGCCGATACGCACCTGATCCCTTTGCCACTGCCGGGATTGCCGGGCATCGAGTTGTATTTCAAGGATGAGTCCAGTCACCCCACCGGTAGCCTCAAGCATCGGTTGGCGCGCTCACTGTTCCTTTATGCGCTGTGTAACGGCTGGCTCAAGCCGGGAGCACCGGTGATCGAGGCGTCCAGCGGTTCGACGGCGATCTCCGAGGCGTATTTCGCGCGCTTGCTCGGTTTGCCGTTCATTGCCGTGATGCCGGCCACGACCTCCCGGGAAAAAATTGCGCAAATCGAGTTCTACGGTGGCAAAAGCCATCTGGTGCAGGATCCGACACAGATCTACGCCGAGTCCGAGCGCTTGGCCCGGGAACACGACGGCCATTTCATCGACCAGTTCACCTATGCCGAGCGTGCCACTGACTGGCGAGCCAACAACAACATTGCCGAGTCGATTTTTCAGCAGATGCGTTTCGAACGTCATCCTGAACCGAGCTGGCTGATTTCCAGCCCTGGCACCGGCGGTACGACGGCCACTCTGGGGCGCTACGTGCGTTATCGCCAGCATTGCACCCGCGTGTTGTGTGCCGATGCCGAGCGTTCGGTGTTCTTCGAGTACTACCAGACCGGCGACGCGAGCTTGCGTCTGGATTGCGGTTCGCGGATCGAAGGCATTGGCCGGCCACGGGTTGAGGCGTCGTTCTTGCCTAAGGTCATCGATGCGATGGTCAAGGTGCCGGATGCGTTGTCGCTGGCGGCCATGCATTATTTGGCGCAGCGTCTGGGCCGGCATGTGGGAGGCTCGAGCGGGACCAACCTGATCGGCGCCTTGATGGCGGGGCAGCAGATGGTGGCAGCGGGGGAGAGTGGCTCGATCGTGGCGATTCTGTGTGATGGCGGCGAACGTTACGCGACCACCTATTACGATCAGGACTGGCTGAAGGCTCAGGGGTATGAGCTGAGTGGACTGATCGCGGCCGTTGTGGGCAGTGCCGAGCGCGGTGAGCCGCTGCCGACCAGCGTGTTGCGCGCCGGTATCTAAAACCAGGCACTGTCCCCGTAGGAGCAAGGCTTGCCCGCGATGAAGTTGACGCGGTCTTCCCGAAAGACCGCATTATCGTTCATCGCGGGCAAGCCTTGCTCCTACAGGGTTTCGGTCAGGCCTCGATGCCGAGAATATCCCGCGCCACCGCTTCGGCAATGCGAATACCATCGACACCCGCCGACAGGATCCCACCGGCATAACCGGCGCCTTCACCGGCCGGGAACAGGCCTTTGACGTTCAGGCTCTGCATCGACTCGTTACGGGTGATCCGCAGTGGCGAAGAGGTGCGGGTTTCAATCCCGGTCAGCACCGCGTCGTGCAGCGAGTAGCCGCGAATCTGCTTCTCGAAGGCCGGTAAGGCTTCACGAATGGCGTCGATGGCAAACGCCGGCAACGCCAGCGCCAGATCGCCCAGTGCAACCCCGGGTTTGTAGGAGGGTTCGACGCTGCCCAGCGCCGTCGACGGCTTGCCTGCGATGAAATCGCCGACCAGTTGCGCCGGTGCTTCGTAGTTGCTGCCACCCAGCACAAAGGCGTGGGACTCCAGACGCTCCTGCAACTCGATCCCGGCCAATGGGCCGCCCGGATAGTCGACTTCCGGGGTGATGCCCACAACAATCCCGGAGTTCGCATTACGTTCGTTACGCGAATACTGGCTCATGCCGTTGGTCACCACGCGATTCGGCTCGGAAGTCGCCGCCACCACGGTGCCGCCCGGGCACATGCAGAAGCTGTAGACCGAACGACCGTTCTTGGCGTGGTGCACCAGTTTGTAGTCGGCGGCACCGAGTTTCGGGTGACCGGCGTATTTGCCCAGGCGCGCGCTGTCGATCAGCGATTGCGGGTGTTCGATACGGAAACCTACCGAAAACGGCTTGGCTTCCATGAACACGCCACGACCGTGGAGCATGCGGAAGGTGTCACGGGCGCTGTGGCCGAGGGCAAGAATCACGTGTTTCGAGTGGATCTGTTCACCGCTGGCGAGCTCGATACCGGTCAACTGGCCGTCTTCGATCAGCACGTCAGTGACTTTTTGCTGGAAGCGTACTTCACCGCCCAGCGCGCGAATCTGCTCACGCATGTTTTCGACGACGCCCGTCAGACGGAACGTACCGATGTGCGGTTTGCTGACGTAGAGGATCTCTTCCGGTGCGCCGGCCTTGACGAATTCGTGCAGGACTTTGCGGCCATGGTGCTTGGGATCCTTGATCTGGCTGTACAGCTTGCCGTCAGAGAATGTCCCCGCGCCGCCTTCACCGAATTGCACGTTGGACTCGGGATTCAGCACGCTTTTGCGCCACAGACCCCAGGTGTCCTTGGTGCGCTGACGCACTTCTGTGCCGCGCTCAAGAATGATCGGCTTGAAGCCCATCTGCGCCAGCAGCAGCCCGGCGAAAATCCCGCACGGGCCGAAACCGACCACGATCGGCCGTTGGCTCAGATCCTGCGGAGCCTGGCCAACGACCTTGTAGCTGACATCCGGCGCCGCATTGACGTTACGGTCATCGGCGAATTTGTGCAGCAATTTCGCCTCATCGCGCACGCTAAGGTCGATGGTGTAGATGAAGCACAGTTCGGAAGATTTTTTGCGCGCGTCGTAGCTGCGCTTGAACAAGGTGAAATCGAGCAGGTCATCACTGGCGATGCCCAGGCGCTGCACGATGGCTGGCCGCAGGTCTTCTTCGGGATGGTCGATCGGCAACTTGAGTTCGGTGATTCGTAACATGACGGGGTCCGGTTCGCGGGGGCGCACAACTGCGCCAAAGGCGTTTCACAAACCGGCGATTATAAGCCTCAACGGCCCGTTCCGGTGAGGCTAAAACAGCATCCTGTCGAATCAGTCGTTACGCGAGCCGCCGAAATACGCGCAGCCACGTTGTACCTGGCCGTTGACCCGCAACTCGGCGCTCATGAATTGAACGCTGCCACGGGTGCTGTCGACGCAGCGTTGTGGTGCGATCCAGAGTTCAACGTGTTGGTCATTGGCTTCGCTACTGAGGCTGAAACGCCCGTCACCGAGTTGTTCTTCCAGAAACGGCAAGGCCAACGCTGGCTGGCCGGCGCGCTCGATCACCATGCCCTTGGTGTTGACCTTGACGTTCCAGTCGGGCGTAGTGCCGCTGGCACGCAGGATCAGCCGCTGGAAGTTGGGGTCTTCACAGGCCGCGCTCGAGCGTTCGACGCGGTATAGCTGCTGCACGTCGAACTGGGCACCCGCATCAGCTGATTTGCCAGTGGCAACCCGGCCGCGCACGTCAGCGAAAATCTTGTGCTGCGCGCCCGCCAGCGTTGCAGCTTCCTGCAGGATGCTGGTGCTGCCGGTGTCATTAACGACATACAGCTTGTTTTCCTGGCACGGCTGAAACATCAGCTTGCCGTTGGCCATGCTGAGTTCGCCCTGCATGCGGGACAGGCCCGCCATGGACGGTTTCTCAGGCTGGCTCTGCAGCAACTGGCAACCGGCGAATACAGGAAGCAGGGCGACAAACATCAGGGAACGGGCAGCACGCATCGTTGGGTCTCCAGACAAGTGCCGCCACGTTACTCAGGCTGACCGCTCATCACAACCCTGCAGTGCACCTGCCCTCCTGTAAAACGCCTTGCTCTCAGCCGACGTTGTAGATCTGGCCAGTCTGCAGGCCTTCCACACTTTTCGCGTAGGCCAGCGCCACATCGGCGGCTGGGACCGGTTTGAATCCGCGGAAGTACGGTGCGTAGCTGCCCATGGCTTCAACCAGTACGTTAGGGCTGACCGAGTTGATCCGCAGACCGCGTGGCAATTCGATAGCCGCCGCTTTAACAAAACTGTCCAGGGCGCCGTTGACCATCGACGCCGAGCTGCCGGTACGAATCGGATCGTGGCTGAGAATGCCGGTGGTGAAGGTGAACGACGCACCGTCGTTGGCGAAATCCCGGCCGATCAACAGCAGATTGACCTGGCCCATCAGCTTGTCTCGCAAGCCCAGTTCGAAGTCTTTTTCAGTCATGTTCGCCAGCGGTACGAAGTTGACGCTGCCGGCGGCGCAGATCAGTGCATCGAATTTGCCGGTCTGTTCGAACAGCTTGTGGATCGAGGCGCTGTCACTGATATCGACCTGGAAGTCACCACTCTTGCGACCGATACGAATGATTTTGTGGCGCTGGGACAGTTCCCGGTCAATGGCCGAGCCGACAGTGCCGGAGGCTCCAATCAAAAGAATTTTCATCGTGCGAATCCTCAAGTGGGTGAATGTGGTTTCAGTTTAGTGTGGTTTTTTTTATTGATAAGCGTGCTAATGGGCAACCTTTGGTTTTCAAATGGAAACAATCCATGAGCGAAATGGATGATCTGGCGGCGTTTGCAGTGTTGATCGAGGCCGGCAGTTTCACGCTGGCAGCGCAGCAACTGGGGTGTAGCAAGGGGCAGTTGTCCAAGCGCATCAGTCAGCTGGAAACACGTTTCAGCGTAGTGCTGTTGCAGCGAACCACACGGCGTTTGAGCCTGACGGCTGCCGGTGCGGCGTTGTTGCCGCAAGCGCAGGCGCTGGTGATTCAGGTAGAGCGGGCGCGACAGGCCCTGGCACGCTTGAAGGACGACATGGCAGGGCCGATTCGGATGACGGTCCCGGTGTCGTTGGGGGAGACTTTTTTCGATGGGTTGCTGCTGGAGTTTTCCCGAGAGTACCCCGACGTGCAGATCGAACTTGAGCTGAACAACAGTTACCGCGACTTGTCACGGGATGGCTTCGATCTGGCGATTCGTTCAGAGGTGGCCAACGACGAGCGAATGGTCGCCAAACCACTGTTGGCCTGGCACGAGATGACCTGCGCCAGCCCGGCTTATCTTGAGCAGTTTGGTGAGCCGCAGACGCCGGCGGACCTGGCCGATCATCGTTGCCTGCTCAACAGCCATTACAGCGGCCGGGAAGAGTGGTTGTATCACCAGCAACATGAACTGTTGCGGGTGCGGGTCTCGGGACCGTTCGCCAGCAACCACTACAACCTGCTGAAGAAGGCTGCGCTCGCTCATGCGGGGATCGCGCGCCTGCCTTCTTACTTGCTCCAGGCTGAACTGGCCGATGGCCGTTTGCGCTGGCTGCTACGCGACTATCAGACCCGCAGCATGCCGATGTATCTGGTGCATCCGTATCAGGGCGGCTTGCCCAAGCGCACGCAGGTATTGGCCGATTACCTGATGAGGTGGTTCAAGCGCAGCGGCGAAGCACTGGATCGGCTGTAGCAGCTGCCGAGCCAGCGAGGCTGCGTCCGAGGACGAAGTCCTCGCAAATCCTGAACATGCAATTTATCTGAAAGAGCGCGTCGTCTGATGTACGAGCGCTTCGCACTCGAACGCAGCCTTCGGCAGCTGCTACACGGGCTTAGCGTTTGGCGGCGTAACGTTTGGCGATCAGGTGATCGATCGATAGCATGCCCGGACCTCTGGCCATCAGGTACAGCAGAACGGCCGCCCAGGTGCCGTGAGTCGGGTAGGCGTCCGGGTAGACAAAGGTCTGAATGGTCAGCGTCATCCCCAGTAACGCCAGGGCCGAAAAACGTGTGGCGAAGCCGACGAGGATCAGCATCGGGAAGAAATGCTCGGCGAAGGCCGCCATGTGCGCCGCCTGTTCCGGGGACAGCAGCGGCACATGGTATTCGCTTTGGAACAACGGAATGGTCGAGTCCGCGAGGTGCGGAATTCCGAGCTGGAAGGTGCCGTCGAGCAGGTCGATGGCCAGGCCTTCGACCTTGGTTTGCCCGGACTTCCAGAACACCGCGGCAATGGAGAAACGTGCAACGAAGGCGATCAGGCTGTGGGGGATTTTCTCGAACAGTTCGATGATCCGTTCGATCAAGTGGGTGATTGCGTTCGGGTGTTCGGTGCGGGTGTTCATGGCGATACCTTGTCGTGTTGCAAGTGGATGATGGCGTTGTGGCCGATCAGCAGCGCCAGGCACTGACTCGGGTCGAACGCCGGTGCAGCGTTCAGGGCATCGGCGACCGCTTGCCCCAGAGGGTGGTTGTTTTGCAGGCTGTGGATGAAGGTCGCAGTGCCGACATCGATCGCAAAGACCTCGACCTCCAGGCCATTGCGCAGCACCAGTGCGTTTTGCGGGTGATACGGCTCAAGGTTTCGGGGCGGTATGTCAGTCTGGTGGGCAGCCCATAGCGCAACGGTGGCGTACGGCGAACTCAGCGTGAACGTTGAGGGATGCAGATGAATGTGTAGCTGTGCGAGCGCTTCGGGAGCAGCCAGCGCAGCAGCAATCTGTGCAGGCTCGACGGCATTGGCATCCGCTGCGTGATAGGCCATTACCCGCAAGCGTTCCAGGCGCGCAACATCTGCGAGGTACGGCACTGACGCGGCCGGTGCAAAGTGCTCGATGAAACTGGCGAAGTCGCTGCCGTAGTCGTTGATCAGCGCACTGCTCGGCGGAAAATCCCGTACATGGAACTGGGCCATGGCCCGAAAAAACTCTTCTCCGACCAACTGCGAAACCACCGGATAACTGTCGGCCAAGGAGTTGATCAACGAGCTCTGCACGTTGTTGCGGTACACAGCGAAGCGGCTATCCGGGTTAGCGCCGTTGGCGCTGAACAAACCGTCAGGGCAGGGCCGTCGAGGATCAAGCAGGGCAGCGGCGAAATCGGCTTGAGTATTCATCGGCGAACCTCGGTGTAACCCAGCAATTCATCGGCTTGACGGGCCTCGGCGAGCAGCACGGAAAATGCCGGCACCTGATTGTCGCGCTCAATCAGCGTGGCCACCGGCCCGACGCGCTCAAGAACTTGCGTATACAGCGTCCACACAGCGTTATCGATGGGGGCACCGTGATCGTCGATCAGCAGGCGATCGCCGAGGCTGTCAGTGTCTTCGGCAAATCCGGCCAGATGGATCTCGCCCACGGCATGCAACGGCAGTGCGTCGATGTACTCCAGCGGATCGCGCTGATGATTGATGCAAGAGACGTAGACGTTGTTCACATCCAGCAGCAAGCCGCAGCCGGTGCGGCGAATGACGTCAGTGATGAAGCTGGCTTCTTCCATGCCGGAGTGCTGGAACTGTAAGTAAGTCGCCGGGTTTTCCAGCAGCATGGGGCGTTTCAGATGCTGCTGGACCTGGTCGATATGCTCGCAGACACGCTGCAGTGTCGACTCGTTATAGGCCAATGGAAGCAGGTCATTGAGAAACACCGGGCCGTGGCTCGACCAGGCCAGGTGTTCGGAAAAGGACTGGGGTTGGTAGCGTTCGATCAGATCGGCGAGCCGGGCAAGGTGCTCGGAGTTCAGCGGGCCTTCGCCGCCGATCGATAGACCGACGCCATGCAGCGACAGCGGATACTGCTCGCGGATCAAACCCAGGTAATGATGAAACGGGCCGCCGGCCACCATATAGTTTTCGGCGTGGACTTCGAAGAAACCGATGTCCGGGCGAGTATCGAGTACTGCGCCAAAGTGCTCGGTCTTGAGCCCCAGCCCCGCGCGGGGCGGGAGCTCGGACGCCAATGCCTGAGTGTGAGGATGTACGTTGTGCAGCGCTGAAGTGGTCATCATCAACACTCAGGCAGAGGAGGGATTACGACTTGGCTTTGTAGGCGGCCATTTGACCGAAGCCGGTCGGTGAGGTCGGGCTGGCGGTCTTCTCGCAAGTGCCTTTTGGCACCAGTTTGAAGTGGTTGCTCTCGAAGTCGATTTTCGAGGTGCCCGCGCAGGTAGTGCCTGCACCTGCGGCGCAATCGTTCTTGCCTTTCATAGCGACGCCAAAGCATTTTTCCATGTCAGTGGCTGCGGCGTGGGCAGTGGTCGGCAGAGCCGCGATGCTCAGGGCGGAACCCAAGGCCAGGGCGAGGGCGGCGGCGGACAGGGGGCGAGTGGTAGCAGTCATGGTGTTTCTCCAAACGAGGGGTGGGTTCAAGTAAGCGTTGGTGCTTGCTTACCCCTCTAGAGAAAGGTCATTCGAGTTCGTTACAGCGCGTGTGAAAAAACTTTTGTACACGACACAATCCTGTAGGAGCACGGCTTGCCGGCGATGGTGCCCGGGAGAACGCCATCGCCGGTAAGCCGTGCTCCTACAAGGCAAAAAAAAACGGCCCGCAGGCCGTTTTTTTTTGCAGCAGTGCTTAGCCGCCCAGGTAGGCGTCGCGCACTTTAGGGTCGCTCAGCAGGGCTGCACCGGTGCCTTGCATCACTACCCGGCCGTTTTCCAGCACATAGGCACGGTCGGCAACCTTCAACGCCTGGTTAGCATTCTGTTCAACCAGGAACACCGTCACACCATCCTTGCGCAGCTGTTCGATGATGTCGAAGATCTGCTGGATGATGATCGGCGCCAATCCCAGCGACGGCTCGTCGAGCAGCAGCAGCTTGGGTTTGCTCATCAGCGCCCGACCGATGGCAAGCATCTGCTGCTCACCACCCGACATGGTGCCGCCGCGCTGGTTGAAGCGTTCCTTGAGCCGCGGGAACAACCCCAGGACCTTGTCCATTTGCTCCTGGTAATCGCCTTTCTCGGTGAAGAAACCGCCCATGGCGAGGTTTTCTTCCACGGTCAGACGGGCAAACACCCGACGACCTTCCGGGACCACGGCGATGCTTTTACGCATGATTCGCGCGGAGTCCTGGCCGACCAGTTCTTCGCCCATGTAGCGAATGCTGCCGCTATGGGCTTGCGGCGAACCGCACAGGGTCATCAGCAGGGTGGATTTGCCGGCGCCGTTGGCCCCGATCAGCGTGACGATCTCGCCCTGACGGACTTCGACGTTGACGCCGTGCAGGGCCTGGATCTTGCCGTAGAAGGTGGAAACGTTTTCGAACTGCAGCATTTACGCTTCCCCCAGGTAGGCTTTGATCACTTCAGGATTGTCGCGGATCTGTTCCGGCGTGCCGTTGGCCAGAGGCGTGCCCTGGTTGATCACGAAAATGTGGTCGGAGATGCTCATGACCAGTTTCATGTCGTGTTCGATCAATAGCACGGTGACGTTATGCTCTTCACGCAGGGTGCCGATCAGCGCCTTGAGGTCGTCGGTTTCCCGCGGGTTGAGGCCGGCGGCCGGTTCGTCGAGCATCAGGATGCTTGGACGGGTCATCATGCAACGGGCGATTTCCAGGCGGCGCTGCTGACCGTAGGCCAGGGTACCGGCCGGACGGTTGGCAAACTCCTTGAGGTTGACCTTGTCGAGCCAGAACTCGGCGTATTCCATGGCCTCGCGTTCGCTGCGGCGAAACGCCGGGGTCTTGAACAGACCCGCCAGGAAGTTGGTGTTCAGGTGCCGGTGCTGAGCGATCAGCAGGTTTTCCACGGCGGTCATTTCCTTGAACAACCGCACGTTCTGGAACGTCCGCACCACGCCTTTACCGGCGATCTTGTGGCCGGGCAGGCCTTCGATCGCTTCACCGTTGAGCTGGATAGTGCCAGCAGTGGGCTTGTAGAAACCGGTCAGGCAGTTGAACACAGTGGTCTTGCCGGCACCGTTAGGGCCAATCATCGATACCACCTGTTTCTCTTTCACGCTCAGGGCAACGCTATTGACCGCCAGCAAGCCGCCAAAGCGCATGCTCAGGCCTTCTACTTTCAGGATCTCTCTGCTCATTTACGCAGCTCCATGTGAGGACGTTGCATGGGCAGCAGACCTTGAGGACGCCAGATCATCATCAGCACCATCAAGGCGCCGAACATCAACATGCGGTATTCGCTGAAGTCACGCATCAGCTCGGGCAACAGGATCATCACGACGGCCGCGAGGACCACGCCCAGTTGCGAGCCCATGCCGCCCAGCACCACGATGGCGAGGATGGTGGCCGACTCGATGAAGGTGAACGACTCCGGAGTTACCAGTCCTTGACGTGCGGCGAAGAAGCTACCGGCAAAACCGGCGAAGCAGGCACCCAGGGTGAAGGCCGACAGCTTGATCACGGTCGGGTTCAGGCCCAGGGCCCGGCAGGCGATTTCGTCTTCACGCAACGCTTCCCAGGCACGGCCGATCGGCATGCGCAGCAGACGGTTGATCACGAACAGCGCGAACAGCGCCAGCAGCAGCGCGACCAGGTAGAGGAAAACCACCTTGCTGACCGGGTTGTACGTCAGGCCGAAGAACTCGTGGAAGGTCTGCATGCCTTCGGCGGCCGTTCTCTCGAAGCTCAGGCCGAACAGCGACGGTTTGGGAATGTTGCTGATACCGTTCGGTCCGCCCGTGAGGCCCGTCAGGTTACGCAGGAACAGACGGATGATCTCACCGAAGCCCAGGGTCACGATCGCCAGATAGTCACCGCGCAAACGCAGCACCGGGAAGCCCAGCAAGAAGCCGAAGGTTGCCGCCATCAAGCCGGCGATGGGCAGGCAGATCCAGAAGCTCAGACCGTAGTAGTGCGACAGCAGCGCATAGCTGTAGGCGCCCACGGCGTAGAAACCGACGTAGCCCAGGTCGAGCAGACCTGCCAGACCGACCACGATGTTCAGGCCCAGACCGAGCAGCACATAGATCAGAATCAGTGTGGCGATATCCACCGCACCGCGCGAGCCGAAGAACGGCCAGACCAGAGCGATGACGATCAACCCCATGATGACCCAGCGCTGGGTGCTGGGCAGGGTCAGGAAATTGCTCGCACTGGCCGGGATCAATTTACCTTTGGGCACGGAGCGCATGGCCGCCGTGTATTCGCGGTCGAACAGCACGCGCAGGAACATCAACACCGAGCAGGCGGCGATGATCAGCAGCGTGGAGGTCGTGGCACCCTGTACTTCGAGGTTGATGCCGGCGATGGACAGTTTCAGGCCGAGTACCGGGTACGCCACAGCCCAAACCAATAGCGCGCTGAAAAGCGCCTGTCTAAGATTCCTGATCATACTTTCTCAACCTCCGGACGGCCCAACAGGCCGGTTGGCCGGAATAACAACACCAGAACCAGAAGGCCGAAAGCCACCACGTCCTTGTACTGGTCACCGAATATATCGGCGCCGAATGCTTCGGCCACCCCCAGCACCAGACCACCGAGCATGGCGCCCGGAATGCTCCCGATGCCGCCCAGAACCGCCGCGGTAAAGGCCTTGAGGCCCACCAGGAATCCGGCGTTCGGGTTGATCACGCCGTACTGCATGCTCAGCAGTACAGCCGCCACGGCTGCCAGGGCAGCACCGATGACGAAGGTCAGGGCGATGATGTTGTTGGTGTTGATGCCCAGCAGGTTAGCCATCCTGATGTCTTCGGCACAGGCCCGGCAGGCACGTCCCAGACGTGAACGCGAAATGAACGTGGTCAGGCAGAGCATCACCACCAGGGTCACTACGAATACCAGGATCTGCATGTAGGAGATCAGTACTTCCTGTGCCCCGCCTGGACCAAAGCTGAAGCTGCCCGGAATCAGGTTGGGGATCGATTTGTCCTTGGAGTCCTGCGAGAGCAGTACGGTGTTTTGCAGGAAGATCGACATACCGATGGCCGAGATCAGCGGGATCAGGCGGTTACTGCCCCGCAGAGGGCGGTAGGCGATCCGTTCGATACTGTAGCCGTAGGCACTGGTGACAACGATGGTCGCCAGGAATGCGGCGGTCATCAACAACGGTAGAGAATGGATACCCAGCATGGCCAGTCCGGCAAGGACGATGAAGGCCACGTAGGAACCGATCATGTAGACCTCGCCGTGGGCGAAGTTGATCATTCCAATGATGCCGTAAACCATCGTATAGCCGATGGCGATCAGGGCATACGTGCTGCCAATGGTCAGACCATTAACCAGCTGTTGGAAAAAGTGATAGATCTCAGGCATTACTGCGCTCCTAAAAACCTGATACGCATTTCACTGGTGGAGTCATTTTCCCGCTCAGGCCCCGTGGATCTGCATCCACTTCGAACATGAGGTTTGCCAGCGAACCGCTGATGACGGTTTTGAGATTTTCAGGTGGGGAGGCTTCCGGATCACGGAGGCACGGCCCATTACCTCGTAAAACAAAGCCCACGGCACGCCGTGGGCTTTATTGGCAGTCAGTCAGGCAACGCCTTACTGAGGCGAAACTTCGGTTTTAGGTTTGCCAAAGTGCCACTGGTAAACCACGAACTTGAAGTTCTTCAGGTCGCCCTTGGCGTCGTAGCTCAGGTCGCCAGTCGGAGTCTTGAAGGTGCCAGCGTGAATGGCTGCGGCCACTTTGGCGGTGTCTTCGCTCTTCGCTGCCTTGATGCCTTCAGCGATGACTTCGACTGCCGAGTAGGCCGGGAACACGAACGGGCCGGTCGGGTCCTGTTTCTTGGCGGCGAATGCGTCAACCAGTGCCTTGTTGGCCGGATCCTGGTCGAAAGACTTCGGCAGGGTCACCAGCAGGCCTTCGGAAGCGTCCTGGGCGATCTGCGAGATGGATTCGTTGCCGACGCCTTCTGGCCCCATGAACTTGGCGTTCAGGCCTTTTTCCTTGGCTTGACGCAGGATCAGGCCCAGTTCCGGGTGGTAGCCGCCGTAGTAGACGAAGTCGACGTTGGCTTGCTTGAGTTTCTGGATGATCGAGGAGAAGTCCTTGTCGCCGGCGTTCAGGCCTTCGAACACGGCAACCTTGACGCCTTTGCCTTCGAGGGTTTTCTTCACGGCGGTGGCGATGCCTTCACCGTATTGCTGTTTGTCGTGCAGAACGGCAACGATTTTCGGCTTTACGTGATCGGCGATGTAGTTACCGGCGGCAGGGCCTTGGGCGCTGTCGAGGCCGATGGTGCGGAACACCATTTTGTAGCCACGGTTAGTGATGTCCGGGCTGGTGGCGGCCGGGGTGATCATGATCACGCCTTCGTCTTCGTAGATGTCCGAAGCCGGTTGAGTGGAGCTGGAGCAGAGGTGGCCGACCACGAACTTGACGCCGTCGTTGACCACTTTGTTGGCAACGGCAACGGCCTGTTTAGGGTCGCAGGCGTCATCGTATTCCTTGGCTTCGAGCATCTTGCCGTCAACACCGCCTTTGGCGTTGATCTGCTCGATGGCCATTTTAGCGCCGATGAACTGCATGTCACCGTACTGGGTCACTGGACCGGTTTTAGGGCCGGCGATGCCGATCTTGATGGTGTCAGCTGCGAACGAATGGCTGGCAACCCCGGCCAGAACCATAGCGGCAAACAGTTTGGAAATCTGCTTAGTAGCCTTATTCATAGTGCTCCACTCTTACTGTTGTAGTTTTTATAGTCCTGGCAGCCTGAGCCACAGAACCGGATCGATATCTTGGATATCCCCCGGAAATGCCCCCGGCAACTGTACCGGTACAGTGTAGAGCGCCGGTTGTTCGCTTGGAAAGCTGGCGCTCAGGGGCAATTCCTGGGGGTGTCGCTTTTTTGAAAGAAAAAGACAGAATTGCGGCGGGATTTTGGCTGCGTAGTAACCCGATTCAGCGGCTATCCTTGCTTTCCTGCAGTTCTCGATCAATGACTCTATTGCATCCGGGTTTTTCTGCCAGAGCGCCGACGTTATGATTGCGCCGATTTCAATTCCGGACAGGGCCCATGACTCAAGAACCTAGCACCCTCTATGCCAAGCTGCTTGGTGAAACCGCATCTATTACCTGGAAGGAACTCGAACCGTTCTTCGCCAAGGGTGCCCTATTGTGGGTCGATCCCGACCTGGATTTGATCGCTGCCGCCGAGGCAGTTGCCCAGGACGAAGGCGAGAAAGTGGCTGCCTGGCTGGCCGCCGACAAACTCGCCAAGCTCTCTGAAACGCGGGCGCTGGATCTTTTCGAGCGTGATCCGGAGTTGTGGGCAGTGGTCGTTTCGCCGTGGATTCTGATCCAGGAAAGGGCGCAGGCCTGAAGTGGTGCACCGATTTGGTGCTGGTGGCGTTCGGGTAAAAGTGTGTAGCCGAGTAGCGTGATGGCAGGTTGCCGTAGAGAAATGCCACAGGCAGGCGGGGGGAAGGTTACGTAAACGTAACGGGAACAGTTTAATAAGCAGCCGAATGGCTGCTTAATTGTTTCTGATTGTTTGAAAAAAAGGATCGCAGCCTGCAGCAGCTCCTACGGGCTGCGATCTTTTAGGGGGCTACGCCATTACGCCGTCTTGCCCGTATGGTTATTCAGCGAAATGACCTTGGTCTTGCCAATGCGGTGGCGGTAGATCTCGCGCAGGTACTTGATGGCCTTTTTCACGCAATCGCGCGACAGGCGGATGTCGTTGATCGAGACGAATTTGTCTTTGTCGTTGATCAGCTCGCGGTACTTCTTCTCGTACATCGGCTTGATCGCGTACCAGTTGGTGTCGAGGATCTTCGCCGGGTTTTCGAACTCGTTGAGCAGCTCGTCGATTTTCGCCTCGTCGAAGTCTTCATGAATGATGAAGTCGAGGATCGAATTGTCCAGCGTTTCGTCGAAACGGTACGGGTTGCGGGCAAAGCAGCGCTTGATGAACGCCACGATCAAGGTCAGGAAATCGTCTGACAGGCACGGGCTCTTGGCGATCAGGGTGGTCAGCGAAAGGTTGGCCGAGGCGCCGATCACCAGGGCATAACGCTTGAGCGTGGTGTTGGGGAACAGGCTGTTGAGGTGGGTCTTCAACCGGTTCAGGTCCATGTAGGACAGCTTGTAATCCTTGGGCAGCGACACGATCGACACCACCGACGAGCAATTCTTGAAGAAGTGCAGGTCATGCAGCGCGGCAGCGTCGTAACCCGAGTTCTTGTATTGCTCCAGCGACGCGCGATAGCGCTTGGACTCGATCGGCAACAGGCTGATGCCTTCGATGGCCTGGGTCACTTTGTTGAAGTGCGGCAGGTCGATGGAGCGGAAGAACAGGTCGTCGATGTTCAGGCGCTGCGGCTCTTTGTCGAACACCTTGAACTTGTCGCTGCTCGGTGCCGGTTGCTCTGGCACCACCGACTCGGCGTAGGCAATCGCCACCGGCCCGGCCAGACTCATGAACAGGTCATTGGCGTCCAGGCGAATGGTTTCGCCGATATCGATGCCGGCCCGGCGGAAATAGTTCTGATCGTAGTCAGTGGTGACCGCCTGGGCTGTCAGAATGTTGAAGATCTGCTGCGAGATGTACTGGTTGGCGTGCTTTTCCATGGCATTGACATCAATGTTCTGGATATTGCCGTCATCGTTCTCTTCGGCGTAACGCATGATGTCGTTGGAGATCAGCATCATCGCGTTCCATGGGCGGATACGACCCATGACGCTGGCTTCGCTGCTGTCTTCGTTAGCGAAGTTGTACGAGAAATCCCATTCTTCCGACAGGTACTTGCACAACAGGCGACCGGCGTTGATGTGCAGCGCTTCAGACATTTCGCTGCGGTGATCGGAAATGTTCGGCAGTACACAAATGCCGCTGGTGAAGATCGGCTCGAAAACGAAGGAGTGGCCGCTCTTGCTGTCGTGTTCGTCCACCGGTTTGGTGTCGAACGTCTTGTTCATGTACGAGTGTTGCTGGGCCAGCCCGAACTCCGAGGCCATGCCCGAACCGGTACCGCCACCGGCGCTGAAGATCGAGAAGTACAGGCGCGACTGGTTGGCCTTGATGCCGCAGCTGTCGATCAGGTACGAGTGGATCATCTTCCAGTCGGGGCTGGAGAAACGCTGGGTGTCCTTGTTCAGGATGATCTTCGCCAGGTACTGGCCGAGGATCGGCGCGTTACCGGCGCCACCGGCGTGGACTTCCGAGAGGTCCATGATCTTCATTTTGCTGTAGTCGCGCAGGAAGCCGCTTTTTTCGCCCTTGCGCGAGAAACGGATACGTCCGGCGATGTCTTTGTCGAGGTCGCCGAGCATCACCAGTGGTTCGACCAGGAACACCGGTTTGGTGGCCTTGCCGACACCCAGTTTGAGGTTGTTACGAATCCATTGCGCAGGGCTGTAGCCCTTTTCAGCATAGGGCTTGTCTTCGTTGTTGAACTCGTTGAGGTAGAACTTGCGGGCGTTGTACACCAGTTCCGCGACGTCCAGCGCAATGTTCGAACCGCAGCGACCCAGACCGATCAGGCACACCGAGGGGAATTCCTGCTGATGCAGTTCGTGGGCGTCTTCCAGGTGCGGCGGCTTGGGGAACACCAGATCGCGCAGGCCATCGAGGTTGTCGAGGATGCGATCGGTGTTGGTCTCGGTAAAGTACAGGTACTGCTGGGTCGCAAGCGGGCGCGAGCTGGTCAATGGCTTCGGGACTGAGGGTTTATCCGTGGCGGCGGTGAGCGTCAGTTCGGATACCGCTGGGGCAGGATTATTTTTAGAAGTCATTGTGCGCCATGTGCCTGGACTGGTTGGTTCGGTGGCGAGATGTCATCAAGCCATCACGAATAAAGAACTCGCGACTTTACAGCGCGATATTGTCCCCAGCGATAGGGCTTTACCTGAGCGTCGCTAGGGGGAATCCTTTCCTGAGTCATGATGAATCGGCCAAAATTTGGCGATCTTTAATCAAATAGAGGCAAATTGATGGCTACGTTACCTTCGCTCGCGTTTGCTGGAATCGGCTTGATGGGTTTACCGATGTGCCGGAACTTGTTGGCTGCGGGCTATCCACTGACCGTCTGGAACCGCAACCCCGACAAGTGCGCGCCCTTGGTCGAGGCCGGAGCGCGACAAGTGGCCACACCTGCCGAGCTGTGTCAGCACGCCGATCTGGTGATGTTGTGCCTGGCCAATACCGAGGTGGTACGCGAGGTCGTGTTCGGTGCGGCGGGCGTGGCATCCGGTGCGAAAACCGGTCAGTTGCTGGTGGATTTTTCCAGCCTGGAGCCCACCGCGACGCGGGAAATGGCTGCCGAACTGGTCAGTCGTACGGGCATGGGCTGGGTGGATGCGCCGGTGTCTGGTGGTGTGGCGGGGTCCGAGGCCGCAAGCCTGGCGATCATGGTGGGTGGTGAGTCAGCCGATGTCGAACGCGTACGCCTGGTGTTGTCGAGTCTTGGCCAACGGGTCACGCACATGGGCGCAGTCGGCGCAGGGCAAGTGACCAAGGCCTGCAATCAGATGATCGTTGCCTGCAATGCGTTGGTGATCGCTGAAGTGGTGGCGTTGGCTGAACGTTCAGGCGTGGATGCGAGCCTGTTGGCCGAAGCATTGAGCGGCGGGTTTGCCGACTCTAAACCCTTGCAGATACTGGCCCCGCAAATGGCCGAGAGCCGTTTCGAACCCATAAAGTGGCATGTTCGAACGCTGCTCAAGGACCTGGATGGCGCCGTGAAGTTTTCCCGCGAGCAAGGCTCCGCGACGCCGATCAGTGGACTGGCCGCGCAGTTGATGCGTCTGCATGCAGGTCAGGGCTATCTGGAAAAAGATCCCGCGACACTAATCCATCTATACCGCGAGCCAGATTCAAAGGATTGATGGCGTGTGCTTGCCTGCGCTGGTTGATCTCGTTCAGTACCGGACGTAATTCAGCCAGCGGCACCGGGCGGCTCAACAGGTAACCCTGAACAAAGTCGCAACCGAAACGTTCGAGAAACTGGTACTGCTCCAGGGTTTCGACCCCCTCGGTGACCACTTGCAAATGCAGGGTGTGGGCCATGACGATAATGGCCTGGACGATCTCCATGTCCTGAGTGGCCTTGGGGATGTCCTGGATAAACGAACGGTCGATTTTCAGGGTGTTCAGCGGCAGGCGCTTGAGGTAGGCCAGCGACGAATAACCGGTGCCGAAGTCGTCGATCGACAACGAAACTCCCAGTGCCCGAATCTTGCGCAGTAGCACCAGCGTATTGGCAATATTGCCCATCAGTGCGTTTTCCGTGACCTCCAGCTCCAGCCTCTGCGGTGAGACGCCGGCTGCTCGCAGCGCACTTTCGACTTCTTCGGCGAGCTCTTCGCGAGCGAGATTGAGAGGTGAGCAGTTCACGGCGATTTTCAACGACTCGCAGCCGTGCCTGGACAGCTCGCTCAGGTCTTCGCAGGCTTTGCGCAGCACCCAGTTGTCGAGTTCGGCGATCAAGCCATTGGCTTCGGCAATCGCGATGAAACGATCAGGGGCGAGCAAGCCGTGTATCGGGTGCTGCCAGCGAATCAGCGCTTCCAGTTTGGTGACCTGGCCGCTTTTGAGGTCATAGATCGGCTGGTAATAAAGCATCAATCCGTCTTCGTCGCGTAAGGCATTGCGCAGTTCTTCTTCGAGCTGCAGCGCCATCGTCGCCTTGGTTTTCAGGTTGGAGCTGAAGAAGTGCAGGCCGTTTCGGCCGTTGCCCTTGGATTGGTACAGCGCCAGGTCGGCGTGTTTCAGCAGTTCCTCGCAGGTTTTGCCGTCGTCAGGGAACACGCTGATACCGATGCTGGTGGTCATGACCATGCGCCTGCCGGCCAACTCGATCGGCTCCTTCATCTTTTGCATGATGCGCTGGGCCATGTGCCGTGCTTCGTCGCGCTCACGCAGGTTGATCAGAATGCAGAACTCATCGCCGCCAAACCGCGCGACCACATCATCGTGGCTGCGGGTCGAGCTTTTGATGTGGCTGGCGAGCACTTTCAACAGTTCGTCACCGGCGTCATGACCGAGGCTGTCGTTGATCCGCTTGAAGTGATCGATGTCCAGAAACATCACCGCCAGCATGCCGCCATGGGTGCTTTTCTCGATGAGCTTTTCGGCGAAGATCTGATTGAAGCCGCGGCGGTTGATCAGGTTGGTCAGGGGGTCGTAGTGCGCCACTTGTTGCAGCGACATGCGCGCCTGATCCAGTTGACTGAGCAGCGCGTTGACCCGGCGCAGGTCATGGTCCTTGTGCTGCAGTTTTTTGTCGGCGAGGGCGGCGCTGATGCTGCTGCCGATGACCACCAGCGCGATCAGCGCAATTGTCAGCGCCAGTTGCAGGTGGTCGTTGTCGACCGACAGTTGCATGGGGACTCCGGTCGGCAACACCAGGCTCATGGACTGCATGCCGGTGAAGTGCATGCTCACGATGCCGGCGCCGAGTACCAGGCTGGCGGTGTACTTGAGTACTTGATGAGCGATGCCGCCGCCGTTGCGCAGACCATGCGACAGCAGCAAGGCAATGGCGCTGGCACCGATGGCAATCAGGACCGACAGGCCGAACACGATTGGCTGGTAGTGGGCCACGGCGTTCGAGCGCATTGCCGTCATTCCCACGTAATGCATGGTGGCGATGCCCAGTCCGATGCAAATCGAGGTTTGCACGTATTGCCGCACGTTAAGTTGAGCATTGCTCAGGGTGTTCATCGCTACAAAGGCTGCAATAAAGGCGATCAACAGGGAAAGCAGGGTGGCCGGCAAGTCGTAATGGATGTCGATAGGGGCCTGGAACGCCAGCATGCTGATGAAGTGCATGGCCCAGATACCGCCCGACAGGCAGCAGGCACCGACCCAGCGCCAGAGCCGTTGAGAGGCAGGATTTTCGGCATTACCGACGCGTTCGGCCATGTCCAGCGTGGCGAAGCTGGCTGCACAGGCAACCAGATAGGCCAGTAGCACCAGAAAGGGGTTATGAGTGCAATTGAGGACGACTTGCCCGCTGCTCTCTGGCAGCTCGGTAATGAAATGCAAACCAGGCCACTCCATAGCATGCCCCGCCTTTGAGTCATTCTCTGCCGGCGCCATGAACGCTGGCGAATGTCTGGAGTATAGAGGCCGTGCACAGAGCACAAGAAATAGTGGCACATTGGCACTAATGATTTTGCAATAAGCCGGGGAGCGCTTAGACATAAATTGTCACGCGCGCGGCGTTGGCTGTCATGAGCGGGTATCAGCCTGACGAATAATGACAGACAGCGGCCATGGCGCTGACTAGATTGCGGGTTCCGGGCTGGAGTGTTGTCGGCAGTGAAGCCCTCATAACAATAAAAGAGACGGACCCATGCAGAACTCGACCCAAGCGGCGAATGCCTGGCGCATTCTGTTCCTGCTGTTTCTGGCCAATCTGTTCAACTTCTTCGATCGTACGATCCCGGCGATCATCATCGAGCCAATCCGCATGGAATGGCACCTCAGCGACTTTCAACTGGGGATCATCGGTACTGCATTCACGATCGTTTATGCCATTGCCGGTCTGCCGTTAGGGCGACTGGCGGACACCGGTTCGCGCAGCAAACTGATGGGCTGGGGCTTGGCGGTCTGGAGCGGGTTGACCGCAGTCAACGGCCTGGTGGGGAGTTTCTGGAGTTTCCTGATCGTGCGCATGGGGGTCGGCATCGGTGAAGCCAGCTATGCGCCGGCCGCCAATTCGCTGATCGGTGATTTGTTCCCGGCACACCGTCGGGCGCGGGCCATGGGGATCTTCATGCTCGGTTTGCCGCTGGGCCTGTTGCTGGCGTTCTTCACCATCGGCGCGATGGTCAAGGCGTTCGACAGCTGGCGTGCACCATTCTTTATCGCGGCGATCCCGGGTTTGATCCTGGCGATCTTCATGTTCTTCATCAAAGAACCCCAGCGCGGCGCGGCGGAAACTGTGCGCGTGTCCCAGGAGCGGGTGGATCGGCCGATTCGCCGGGTACTGGCGATTCCAACGTTCCTCTGGCTGGTAATGGCGGGGCTGTGTTTCAACTTCGCCACCTATGCCTGTAACTCGTTTCTGGTGCCGATGTTGCAGCGCTACTTTCAGATACCATTGCAGCAAGCGGCGGTGGCGACCGGGGTGATCGTCGGTGTGACCGGCTTGTTCGGCCTGACGCTGGGCGGCTGGGTGGCTGACAAGATTCACCAGCGGGTGGCCAACGGTCGGCTGCTGTTTGCTGCGTTCAGCCTGATCATCTCGACCCTATGCACGGCCTGGGCACTGCATGCAGGACGGATTGAAATCGGTGTGTTCGTCGCCGTGTTCAGCGTCGGCTGGTTGTTTGCCTACAACTTCTATACCTGCGTTTACACGGCTATTCAGGATGTGGTCGAACCGCGTTTGCGCGCCACGGCGATGGCGTTGTTTTTTGCCGGACTCTACCTGTTGGGCGGTGGCTTGGGGCCGGTGGTGGTCGGCGCTTTGTCCGATCACTTTGCCCATAGCGCAATGCTGGCGGCCGGCGCCGAGCAAATGAACGAGGCCTTCAAGGCGGCAGGGCTGCATGACGCGATGTACCTGATTCCGGTGGCGTTGTTTTCGACCATGGTGTTTCTGTTCCTGGCTTCGCGGTGTTTTGTGCGGGATGCCAAGCGGATGAAGGAAGGGTTGATGGCGGTGGTTGAGCCGGGGATTGCGGTGGCAACAGCTTAAGATCTTGCAGGTCTTCAGAAAACAAAAAGGCCCGCATCGCTGCGGGCCTTTTGTTTTTACCGGGGGAGAGGAGGGATTACCCCGCCACCAGCACCCGGATCGCTTCCAGTCGCAGTGCCGCTTTGTCGAGCATGGCCAGGCCTTGCTCGCGCTGCTGGCGCAGGGCAACCAGTTCGCTGTCGCGCACGGTCGGGTTGACCGCTTGCAGGGCGGTCAGGCGCGCCAGCTCTTCTTCGGTGTCGGCGGCCAGGCGGCGTTGCGCTTCGGCTACACGTTCGGCGTGGCGCGGAGTGATCTTCTCTTCACCGGCATTGATGCGCGGTGTCAGTTGATCACGCTGGGCCTGGACGAACTTGTTGGCGCTGGCGCGAGGCACGCTTTCGAGCTGGTCGTTGAGGGTTTCGAACGAGACGCGGCCCGACAGGTCGTTGCCGTTGGCATCGAGCAGGCAGCGCAACGCCGCCGGCGGCAGGTAACGGCCCAGTTGCAGCGAGCGCGGGGCAACCACTTCGCTGACATAGAGCAGTTCCAGCAACACGGTGCCAGGCTTGAGCGCCTTGTTCTTGATCAGCGCCACGGCGGTGTTGCCCATCGAACCGGACAGCACCAGGTCCATGCCGCCCTGAACCATCGGGTGCTCCCAGGTGATGAATTGCATGTCTTCGCGAGACAGCGCCTGGTTGCGGTCGTAGGTGATGGTCACGCCTTCGTCGTCACCCAGCGGGAAGCTGGCGTCGAGCATTTTTTCGCTCGGCTTGAGGATCAGCGCGTTTTCCGAATGGTCTTCGCTGTCGATGCCGAATGCGTCGAACAGGGTTTCCATGTAGATCGGCAGGGCGAACTGATCGTCTTGCTCAAGAATCGCCTCAACCAGCGCGTCACCTTCGCCAGCGCCACCGGAGTTGAGTTCCAGCAGGCGGTCACGGCCGCTGTGCAACTCGGCTTCGAGGTTTTCACGGGTGGTGCGGGCTTCGTCGATCAGCGCTTGCCACTCGCCGTCATCGGCATTTTCCAGCAGCGGCAGCAGGCGCGGGCCGAACTGATGCTGCAAGGCGTTGCCGGTCGGGCAGGTGTTGAGGAACGCATTCAGCGCTTCGTGATACCACTGGAACAGGCGCTCTTGCGGGCTGGTTTCCAGGTACGGCACGTGCAGTTCGATGACGTGCTTCTGACCGATCCGGTCGAGACGCCCGATCCGCTGTTCCAGCAGGTCCGGGTGCGATGGCAGGTCGAACAGCACCAGGTGGTGGGAGAACTGGAAGTTGCGACCTTCACTGCCGATTTCCGAACAGATCAGTACCTGGGCACCGAATTCTTCGTCAGCGAAGTAAGCCGCCGCGCGGTCACGTTCGAGGATGTTCATGCCTTCGTGGAACACCGTGGCCGGAATGCCGGAACGTACGCGCAGGGCGTCTTCCAGGTCCATCGCGGTTTCGGCGTGGGCACAGATCACCAGCACTTTGGTGCGCTTGAGCATTTTCAGCTGGTCGATCAGCCATTCGACCCGTGGGTCGAAGCGCCACCAGCGTTGTTCTTCATCTATATCCGGCTGAGCCTGGAAGCTGACTTCCGGATACAGCTCGGCGTGTTCGCCCAGCGGCAGTTCGAGGTATTCGTCCGGGCACGGCAGCGGGTACGGGTGCAGTTTGCGTTCCGGGAAGCCTTGTACCGCGGCGCGGGTGTTGCGGAACAGCACGCGGCCAGTGCCGTGGCGGTCCAGCAATTCGCGGACCAGACGGGCGCTGGCCTCGGCGTCGCCAGCGTTGACGGCAGTCAGTAGCGCTTCGCCTTCGTCACCGAGGAAACCCTGGATGGTTTTGTGTGCGGCCGGGGACAAGCGCCCCTGGTCCATCAGCTCCTGAACGGCTTCGGCCACCGGGCGATAGTTTTCGCTCTCGGCGCGGAAGGCTTTCAGGTCATGGAAACGGTTTGGATCGAGCAGGCGCAGGCGCGCGAAGTGGCTGTCCTGACCCAATTGCTCCGGGGTCGCGGTCAGCAGCAGCACACCGGGGATGGTTTCCGCGAGTTGCTCGACCAGCGAATACTCAGGGCTGACCTGATCTTCGTGCCACACCAGGTGGTGCGCTTCGTCGACCACCAGCAGGTCCCAGCCGGCAGCGAACAACGCGTCCTGGGCCTTTTCGTCGTCCACCAGCCATTCCAGAGCGACCAGTGCGAGCTGGGTGTCTTCAAACGGGTTGCCGGCATCGCTTTCGATGAAGCGTTCTTCGTCGAACAGCGCGACTTGCAGGTTGAAACGACGGCGCATCTCCACCAGCCATTGGTGCTGGAGGTTTTCCGGTACCAGGATCAGCACGCGGTTGGCGCGGCCCGAGAGCAGTTGGCGATGGATCACCAGACCGGCTTCGATGGTTTTACCCAGACCTACTTCGTCCGCCAACAAAACCCGCGGCGCAATACGGTCAGCAACTTCACGGGCGATGTGCAATTGGTGAGCGATCGGCTGCGCACGCACGCCACCCAGGCCCCAGAGCGAGGATTGCAACTGGCGGCTGGTATGTTCCAGGGTGTGGTAACGCAGAGAGAACCAGGCCAGTGGGTCGATCTGCCCGGCGAACAAACGGTCGCTGGCCAGACGGAACTGGATGAAGTTCGATAGTTGGGTCTCAGGCAGCGTCACCACTTCGTTCTGCGCGTTGAGCCCGTGATAGACCAGCAGGCCGTCGACGTCGTCGACTTCGCGCACGGTCATTTTCCAGCCTTCGAAGTGAGTGATCATGTCACCCGGCGAAAACCTCACGCGAGTGAGGGGCGCATTCCGTAGCGCGTACTGGCGAGTGTCGCCAGTGGCCGGATAGAGCACGGTCAGCAAGCGACCGTCCTGTGCCAGAACGGTGCCTAGACCTAGCTCGGCTTCGCTGTCACTAATCCAGCGTTGCCCCGGTTGATACTGCTGCGCCATGCTGCCTGACTCCCGCCTTGAAAAAGCCGACTATATTAACGGATGCGGGTCCCGAGGCCAAAGGGTTACTCGCGTAGGAGCGGCCGAAGGTTCGGGCCGCGTTGGCTCGCAAGTTTGCGACCGTTGGCTCAAGTCGCCGACTCAGCAGCCGACAGCCTGCTGTCAGGAGACTAATAACCATGCTGCCACCGATGCTCCCCTTGAGTGCCGTGCCGATTACTTCCCAGCAGGATCCGATTCGCCAGCGGCCGGATATTCCGCCGGTGGTGCCGGTGGAGGCGAGCTCCAGCGAAAGTACGATCGACCTGCACAAGCGCCATGCCGAAGAGTCGGCGCAGTTGTTGCGCGAAGAGCAGCGGCGTCAGCAAGCGCGCGACAAGCGTCGCCGCGAAGCCGAAGAGGACCCTGAAGAGCACTTGGCTGTGCCGGGTGACGAGTTGAACGCCGACAATACGGTGCCCGTTGTCCCGCTGATAGACGATCAGCCGCGCCAGGGATTGTGGGTCGATGTCGAGGTCTGACGCTTACTCACTTTTTGTTGCGCTGTGATGTTGCTGGCGACTGGTCAGCGCCGGCTATTGGCCGCATTATTGGCAAACCCTGAGCGGGCAGGGTGACAGTAGTCACTTTGCTACGCCTGTATTGACCTTGAAGATGTAAGCCACGCCATGAGCCAAGATGACAAGCTGATTGACCTCAACACCGAGCGTGCCAAGCGCGTGCATGACCTTAATGAAAAGCGCCTGAACGAAGTGCGCCAGGCTTTCGAGCAGGCCATGCCTTTGGGTAAAGCGAAGAAAAAGCCGAAAAACAAACCGAAAAAGCGTTGATCCTCCCTGTTTCCATTGATGCAGGTCAGTTATTTCCCTTCCTTTTACGCCCGGTCTTGGGCGGCATTGATCCCGGTCAATTTTCTTCTGCGCCCGATTGGGTAACTTAGCCCCATCGCAACAGGGCAAGTGCAGGAGGCCAGTCATGTTTTTCGATAATGTGGTGATTGCCGGAGTGCTGACAGTTGGCCTCATGGTTCTGTTTTTTGCCGGGTTTGGATTTTTTATCTGGAAAGACGCACATAAGCGTAAAAAGCCTTAGGTCTTTCTGGAAGCACGAGCACGCAAGGCATTTTGGGCGACTTCGGTCGCCCTTTTTTTTTGCCTGCGGTTTCTTGCCGGGTCAGCGTTTGCAGGTGTACTCGATCCACTGTGGGAGCTGGCGTGCCTGCGAAGGCGCCCCGACAGCCGACCCATCTCCCGCAGATGTACCCCAATCCAAAGTGTGGGAGCTGGCTTGCCTGCGATGGCGGCCTGACAGCCGGCCAATCTCCCGCAGATGTACCCCAATCAAACCTGTGGGAGCTGGCTTGCCTGCGATGGCGGCCTGACAGCCGGCCTATCTCTTGCAGATGTACACCAATCCACGGTGGGAGCGAGCCTGCTCGCGATGGCGGCCTGACAGCCGACCCATCTCCCGCAGGTGTACATATCCATTCCTGCGGTAACGGCCACTTAGGGTTTCGCCCTTACGGCGAGTCCCTTTTTCAAACGCCAAAAAGGAACCAAAAGGCTTCGCCCCAAGCGTACGGCACCTCGCCTAGGCTCGGCGTTCCCTCACTCCGGTGTCCATCAGGGGGCATCGCCTACGGTCTGCTGCGCGACGACCTCCTCTCGATGTGTCCGGCTGCGCCGTACGGCGCTGCGCGCCCACCCCCTGATGAACACCTCCACTCGGCCTCCCGAAGGGGCGGGTGGATCAAGATCAACAGCAACATCAAAAGCAACAGCACGACGGCCTACCGGCCGGTCTGAGTGGTTGGGGTGTGTGCGGCTTCAGATGCTGATCGTTCCCACGCGCAGCAAAGGAATGCATCCTGTGACGCTCTGCGTCACGCTTTGAAACAACGGGAAACGCTCATCAAATCCTTGCAAATCCTACAGGCATAAAAAAAGCGCGACCTCCAGGAGGGCGCGCTTTTTTGTAAGGCGGCGGATCAGCTGCCGAGTGCCTTCGATGCCAGCCAGAACAGGCCGGCTGACAGGGCCACCGTCGCCGGCAGGGTCAGGACCCAGGCCAGCAGGATGGTTTTCACGGTGCCGCCTTGCAGGCCGCTTTTGTTGGCGATCATGGTCCCGGCCACACCCGAAGACAGCACGTGGGTGGTCGATACCGGCAGGCTGAAGATGTTCGCCAGGCCGATCATGCCCGCCGTGGTGATTTGTGCCGACATGCCTTGAGCGTAAGTCATGCCTTGCTTGCCGATTTTCTCGCCGATGGTCAGTACCACGCGTTTCCAGCCAACCATGGTGCCCAGGCCGAGTGCCAGGGCGACCGCCAGAATCACCCAGAACGGGGCATATTCGGTGGTGGTGGTCAGGTCTTTGCGCAGTTTGTCCAGGTCAGCCTTTTCGCGGGCATCGAGGCCAGGCAACTTGCCGACCTTTTTCGCCGTATCGTCCAGGCAGAGCAGGTAGCGACGCACCTCAATGCGGCTTTCTTGCGACAGCGAGTGGTAGTCCGCTACACCCTTGAGGGTGCCGAGCAGGGCGGTGATGGTCGGTTCGGTCTGTTGCGGATTGCAGCGGAATTTCTCCGGCAAATCGCCATCCAGGCTTTTGCCCAAGGCCAGGAACTCGCCCAGGGTATCGGCATTGCGCTTATAGAACTGGCTCAGGTGCAGGGTCGCATCGCGAGTCCGCTCAATCTGGTAGGTGGTGCTGCTCAGGTCGAGTACGAACTGGGCCGGCACGATACCGATCAATACCAGCATGATCAGGCCGATGCCTTTCTGGCCATCGTTGGAGCCGTGAACAAAGCTGACAGCCATTGCCGAGATCACCAGAACCAGGCGGTTCCAGAACGGCGGGTGTTTCTTGTCGTCAAGCTTGCGGCGTTGCTCCGGTGTCTTGTGCATCTTGGACAGCGGACGCCACCATTTCAGGCCAATCAGCACCAGCGCGGCTACCAGGAAGCCGGCTAATGGCGAGAACACCAGCGAGGCGCCGATATCGATCGCTTTCTGCCAGTTGACACCGTCAGCCAATGGAATGTCGTTGATCAGGGCGTTCGCCAGACCCACACCGAGGATCGAACCGATCAGGGTATGGGAGCTCGAGGCCGGGATACCGAAGTACCAGGTCCCCAGGTTCCAGGTGATGGCTGCAGCGAGCAACGAGAACACCATCGCCAGCCCGTGGCCGGTATTCACATTGATCAGCAGTTCCACCGGCAACAGGTGGACGATGGCATACGCCACGCCAACGCCGCCCAGCAACACGCCGAGGAAATTGAACACACCGGAAAAGAACACTGCCAGATGAGGCGGCATGGCTTTGGTGTAGATAACAGTGGCAACCGCGTTAGCGGTGTCATGAAAGCCGTTGATGAACTCGAAGGCGAGGACAAAGGCCAGGGCGAGCAAGAGGCTCACAAGCACCCAAGCATCCAGTCCGCTGAATAAATCGATCATGAAGGTTTTCTGACCCGGTCATAAGGGGGCGCGATTATGCCAGAAAACCCTGCTAATCAATGCACTTGCTGCTCATCGGTTACATTCTTCAACGAATTAGTGTGTAACAAGGCCCTAAGTCCCAGCGTTGCCGTAGGTTTTTCAAGCCTTTGATTTCATTGGGTGTTGTGGCGCACGCCAGCATTTCAGCGACTTCGATGGGAGGCCGAACGGGGTGTGTGAAATATCTGTAAGGAGGGCCAGCCAAGCGCCAATAACCTCATCCGGTAGGAGTGAGGTGGCAATCGCCGGCTTTTAGCAGGCGCGATATGGGACGCCATTTCATTCAGCGTGTAGCTGAAGGTGACGCAGGCCCTGAAAACTCAAACCTTCGCGATTATGGCTCTTCGGCTTTGAGTTCCTTTTCCATCTTCTGCAGTTCCTGGGTAAAGGCCTGATCGAGGATGCTGGCGCGTTTACGCCAAGGTTTGCGTTCCGGGTCGGGCTGAGCGGCGTAGGTGGTGACTTCCCCGCCGTAAACTTCCTTGTAACGTTGTTCCTGGCGCTCAAGTTCCGCGCGCAGTTCTTCTTTCGTCACAGTGTTACCTAATTGAGTTGAGATAAATTCTGGTGATACGCACTGCATTCGTTGTGTCGGTCACACGCCTCTCGAGCAGAGTGTCCGGGAAGACACCCATTGCGAAAGTGTTGTGCTTGACAGCTTCCTTCGTGCAGGCGGCCACGGCACCAGAGTAGAACCACTGACGTAGCATCAGTTTCTTTGTTTTTTTGCAAACGCATGGGTCGGGCATTCGAAATGAGCGTCAGGCGTTTGCCAGCAGGAAGCGGGGTTGAAACCTCGCGCTGCCTGAGTGATTGGATCCCGTAGTTGCCAACAAGCACGGTCATCACTGAGTTGCATTATAGCGACCGATTGGCAGAACACTATCTCGAATAACTTAAAAGTGCTTCGTTCTGTGAATTTGTGTTGTTACCCGCAAGTCGTGTGTGCAGTGCACTTTGGGGCAACGTCTTTAACAAGCCCATTTCCTGGCGCCATTAAGTCGTACAAGTTGAGTGGATTAGAACGTGGTTGTTATTCAGTGTCAGCTAAAGTGTCAAAATCTGTAATGAACGGTTCCCGGTCTTATCGGAAAATGTACCGCAGGCCTTATGCCATTGGGTCGTGCGTCGGTTGATTGCGATTATCGATTAATGGTTCGATAATCGCCCAACCTTGGCTGCCGATGCTTGTACACAAGCTCCGGAGCAGCTTGTAATAGCTATCGAACTCTGGGGAATGACCTGAAATGAACGATCAATTGCGCAATTCCTTTGCTTCAGTGGCGCCGCCGATCGTTGCTTCGCCGGCCAAGCGGATTCAGGCATTCACTGGCGATCCGGACTTCATGACCTCCCTGGCCCGTGGTCTGGCGGTGGTGCAAGCCTTCCAGGAGCGCAAGCGGCATCTGACCATCGCGCAAATCAGCCATCGTACGGAAATTCCCCGCGCCGCCGTACGCCGTTGCCTGCATACGCTGATCAAGCTCGGCTACGCGACCACCGATGGCCGAACCTATTCGCTGCTGCCCAAAGTCCTGACCCTTGGCCATGCCTATCTGTCCTCGACGCCACTGGCGGTATCGGCCCAGCCTTATCTGGACCGCATGAGCGAACAACTGCACGAGGCGTGCAACATGGCCACGCTGGAGGGGGATGACATCTTGTATATCGCCCGTTCGGCCACGACCCAGCGTTTGATCTCGGTCGATCTGTCGGTGGGCGGGCGTTTGCCGGCTTACTGCACCTCCATGGGGCGGATTCTTCTGGCCGCGCTGGACGATGCATCGTTGCACGATTACCTCGAACATGCCGAATTGCAGGCCAAGACCAGCCGCACCCTGCATACACGCGAGTCGTTGCTCGAATGTCTCCAGGAAGTTCGGCAGCAAGGCTGGTGCATTGTCGATCAGGAACTCGAGCAAGGCCTGCGCTCGATTGCCGTTCCGGTGTACGACGCCTCCGGTCAGGTGCTGGCTGCGCTGAATGTCAGCACCCACGCCGGACGGGTCAGCCGCAACGAACTGGAGCAGCGTTTTTTGCCCGGGTTGTTGAGTGCCAGCCGTGAGTTGAGTGCCCAGCTGTTTGCGTAAGCTGTTCGATAAACGCACAGAGTCGCGTTTGGCGAATTGACGCTGTTTCCCTTGCCTCATTAATGTCGCGGCAGCGTCATCCGCTGCTGTTGGCCACTGCTCCTGGCACCGGAAGACGACCGAATAATAATGAAGAGGCGATTGCCTGCGCGTATTCGCCTGCGCTTCTTGCCTGGAATAAAAATAATGAACCAGCCTCAATCCGCTGTCGGGAACTGCCTCGATGTGCAGTCCTTTATCAATGCCCAACCGCTGTCGCGCTATCAATGGCGGGTGGTGATCCTGTGTTTCCTGATTGTGTTTCTCGATGGCCTGGACACCGCGGCCATGGGTTTTATCGCACCGGCGCTGTCCCAGGATTGGGGGATCGACCGCGCCAGCCTCGGCCCGGTGATGAGTGCTGCGCTGATCGGCATGGTCTTCGGCGCGCTGGGCTCAGGACCGCTGGCTGACCGTTTTGGACGAAAAATCGTACTGGTCGGCGCGGTACTGTTATTCGGCGCCTTCAGTCTGGCCTCGGCCTACAGCACGAATGTCGAGCAACTGCTGGTGCTGCGTTTCCTGACCGGGCTTGGCTTGGGCGCCGGCATGCCGAACGCCACCACGCTGCTGTCGGAGTACACCCCGGAGCGCAAAAAATCCCTGCTGGTGACCAGCATGTTCTGCGGCTTCAACCTGGGCATGGCCGGTGGCGGTTTCATCTCGGCCAAGCTGATCCCGGCGTTTGGCTGGCACAGCCTGTTGCTGATTGGCGGGGTTCTGCCGCTGATTCTCGGCGTGGTGCTGTTGCTGTGGCTGCCGGAGTCAGCGCGTTACCTGGTAGTACGCAATCGCGGCACCGACAAAGTGCGCAAGGCGCTGGCGCCGATTGATCCGGCGACTATCGCCCAGGCGTCGAGTTTCAGCGTACCCGAACAAAAAACCGTGAAGGCCCGCAATGTGTTCGCGGTGATTTTCTCCGGCACTTACAGCACCGGCACGTTATTGCTGTGGCTGACCTATTTCATGGGGCTGGTCATCGTCTACCTGTTGACCAGTTGGCTACCGACCCTGATGCGTGACAGCGGCGCGAGCATGGAGCAGGCGGCCTTCATTGGTGCGCTGTTCCAGTTTGGCGGCGTGCTGAGTGCAGTGGCGGTGGGCTGGGCGATGGACCGGTTCAATCCGCACAAGGTGATCGGCACTTTCTACTTGTTGGCCGGAGTGTTTGCCTACGCGGTAGGGCAAAGCCTGGGCAACATCACACTGCTGGCAACGTTAGTGCTGGTCGCCGGGATGTGCGTCAACGGCGCGCAATCGGCGATGCCGTCGCTGGCGGCGCGCTTCTATCCAACTCAAGGTCGGGCCACGGGCGTGTCGTGGATGCTCGGGATTGGCCGTTTCGGTGCGATTCTCGGCGCCTGGATGGGGGCGACGTTGTTGGGCCTGGGCTGGAATTTCGAACAGGTGCTGACTGCCTTGGTGATTCCGGCGGCGTTGGCCACCACGGCGGTGGTGATCAAAGGCATGGTCAGCCATGCGGATGCGAATTGAGTCGCGATCGTTCCCACGCTGAATGTTGATCGTTCCCATGCTCCGCGTGGGAATGCCTCAATGGACGCTCTGCGTCCGCTCTTGGGACGCGGAGCGTCCCTGGCTGCATTCCCACGCGGAGCGTGGGAACGATAGGAAGACAACAATCTGTTCGATAAACGAACACTTAGTCGATTATCGGATTGTTTGGGGTTTTTCGGCGGCTTAATCTTCAGTCATTCCGGCGCTGCTCATCGCGCTTTGTCCTCCACATCGGTTTACTGATAATCGGGAGTCCAACCCCATGGCTGAAATCCTTTCGCTGCACGACGCGGTGAAGCAATTCGTCAACGACGGCGATACCGTCGCACTTGAAGGCTTCACGCACTTGATTCCGACCGCAGCGGGTCATGAAATCATTCGTCAGGGCAAGAAAGACCTGACGCTGGTGCGCATGACTCCTGATCTGGTCTACGACCAATTGATCGGTGCCGGTTGCGCTCGCAAGCTGATTTTCTCCTGGGGCGGTAACCCGGGTGTAGGCTCCCTGCACCGTCTGCGTGATGCCGTCGAGAAACAGTGGCCGCACGCGCTGGAAATCGAAGAGCACAGCCACGCCGACCTGGCCAATGCCTACGTTGCGGGCGCTTCCGGCCTGCCGTTCGCAGTGCTGCGGGCCTACGCCGGTTCCGACTTGCCGAAGGTCAACCCGTTGATCAAAAGCGTGACCTGCCCGTTCACCGGTGAAGTGCTGGCGGCGGTGCCGTCGGTGCGCCCGGACGTCACGGTAATCCACGCGCAAAAGGCCGATCGCAAGGGCAACGTCTTGCTCTGGGGCATTCTTGGCGTGCAGAAGGAAGCCGCATTGGCCGCCAAGCGCTGCATTGTCACCGTTGAAGAAATTGTCGACGACCTGAAGGCGCCGATGAACGCCTGCGTCTTGCCGACCTGGGCCTTGAGCGCGGTTTGCCATGTGCCCGGCGGCGCGCATCCGTCCTACGCCCATGGTTACACCGAACGCGACAACCGCTTCTATCAGGCCTGGGACCCGATTGCCCGCGACCGTGAAACCTTCACCGCGTGGATCAACGAATACATCCACGGCAGTGCTGACTTCAATGAATTCCAGGCCAAGCTGGCCAAAGCGTCGGAGGCTCAATAATGGCTTACTCCACCAACGAAATGATGACCGTCGCCGCCGCTCGCCGCCTGAAGAATGGCTCAGTGTGCTTCGTCGGCATCGGCCTGCCGTCGAAAGCGGCCAACTTGGCGCGTCTGACTTCCTCTCCAGATGTAGTCCTGATCTATGAATCGGGTCCGATCGGTGCCAAGCCGACGGTATTGCCGCTGTCGATCGGTGACGGCGAGCTGGCGGAAACTGCCGACACCGTTGTTCCGACCGGTGAGATTTTTCGCTACTGGTTGCAAGGCGGGCGCATTGACGTCGGTTTTCTCGGTGCTGCTCAGGTCGACCGTTTTGGCAACATCAACACCACCGTGGTTGGCGATTACCATCAGCCGAAAGTCCGCTTGCCGGGTGCTGGCGGTGCGCCGGAGATTGCCGGCTCGGCGAAAAGCGTGTTGATCATCCTTAAGCAGTCGGCTCGCTCGTTTGTCGACAAACTCGACTTTATTACCTCCGTCGGCCATGGCGAAGGCGGCGACTCGCGCAAGCGTCTCGGCCTGCCGGGCGCCGGTCCCGTGGGGATCATTACTGACCTGTGCATCATGGAGCCGGAAGCCGGTACCAACGAATTCGTGGTCACCGCGCTGCACCCGGGCGTGACCCGCGAGCAAGTGATCGCTGCCACCGGTTGGGCTGTCCGCTTTGCCGATCAGCTGGAGCACACCGCCGAACCGACCGACATCGAATTGGCTGCGCTGCGTGATCTTGAAGCGCGTACTGCTGCCGCCCACGGCCAAGCACCGGGAGAAGCGTGATGCGCGAGGTTTATATCTGCGATGCGATTCGCACACCGATCGGCCGTTTTGGCGGTGGTTTGTCGACGGTTCGCGCTGACGATCTGGCTGCCGTGCCGATCAAGGCACTGATGGAGCGCAACCCGAGTGTCGATTGGAGCGCCGTGGACGAAGTGTTCCTCGGTTGCGCCAACCAGGCCGGCGAAGACAACCGCAACGTGGCGCGCATGGCATTGCTGCTGGCCGGGTTGCCGGACAGCATTCCCGGCGTGACCCTCAATCGTTTGTGTGCCTCGGGCATGGACGCCATCGGCACGGCGTTCCGGGCAATTGCCAGCGGTGAGATGGAGCTGGCGATTGCCGGCGGTGTCGAGTCGATGTCCCGTGCACCGTTCGTGATGGGCAAGGCCGATGCGGCGTTCTCGCGCAACATGAAACTGGAAGACACCACCATCGGCTGGCGCTTCATCAACCCGTTGATGAAGGCTCAATACGGCGTCGACGCGATGCCGCAGACGGCCGATAACGTGGCCGACGATTACGCGGTTTCCCGCGCCGATCAGGACGCTTTCGCACTGCGCAGTCAGCAACGTACAGCGGCCGCGCAAGCTGCCGGCTATTTCGCCGAAGAAATCGTCCCGGTGCGCATTGCCCACAAGAAGGGCGAAAGCGTGGTCGAGCAGGACGAACATCCGCGCGCTGACACCACTCTGGAAACCCTGAGCAAACTCAAACCGGTCAACGGCCCGGACAAAACCGTCACCGCTGGCAACGCCTCAGGCGTGAACGACGGTGCCGCGGCGCTGATTCTCGCGTCTGCCGAAGCGGTGAAAAAACACGGTCTGACCGCCCGCGCTCGGGTATTGGGCATGGCCAGCGCTGGTGTTGCGCCGCGAGTGATGGGCATCGGCCCGGTGCCGGCGGTGCGCAAGTTGACCGAACGGCTGGGCGTGGCGGTCAGCGATTTCGATGTGATCGAACTCAATGAAGCCTTTGCCAGCCAGGGCCTGGCGGTGTTGCGTGAACTCGGTCTGGCCGACGACGCAGCGCAGGTCAACCCGAACGGTGGCGCCATTGCGTTGGGTCATCCGTTGGGCATGAGTGGTGCGCGGCTGGTAATGACGGCGCTGCATCAGTTGGAAAAAACCGGCGGCAAGAAAGCGCTGGCGACCATGTGCGTTGGCGTTGGCCAAGGGCTGGCACTGGCCATCGAACGGGTCTGATGCGCCGCCGCGCTATCGAACAAGAAAAGAGGAGGTTTCATGACTGACAAGCCTGGTTACCGTCGCCCGCAAGCGGGCACCCAGCCGGAATATTTGCATCCGGCCTATCAATCGACCAATCGCCGTTCGCCGTCCAAGCCGTTGGTGTTTTTGCCTCACTCATTGTCGGAAATTACTGGCCCGACCATTGGCGCCGAGTCTCTGCAAGAACGGGATAACGACCTGACCGCCCAGCATCAGGGCGCGCCATTGGGTGAGCGGATCATCATTCACGGCCGTGTGCTGGATGAGAACGGCCTGCCGGTGCCGGGGATTTTAGTGGAGATCTGGCAGGCCAACGCCGCTGGCCGCTACAACCATGACCGCGACCTGCATGACGCGCCGCTGGACCCGAACTTCACCGGCACCGGCCGCACCGTGACCGACGCCGATGGCTGGTACCAGTTCCAGACCATCAAGCCTGGCGCTTACCCGTGGGGCAACCACCACAACGCCTGGCGCCCGGCGCATATCCATTTCTCGCTGTTTGGGCCGAGCATTCTGACGCGCCTGGTTACGCAGATGTACTTCCCCGGTGATCCGTTGCTGGCCTACGACCCGATTTACAACTGCGTACCCGATACCAGCGCCAAAGAGCGCTTGATCGCCAGTTTCGACCTGGAAAAAACCATCCCGTCCTACGCCCTCGGTTATCGCTGGGATATCGTTTTGCGCGGCCGCGATGCCACGCCGATGGAGAAATAAGATGACGCTGAACGCGACGACGTCCCACACGGTCGGGCCGTATTACCACATCGGTCTGACCTGGTTGAACCGTGAAGACCTGACCGTTGAACAAACCCTCGGCGAGCGTGTGACGATCACCGGGCAAGTGGTCGATGGCAACGGCGATTTCGTCAACGACGCGATGCTGGAAGTCTGGCAGGCCAATGCCGCCGGCAAGTATGACCATCCAGAAGACGAGCAGGACAAACCGCTGGACCCGAACTTCGAAGGGTTTGGCCGAGTGCCGGTGGACGCAGAAGGGCGATTCCGTTTCACCACCATCAAACCGGGAACTGTGCAGGGGCTCAAGGGCAGCACACAGGCGCCGCACCTGGTGGTGCTGGTGTTTTCCCGTGGCCTGGTCAAACACTTGCTGACGCGAATCTATTTTGACGGTGAACCGGCCAACGCCAGCGACCCGCTGCTGGCTTGCGTGCCAGAAGAGCGCCGCACGACCTTGATGGCGAAAGCCAATGGGACGGGCGCGTTGCAGTGGAACGTGATCCTGCAGGGCACCGATGCCGAGACGGTGTTTTTCGATTATTGAGTTCACCGCACTTTTGTGGCGAGGGCGCTTGCTGTGGCGAGGGGGCTTGCCCCCGTTGGTCTGCGTAGCAGACCCAAAACCTGGCTGTGCAGTTTTTCATATAGAACTGGTCAGCCGGATTTACGGCCGCTTCGCGACCGAGCGGGAGCAAGCTCCCTCGCCACAGGTTTATCGCAGTGTTCGGGTTTGTTCTGTGGAGCGGGGCTGTTGCAAAGTATGTCTAGACTCTCTCTGTCCCCATCGAGTGAAAAACCATGACAACAATAACCAGTCTCTATACCGCTGAAGAGCGTGGCAAAAGGATCTTTGCAATTGTCGGGGCGTCTTCCGGCAACCTGGTCGAGTGGTTCGACTTCTATGTTTACGCCTTCTGCGCAATCTATTTTGCCCCGGCGTTTTTCCCCTCCGACAACCCCACGGTGCAACTGGTTAACACCGCCGGAGTGTTCGCCGCAGGGTTTTTGATGCGTCCCATTGGCGGCTGGCTGTTTGGCCGGGTGGCCGACAAGCACGGGCGCAAGAATTCCATGATGATTTCGGTGCTGATGATGTGCGCCGGCTCATTGCTGATCGCCTGCCTGCCGACCTACAAGGACATCGGTGTCTGGGCACCGCTCCTGCTGCTGGTGGCTCGCCTGATCCAGGGCGTGTCGGTAGGCGGTGAATATGGCACCACCGCGACCTACATGAGTGAAGTCGCGCTCAAGGGCCAGCGCGGTTTCTTCGCCTCGTTCCAGTACGTGACCTTGATCGGCGGCCAACTGTTGGCAGTGTCCTTGGTGGTGATCCTGCAACAGTTCCTGACTGAGGACGACCTGCGTGCCTGGGGCTGGCGGATTCCGTTCGTGGTCGGTGCTGCTGCTGCATTGATTTCGCTGTTCCTGCGTCGTTCGCTGAAAGAAACCACCAGCAAGGAAATGCGCGAAGACAAGGATGCCGGCAGCATGGCCGCGTTGTTCAGGAACAACACCGCCGCCTTTATTACCGTGCTCGGCTTCACCGCTGGTGGTTCGCTGATTTTCTACACCTTCACCACCTATATGCAGAAGTACCTGGTGAACACCGCCGGGATGCCCGCCAAGACCGCCAGTTACATCATGACCGGCGCACTGTTCCTTTATATGTGCATGCAGCCGTTGTTCGGCACGCTCGCCGACAAGATCGGCCGGCGCAACTCGATGCTTTGGTTTGGTGCGCTGGGGACACTGTTCACCGTGCCGATCCTGCTGACCCTTAAGTCAGTGACCAATCCGTTCCTGGCGTTTGGGTTGATCACCGTGGCGTTGGCCATCGTCAGTTTCTACACCTCGATCAGCGGTCTGGTGAAAGCCGAAATGTTCCCGCCGCAAGTCCGTGCGCTGGGGGTGGGCCTGGCCTACGCGGTGGCCAATGCGATCTTCGGCGGTTCGGCCGAGTACGTGGCCTTGAGCCTGAAATCGGTGGGTATCGAAAACTCCTTCTACTGGTACGTGACGGCGATGATGGCGATCGCCTTCCTGTTCAGCCTGCGTTTGCCGAGGCAGGCAGCGTACCTGGAAAACGAACTTTGACTTGTCGGCGCGCGCCTGAAGCGGGCGCGCGCCGCGTAAGGAATCCCCTATGCAACGACCGGGCAATCAATTGTTCGATGCCTATTTCACGGCTCGAAATATGCGTGAGGTGTTCAGTGATCAGGGCCGGGTTCAGGCCATGCTCGATTTTGAAGCTGCATTGGCCCGGGCCGAGGCGCGGGTCGGGCTGATTCCGGCATCTGCCGTTGCACCGATCGAGGCGGCTTGCCGGGCCGAGCACTACGACTTTGCGGCCCTTGGCGAGGCTATTGCGATTGCCGGTAACTCGGCGATTCCGTTGGTCAAGGCGTTGGGCAAGCAAATCGCTGCGCATGATCAGGACGCCGAACGTTACGTGCATCTGGGCGCAACCAGCCAGGATGTGATGGACACCGGGCTGGTGCTGCAAGTGCGCCAGGCACTGCAGTTGATCGACAGCGATCTGGCGCGACTCGGCGAAGCGTTGGCGATCCAGGCTCGGCGCCATGTGCTCACGCCACTGGCCGGACGTACCTGGCTGCAACATGCGACGCCGGTCACGCTGGGGATGAAAGTCGCCGGTTGGCTGGGGGCGGTGACGCGCAGTCGGCAACGTCTGCACGCACTCAAGCCGCGCCTGCTGGTGCTGCAATTTGGTGGTGCCAGCGGAACCCTCGCAGCCCTCGGCGAGCAGGCCATGCCGATTGCCGAAGCGCTGGCGCAGGAGCTGCAACTCACATTGCCGGAACAACCTTGGCACACCCAGCGCGACCGGCTGGTGGAGTTTGGCGCAGCGCTGGGCCTGATCGCCGGCAGCCTCGGCAAACTCGGCCGTGACATCAGCCTGCTGATGCAGACCGAGGCGGCGGAAGTCTTCGAACCCTCGGCGCCGGGCAAGGGTGGCTCCTCGACCATGCCGCACAAACGCAACCCGGTGGGCGCGGCGGTGCTGATCGGTGCTGCGACGCGTGTTCCCGGATTGCTGTCGACCCTGTTCAGCGCCATGCCGCAAGAGCACGAACGCAGCCTCGGGTTGTGGCATGCCGAGTGGGAAACCTTGCCGGAAATCTGCTGCCTGGTGTCCGGTGCCTTGCAGCAAGCGCTGTTGATAACAGAAGGGCTGGAGGTCGACGCCGAGCGCATGGCGCAGAACCTCGACTTGACCCAAGGCCTGGTGCTGGCCGAAGCCGTGAGCATCGTCCTCGCCCAACGGATCGGTCGCGATAAAGCCCACCATCTGCTGGAACTGTGCTGCAAACGCGCGGTGGCCGAGCAGCGACATTTACGTGCGGTGCTCGGTGATGAGCCACAGGTGACTGCCGAGCTCTCGAGCGCTGAACTCGATCAATTGATGAACCCTGCGCACTACCTTGGTCAGGCTCAAACCTGGGTTGAGCGTGCGCTGGCCGAACACGTTGCCCTGACTGCCTGAAGGAGAATTTCTGTGGGATTCGTACAACTCGCCGACGGCGAACTGAACTACCAACTCGACGGTCCGGAACACGCCCCGGTGCTGGTGCTGTCCAACTCGCTGGGTACCGACCTGCACATGTGGGACGCGCAGATTCCGGCGTTCACCCAACACTTTCGGGTGCTGCGTTTCGACACTCGCGGTCATGGTCGTTCGCTGGTGACGCCGGGGCCTTACAGCATCGAGCAGTTGGGCCGTGACGTGCTGGCGCTGCTGGATGCCCTGAACATCGAGCGCGCTCATTTTTGCGGTCTGTCCATGGGCGGGTTGATCGGTCAGTGGCTGGGGATCAATGCCGGCGAGCGTCTGAACAAACTGGTGGTGTGCAATACCGCGGCAAAGATCGGTGATCCTTCTGTGTGGAACCCGCGGATCGAAACCGTGCTGCGCGACGGTCCGGCAGCGATGGTCGCACTGCGCGATGCATCGATTGCCCGTTGGTTTACCCCGGACTTTGCCCAAGCCAATCCGGCGGTGGCGAAGCAGATCACCGACATGCTCGCCGCCACTTCACCGCAAGGTTATGCCGCCAATTGCGCGGCAGTGCGCGATGCCGATTTCCGCGAGCAACTGGCATCGATCACGGTACCGACCCTGGTCATCGCCGGCACCGAAGACGCGGTCACGCCACCTTCTGGCGGGCGCTTCATTCAAGAGCGGGTGAGAGGCGCCGAATACGCCGAGTTCTACGCCGCCCATTTGTCCAACGTTCAGGCCGGCAGCGCGTTCAGTGACCGGGTGCTGAGTTTTTTGTTGGCTGAAAAGTCTATCTGAGGAGTGATTTGTGGACGAGAAACAACGTTACGCCGACGGCATGCAAGTGCGTCGCGCGGTGCTCGGCGATGCTCATGTCGATCGCAGCCTGGCGACCCTGACCGAGTTCAATTCGGAGTTTCAGGACATGATCACCCGCCACGCCTGGGGTGACATCTGGACCCGCCCAGGCTTGCCACGCCACACCCGCAGCCTGATCACCATCGCCATGCTGATCGGTATGAACCGCAACGAAGAGCTGAAACTGCACCTGCGTAGCGCGGCGAACAATGGCGTCACCCGCGCCGAGATCAAGGAAGTGCTGATGCAGAGCGCGATCTACTGCGGCATCCCGGCGGCCAATGCGACTTTCCACCTGGCCGAGTCGGTGTGGGATGAGTTGGGCGTCGAATCGCGCGAGTAGTCACGACCTCAGGCCCTGACACGACTGTCAGGGCCACAACACTTCAGCGAAGGTGTGCCTCAATGAGAGTTGCTGTCCCAGAACCAGCTCCACACGCCAGGTAAATGCACCGGTTGGTTGGCATCGCGCACCGTGCGGGCCATGGCGGCGCGTTGCACGGCTGCCTGGTCGTCGTAAAACGGTTTGGCGGCGGTTGTCACACCGGTCTCGCGGGCGCTGTCGAGCAGAATCTGTAGATACTCCCCCATATGCCAGGACGTGTAGCGATTGAGGTCGTGAAACGTCACCACCACTGGAATAACACCGTCGACCGTCGGCAGTTCGCCGGCCGCAATCCGTTCGCGCACCTCGGACATTTGCCTGAGCATGTTGGAGCGTCGGCGCGGGCTGCCATTGAAGCCCCATATCTTGCCGTCATTGGCGCTCAGGTCGGTCAGCAGTACATGCAAGCCATGTTGTTGATACGCGGCGAAGGTGCGTTTGTCGTAATTCCAGAACGGCGGCCGTAACAGTACCGGCGCGCTGCCGGTGATCGCCGTAATGTCCGCAGAGCCTTGGGTGAGCGACTGCTCGAGTTCTTCCGGGGAGAGCGAGCGGTGATTGGTATGCCACTGCGTGGCGGTGTGGAAGCCCAGGGTCTGGCCCTCGGCATGTTCACGCTGCATGATTTTTTTGCCCAGTTCACTGCCACCGGCCCGGGGGGCTTGTGTCTGCACGAAGAACACGGCCTTGATACCCGGCTCAATCGGGTTGTTGGCAAGCACGTCGAGAACGGCACTGGTCGGATTGAAAAAGCTGGACGCGCTTGGACCGTCGTCAAAGGTCAGCAAAAAGCGGATCGGCGGGGTCGAGCGCAGAATCTGCTCGGTCTTCGGGGTCAGTTCGATCGGCGGGCCGATACAGCCGCTGAGGCCGACCGTTACGGCAAGGACGGATAAGACAGCAGCGATCAGTTTCATGTGTTTGCTTTGGCCTACGACAGATCAGGACGAATGCAGACTGTCGGTGCGCGGTTATTCACCACGCCGCCAACCGTCGCTCCCATGGAAGTCTCCATAGGAGCATAACGGTGCTGAACGGTTCATGTCCTCGCGGTATTTTTATCGCTTTAGAGCAGGCTGATCGGATAGCTGACGATCAGGCGGTTTTCGTCGAACTCGTTGTTGCTGTAGTCCCGACGCATGGTCGAGTTGCGCCACCTGACGTTGAGGTTTTTCAGGCTGCCACTTTGCACGGTGTAGCCGATTTCGCTCTCGCGGCCCCATTCCTTGCCGTCGGTGACGGTCCCGGTGTGCACATTAGAACCGCTGATGTAGCGGTTCATCAGGGTCAGACCGGGAATGCCGAGGGCAGCGAAGTTGTAGTCGTGGCGCAGTTGCCAGGATTTCTCCCGGGCGTTGTCGTAGCTCGAGTTGTAACTGTCGTTGGCCAGCGTCCCGCCGCTGGTGCCATTGACCCGCATCCAGGCATTGTCGCCGGTGAGTTTCTGCAAGCCGACATAGAAGGTGTTGCCGCCATATTTGGCCGAGAACAGCCCGGACCAGGTTTTGTTATCGAGGTCGCCGGCCCGTGCGCTGCCATCTTCCTTGCCATAGAAGAAGCCAAGGTTGGCGCCCAGCGTCCAGTCGCCCAGTGGCTGGGTGTGGACCAGGTTGATAAATTGCTGGCTGTAGATGTCCTTGAGCTGGGCATTCCACACCCCGATTTGCGTGCGCTTGTCGTTGAAGCTGTATTCGGCGCCTTCAAAGTTGAAACGGTCGGAGGTGAAGGCGGGTTTGCCGGTCATCGACATGTCACTCATGCTGCTGTCGTCACGCGGGCTGTTAGCGCGCATCTGACCGCCGTAGAGCGTCAGGCCGTCGATTTCCTTCGAGGTGATCTGGCCACCGCGAAACGTTTGCGGCAACGAACGCCCATCGTCCGAACGCAGGATCGGCAACACCGGCATCCACTCACCGACTTTCAACTCGGTCTTGGAAAGCTTCGCCTTGAACGCCACGCCCAGACGTCCGAAGTTATCGGCGGGGCGACCATCGTGGTCCAGCGGCAGCAGCTGCGTCCCGCCGGTGCCGCGTCCGCCATCGAGCTTCACCGAGTACAGGCCCAATACGTCCATGCCGAAACCGACGGTGCCCTGGGTGAACCCGGATTTGGCATCGAGGATGAAGCTTTGCGTCCATTCTGCCGCTGTTCCTTGCGCCTTGGTCGGGTTGGTGAAATTGCGGTTGAAGTAGAAGTTGCGCAGGTTCAGGTTGGCCTGGGCGCCGTCTAGAAAGCCTGACTCTTCGGCTAGCGCCGGGAGGGCTGCGCTGACCAGTGCGGTGGTCAATAGAGTCGGAAAAAGCTGTTTTGCACAGGAGGAAGGCTTCATGAAGTCGGGTCTCTCTAATTGTTAGGGATGAAGCAGGACGCAGCCGCAACCAAGGGGTTGCAGACAAAAATTCGAATTCGGGTCAACGAACGGGAGAGATCAGCCGGAGCGGGTAGGGTGTGCAGTCATGGTGCCGGACCTGTTGTTATTGGTTCTTGTAGGTGGGGGAATGGTGCGGGGGATCAAGGGCGGGATTCAATCGGGCGTACCGGGTTTTGGGCGATAATCGAACACAAATCGACGCCTGTCGGATCACCAGCGGTATGAAGCATTGTTAATTAAATCCCATAGTTATTCGGGGCAATAATGGGTGTCTGCCTGTGTGTTCTATTAATGACGCATTGCTGTCCAGTGGCTATTAAATAGAAGGGCCTATTACTTTGGTTGTAAGCGCTTTCCTACAGTTCTTGTTGTCATTAAACGACTATCGATAATCGCCAGTTAACCTTAAGAAACGGTGTTATCGATTATCGTGAAACGGTTTAAAGGGAGCCGTGGGGATGGCTGGAAAAGAGCAGTGGTCTTGCTATATTCAAAGTCCCCAGGACGGGCGAGGGAAAGTTACATGCTTCGTCAGGGGTGCATTTTTCGTCGTGCCGAAATAACAAGGAGAAGTACCATGAGCAATAAAGTCAATCAGCAAACCTTGGCCACGGTTGTTGGACGTGCGGTGCTGGATCCGGGGTTTGCCGATGCACTTCACAATGATCCTGCCTCGGCAGCTAAAAATATTGGTGTGCATCTAAGTGCTGATGAAATTGCGGCGGTTAAAGGCATTGATGCTGCAAAACTGTCGGCTGCCTCTGCCGGTATTCGAAATAATCTGGGGACGCGTGCCATATTTGATACCCAGCAACAGCAAGCGCGCATGGATTAACGGCCGGTGATGCCATTTGGCGTACCCCGAAAGGTGGGTCTTTCACGCAGGTACGCCGAATGGCTTTATGAAGTGTCATGAGGCACAGCGGTCGAGCGCGGAGTGAATGACTCATGCCTGTCACCTTGGCTCCAATGGATAACGCGGACTTTGCAACGTTCGCCGAAAGAGCCGTTGCTGAATATGGTGACGGTATGGTCGTCTCGGGTGAGTGGGCCCATGAGGAGGCCTCGCAAAGGGCACGCAGTGTCTTCGAGCAGTTGTTGCCGCAAGGGCGACTGACTGAAAAAAACCAACTCTGGGTGATCAAGGATCAGGAGCGTCGTATTGGCGAGTTGTGGGTCGCCGAGCGACACACCGGTGCCGGCAAGAGTGCCTTCATCCTGGATATCTACATTGACCCTGGAGAGCGCCGCCAGGGTTATGCGAAACAATCACTGTTGGCCCTCGAGTCATGGGCACGCCAGGCGGGATGCGAAGAAGTGCGACTGCACGTCTTTGGTCGCAACGATGCGGCGCGTCGTCTTTATGAACAATCAGGGTATGGCATCGCCAGTCTGACGATGGCGAAGCCGTTGCCGCCTACCTAAGGGAAGGTTGAAAAATGGAAATCGGGAACAGTGGTCTGCGTGAGCTATCCGATGACGAGTTGTTTCAGGGCACGACATTCCTGCCGGACACGGATCCTTCACGATTTGACGTATTGCTGGAACGTGTCAGTCGAAATCGCTACACAAGTTTTGTGGCGCTGTACACCGAACTTTTTCAACTGTTTCCCAATGCTCCGCAGTTGGCGGAGTTTTTCGAGCAGGCATTCAATCTTATTGTGCCGCCGACCCGCGAGCAGCGCGTGATTATTAATGATCCGCTGTTTCAAGTGTGGAGTGTATTGACGGCTCATTATGCCAACCTGGTTATCACGAAAAAGGCGGCGAATACCGATGAGTTAGAGCGCATGTTGATCGAGTTCCCACTGATGCTGGCGCGGGTGAAAAAGAACGACAGTGTTCACATGAATGATTATTGCCCGCCGGTGTATCGTTTTAATGTTGATCCGTTGGTGATGAGAGTGGCACCGCCCAGTTATGAGTTCCCAGAAGATGAAGCAACCCGTAAACAATTGGAACGTCATGGTCATTCCGTGAGTTTCTTTTGCGATGTGGTGAATATCGCGCTGTTGCGGATAGAACACTCGTGGCCCGCCTGTCGCGAGCAGTTTAGAAAACTGGTCAAGTCCATATGTTATTTGCCCGATGGTTCATTTCGAAGCTGCTCGGCTTCGCGCTTCACCGGGATCATCCTCATCTCGAACCGGGATGATTCGATTCTCGACCTGGAAGAGTCGCTGGTGCATGAGGCCACTCATCAGTTGCTCTACAACATTGTCGAAGTGTGCCCGGTCGTCAGGGATGAGACCTCGCGGGAGGCATTGTTCACCTTGCCGTGGTCGGGGCAGAAGCGTGATCTCTATGGTTATTTTCATGCGTTTTTCGTGTACGTCGCGTTGGTCAAATACCTGGAGCGGGTTCGTTCGCGCTCGTCTCATGAACTGCAGCGGGCACAAAAACGCCTGGTGTTCATCCTGCAAGGCTTGATCAAGGCGTTACCGGATTTCGAAGCGTGCACGGATTTCACCCCTCAGGGCCGCCAACTGCTGGAAAACCTGATCAAAGAAGTCAGGGCGCTGGAAACTCAACACGCCGCGTTGTTGGCGATATCGGGCGCTGCGGCGGGGGCTAAACGCATGCTGGGCCTGACCGGTTGACGCCAGGGAGGCGGACATGGCGATGTTTGATGCTTCGCAATTTCCGGAGGCCGGCGTCGGGCTGGAATACCATTTGCCACGGCACACGCCTCAGGATGAGTTATCGGAGGAGGGGCTCGACCCGACCGTCGAACGGATTCTCGCCGAGGGCTTGCCGCATTTCGATTACGTCGAGTTTCAGCCGACACACTGCATTCTGGAACCGCGTCTGCTTGAGCTCGGTGCGCAAGTACCGAGCCTGCTGCATTCTTCCAGTTTGTCCCTGGGCAGTGTGGGCATCGCGATGGACCGCGAGTTTCTGAAAATGACTCGGCGGCTGTGCGAGAAAACCCGCTCGCCCTGGTTGGCCGAGCATATTTCCTGGTCGCGGTTTCACGGAGGCGACACTCAGCATTTCATTTTGCCGACCCTGGCCCAAGAGGTAGCTGACACGGTGGTGGCCAACGCCATTGAATTGCGTGACCTCACGGCAACGCTGCTGGTACTGGAAAACGCGCCGCGGTTGTTTTCGTTGCAGGATACACAAGAACAATCTGAAGGCGGGTTCATCTCTCGGGTGGTGGAACGCAGTGGCTCGGGATTTCTGCTGGACCTCGACAGCGCGATCGCGACCGCCAGAACCCTGGGTTATGACCTGAACAGCTACTTGCGTTCGTTACCGCTGGACCGGCTGATTGAAATACATACCGGCCATCCGCGGCGAGATTGGGACATCTTGCGTCACTTGTTTGATTCATCGCCGGTGAAAGCGATCACCCTTGAGTGGGATATTTCCCGCAAAACCGATGATGCAGAATTGTTGACCTTGATCACGGCCATCAAGTCCCTTCGCCCCAAAGCCTTGTTCTGGCAGGGGTGTGCCCGGCAGGCGCCGCAAACGCAACTCGAGCAGGGTGCACAAACCCTGCTCAAACTCAGGGAAAGCACCTGGCTCAGCGTCGGCTCGGCGTCGTTTTTTATCCGCGATCGGCAGTGCGACCTGAGTCTGGAATTCGGTGTGATGTTTCTGCCGTTGCTGCGCCACTTCCTGACTCCCCAGACATTGGGCAGTGCCTTGTTGCTGCCGGGTGTTTTGCAGAGTCCCGAGCAGGACGACAACCTGGCGTTTCTGCGGCAACTGATCAGCCAGGGTGTCCTGCAACCGGTCGAGACGCCATCTGACACTGGCGCTTGCGTTGAGCGTAGCCAGCCGGCCAGCCTTTGGACCCACTGGGACGCGGCGCTGGAGTTTTACCTGAGCACTCGGACTGGGTCGCACACGCCCTACATCAGCGTCAGCGATCTGGAAGCGCAGCTTGAGCAAAAGGCCTTGGCGCGACGTCAGCCGTCGGCGTTCAAGGATTATTTCTCCCATCCTTTCGTTGCCCTGGAAAACCCGCTGCTGGCGCCTTCCGGCGCGATCGCCCAATCGACATTGCTCGATTCGCTGTGCGAGCGCCGCACGTCGCGCACCTTCAGCGACCGGCCGTTGAGCGCGCAGCAATTGTCCCTGTTGCTCTACTACACGTGGGGCGCGACGGTCATGGAACAGAACCGCATGGGGGATTATTTCCTGAAGAAAACCTCACCGGCCGGCGGTTCGCTGCAGGGCACCGAGGTGTATGCGGTGCTGATGAATGTGCAAGGCTTCGAACGCGGTCTTTACCACTATTCGGTTCGCCGTCACGGGCTCGAGCTGCTGTCACGGGAAGACCCGCGAGTCTGGATCAGCGACGCCTGTGGCGAGCAGCCGTGGATCAAGGATGCAGCGGCAGTGTTTGTGTCCACGGCACGGGTCGAGCGAATGGCCTGGAAGTACGAGTTCAGCCGAGCACTGCGGGTGGCATTGATGGATGCCGGGCATCTGAGTCAGACCTTTTCACTGGTGGCCACGGCCCTTGGGCTGGGCTGTTTCACCACGGCGGCATTACGCGATGAAGTGTTCGAAAACCGGCTGGGGCTCCACTATCTGGAAGAACCGGTGTTTCTGGTCAATGGCGTTGGAGGTTGAGGTGTTCTGTCATTTCTAAAACCGGTGATCAAGGCTAATGCCGCTCAATTAAGCCGTAACGCGATTCGTAGCAGCTGCCGAGCCCGCGAGGCTGCGTTCGGCCGCAGAGCGGTCGTAAAATCAGGCAACACGTTCTGTCAGGTAAACCGCGTACGCAGGATTTGCGAGGACTGTGTCCGAACGCGGCCCGCCTCTAACGCAGCCTCGCGGGCTCGGCAGCTGCTACGACGGGTGTTTAAGCTTGGTCACGCAGTGTCCATCAGAGGCTACAGCGCCTTGCGTCACGGCCTACACCTGCGCCAGAATCCGCCGGCTTGTGCGCTTTGGTCCACGCCTCTATCGTTTCCGTGTCGCTGATTATCAGCGATCGGGTTTGGTAGCCCGGACACACGGCGCACAGCGTCACCTTATGCAGGTGCTTTTTGTCGGCATTCGCTTTTATGGTGGCCATGCGCAGGGCGCCCTCGGGCGCGCCGGTTTCCAAGTGTCCGGTCTACCAACCCGCGTATGGCCACCACCCTTCGTTTGGTAGCGAGGGTGATGGCTCCTCTACTTACATTTGGAGTTTCATCATGTTCAAAGCCACACCGAATCCCCCCGAAACCGATCCGGTTTCCCCCTACGCCTCCCTCGACTCAAAAGAACTCCACGCCGCCGCACACCGCGCGCTCGACCATTACCTGGTGCTGCCCGAAACCAAGCAGTTGTTAGCCGACCGACGCCCCGGCTGCATTTTCGTCATCGCCCCCGACGTCGACTCTGAAACCCTATTGGCCCACGCCTGCGAAACCCTCGCCTCGGTCAATGTCATGGCCAGCGATCTGGCGTTCGACCTCGAAGGCCCCAAACGCAATACCGCACTGGCGATCCAGCAGATGATCTCGCTGGCCGAGTTGGCGGTGAATCGGGCGCTGGATTACCTTGATCCACCTGAACCGACATAGGCGCAGGCTCCTACGCGGGACACAGCCCACAAAAAAGCCCACCAAATGGTGGGCTTCGTTTTTACGAGTGTTATCAGAACATCTTCAGCTTCGGTGCTTCTTCTTTCACCGGCTCGTTCTTCGCGGTTTGTGCGTTCCAGCCACCACCGAGAGCCTTGTACAGATTCACTTCGCTGATCAGTTGCGACAGACGGTCGGTGATCAACGATTGCTGCGCAGTGAACAACTGACGCTGGGCGTCTAGGAAGGTCAGGTTGCTGTCGACACCGATGCGGTAGCGACGTTCGGCCAGGCGGTAGTAGTTCTGGTTGGCGGCCACCAGATCACGCTGGGCCTGCAACTGTTCGTTGAAGGTCAGGCGTGCGGCGAGGCCGTCGGAGACTTCCTGGAAGGCGGTCTGGATCGACTTCTCGTACTGCGCGATCGTGATGTCTTTCTGGATTTTCGAGTAATCCAGGCTGGCGCTCAGGCTACCGGCATTGAAGATCGGCAGGTTGATTTGTGGCTGGAACAGCCAGGTCCCCGAACCACCCTTGAACAGACCGGACAGATCCGGGCTCAGGGTGCCGGCATTGGCGGTCAGGCTGATGCTCGGGAAGAACGCTGCGCGCGCCGCGCCGATGTTGGCGTTGGCAGCCTTGAGCTTGTGTTCGGCTTCAAGGATGTCCGGGCGACGTTGCAGCAGGTCGGACGGCAGACCGGCCGGTACTTCGCTGAGCAGGTCATCGGACAGCGGCTGGCCCGCGGCCAGATTGGCCGGTACACCGGTGCCCAACAGCAGCGCCAGGCTGTTTTCGTCCTGGGCCACCAGGCGAGTGAATTTCGCCTGCTGGACCCGGGCGGTCTCCACGGCCGTACGCGACTGGCTCAGGTCCAGCGCCGACGCCACGCCGACTTCGTTACTACGGGAGGTGAGCCGGTAGCTTTCTTCGAAGGTGGCGAGGGTGTCCTGAGACAGTTTCAGCTGTTCCTTGTCGGCCTGCCAGGTCAGGTAAGCGTTGGCCACGCTGGCCACCAGGCTGATCTGGGTGCTGCGGCGTGCCTCTTCAGTGGCGAAGTAGTTTTGCAGCGCTTGTTCGTTCAGGCTGCGAACCCGACCGAACAGGTCGAGTTCATAGGCGCTGACGCCCACGGTGGCCGAGTAGCTGGCACTGATGCTCTCTTTACCAGTCTGCGAGGCACGCGCCGGAATCCGCTGACGGCTGCCGGTGCCGGTCGCCGAGACGGCCGGGAACAGGTCGGCGCGCGAAATGCGGTATTGGGCCGCAAAGGCGTCGATGTTCAGCGCCGCGACACGCAGGTCGCGGTTGTTTTCCAGAGCGGTCTGGATCAGCTGCTGCAGCGCCGGGTCACGGAAAAACTGCTTCCAGCCTTGTTCGGCGGCAGCCTGGTTCGCGGCCTGGGCCGGCGAGTACGCCGGACCTTGTGGGTATTGCGATGCAATCGGTGCGGCAGGCTGCTGATAATCCGGTATCAGCGAGCAGCCACCGAGCACGAACGCGGCGATGGCTAGGGAGAGTAGCGACTTGCTCATTGGCCAGCCTCTTTAGAAGTTTCTATAGCGACGTCATCCTGATCCGCAGTTTTGCGTTGACCCATCGACGACACAGTGACAAAGAACAGTGGGACCCAGAAGATCGCCAGTACGGTGGCCGTCAGCATACCGCCGATAACCCCGGTACCGATCGCATGCTGGCTACCCGAGCCTGCGCCGGTGGAAATGGCCAGCGGTACCACACCGAGGACGAACGCCAGCGAGGTCATGATGATCGGTCGCAAACGCATCCGGCACGCTTCGATGGCTGCGTCACTCAGGCTGCGCCCTTGTTCATGCAGTTCCTTGGCAAATTCGACAATCAGAATGGCGTTTTTCGCCGCCAGACCGATGGTTGTCAACAGGCCCACCTGGAAATACACGTCGTTGGACAGACCGCGCAGGCTGGTGGCGAGCAGGGCACCGATGATCCCCAGCGGTACAACCAGCATCACCGCAATCGGAATCGACCAGCTTTCGTACAGAGCCGCCAGACAGAGGAAGACCATCAGCAACGACAAGGCGTACAGCGCCGGAGCTTGCGAGCCGGACAGACGTTCCTCATACGACAGGCCGGTCCAGGAAATACCCACGCCTGCCGGCAGTTTCTGGGCCAGGGCTTCGACTTCGGCCATGGCTTCACCGGTGCTGTAGCCAGGTGCCGGGGAACCGAGGATTTCCACCGCTTCTACGCCGTTGTAACGCGCCAGCTTCGGCGAGCCGTAGATCCACTCGCCCTTGGCGAACGCGGAGAACGGAACCATGGCGCCCTGGCTGTTGCGTACATACCATTTCTTCAGGTCTTCAGGGCTCATGCGAGCACCCGGCTGGCCTTGTACGTAAACCTTTTTCACTCGACCACGGTCGATGAAGTCGTTGACGTAGCTACTGCCCAGCGCGATCGACAGCGTGTTGTTGATGTCGGTCATCGTGATGCCCAAGGCACTGGCCTTTTCATCGTCGATTTCCAGCTGGTATTGCGGTTCGTCGTTCAGACCGTTCGGACGGACCTGCGACAGCACCTTGCTCTGCGCCGCCATACCGAGGAACTGGTTACGGGCAGCCATCAACTTGTCGTGACCGATGCCGGCGCGATCCTGCAGGAACACGTCGAAACCGGTGGCGTTACCCAACTCCAGTACCGCCGGTGGCGCGAAGGCGAACACCATGGCGTCGCGGAAGGTGAAGAAGTGCTGTTGGGCACGGGCCGCAACCTTGAACACGCTGTTGTCGGCGTTCCGCTCGGCCCATGGCCTGAGCATGATGAACGCCATGCCCGAACTTTGGCCACGGCCGGCGAAGTTGAAGCCGGTCACGGTAAACACCGAGTTCACCGCATCGCCTTCACCACCGTCCTTGCCAGGACGCAGCAGGAATTCACGCATCTCGTCCACGACCACTTGGGTGCGCTGGGAGGTAGAGCCGGCCGGGGTCTGGACCTGGGCAAAGAGTACACCCTGGTCTTCTTCCGGCAGGAACGCCGTTGGAATGCGGGTGAACAGCCAGATCATGCCGACCACGATGATGATGTAGGCCAGCAAGTACGGCGCTTTGTGCTTGAGCATGTTGCCGACACCGCGCTCGTAGCTTCTTACGCTACGGTCGAAGTTGCGGTTGAACCAGCCGAAGAAGCCGCGTTTCGGAGTGCCGTGCTCGCCTTTCGGAATCGCCTTGAGCATGGTGGCGCAGAGCGCCGGGGTGAAGATCAGGGCAACCAATACCGAAAGGGCCATGGCCGAAACGATGGTGATCGAGAACTGTTTGTAGATCACCCCGGTCGAACCGCTGAAGAACGCCATCGGCAGCAGTACCGCCGACAGAACCAGTGCGATACCGACCAGTGCGCCCTGGATCTGGCCCATGGATTTCTTGGTGGCTTCCTTGGGTGAGAGTCCTTCTTCGCTCATCACCCGTTCGACGTTTTCCACCACGACGATGGCATCGTCCACCAGCAAGCCGATGGCGAGCACCATACCGAACATGGTCAGGGTGTTGATGCTGAAGCCGAACGCCGCGAGGATCCCGAAGGTACCCAGCAACACCACCGGTACGGTCATGGTGGTGATGACCGTGGCGCGGAAGTTTTGCAGGAACAGGAACATCACCAGGAACACCAGCACGATCGCTTCGACCAGGGTTTCAACCACACCCTTGATCGACTCGGTCACCACCGGAGTGGTGTCGTATGGGAACACCACTTCCATCCCTTCCGGGAAGAATGGCTTGAGGTTGTCGATGGTCTTGCGCAGGGCCTTGGCGGTGTCGAGGGCGTTGGCGCCGTTGGCCAGCTTCACTGCCAGACCGGAAGCCGGGCTGCCGTTGAACTGGGCGCTGATGCTGTAGTTTTCGCCACCGAGGCCGACATCGGCAACGTCAGACAGGCGAACCTGCGAGCCGTCCTTGTTGACCCGCAGCAGGATTTCCTTGAACTGCTCGGCCGTCTGCAAGCGGGTCTTGCCGATGATCGTGGCGTTCAGTTGCTGGCCAGGCAGGGCGGGCAAGCCACCGAGTTGACCGGAGGAAACCTGGACGTTCTGCGCGGCGATGGCGGTTTTGACATCGACCGGGGTCAGGTTGAAGTTGTTCAACTTGGCCGGGTCGAGCCAGATACGCATGGCGTACTGGGCACCAAACACCTGGAAGTCACCGACACCGGCTGTCCGCGAGATCGGGTCCTGCATGTTGGAAACGATGTAGTTGGACAGGTCGTCCTTGGTCATGCTGCCGTCGCGCGAGACCACGCCGATGACCATCAGGAAGTTTTTCACTGCCTTGGTCACGCGGATACCCTGTTGCTGCACTTCTTGTGGCAGCAGCGGGGTGGCCAGGTTCAGTTTGTTCTGGACCTGGACCTGCGCGGTATCGGAGTTGGTGCCCTGCTCGAAGGTCGCGGTAATGGTCATGCTGCCGTCGGAGTTACTTTCCGAGGACACATAACGCAGGTTATCGATACCGTTGAGCTGCTGCTCGATCACCTGCACCACGGTGTCCTGCACGGTTTGTGCAGAAGCACCTGGGTAGGTGACGGAAATGGCGATCGCCGGCGGGGCGATGCTCGGGTATTGGTTGATCGGCAACTTGAGGATCGATAGAGCCCCGACCAACATGATCACCAGGGCAATTACCCAGGCGAAAATCGGACGGTCGATAAAAAATTTCGACATGGTTTACTCCCCTTTACCGCCAGTGGCAGTGTTAGCTGCCTGTGCGGGGGCTGGGTTCTTTGCGCCAACGTTAGTCGCTTCAGTGGGCTTGACTACGACGCCAGGTTTGACGAATTGCAGTCCTTCAGTGATCAGGCGGTCGCCGGCCTTGAGGCCATCTTCAATCAGCCATTGGCTGCCGACCGTACGGCTGGCCTTGAGCTGACGCAGCTCGACCTTGTTGTCCGGACCGACCACCAGAGCAGTTGGCGTTCCCTTGAGGTCACGGGTCACGCCCTGTTGCGGTGCGAGAATCGCGGCAGCGTTCACCCCGGCTTGCAGCTGAGCGTGAACGAACATGCCCGGCAGCAAGGTGTGATCAGGGTTCGGGAACACTGCGCGCAAGGTCACGGAACCGGTGGTCTGGTCAACCGACACTTCGGAGAACTCGAGCTTGCCCTGTTGTTTGTACTGGCTGCCGTCTTCGAGGGTCAGCTTGACCATGGCGGCATTCTCGCCGGCCTTTTGCAGACGACCGCTTTCCAGTTCGCGGCGCAGCTCCAGCAGTTCGACCGAAGACTGGGTAACGTCGACGTAGATCGGGTCCAGTTGCTGGATCACGGCCATGGCGTCGGCCTGGCCATTGTTGACCAGTGCGCCTTCGGTGACCGAAGAGCGGCCGATGCGACCGGAAATCGGTGCGTAAACCTTGGTGTAGCGCACATTGATCTCTGCGCTTTTCAGGGCGGCTTCCGATTGCAGGCGGTTGGCCACGGCAGTGTCGTATTCCTGACGGCTTACGGCTTGCTCGTTGACCAGTTGCTTGTAGCGATCGGAAATCGACTTGGTCGATTGCAGGTTGGCTTGTGCGCTGTTCAGGGTGGCCTGATAGACCGAAGGATCGATCTGGTAAAGCTGCTGGCCTTCCTTCACGTCACCGCCTTCCTTGAACAGGCGCTTGAGAATGATGCCATTGACCTGTGGGCGAACTTCCGCGATGCGGTAGGCCGTTGTGCGGCCCGGCAGTTCGGATGTCAGGGTAAAGGCTTGAGGTTGAAGGGTTACGACGCCGACCTGAGGGGTTGGAGGGGCTGGGGGCGCCTCTTCCTTTTTACATCCGCTGAGCAGCGATGCCAGGGCGACGGCAGTAACCAGAGCGGTAACAGCTGGCTTGAATTGCATGAAGATCCTCGGGTCAGGCGCGCAACATGCGCACAAGAAAAGTGTAAAGGTAAAAAAACTGTGCTGGGTGGATAAGTAGCTTGCTAAGGAATATACTTACGTTCATGGTTGTTTGTAAATAGCCTGGCTCAGTACCCATCCGGTTACAAAAGTCGATGCAAGGTGAAAATTGTAGGCTGGGGATGAGATCTCAGAGAGCTCGCACCCACATTTATTCAGACGGTGTACAGACATCGCTGAAGCATTCCTGATTGAGGTTTTACTGCCATGGTCCGTCGCACCAAAGAGGAAGCTCAAGAAACTCGCAGCCAGATACTCGAAGCGGCAGAAAAAGCCTTTTACGAAAGGGGCGTGGCGCGCACGACACTGGCGGACATTGCGACCCTGGCCGGTGTTACGCGTGGGGCCATCTACTGGCATTTCAGCAACAAGGCTGATCTGGTTCAGGCGATGCTCGACAGCTTGCATGAACCGCTGGATGAAATGGCCAGGGCGAGCGAAAGCGCAGAGGAAGAGGATCCGCTGGGATGCATGCGCAAACTGCTGATTCATTTGTTTCATCAAGTTGCCCTGGACCCGAAGACCCGACGCATCAATGAGATTCTGTTCCACAAGTGCGAATTCACTGATGAAATGTGTGATCTGCGCCAGCAGCGTCGCACCGTCAGTCTGGAGTGCAATGTGCGTATCGAACTGGCATTGCGTAATGCGGTGAAACGAGGCCAGTTGCCGGAGAATCTCGACACGGCCCGCGCAGCGATCAGCATTCATGCCTATGTTGACGGCATCCTGTATGGGTGGCTGCTCGCTCCCGACAGCTTTCAGCTGCACGCTGAAGCCGCGCGCTGGGTCGACGCGGGTCTGGACATGCTGCGCTTGAGCCCCAGCCTGCGCAAATGAAACAAGATGCGTAATTGGATCCGATTCTGTCAATAGACGCGGGCGAAGATCAACTCTTCGCCCGCGTTGTCGTAATGGGTGCTTTTATATACGGACGCGCTTCGGGATGACAGGTAGCAAGCTACGTATTTTGTAGGAGTTTTGTGTCGTAGATGTGAAAAGGTGAGAACAATCCGGAAGGGGCGTTGCTTCAGCCCAGCCTGATTTCCACCTCGAAATTGAAAGGCTCACTCTCTCCCATGCTCGTGATTTGGGTTGAGCAATTGATTTTGGATGAGCCAATGGAGGTGACGGTGTTTTTTACCCTTGCCCTGTGTGTGGGCGACAGAACGCCGAAGGACGTATTCATTATCATGCCGAGATCAAAACGAACCCCGACGTTCTGATCGATAAAATCCACGAACTGATTGAACATGATTTTGTTTTTTTGCCAAGGATAGGCGTAGGTATAGGCGAAATCGGATTTGAATGCTGTATTGCCGTACGCGGGGAGCAGGAATGACTCACGCTCTGATGTGTGCAGTGGCAAGCTGGTCTGTGCAATTTTAAACGTGTGAGGGGAGTTATTGATGAGTTTGACTATCACGCGAGTGATGTTCGAGCGCTTGTTTTGATTTCGCCACTGTTCGATTTGTTTGTTCTGGGCGTGCTCCGAATTAATTTGATCTAACAGGCTGATCAATTCAACCTTGGCGACCCCAATCAACTCATCCAGTGCTTGCTGGTTTTCCTCGCTGAATAGAAGCGGCGTCAGGTTGTAAAGCATTCCAATTGAGGTGTAGTTGAAAAACGAGAGCAGCTCTTCGTAGTTGTTGCTGGTGTCTTTGATGTCGTTCATGTCGATTCCTTTCGATTAAGTAAGTGGTTTCAGGGGCTTTGCGGGCCACGGCTCAGCCCTCCAGGACGATCAGCTGTGTGTTAAGTGGCATGACGTTGGAAGGGAAGGCTGACGGGGTGTCATCCAGCATGACGTCGTTGCGTCAGACTATCGAGTCAGTGAGGTTGCTGAGTGTCAGTGTGATAATAAGTTTGTGTGCGGGGGCGTCCATGTTAGATAACGTGTTAGTCGTGTTGGTGGTTGAAGTTAACCCCGCTGTCAGTGTCGGTGCAATGTTGATGTTGTTTCATTAGTTGAGCGTTTTCCAATAAAGAAGCCCCGGGTATTTCTACCCGGGGCTTCTTTATTTAAACGGAGTTTACAGCGTCGGATAGTCGATGTAGCCGACCGGACCCTTGCCGTAGAACAGTTCTGGGCGCGGCTCGTTCAATGGCGCATCGGCTTTCAGGCGTGCCGGCAGGTCCGGGTTGGCGATGAACGGTACGCCGAAGGCGACCGCATCGGCCTTGCCGCTGGAGAGCCAGGCATTGGCGCTGTCCTTGGTGAAACGTTCATTGGCAATGTATGCGCCGCCGAAGGCTTCTTTCAGTTGTGGGCCGAGGCTGTCGCCAGCTTCTTTCTCGCGGGAGCAAATGAACGCGATGCCGCGTTTACCCAGTTCGCGAGCGACGTAGGTGAAGGTTTCGGACAGGTTGTCGTCGCCCATGTCGTGGGAGTCGGCGCGCGGTGCCAGGTGCACACCGACGCGACCTGCGCCCCAGACTTCGATGGCGGCGTCGGTCACTTCGAGCAACAGGCGAGCACGGTTTTCCAGCGAGCCGCCGTAATTGTCGGTGCGCTGGTTGGTGCTGCTTTGCAGGAATTGGTCGAGCAGGTAACCGTTGGCGCCGTGGATTTCCACGCCGTCAAAACCGGCAGCCTTGGCGTTTTCCGCACCGACGCGGTAAGCGTCGACGATGTCGGCGATTTCAGCGGTTTCCAGTGCGCGTGGCGTTGGGTAGTCGGCCAGTGGGCGAACCAGGCTGACATGACCTTTTGGCTGGATGGCGCTCGGTGCAACCGGAGCTTCGCCGTTCAGGTAGGACGGGTGGGAAACCCGGCCCACATGCCACAGTTGCAGGAAGATCTTGCCGCCGGCGCCGTGTACCGCTTTGGTCACGTTGCTCCAGCCGCGCACCTGGTCGTTGGACCAGATGCCCGGGGTGTCCGGGTAGCCGACGCCCATCGGCGTGACCGAGGTGGCCTCGCTGAGGATCAGGCCGGCGGACGCGCGCTGCACATAGTATTCAGCCATCAGTGCGTTCGGCACGCGGCCTTCGTCGGCGCGGCAGCGAGTCAGTGGCGCCATGATGATGCGGTTTGCCAGTTGCAGGTCGCCAAGCTTGATCGGATCGAAAATAGTCGTCATTTAATACAACCCTCGTGAGGTATCAGTTGGTAGCAGGAGCCAGTTCGGGATTACCGCTCTGACGGAAAGTAATCAGGGTCACCAGCAGCGCCAGGATCGCCAGCGCAGCGGCCGCGAGGGGCACGCTGGTCAGGCCGAAACCATGGGCGATGACGCTGCCGCCAACCCAGGCTCCGAGTGCGTTGCCGACATTGAAAGCGCCGATGTTCAGGGTCGACACCAGGTTCGGTGCCGCCTTGCCAAAGGTCACTACGTTCACTTGCAGGGCGGGGACGGCGGCGAAGCACGCGGTAGCCCAGAGGAACAGGGTGATTTCGGTCGGGATCACTGCGACGCTGGTCCAGGTCAGCACGGTGGAGACCACCGCCATGCTGATGAACACGCCAATCAGTGTCGCCGCCATGCCTTTGTCAGCCAGCTTGCCGCCGATGATGTTGCCGACTGTCAGGCCCAGGCCGATGAGCATCAGGGTCCAGGTCACGCCGCGTGGCGAGACACCGGTAACTTCGCCCAACAGCGGTGCGACATAGGTAAACAAGGTGAAGACCGATGCGGCGAACAGTGCGGTCATGCTCAACGACAGCCAGATACCGGCCCCTTTGAGGGCGCTCAGTTCGGCGCGCATGTCGAGTTTTTCTTCGTCACGTTTGGCCGGCAGGAAACGGATCAGGCCGATCAGCGCAATCACGCCGATCACGGTCACTGCCCAGAAGGTCGAGCGCCAGCCAGCTTCCTGACCCAGCGCAGTGCCCAGCGGTACGCCCAACACGTTGGCCAGGGTCAGGCCGGTGAACATCAATGCAACGGCCGACGCACGCTTGTTGGCAGGCACCAGACCCGCCGCCACCACCGAGCCGATACCGAAGAACGCGCCATGGCACAGGGCGGTGACGACACGGGCGAACATCAGCACCTGATAATCACTGGCGAGGGCGCAGAGCAGGTTGCCGACAATGAAAATGCCCATCAACGCGACCAGCGCAGCCTTGCGTGGCAGTCTGGCGGTGGCCAGTGCCATGAACGGCGCACCGATGGCCACGCCCAGGGCGTAGCCGGTCACCAGCCACCCGGCGCCAGGGATCGACACACCAAGGTCGGCCGCCACATCGGGCAGCAAGCCCATGATGACGAACTCGGTGGTGCCGATGGCAAAGGCGCTGAGGGCCAGAATGAGAAGCGAGAGGGGCATTGTTGATTCCTTATCGGCGAAAGGGTCAGAGCTCTTTGCTGAAGGTGCGGAGGAATTCCTGAATGGTTTCCTCGTTGCGTTTGAAAAAATGCCACTGGCCAACTTTACGGCTGCTGATCAGGCCGGCGCGTTGCAGGGTCGCCAGATGGGCGGAAACGGTGGACTGCGACAAACCGCAACGTTGATCGATCTGCCCGGCGCAGACGCCGTGCTCGTTGCTGTGGGATTGGTCGGGGAATTCGACGGTCGGGTCTTTGAGCCAGTGCAGGATTTCTCGCCGTACCGGGTGCGCCAGGGCTTTTATTATTTCGTCGAGGTCAATGGTGGACATGGCAGTGCTCGGGTTGGGTAAAACGTTATATCGCGATGAGGCGAACTTTAAATCTGTATTTCGCGATATACCAATATGATTTTGATCTGATGACAGCCTAAATCGGTATATCGGGTTATAACGATATTGAGGGCGCAGTGCTAAGCTACGCGGCATGAACTATCTCGCACATCTTCATCTCGGTGGCCAGCGCCCCGGTCAAATGCTCGGCAGTTTGTATGGCGATTTCGTCAAGGGTCGGCTGCAAGGGCAGTTCAATCCGGAGATCGAAGCGGCCATTCAGCTGCATCGCAGCATCGACGTGTTTACCGACCGCCATCCGTTGGTCGACCTGGCGTTGTCGCGCTTTACGCTGACGCGACGGCGGTATGCCGGGATCGTGCTCGATGTGTTTTTCGACCATTGCCTGGCGCGGGACTGGAGGCTTTACGCGGACCAGCCGCTGGAGCAGTTCACTTCGGATGTGTACCGGGTGTTGGCTGCCGAACCGCAGCTGCCAGGGCGACTCGCGCAGATTGCCCCGCACATGGAGGCGAATGACTGGCTTGGTTCTTATCGGGAGTTTGCGGTGCTGGACCAGGTGCTGCGGGGGATTTCACGGCGCCTGTCACGGCCTGAAGAACTGGCTGCAGCGATGGAGGAATTGCAGCGGCTGTATGAGCCGTTGAGCGAGGACTTTCGGTTGTTCTATCCGCAGCTTCAGTTTTTTGCACAAGACCATCTGGAGCGCCTGAATCCGTATCCGTAGGAGCAAAGCTTGCTCGCGATCGATGCGCCGCGGTTTTTCTGAACCACCGCGTCATCGTTCATCGCGAGCAAGCTTTGCTCCTACGGGATTGGGTCGGGATCGGGATCATGCGGCAATCAGTTCGCCAGCGCGCCGTGGTTCCGCAGGTTTTGCCACATCACCAAACAACGCCTTCTGAACCGCTTGTTGCGCCGCAAACGCCAGCGCCGCGCGTTCCTGGCCGTGGCAGGCAATCGGTTTGAGCAGATGGATCTCGACGTCGCCCTGATCGTTGGCGAACAAGCGCATCAAGTGCGAGAGCAAGTCGTCATCACCAATGAACGGGGCGAGCGGGTCGATCTGGCCGTCGCGCAGATAACGAACGGCCACCGGTTGCAGCGCCACGTCCGCGTCGATGGCTGCCGACAGCAAGCGACCATGAAAGGTGCGCAACGAACGGCCATCGGTGGTGGTGCCTTCCGGGAACATCAGCAACGGATGGGCTTGCTCCAGGTGGCGGCTCATCTGCTTGCGGATCAGTTGGCTGTCACCCGAACCTCGACGAATGAACAGGCTGCCAGCCTTGGCCGCGAGCCAGCCGGCGACCGGCCAGGTACGCACTTCGGCCTTGGACAGGAAGGACAAGGGCGTGAGCATGCCCAGTAGCGGAATGTCGGTCCAGGACACATGGTTACTGACCCAGAGCATCGGCTTTTGCGGCAGTTCACCGTGAACCGTCACGCGAAAGGGCAGGGCGTTACTCAGACGGGTCATGAAAAAACGCGACCAGCGTTGGCGCCGCACCATCGAGTTGGCCACCCCCATGCGTTCGAACAGCCCGAACACGCTGGCCATGCTCAAGCCCAGCGCGACCACCAGCAGCACTCGCGCGATCCGCGCGTACACCCGCAGCCGGCTCATCAGACTGCCGCCTTGAAGTGTTTGGCGTAACGCGGGCACAGTTCGTCACGCTTGAGCAGGATGAACACGTCGGCGACCTGGAAGTCTTCGTCCCAGCACGGCTCACCGCAGATCTTCGCGCCCAGGCGCATGTAGGCCTTGAGCAGTGGCGGCATTTCGGCGATCACGTTGGACGGAATGTCGAGGGCCGGCAGCGGTTTCTTCGGTTCGGCGCGCAGGTGCTCGGTGCACAGATAGCGTTCACGCAAACGCTGCATGATCGCCTGGGCCTGAATGCCGCCGTCCTGCATCGGAATGCTCGCGCAGCCCATCAGGTAGCTGTAGCCGCCCTGATTCAGCACTTCGGCCAACTCGCCCCAGAGCACGGCGATGGTGCCACCGTTACGGTAGGCCGGGTCGACGCAGGTGCGACCGATTTCCAGGATCGGACCTTGCAGATGGACCAGGCCGTGCAGGCTGAATTCTTCTTCGCTGTAAAAACGCCCCAGGCTGCTGGCGGCCTGATGGTCGAGCAAACGCGTGGTTGCTACCAGGCGTCCGCTATTCAAATCACGCACGCCGATGTGGGCGCAGTGAACATCATAGTCATCCATGTCCAGACCCAACTCTGCGCCTTTGAGCTTGGCGTTGAACTCGCCACTGAAAACGTTGAAGCGCAGGGCCTGGGCTTCCTGCAACGCCTCGGCGCCGATCAGGCGTTCGGCTTGCAGGCGGCGTTCATTGCCGGTGTCGCTGATGCGGGCGATCTGAGTCATTGCGAATCTCCGTACGGGCTGCTCACCCGTCTTGGGTTGCAGTCGATCGACTTTGTTGTGCAAAGTCAGGCTATGTAGCCCCGGTGTCATCGCCATGAAGCTTTGGTGATGCTTGTGTGACAGCCCCCAGAGGACCCGTTTATGCCTTGGCAAGCCTTGTTGAACTGTAACCAGCGCCAGCCCGAAAACCCCGACCTTGCGGAGGGGTATGCGACGTTGCTGCAGGTATTGGGTGCGGTGACACCGTTCGAATTGGCGGTGCACGGCGGGCGGATGATGGCAACGCCGGGGTTGGCTTTTCTGGTGGGATACCAGGCGGCGTTGCGTATGTTGTGGCCCAGCGCACCGCCGAGCCTGGGGGCATTGTGTGCGACTGAGCAGCGCAGCCTGCGCCCGGCAGACCTGCAAACCCGGCTCAAGGATTTGCGTTTGAGCGGGCGCAAGGATTTCGTGACTGCGGGTGATGCGGCAGACTGGCTGTTGATCGCCGCACGCAGCGAAGAGCAGGGCGAGTCACCGCAATTGAGTCTGGCGGTGGTGTATCCCGGTGAACCCGGCGTACGGGTTGAAAAGCTGCCGGCCATTGCCTTGATGCCGGACATCAGCCATGGCCGGCTGTTTCTCGACAACGCGCTGTGTGAACTGCTCGCTGGAGATGGCTGGGACGCGTACGTCAAACCGTTCCGCACCCTGGAAGACATCTATGTACTCAGCGCAATGAGTGCCTGGCTGTACGGTGTGGGTCAGGACAGCGCCTGGCCGCAAGACCTTCAACTGAAGCTGCTGGCACTGTTGGCCGGGTGTGCGGAAGTCAGCCGCCAACCACCGAACAGTAGCGCCGGGCATGTGTTGCTGGGCGGGTTGTTTGCGCAGTTCGATGGGCTCAAGTCTGCACTCAATGAAGCCTTTGCCGCCGGACCGCCACAATGGGCGGCGTTGTGGACGCGCGATCAGGCGGTGCTCGATCTGGCGGCGGGAGCCCGGGCCAAGCGGTTGGCCAAGGCGTTGGCGGGATCTGACTAGCGCCCCAGCGTGCGTGCTTTTGTAGCAGCTGGCGCAGCCTGCGTTCGGCCGCGCAGCGGTCGTAATCCGGTGAATGGGTTTTACCTGAAGAACCGCAATCGCAGGTTTTACGACCGCTGCGCGCTCGAATGCAGGCTGCGCCAGCTGCTACGGAAGCTGAGTAGTTGCTGGTTGGGTACTTACATTCGAAACCGTCATCTGCCTCGACTACGCTCAGAGGGTTAATCCCTCTGAGTGCCTACCGTGTTCAAACGCCTGACTCTGCTGTTCCTGTTGCTGGCCAGCCTTCCGGTTCTGGCGGAAAACTGGCCTGCCGAGCAATGGTCACCCGGCCCGAAAATCAGTGGTCCGGCGCTTCAGGCCCTGGAAGATTACGCCTTTGCACCGCGCGACGACGGCAGCCGCACAGGCGTTCGCACCGATGCCTTGCTGGTGATTCGTGACGGGCAATTGATCTACGAACGCTACGCCGGCCCAACCACAGCCGAGACACCGCACCTGACCTGGTCCGTCAGTAAAAGCCTGATGGCCACGGTGTTGGGCGTGGCCTATGGCGAAGGTTTGTTCAAATTGCAGGACCCGGCCGTGAAGTTTTATCCACCCTTGCAGGGCCATCCGAATGTATCCATCGCGGATCTGCTGCATTGGGCCTCGGGGCTGGACTGGCAGGAAACCTATGAATATGCACCGCTGAATTCTTCGATAGTGGCGATGCTCTACACCCATGGACGCCAGGACATCGCCGCGTTTGCTGCCGGCCATGACGAGTTCAGCCCGCCGGGTCAGGCGTTTCGTTATTCCAGCGGTGACAGCAATCTATTGTCGGCAACGTTGAAGACCATGGTCGGTGCGCAGCGCTACGCCGACTATCCATGGACCGCATTGTTCGGCCCCCTGGGGATTCGCAGTGCGGTGTGGGAGAGCGATGCCACGGGAACGTTTGTCGCCTCGTCCTATGCCTATATGACGGCGCGCGATCTGGCGCGGATCGGCCTGTTGATGCAGCGCGACGGTCGCTGGGGTAACCGGCAGTTGCTGCCAAAGGACTGGGTCGAGTTCAACCGCCAACCGTTCATGCGCTTCAAGGCCAATCAGGATGAAGCCGTCCCCGGTGGGCATTGGTGGCTCAATCGGGCGGTCGGCGGCGCCGAAAGACCCTGGGAAGACGCACCCGATGACACCTTTGCCGCACTCGGCCATTGGGGGCAGGCGCTATACGTGGTGCCCAGCGAGAACCTGGTGATCGTGCGCTATGGCGATGATCGCGACGGCAGTTACCGGCACAACGAATTGCTCAGGCTGGCACTGGCGGCATTTGCGCAGAAGGTGCAGCCATGAATCCTGGAATTATTCTTCGTCGACCACGGCTCAGCATGCTGCTGTTGTTGAGTGTCGTGCTGCTCGGCTGGATCTGGCAGGAACGGGTCGCTTTGTGGGCATTTCCCGACATCATCAGTGCCTACACCGCCAAGGAGTATTGCTCGTGCCGGTATGTCGAGAACAACCCGGCGGATTATTGCCAGGGCTATGTGACGCAGTACGTGCCCGTCAGCAGTTTTCTCGATGACGCTCCCAACAAACGCGTGACGGTCAGCGGCATGGGGCGCAGTCATATCGCCGCGTGGCTGGGGATTCGTCAGGGCTGTCGGTTGAACCCATAGAGGCGGTCTTTTGCCTTGCGCGGTTTGCAAGCGCGTTCACTCAGGCTAAGGTTCGGCTCAGGTTTACTTGCCCATGAGTGTTTATGTTCAAGCGGTTTTGCTGCACAGCCCTGGCCTTGCTGCCGTTGGCTTTCGTTACCTCGCCAGCCCACGCCGACTGGTATCTGGACGGTGAGTCTTCACGTCTGTCGTTTATCTCCACCAAGAACGCCAACCTCTCCGAAGTTCAGCGCTTTCTGGTGCTGCATGGCAAGGTCGATGCCAACGGCCAGGCGCAAGTGCAGGTCGAACTGGAGTCGATCAACAGCGGCATTCCGCTGCGCGATGAGCGCATGCGCAAAGAGCTGTTCGAGATCAAGACGTTCCCTGAAGCGCTGATCAGCACGCAGATCGATCTGCGGCCGATCAAGGATCTGGCCCCCGGTGCGCAACTCGAATTGCGTTTGCCACTGACGGTCAGCCTTCACGGCAAAGAGCACGCGTACAACGCCGAGTTGCTGGCGACACGCCTCGATGATCGACGCTTTCAAGTGGTGACCCTGGAACCGCTGGTCATTAAAGCGGAGGATTTCGATTTGCTGCCAGGGCTGGAAACCCTGCGCACAGTCGCCGGCCTGTCGGCCATCAGTTCGTCGGTGCCGGTGGGTGCGGTGCTGATTTTCACGGCGCGCTGACATGAGCGGTGCAGTGTTTCCCTGGCGCGACGGCAATCGCTATGAGCTGTTGATCGACGGGCCGCAGTTTTTTCCACGGATGCTGGCGGCGATTGCCGCTGCGCAGGAACAGGTCGAACTGGAGCTGTACCTGGTGGAAGCGGGCGCCTGTGCCGAGGCGATGGTGCAGGCGCTGGTGCAAGCTGCCGAGCGCGGCGTGCGCGTGCGTTGCCTGTTTGATGACTATGGCAGCCTGGCATTCACCCTGAGTCTGCGGCGACGCCTGATCGAGGCCGGCGTGGAGCTGCGTTTCTACAATCGCCTGAGCTGGCGGCGCTGGGTGCGCAACCTTTACCGTGACCACCGCAAGTTGCTGTTGGTCGATCAGTCGCTGGCGGTGGTCGGCGGCACGGGCGTCACCGACGAGTTCTGGACCCCAGGTTGCGAAACCAGCGAGTGGCATGAAGTGATGGTGGAAATCGGCGGCCCGCTGGTGCTCGACTGGCAGTTGCTGTTCGACCGCCAATGGATCGCCAACCGCCACCGCCGCGCCTGGAAACCTGCCTCCCATTTCGGTTTGCCGCGTCTGCCACGGGTGCCGCCGATGGGTGAAGGCATGGGGCGGGTAGCGTATGCCGACGCCCGGCAACACCGGGACATCCTGCAATCGCTGTTTCGTGCACTGAACAGCGGCCAGCAGCGAATCTGGCTGGCCACGCCTTACTTCCTGCCGACCTGGAAAGTCCGCCGCTCGCTGCGCAAGGCTGCTGCACGGGGCATCGATGTGCGCCTGCTGCTGACCGGGCCGCGCACCGATCATCCGTCGGTGCGCTACGCCGGGCATCGTTATTACCCGCGCTTGCTCAAGTCCGGGGTGAAGATCTTCGAGTACCAGCCGTGTTTCCTGCACCTGAAAATGGTCCTGATCGATGACTGGGTGAGCATTGGCTCATGCAATTTCGATCACTGGAATTTGCGCTTCAACCTGGAGGCCAACCTGGAAGCCCTCGATCCGACGTTGAGCCTGGCAGTGGCAGCGAGTTTCGAGAGGGACTTTGCCCTGAGTCATAGGGTCAGTCTTGAGGAATGGCAACGCCGACCGTTGTGGCGACGGATCAAGCAGCGGGTGTGGGGATGGGTGGATCGGATGGTGGTGAATCTGCTGGATCGGCGGGGATAGCCGGTTACGTGGAACTGTGGCGAGGGGGCTTGCCCCCGTTTGGCTGCGTAGCAGCCATAAAACCTGCAAACTCATTCTCAGGACAGAACGAGTTTGCCGGTCTTAGGACCGCTTCGCGGTCCAACGGGGGCAAGCCCCCTCGCCACAAGAGCCCGCCAGATTTCAGGGGGGTTAAAGCAACTCAAAGCTCTGCTGCGTCACGTCCTCGGAATCGAGGCCAATCTGCACGTTGAACTTGCCAGGTTCTGCTGCATATTTGAGCTGGGCGTTGTAGAACTTCAGGTCGTCCTCGTCGATGGTGAAGTGGATGACTTTCTGTTCGCCGGCCTTGAGCATCACTTTCTGGAAGTTTTTCAGTTCCTTGAGCGGGCGAATCATCGAACCGACCACGTCCTGAATATACAGCTGCACCACGGTTTCGCCGTCGCGCTTGCCGGTGTTTTTAACGGTCACGCTGGCGTCGATCTTGCCGGACTTGTTCAGCGTGGTCGACGACAGGGCCATGTCCGACAGGCTGAAGCTGGTGTAGCTCAGACCGTAGCCGAATGGAAACAGAGGACCGGTGGTGTCATCGAAATACTGCGAGGTGTAGTTGCCCGGTTTGCCAGGGGTGAATGGGCGACCGATGCTCAGGTGGTTGTAGTAGGTCGGAATCTGCCCCACCGAACGCGGGATGCTGATCGGCAGCTTGCCGGACGGGTTGTAGTCGCCGAACAGCACGTCAGCAATGGCGTTGCCGCCTTCGGTACCGGTAAACCAGGTTTCGAGAATCGCGTCAGCCTGGTCCTTCTCGTCGAGAATGGTCAGCGGACGGCCGTTCATCAGCACCAGCACCAACGGTTTGCCGGTGGCTTTCAGGGCCTTGATCAGGTCGCGCTGGTTGGCCGGGATGTTCAGATCGGTACGGCTCGACGATTCGTGGGACATGCCACGGGATTCCCCGACTGCCGCCACCACCACATCAGCCTGCTGCGCGGCTTTCACCGCTTCGTCGATCATGACCTGCGCCGAACGCGGGTCATTCACCACTTCCGGGGCATCGAAGTTGAGGAAGTTCAGGTAATCGAGGACTTTCTTGTCCTCAGTGATGTTGGCGCCACGGACGTAGGTCAGCTTGGTCTGATCACCCAGGGCACGGGTCATGCCGTCGAGCAACGTGACCGACTGTTCCGGTTTACCGGCGGCAGCCCAGCTGCCCATCATGTCGATCGGTGCCTTGGCCAGCGGGCCGACCAGAACGATTTTCGCAGTCTTCTTCAGCGGCAGGGTTTCGTTCTGGTTCTTCAGCAACACCATGCTGCGACGTGCAACGTCACGGGCCTCGGCGCGGTGCAGACGGTTTTCGGCGTAAGTGTCGGCCGGATCATCCTCGGCCTTGCCGATACGCAGGTAAGGGTCCTTGAACAGGCCCATGTCGTACTTGGCACCCAGCACTTCACGCACGGCGTTGTCGATGTCGCTTTGCTGGATCTCGCCGGACTTCAGCAGCCCTGGCAGTTCCTTGCCGTACAGGGTGTCGTTCATGCTCATGTCGATGCCGGCCTTGATCGCCAGCTTCGCCGCTTCACGCCCGTCGCGGGCCACGCCGTGCTTGATCAGCTCGAAGATCGCCCCGTGGTCGCTGACCGCCAGGCCCTTGAAGCCCCACTCCTTGCGCAGCAGGTCCTGCATCAGCCACATGTTCGCGGTGGCCGGAATGCCGTTGATCGAGTTCAGCGCAACCATCACCCCACCGGCGCCGGCATCAATCGCGGCGCGGTACGGTGGCAGGTAGTCCTGGTACATCTTCACCGGGCTCATGTCGACGGTGTTGTAGTCGCGACCGCCTTCGACCGCACCGTACAGGGCGAAGTGCTTGACGCTGGCCATGATGCTGTCGGCCGCGCTCGGGGTCTCGCCCTGATAGGCCTTGACCATCACTTTGGCGATGCGCGAGACCAGATAAGTGTCTTCGCCGAAACCTTCGGAGGTGCGGCCCCAACGCGGGTCGCGGGAGATGTCGACCATCGGCGCGAAGGTGATGTCGAGGCTGTCGGCAGCGGCTTCCTTGGCGGCAATGCGCCCGCTACGGCCAATTGCGTCCATGTCCCAGCTCGATGCCAGGGCCAGGGGGATAGGGAAAATGGTCCGGTGGCCGTGGATCACGTCATAGGCGAAGAACATCGGGATCTTCAACCGGCTGTGCATGGCCGCGTCCTGCATCGGACGGTTTTCCGGACGCGTGATCGAGTTGAAGGTGCCGCCGATGTTGCCGGCGGCGATTTCCTTGCGGATCAGCTCGCGGGGCATTTCCGGGCCGATGCTGATCAGGCGCAATTGGCCGATCTTTTCTTCCAGGGTCATCTGCTTCATCAGGTTGCTGATGAAAGCGTCCTTGTTTTCAATCGGTGCAGGCGTTGTGTCGGCCCATACCGAGTGACTGGCCAGGCCGATGGCAAGGCCCAGCAAACACAGCTTCTTCATGAATAGTGATCTCAAAAGCCTAAACGGACGCAGTGGTTACGCGCCGGTCAGCCAAAAATTAGGGGGCGTCTGTTGTTGTTCGACTAAATGCCGCAAACTTCTAAACTCTTTCAGCGCTGGGCATCTTTTAGCCGATTGGCCCGATGCAATCCAGTGGCGGCGGCAGATTATGCCCCAAGAGTTCGAGTTGAAGGCGCGCAGGAATATTTCCAGGGTAATGGGCAAGGGAGCATCACTCGCATGAATGTACAACAGCGCTATCGTTCGGGCTGGCAAATAGCAGTATTGATGGTGCTCAGCACGGTTCTGGCCGGCTGTGGCATCAACACCATACCGACCCTCGACGAGCAGGCCAAGGCGGCCTGGTCGCAAGTGCAGAACCAGTACCAGCGTCGCGCCGACCTGATCCCCAATCTGGTGGAAACGGTCAGGGGTTACGCCAAACATGAAGAGGAGACCCTGACGGCGGTGGTCGAAGCGCGGGCCAAGGCGACCTCGATTCAGGTCGATGCCAGCACCCTCGACAACCCGGAAAAACTCAAACAGTTCCAGCAGGCCCAGGATCAGCTCAGTGGCGCCCTCAGCCGTTTGATGGTGGTGTCCGAGCGTTATCCGGACCTGAAGGCCAACCAGAACTTCCTGGCGCTGCAATCGCAACTTGAAGGCACCGAAAACCGCATCGCCGTGGCGCGCCGGGATTTCATCCTGGCGGTGCAGAACTACAACACCGAACTGCGGACGTTCCCTGGCCGTTTGTGGCACAGCGTGCTGTACAGCGACCTGCCGTTGCGCGACACCTTCGAGGCCACCAGCCCGGGTGCCGACAAGGCGCCGCAAGTGAAGTTCTGATCAGCGCAGGTTCCCGGCGGGTTTTCAATTCTGTCGGGATACCACCCCATGAATCATGAGGAAAGAGCCATGAGGCATGAGGCATGAGCCATTAGGGATGAGGTGCCAATGCGCGTTTTGAAAATCAGCCTGGTGGTGATGCTTTGGATCTTTGCCATCACCACTCAGGCCGAGCTGAAGTTTCCGGCGCTGACCGGTCGGGTGGTGGATAACGCCCAGATGATCGAGCCTGCGGTGCGCGAGCAACTGACTCAGCAGCTCCAGGCCCACGAACAAGCCACCGGCGAGCAGTTGGTGGTGGTGACGCTGCCGGACCTGCAAGGCACCAGCATTGATGACTATGGTTATCAGCTGGGGCGTTACTGGGGCATCGGACAGAAGGGCAAGAACAACGGCGCCTTGCTGATCATTGCTCGCGCCGAGCGCAAGCTGCGGATCGAAGTCGGGTATGGCCTGGAGGATCGGCTGACTGATGCGCAAAGCTCGGTGATCATCAATCAGGTGATCACCCCGGCGTTCAAGTCCGGCAATTTCAGCAAAGGCATCAGTGACGGCGTTGCCGCGATGCTGGTGGTACTGGGCGGCAGCCCACTGGATGAACCGTCGACGATATATGATTCGGGCGGAGATCAGGGCAGCGACTTTATCGGGCGTCATCCGACAGTATTCGTGTTATTGGCGGTGCTGTTTATCCTGACGATTTCTATCATGCAGATGCTCGGTATCCTGCCCCGTGGCGGCGGTCGCGGAGGTTCCGGCGGGTTTGGCGGCGGAGGCTTTGGCGGCGGTTTGGGAGGGGGCGGCGGCTTCAGCGGTGGCGGGGGCAGTTTCGGGGGCGGCGGTTCGTCGGGCGGCTGGTGATAACAATAATGAGCGAGCATTCAAAACCATGGCATTACTGACGGAACACGAACAGCGCAAAGTCGCCGAGGCCATCGCGCGTGTCGAGCGCGACACCGACGCTGAACTGGTCACCGTGCTCGCGGCCCGGGCCGACGACTACGCGTACATCCCGCTGCTCTGGGCCAGCCTGCTGGCGTTGATCGTGCCGGGCATCGTGCACTACGTTACCGGCTGGCTGAACATGCACAGCTTGCTGCTGGTGCAGTGGGTGAGTTTTATCGTGCTGTGCCTGGTGTTCCGGATTCCGTCGATCACCACCCACCTGATCCCGCGGTCGGTGCGCCACTGGCGCGCCTCGAACCTGGCGCGTCGGCAGTTTCTGGAGCAAAACCTGCACCACACCGTCGGCGGCACCGGCGTGCTGATTTTCGTCTGTGAAGCCGAGCGCTATGTGGAGATTCTGGTGGACGAAGGGATTTCCAGGCGGCTGCCTGCCAAAAGCTGGGATCCGATCGTCGCAGCCTTCACCCGGCAGGTGAAACAGGGCCAGACGTTGCAGGGCTTTGTCACCTGCATCGAGGCCTGTGGCGAGTTGCTCAAGGTGCATGTGCCGGTGACGCAGGCGCGCAATGAATTGCCGAACCGGTTGGTGGTGTTGGGCTGAAGCTGGTTCTGGGATTTAGAACCGGGAACTTTGTGGTGAGGGAACTCGCTCCCGCTGGGGCGCGAAGCGGCCCTAAAACCAGCAAACATGGTCCATCAGGTAATCGCGGTTGCCTGTCTTGCGGCTGCTTCGCAACCGAGCGGGAGCAAGCTCCCTCGCCACAGGATGTGCACCGTTCGTAAATAACTGCGTGTCCCGACGCGCCATCCCCCCTAAAATACCGGTCATTCCCCGATCCGCACCGCCCGAGGCGCTTTTTACATGTCTGTTACCGCAACTCCCGCCAGCCTCACGCCGGATCATCACGCGCAATTTATCGACCTGCTGAGCACCAGCCTGGCGCAGAACGCCTTCATCAAACTGGTGCTGGCCAAGTACGTCGGCGCTGAAGTCGACTTGCAGCGAATCATCATCAAGCAGCTGACGGTCAAGGATCAGCCGTGCCTGTCCTTCGTCTATCGCTACAAGACGCGTGACATCACCAAGAATTTTCCGGTCGAAGAGGGCATCGCGACGATTGCTGTGCTGTTGCCGCAGGACTTCAAGAACGCTCACCTGCTGGCGCTGACCGATGAAGCCCAGCTCGAATACAGCAAGAAGGGCAAGAGCTCGCTGTTCAAGAGCAAACCCCAGCAACTGCGCGAAGTGCCGTCCGCCGAGCACAACCGTGAGAAGAACCGCTTCCTCGACCTGACCCGACCGTTTCTCGCGGATCTCGGTGTAACGAACAGCAAGCACGAGCTGATTCCGGCGATGTCGCGCAAGTGGAAGCAGATCAACAAGTTCATCGAAGTCTTCAGCCATGCGCTGACATCTTCACCGCTGGCGCTGGATAAACCGGTACGGGTGGCGGACTTCGGTTCAGGCAAGGGTTACCTGACCTTCGCCATTCACGATTACCTGCGCAACACCTTGCACGCCGAAGGCGTGGTCACCGGTGTCGAGTTGCGCGAAGACATGGTCAATCTGTGCAACACCGCTGCGGCGCGCCTTGAACATCCGGGGCTGGTGTTCAAATGTGGTGATGTGCGTAGCGTGGCACCGAGCGAGCTGGACGTGATGATCGCCCTGCATGCCTGTGACATTGCCACCGACTATGCGATCCACACCGGCATCCGCTCCGGTGCGGCAATCATCATGTGCTCGCCGTGCTGCCATAAGCAGATTCGCCTGCAAATCCAGAGCCCGGCGCTGCTCAAGCCGATGCTGCAATACGGTTTGCACCTCGGTCAGCAGGCGGAAATGGTCACCGACAGCCTGCGGGCGTTGTTCCTCGAGGCCTGCGGGTATGAAACCAAGGTCTTCGAGTTCATCTCCCTGGACCACACCAACAAGAACAAGATGATCCTGGCGGTCAAACGTGCGGAGCCGGTGGACCCGGCCCAGCTGTTAGTGAAAATCCAGGAGCTCAAGGCGTTCTACCACATCAGCGAGCATTGTCTGGAAACGCTGCTGCGAGCCGATGGGCTGCTTATTTGAACGGCTTGATCTGAATACCCGCCGGTAACGTGCCCGGTTGCGCCGGGCGCACTGCCGTCTTGCGCCCGAGCATCACGGTGACAATCACCCCGACCGCAAACAGCCAGGTAATCGGTTCGATGTGTTCGCCAAAGAACAACGCCGAGAAGGCGATGGTGAAGAAGATCTGCAGCAGCTGGATCTGACTGACCCGGGCGATGCCACCCATCGCCAGCCCGGCGTACCAGGCGAAGAAGCCGATGAACTGCGAGAACAGCGACACGTAACTGAAGGCCCACCAGGTTTTCGCCGAAATCTCGCCTTGGTGTTGCAGCGCCAGATACGTCACCGGGCCGATCAACAGCGGTGTCGACAGCACCAGCGCCCAGCAGATCACCTGCCAGCCGCCCATCTCCTTGGCCAACCGGCCACCTTCGGCATAACCCAGGCCACCGATGGCAATCGCCCCGAGCATCAACAGATCACCGGCCTGGATGCTGCCGGCACCGCTGATCAAGGCGTAACCCAGGACCAACGCACTGCCCAATGCGGCACAGGCCCAGAAGGCTTTCGACGGTCGCTCATGGGACAACCACGCCGCATACAGCGCCACGCACAAGGGCTGCAAACCGTTGACCAGTGCGCCATGAGACGCCGGCAGCGTTTGCATGGCCCAGGCCGAGAGTACCGGGAAACCGAGAATTACTCCGGCAATGACCAGCGTCAGGCCTTTGATCTGTTTCCAGGTCGGCCATTTCTCCCGACGCCAGAGCAACAACATCGCCGCCGGAATCGCCGCGAACAACGCTCGGCCCAGGCCATTGAGCAGCGGATGGAGTTCTTGCACCACGATCCGGGTGAAGGGCAGGGTCAGGCTGAAGATGACGACGCCGAGCAGGCCCAGCGCCATGCCGGTGTTTTCGCGGGAGGACATAACGGTAACCAGAGTTCTGAAGTGGCGGGAGAGTGTTCATCTAGCCATAAACCTGGAGCGCAGCGCTGCTACAGCTAGGCACAGAGTGACACGTACAGTTTTGAAGCAACCGCAAATCCTGTGGCGAGGGGGCTTGCCCCCGTCGGCCGGTCCGCGTTCGGGTGAAGCAGTCGTAAACAGATTGACGCGGTTTGTCTGAAAGAAAACGGTGTAGGGGTTGAGGGCTGCTGCGCGCCCCAACGGGGGCAAGCCCCCTCGCCACAAAGGCATCTGCGTGCTACAGGGAGTGCGCTGCTTTACGTAGTAGCTGGTTATTACCCGCCTCGCTGGATTCGGACTACCTTGAATACTCCTTCCTGCCCAATTTTTACCAGAGGAGTCATCCCCATGGCCGCGAAAAAAATTCTGATGCTGGTCGGCGATTATGTCGAAGACTACGAAGTGATGGTGCCGTTTCAGGCACTGCTGATGGTCGGTCACACAGTGCACGCGGTCTGCCCGGACAAAACCGCCGGGCAGACCGTGCGCACCGCGATCCATGACTTCGAAGGCGATCAGACCTACAGTGAGAAACCCGGTCACCTGTTCGCGCTGAACTTCGACTTCGCCAAGGTCGATGCGGCGGACTACGACGCGTTGCTGGTGCCGGGTGGGCGGGCGCCGGAATACCTGCGCCTGAACGAAAAAGTCCTGCAACTGGTGCAAGCTTTCGACAAGGCCGGCAAACCGATTGCGGCGGTCTGCCATGGTGCGCAATTGTTGGCGGCGGCGGGGATTCTTGAAGGTCGCGAATGCAGCGCTTATCCCGCCTGTGCGCCAGAAGTGCGTTTGGCCGGTGGCACGTTCATCGATATCCCGGTGACGCAAGGCCACGTTCAGGGCAATCTGGCGACGGCTCCAGCCTGGCCGGCACACCCGAGCTGGCTGGCCGGTTTCCTTGGTCTGCTGGGCACCAAAATCACTTTGTAAGCGGAGGCCTGCGCATGTGCGAGCTGTACGTCAAAGCCGACCCGATCCTCTACGAGTCACGCTCGCGCTCGCTGCGCATCTGCGGGGTGGTGACCACGCTGCGGCTGGAGAACCAGTTCTGGGACATCCTCAGCGAGATCGCCGAAGTTGATGGCATGACCACCAACCAGTTGATCGCCAAGCTCTACGAAGAGGTGATGGACTACCGGGGCGAAGTGGTGAACTTCGCCTCGTTTCTGCGGGTCAGTTGCACGCGTTACCTGAGCCAGCGCCGGGTGACGACGCCGGAGTTATCGGTGGTGCGCGCGGTGGTGAAGTAAGTGGGTTTGTATTGATCTTGAGGGCCCCATCGCGGGCAAGCCTTGCTCCTGCGCGGTGCGCACAAACGCTATTGAACCGTAGGAGCAAGGCTTGCCCGCGATGAGGCCGGTACAGGCGACAGAAACCCCGACCTGGTCTTTACTCTGAAGCGCGAACCTCTCAATCGCCAAGGAGAACGAGCATGTCCGGATGGTACGAGTTGAGCAAAAGCATCACTGGCCAGTTCCGCTTTGTGCTGAAGGCGGCCAACGCCGAGACCATTCTCACCAGCGAGCTGTACACCACACGCAGCGCCGCCGATGACGGCATCGCCTCGGTTCAGGCCAATAGCCCACTGGATGAACGCTACGAGAAAAAAACCACCAAGGATGGCCATCCTTACTTCAATCTCACGGCTGCCAATCATCAGATCATCGGCAGCAGTGAAGCCTACTCTTCAGACACCGCACTGGAAAAAGGCATCGCCAGCGTCAAGGCCAACGGGCCGACCAAGGTGATCAAGGACAAGACGTTGCCGGTGTTTTAAAGGCTGCTGATGATCGTTCCCATGCTCTGCGTGGGAATGCAGCCCGTGACGCTCGTTTCTGTTTGTCCATGAAGGCCAGGTCGAAGTCGACTTCATGAGCGAACGGGTGATTTTGAACCGTGGCGATGCGCTGCACTTCAACGCGCAAGAACCGCATCGCCTGCGCTCGGTGGGCGAGGTGCAGGCGCAGTTGCTGGTGCTGCATAGCGGCGAGGAGTGAGCTGGAGCTGCAGGTTCTGACTTGAGAGCACAGCTTTTGTGGCGAGGGAGCTTGCTCCCGCTGGGGTGCGAAGCAGCCCCGAAATCAGCAACACGATTGCGTCAGACACACCGCGCATTCTGGTTTGCGGCCGCTGCGCGACCGAGCGGGAGCAAGCTCCCTCGCCACAGGTGTCAGCGTTCGACCGGCACACTCAGTGTTGGGCTACCCAACGCATGGCTCTTCGAATCAAAAAACCTCAGCGCCACACCGGTCCCTTCAAACACCTTCGCGTAATGCCGCTTCTGGCTCTGGATGAACGCCGCGCTGCGCGGGTAAATCGAGATCGCCACGGTCTTCGGTTGTGCCTGGCGCAACGCATGCACGATGTGAGCGTCCTGCTTGCCCAGGCTGTGGCCGAAGATGCACAGCGCGTCGCTTTGCTTGAGTAACTGGTCGTAGCAGAACGACAGGTAATCCGAACTGCGGATGGTCTTGAGCTTGTCTTCAGAGCTGCCTTCGCTGACGAACAGCGGCACGTCGTCCAGCGTCTTGATCGTGTTGTTGATCGCAAAACTGCCCAGCAGCGTGCCTTCGGTCGAGGTCAGTTTGCGCGCGGTGCCGTCCTGGTTGCGCACCAGGTGCAGGCCGCCGTGCAAGTAGAGCAGGCGGGTTTTATCCGCGGTGCTGGTACTCAGGTCGAAGCTCGGCTCGGTGCCGTGAAACAGGTCGCTGATGGTATTGGGTTGGTGCTGGATCGCCCAGTAATTGAGCAAGTCGTAGTTGGTGGTGAACACCGTTGGATAGGTGCTCAATTCCTGATTGATTGCCGCCAGGCTTGACGGCTGTACCAGACGCCACGGGATGTGCACCGCGTGCACGGTGTTGATCAGCGCTTCCTTGATTGCGTAGTAGCGATTGCGCGGCGCGGCGGAGCTCACGGCCAGGGCCTTGTTGACCCGGCTGGTGGTTTTCAGTGCACCCAGCACTTGCTCGAAACTGCGGGTTTGCATTGCGTCGAACACGCTCAGTTCGGACTGGCTCAACGGCTTTTCTTCGACCGTGCGGGCGTTCTCGAACAGCGAGTCGTAACCAAAGTCATCCCACACCGCACGGCTGGCGCCGTTGCCCACCAGCAGGCCGCTGAACGGGGTGGTTGCGCGCAACGCATTCCAGTCTTCTAGTCGGGCATCAAATTCCTGGAAATCGGTCATCGCGTCGGTCATCTCAAGCGGGTGGAGTGCAGGGCGCAGACTTTATCACGACCGGGTGTTGAGCCAGATCAAGATGCGCGGTAACGGATGGGTCGATCCTTTGGGCCTCCGCTGAATCGGGGTTGCCGGTTCGGCCCTATCGAAGAGGATTGGTGATGACCAGCACGTTTTTCATTCCTGCCGTGAACATCATGGGCACCGGTTGCCTCGACGAAGCCATGAATGCCATTCGCAACTATGGATTTCGCAAGGCCTTGATCGTGACGGACGCAGGATTGGCCAAGGCTGGCGTGGCAGGGTTGATCGCTGAAAAACTGGCGATGCAGGACATCGACTCGGTGATTTTCGACGGTGCCAAACCGAACCCGAGCATCGCCAACGTCGAGAGCGGCCTGGAACTGCTGCAGCGCAGCCAGTGCGATTGCGTGATCTCCCTGGGCGGCGGCTCGCCCCACGATTGCGCCAAAGGCATTGCGTTGTGCGCCACCAACGGCGGCAAGATCGCCGATTACGAAGGCGTCGACCGATCAGCCAAGCCGCAATTGCCGCTGATCGCGATCAACACCACCGCCGGCACTGCCAGCGAGATGACCCGTTTCTGCATCATCACCGACGAATCGCGCCACGTGAAAATGGCCATCGTCGACCGCAACGTCACGCCGCTGCTGTCGGTCAACGACCCGGCGCTGATGGCGGCGATGCCCAAGGGCCTGACCGCCGCAACCGGCATGGACGCCTTGACCCACGCCATCGAAGCCTACGTTTCCACGGCCGCCAACCCGATCACCGACGCCTGCGCACTGAAAGCCATCGAGCTGATCAGCCGCAACCTGCGCCTGGCCGTGCACGACGGCAGCGACATGATCGCCCGGGAAAACATGGCGTATGCGCAGTTCCTCGCCGGTATGGCATTCAACAATGCTTCGTTGGGGTTTGTGCACGCGATGGCGCACCAGTTGGGCGGCTTTTATGATTTGCCCCACGGCGTGTGCAACGCGGTACTGCTGCCGCACGTACAAAGCTTCAACGCCGCAGTCTGCGCCGAACGCCTTGCGGTAGTGGCGCAGGCTCTGGGTGCCGACACCCTCGGTGTCAGTCCGGAAGAGGGCGCCCAAGCGGCCATCGTGGCGATCCGCGCGTTGGCCAGGGATGTCGAGATTCCCGGCGGTTTGCGCGACCTCGGCGCCAAGCTGCAAGACATTCCGATCCTTGCCGCCAACGCCTTGAAAGATGCCTGTGGCCTGACCAATCCACGGGCGGCAGATCAGCGGCAGATCGAGGAGATCTTTCGCAGCGCGTTTTGACTGGCGGTGTTACCGGGCGCTTTGTTCGATGATTTCGGGACGCGGTACAAGCGTTACGCAGAGCATCGCGCCGAGGGCCAACAAGCTGCATAACAATGACAACGGCCAAGCCTGCTGGCTGACCAGCAGGCTGGCGATGCCACCGATAATGGCGGCCATCAGTTGGTGGATAAAGCCGCTCAAGGCCATTGCATAAGCACCACTGACCGGCGAGCCATCGTTGGCCAGAGACAGGCTGATGGGATAAATCAACGATTGGCCAAGCACCGCAACGCAGTAAGGCAACCATAGTAGTAACGCCAGCGCAGTTGCCTGCAGGCTGCCCAGCAGCATGACCGCGCTGCCGACCAACACCAAGCCTACACCTGCGTTCATCAACCGGTGCTGACCGGTGTGCAGGACGTAGCGATTGATCACCAGCGCCCCGAAAAAATAGGCTGCACTGATTGGCCATCCCAAGAGGCCGTACTCGACCGCAGACCAGTTGAACGTACCTTGCAGAATTGCCGGTGCTGCGGTGTTGAACGCGACGATTACTCCGTAACCGAGACCACCGGCGAGTGCTGGAAGCAGAAAATGCCGATGACGCAGAATGCGCCAGTAAATGGGCCAACTGGATGACTGACTTTTCGTTTCTGGCAATGTCGGGAAGGTGACCCGTGCCACCACTGTCCCCATCAACAGGCTCGTGCCGCCCAGCCAATAAAAGATCGCTGACCAGCCCAGTGCAACCTGTATCAGTGAGCCCAGGTATTGTCCAATCCCCAACGCAACCACAAAGGAAATCGAAATCCAGGACAGTGCCTTGGCTAACAGATCTCCGCGAAAGCTGTCGCGAATCAGCACTCGGGCCATGACTGAAATCCCGCTGGCGCCAATACCCTGAACCAACCGTAGTGCAAGGAATGACTCCAGGGTGGTGCCCATGGGCAAGGCCAGATTACCCAGCCCATAGATGCCTAACGCCGCAATCAGCACCGGTTTGCGGCCAATGCGTTGGCTCAGGCTGCCCCAGAACAACATGGGCAGCGCCATGCCGATCAGGTACACCGCCAGCCCCCAGGAGACGTGCGAAGCATCGCTGTTCAGGTACCGGGCAATCTCCGGCAGGGCCGGGAGATAAATGCTCATGCCCAACTGCGCGAGAAAAACCGTAGAGCAAGTGATGACGAGTGTTGTGCTGCTTTTCAAGGACTGTTTCCTGGTGGGTCAGTGGCCGGGGTGTCGGCTGTGAGCGCGCAATAGGTCGATGATCAGCTCGCAAAAACGGCTGATCTGCGAGGGTTCCATGTCCGCACCAAAGGTCATTGCTTCAGTGCTGCCCGATCCGTATGAGGCTTTTAAAGCGTTGGATATTAACCTGAAGTTAGAAGGCTCAGTGTCATTCGATGGATGCACCCGGCATCGCAACCCTCGCGTCATGGTGACGATCAGGCATTGAACGGGTTGAATCGGCAGACCGGGCGGGCAATAGTGCAGGGCTGATCTTTTATCGATTGATGACGTTCACAAGGAACAGGGAATGACCTTGAAATACAGCTGGTTGGGATGTGTGGCAATGAGTGGTGCGCTGGGCGCGACCCAGGCGTATGCCGAGTGTGTAACACCGCCATTGCCCGAGGGTGTACCGGGTTATTCGGTGTGCAAGAACTGGCCGGCCTACAGCGGCCAGACCATCACTGCACTGTCGCAGATTGAGCCGGACTCGACTCATAGCGATGAGCCTGACGGCATGGGTATGTACGACTTGAAACTGGCGGTGGTGTCCAACGTTGATGGCAAGCCGCTGGCCCACTATTCCAAAGCCTCGGTGTTCAGCTCCGATGCCATCCGGTTCGATGGGCTGAGCATCGATACCGCGCGCTACAAACTCACCTCCGATCTGCGAGCGTTCGGCGTGCGGGCAGGTTTCACTGGCTCGTCGCGGGCCAATCCTTTCGGCGAGTCCCAACTGTCGCTGTATGTTCGCGAAGGCAACACGCTGCGCCCGGTACTGGAGCAACTGGTGATCGAATCCGCTAGCGGTGAGTGGGATACCAACTGTGCGGGCGAGTTCTCGAACATCAAACGCACTCTGGATATAGCCAAAACCAGCAGCCACGGCTTTGCCGACCTGATCGTTAAATCGGTGACCACCGGCTCGCAAGACTCGGTGAAAAATGGCGAATGCGAATCCAAAGATACAGTGGGGAAAACGGTACTGACGACGCTGCGGTATGACGGTCAGCGGTATGTTGTTCCGAAAGAATTGCAGGGCTCATGACACAGGTTGAGACCTACCATGTTCCGGGGGGTAGACGGCGGGTGTGGAACACTCGCAGAACCTGCAAACGCCCTTGGCGGACTCTATAAGGGATGACGTAGGGGCGATCGGCTAGTACCCACTCTCGAGTGCCGGGCAGACGGCCTTCACGGCCAATCGCAGGAAATTGGGCAAGGTGCTCGATACTGGTGAAGATGGCTTTGACGAAGTCAGCTGCGGCTTTTGGACTTTCCAGCGCGATGTAAGCGGCTTCGTCATCAATATTTTTTAGTGCGGTTTTCAGCCACTCAACGCGCATTGTTTGCCCACTTGCGGGCCAAGGCATTTACGTCTTCGTCACTGGCAAAATCTCCAGCGTCAGCCTCTTTTAAGGCATGTTGGATTTCTTCGATTTGCCAGGCCTCTCGAGCCAGGTATTCACGTAGCGCATCTACGGCGAGAAAAGATTTGCTGCGGCCTGTCGCTTTAGCCAAATTGGCGAGGGTCTCGGCGATTTCGTCTGGCAGGCGCAAAGACATGACGGACATGGCAGTCTCGATGTAGTGGTTTGTAATACAACATACTACATCGCTGTCAGGGGGGCGCTGCTAGCCCCATTTGTCTGTTGCCCCCAGAACCTTTGATTCAAAACATCACCCACAAGGTATTCCTGCATGCTCTCTGGCCTCAACCATCTGACCCTGGCGGTCACTGATCTGGACTGCAGCGTGGTGTTCTATTTTCTGGATCCGGATGGGCACAAGATCGAGGCCCATGTCGGGGATCTGGTGTCGCGACTTCAGGCGTGCCGCCAGAGAGCTTATGCCGGGATGAAGTTTTTCACTCCGTGACCGGGCGCACTCCCGGCATGTCCATAGCTGATCTTTCCGAGTTTCGTTGGCGGTATCGCCGCATACGCTATTCTGATCGGCATTGTGGGCACTCGTCGGGTGCGCATGTTGTATCAGCGTCATGAGCTGGCAATTACCCGGATTTGCGGGGTAATGTTCACCGGTTTCGCCATCAATGCCTTGCTGCACGCGGTGCCAGGGTTGCTGACGAACAAGGTTTGAGGCTGCGCGCAGGGCTGCGACAGCTGCATCAGGACATCCGTTTCAGCGATGCCGGGTCCAGGGATTGATACTCACGGCTGCACTTTTGGACAGTATCCATCCACGATGACCACCAGTAATTCCGCGCCGCTGGCGAGTTACATCGATCTTTTGCTCGACGTCGTGTGTGCGGTCGATAGCCAGGGGCGCTTCGTCTTTGTCAGTGCCGCCAGCGAGCGAGTGTTCGGTTACACCCCGGACGAGCTGATCGGCCAGTCGATGATCGAGATGGTCCACCCGGCCGATCGCCAACGGACCCTGGACGCCGCTCGGGAAATCATGCGCGGTCAACCCAACCCGAACTTCGAAAACCGCTACCTGCGCAAGGATGGTCAGGTGGTGCATCTTCTCTGGTCGGCGCGCTGGTCTGAAGTCGATCAACTGCGCATCGCCGTGGCCCGTGACATCACCGAGCGCAAACAGGCAGAGTCCCGGCAGGCCGCACTGTACGCGATCTCCGAAGCAGCCCATGCCGCTGAGGATCTGCTGGCGCTGTTCAAGCTCGTTCATCAATTGATTGGCGAATGGCTGCCGGCGCTGAACTTCTCGGTGGCGCTCTATGACGAGCACTGCGAGCAATTGAGTTTCCCGTACCACGTCGACGAACGCGAGAGCGATCCGCTGTGCAGCGTTACCGGCCGGCTTTGCACCGAGGTGATCGAAACGGGGCAGCCGGTGCTGGTGACGCCTGACCAACCTTTCTCGATGCCCGGACTGTTCGAGGTCGGCAATGGCCAGGACTCACCCTGCTGGCTGGGTGTGCCGCTGAACTCACAGAAAGGCACCATCGGTGCGCTGATCGTCAAAAGCGTACCCGGTGGCGAACGCTATACCGAGCGCGACAAGGAGCTGCTGCAATACGTTTGTGCCCAGCTCGCGGCAGCCATTGAGCGCAAGCAATTGCACTGCCGGTTGCAATTCATGGCGCAGCACGACCAGTTGACCCGCTTGCCTAACCGCGAACTGTTGCGTGAACGCCTGACTGCTGCCCTCGGTAAAGCCAGAAGAAACTCTGGACGCATGGCGCTGCTATACGTCGACCTGGACCACTTCAAACAGGTCAACGACACCTATGGCCATGGCGTCGGCGACATGCTGCTGCAAGCGGTGGCCAATAGACTACAAGGTTGCGTGCGTGAGTCCGACACGGTGGCGCGTATTGGCGGTGATGAGTTTGTGGTCTTGCTCGACAGCATTCAGGCCGCCGAAGATGCAGCCCGTGTGGCGATCAAAATCCGTCAGGTGCTTGGCCAGCCGATGCGCCTGGAGAGCCATACCCTGAACATCCTGCCGAGTATCGGCATCGCGCTCTACCCCGAGCATGGCAGCGAAGAAAAGCAATTGTTCAAGCATGCGGATGAGGCCATGTACGCGGTCAAACGCCTGAGTGGACGGCTGGACCGCGTCTGATTCGGCTTCCATTCGGGCGCCGTTCGTCGCGGCCGGTGCAATTTTTCTAAACCTTTGCGGTGTTTTAACTTCAGACGTCAGGCGGGGAAACCCGTTGCACTCATTTGCCTGTTCAAGGAGGGCGCGACCATGAGCCGTATGGCCAGCCGATTATCGACCATCAGTTTTGTCGTGTTGCTAGGCCTGGGCGCCAGCAACGCTTTTGCCCAGTCGCCAACCGACTTCATCAATGACACCTCGGTCAAAGGTATGGCAGACATCGAAGCCAGCCGCCTGGCTCACCAGAAAACCGAATCCAAAGAGGTCAAGGATTACACGATTGTGGTGATCAACGACCGCACCACGGCTAACCAGCATCTGGCGAAAATCGCCAAGAAACTCGATCTGCCCGTCGCCCCCAGAGACGAGGTGGCCAGCAAGGCCAAGGCGCTGATTCCTGAGGTCAAGGACGGCGACTCCTTCGACACGGCCTTTGCCGCCAGCCAGGTGAAAACCACCCAGGAAGCCATCGAACAGTTGAAGCAGGAAGCACAAACCACCGACGTGCCGGAACTCAAGGCCTTCGTTGCAGAAACCCTGCCCAAGCTCGAAAACCATTTGCATATGGCAAGGGCCCTTCAGGCCAACAGCCAATTGGGTCGGGTGGATGGTTGAGGCAGGTGCTGATCAGCACTGATTCAAATCCTGCTGTTGCTTGTCAGCAGCAGGTGAACCTTCCAGCGAAGTTGTCTCGCTGTCACCAATGCTGTGTTTCCAGCCCCCGCATCTCGTTTTGCATTTCTTGGGTAGAGCGCGGTCATTTATCTTCCTGAACGGCTATAGAGACATCCCTGTCTTTCGTATTCGTAGGAACGCTCTTCTTCTGACCTATATCCACATTCGGTTTCTTTCTTTGTGGCGGTTTGTGTCTAGTATCAATGGCAGTCAATTTGCCAGCATGCACATACACGGATCGGAAACAGGTAAGAGGCCACTCATGGAATTTATCGAAAAGCTTGCAAGTCTCGCCGCAAAAGTTCGTCTGCAAGGGGCTGCGATTCAGACGGAAGAAGCGACCAAAAACGCTTTTGTCATGCCTTTTATCAGCACAGTACTGGGCTACGACGTTTTTGATCCGTCGGAGGTGACCCCTGAGTTCGTTTGCGATGTCGGGACCAAGAAAGGAGAAAAAATCGATTACGCGATCATGAAGGAAGGGGAGGTTCAGATCCTGATCGAGTGTAAAAAGATTGGTGAACCATTGCACATCAATCACGCATCGCAGTTGTTTCGATACTTCCATGTCACCAGCGCTCGAATCTCGATCCTCACCAATGGTCAGGTCTACAAGTTTTTTACGGATCTGGACGCCCCCAACAAGATGGATGAAAAGCCTTTCCTTGAACTCGATTTGCTCGATATCGACGAGTATTCAGTCCCAGAGCTGACGAAGCTGACCAAGTCCGCATTCGATGTCGATTCGATCATCAGCGCAGCGGGTGAGTTGAAATACGTCAGCCAGATCAAAAAAGTGATCGCGGCCCAAGTCAGCAAACCTGATGACGATTTCGTAAAAGTCTTTGCGTCCCGGGTTTACGATGGTGTGATCACACAAAAAGTCCGGGAACAGTTTCAGGAATTGACGAGAAAAGCGGTCGTGCAGTTTCTCAACGATCAGATCAACGATCGACTTAAATCAGCTATGAGCGGAGCCATTCAACCCAGTCTGTCCTCACTGCCGGCAACAGATGCAAGTATCTCAGAGCCGGATGAGCGTAACGAGTCGGATGACAAGGTATTGACCACGCTCGAAGAGCTGGAGGGCTATCACATTGTCCGTGCGGTGGTGCGTTCGGTAGTCGATGCCAAACGGATTGTGCAGCGTGATACACAGAGCTATTTCGGTATCTTGCTCGATGACAATAACCGTAAACCGATCTGTCGCCTGCATTTTAATCGGTCACAAAAGTACATCGGTATCTTCGACGAAGAGAAGAACGAAACTCGCCATCCGATCAATTCGGTCGATGATATTTACGAGTATTCGGATCAGTTGAAAAAGACAGTTGGGTATTACGGCTGATCACAGCAGGAAAAACTGAAAACCGGCTATTGAAGCCGGTTTTTTGTTTAGCTCGACAGCTTCACCCCAACCGTCCAACTGAAATACCCCAGCACTTCACAGCCGCTGTTCACCAGCATAAAGCTCAGCTCGCACTGCTCGACTCCGGTGCTCAGCTGCTGGCAATGCCAATAGTGATCATCGGCTTTTACCGCGAGTGGTTCGGTGGGGGATTCGGGATTGGGGGCGGGCAAGGTCTGGCCGTTATGCACCACCAGATGCGGTTTTGAGAACACACCGGCGTCGCCCACAGTCAGGTTGTAAAACACCACGCTGTGTTCGGCGTGCAGACCGACGGTTCGGCCACGGATGTGGAAGGTTTTGGTTGAACTTGCCGGTAGTTCAAGACAAGGGCTCTTGGACGTTGGCATTGTCCCCAGGGACGCGCCAAAGGTGAAAATGAAGCCGTCCTCGATCACGGTCGGTTGCTGCGGGTCGAGGCTCGGTTCCGGGTAGCGGGTGAGCAGGGTTTCGGCGTCGATAATCAGCAACACATTGGTTGCCTGCTCAGTGGTGGATGACGGGTTTGCGCTGGTATCTGTAGACATCACGGCTTCCTTTCATGATGTGGGTCGATCGCGGCCACCGCTGCGGCTTACGCAAGACATCCAGTTCCAGTCGGGGCGCGAGGCAGAGGGGAAAGCCCCTTGTCGCCAAGGGGCCGTCCAGATCAGTTACGGATGGTGATGAACGGATCCCACGAGCAGCAACCTACTATCTGGCAGTCCCGGTTCACGATCAGGAAGTTGAAGTGATAGGTCACGCTGCCGGTGGCCAGGGTTTCCGAAGACCAGTAATGGTTATCGACTTTCTGGCAGCTAGGCACTGACGGGTTGCTGGTGTTTGGCACGGCAACACATGCGGTGGCCTTGCGTGGCGTCGGTGTCGAGATCAGCTCATTACCCGCGTTGCCGATGAACTTGTAGAAAATTACCGCTGTTTCGAAGCTCTGCGACAGGCTGGTTTCACGCCAGCGAATCAGGTCACCGACGGAGGCTTTCAGATTCAGTTCACCACCGGCCTGGCCATTGATCACGTTGTCCCGGTTGGTGACCATGTACACATGACTGACATCGATAAGCGTTGGCGCGTTGGGATTTTTGCTGATGTTCGGGTAGTTTTTCAGAATGGATTCTGTGTCGATCGAAACAAGCACATCCGTGACTCGAGACATAGTAAAGCTCCTTGTTCATAGTGAGGGCCTGGCGTCTACCAGGCACAACAACGCTTGATTGCCATACGGCTGCTGTAAGCGCGCTACTACGGGGAACCTACCGATCACAAGGTACGAGCTGGCCTGGCTCCTTGCCTATAAAAGTGACCGGCCCGGGTTCCTTCCAACAGGCCGCGTCTGGAATATAGATGCCCATCTTAAGCTGTCAAAACAGAGGGGCCGTCGTTCGACGAGCGGTCGTTTTTCTTCTAATTTCCGATGATTTGGCGATAAGGAAATGGTGATCCAGAACGTTTCCCAAGCGTTGATTTCCCTCTGAATTGTGTGCCTTTGAGCAGCGATTACCGATCCCGGCAGCTTCACTTCCAGGGTGTCGGAGAATTGACCGTCGATGGCTTTGAGCAAGCCTTGCGCCGATCGCCGATCAGAGCAACTGCAATGCGTCCGGACGCGCACCGGGAAATACGTTCTGCAACTGCGAAGCAGATAAGCCCCAGGTCCTGCCAAGTAAACCTCCGAGCAGGTTCCGATAATTGTTGAACACCGGGTAATCGCGGTTTTGCAGCAGGCTTTGTGGGTTGACCGTCACCTGTTCACCCACGATGCGTCCACCGCGAACGTTGCCGCCGAGTACCCAGTACACCGTGCCATGTCCGTGGTCGGTGCCCCTGGCACCGTTTTCACGAAAGGTGCGGCCGAACTCCGAGACCACCACCACGGTGGTGTTGTTCCATTCATCCCCCAACGCCTGGGCATAGGCGACCAGACCTTCACCGAGGTTCGCCAGGTTGTTGGCCAGTTGGCCGCTGGTGCTGCCCTGATTGACGTGGGTATCCCAGCCGCCGACATCGACGAAACCCAGTCGGTACTGGTCGCGCATCAGCGTCGCCATGCGCCGGGTCTGGGCCGCGAAGTTCTGTGCATTCGGCGCGCCACGATTGGCCTTGACCATCTCTTCTTGCAGATCCCTTGACACCTGCTGGCGCAGTTCAAGGCCACCGGCTGCGGAGGCGGCATAAGGTGTGTTTTGGTACATCGACGAAAGAATCGCCGATTGTCGAGCATCGAAGGCCGGTTTCGAGTTACCGCGCAACGAGATGTTTGGGATGGCGTTGCCGCCCTGAAAACTCAGGGGCAAGGCATCGGTGAAGGCAATGGGCGCACTGTTCGGCACCTGACGCGACAAGCGTGCAAGAAAGCCCGAGTCGTAACGGTTGCGCTGTTGGGTCGGTTCGCCAGACTCGATATTGTCCTGGGTTTCGAAGTGGCTGCGGGACACGTCATCGGTCCCGGCGAACGGCACGAAGGCGATCTGCTTGCGTTGCCACAACGGATAGATCGAGTCACGTAAAACCGGGTTCAGGCCCCAATGGCTGTCCAGTGCAATGGCGCTGTTGGGGTTATGCGAGTCCGGCCGGGCAATGGCGAGAGTCGGACGCGACTCGTAGTAAAAGTCGCTGGAGTAGGGCACCAGCAGGTTGTTGCAGTCGTAGCCGCCGCGCAGGAATACGATCAGAAAGCGCGGTGCCGAAACGGGGGCGGCGAACAGCTTTGCACTAAACGACAAGGACGGCAGCGACGCGGCTGCTACAGCGGCAATCAGCAGTTCTCGACGATTCATGGCGACACCCCATTACGCAGCTTAACGGTTATTGAAGTCAGGTGAGGCGAGCAAAAAGGTGTTCCATTCCTGAGGCGACACGGCCTTGTTCAGCGCGCCAAGGGTCGCTGCTGAAAGGTGTGGAGAGATGGCTTCGTAGAACAACGGTGTGGTGATCATCGGAAACCCTGGACCGGGCAGGTTGCTACCTTGTGGGGTAAACAATCGGTTATCCCCGCGTCCGATTGCCCGGGCGATTTCGAAGCGTTTGGACATCTGCCCCGAGCTCGACCAGCCGCTGGATTCCAAAGGCCAGCCGTCCGGTGTCACGCGACCGAATACTGGCTGCCCCAACTGATTGAGCCAATTGATCATCGGCCTGGCGTTGGCCAGCGGCTTACCGTCATAGGCCAGCCGCACCGCCGACACCACAAACTGCATCGGGTCCTTGAATTTGGTACCAGTGCTTTGCAGCAACTCCTTTGACTCGAACAACGTACGCATCACTTGGGCGATATCGCCATCGCTGTCCTGGAAGGTCTTGGCCATCCGTTCCACCAGCGCGGGCGGCGGCTGATCGGCAACGAAGTATTTGGCCAGCTGTTGCGAGACAAAATGCGCACAGGCTTTCTGCCGGGTAATCAGCTCCACGGCCTGACGGATCTCGTCAAAGCCGCTGCCCTTGATCGGATGGCCGAGCAGTACCTTGTCGCTAAAGTCGTGACGACGAGGATTGAATTCGAACAGCCCTTCGCGCACCACCAAGGCCTGTAACCGAGGAGCAAACTTCTGCGTGCGACCATCGAGCGGCATCAGCCCGGCGCCGGTCAGAATCAACGCCAGTTGCTGCACGTCTTGCTGGGTATAGCCGGAGCCGACGCCCAGGGTGTGTAGCTCCATCAATTCGCGGGCGTAGTTCTCGTTGACCTTGCCCTTGGCATTTTGCGCGTTGTCCAGGTACTCAAGCATCGCCGGACTCTTGAGGGTGGCCATCACCAGATCCTTGAACTTACCCAGCGCGTGTGGGCGGATTGCGTGTTCTGCGTAGTCCGCCGTCAGCACCCGTATGCGACCTTTACCTTGAAACACGCTGAAGTGGTTGAGCCAGAAACCCACCAACTGCTCCTTGAGCTGATTGGGCCCATACACCGCACGCAACAGCACGGCTTCACGCGCTTGTTCTGCGAGTTCGTTGGCTTGTTGTTGCGTATCTTTTTTCGCGGCGTTTTTGGCGTCGCCTTCGGGCATGGCCTTGAGCTGTTCCTGCTGGCTCTTGAATGCCAGCAACAAGGACTCGGGCGGCGCGCTTAATACCGGATAGCTGTGCAACAGCGCGTTGATTGCCGGTGGCAGCGGGTCATTGATGCGATCGGCCAATTGGGCTTGAAGCAGACCCTCGCGGCCCATGCTGCGCAAGCGCGCCAGGTTGGCGGCATCCAGATCGAAGCCATCGCGGCGCAGCCAGGCAATGTCGCTCGGGTTGAGCGTTGCGGGGGGGCCGGCCAAGGCGAGTGAGGGAAACAACAGCAAACAGGTCGACAGACACAACAGGCGCAAAACGGCATGTGGCATGTGCATGTAGGAGGTTCCCGAGTATCAAGAGAGACGTCGACTGCAGCCAGTGTAGTTTCCACCCGTGAAGCTGACGCGATGCTGAATAACGTGCATCTAGAACAGCTCAACAACGAAGGTGTTGTACTTGTTCTCGCAGGTTCTGCGATCTGTGGAAGGTCAACTTTTCTTTACACAGTTCCTTTAGGTGGGTTCAGGTATTAGACAGATATCTGCTGGTACAAATATTCATACGCCAAGCAGGAGCGCGGCGGTAAAGGGGGCATGGTTTTACAGGGTTACTCTATTGGCCGATGAGCCTCAGGAGGCAGCATGTTGTTACGTTACGCGGCATTGGTAGCAGTGGTCATCGCGGCCTCCGGTTGCGTACAGGAGCGGGTGGTTCACGACCGGCGTCCGCCACCACGCGAGTACGTCGAAGTCATCGCGCCGCAGCCACCACCGGTCCAGGTGATCGAAGTGGAACCCGCGGGCCGGCCAGGTTATGTCTGGTCGCGCGGTTACTGGCGTTGGGAAGGCGGGCGTTATGTCGCCGTTCGCGGGCACTGGGAACCGGAACGCCGGGGTTATCGTTACGTGCACCCGCATTGGGAACAGCGCAACGATGGCTGGCATTGGCAAGGCGGGGGCTGGGCCCACTAGATCCAGCGTTTCGCCGAATCAAAAAAGAGCGACCTTCGGGTCGCTTTTTTGTGCTGTCCAGACGCTGTCACGATCTCGAATTCATGACAATACGTAGCAGCTGCCGAAGGCTGCGTTCGGCTGCGAAGCGCTCGTAAAATCAGGCAACGCGTTCTTTCAGGTTAACCGTGGATTCAGGGTTTACGACTGCTGCGCAGCCGAACGCAGCCTCCGGCAGCTGCTACGAATCGCGTTCCCTCTCATCCAGCCGAGTCTTGACGAACTTGGCAGGGCCGTCGCTTACTGGCGCCCCACGAGCGAAACGCAGAGTCTAGCGCGTCGCTCATGTCCTGATCCGTTACAGGAGTACGCGATGAGCTGGTCTGCCAAACAGTATGTGGCTTTCGAAGATGAGCGCACGCGCCCGGCGCGCGATTTGCTGGCCGCTATCCCGAACACCGATGCGCGTTCGGTGATCGATATCGGCTGCGGCCCCGGAAACTCTACCGAATTGCTCGTGCAGCGCTTTGCCAACGCCAAGGTGCGTGGCCTGGACAGCTCGGCCGACATGATCGGCGCCGCCCGCAAACGCTTGCCGGACGTACGTTTCGACATTGCCGATATCGCCGCCTGGAGCGAGCCCGGCCCGTTCGATGTGATCTTCGCCAACGCGGTGTTCCAGTGGTTACCCGACCACGCCACGCTGTTGCCGTCGCTGGTGGCCAAGCTCGCACCGGGTGGCAGCCTGGCGATTCAAATGCCCGACAACCTCGATCAACCGTCGCATCGAATGATGCGTGAAGTCGCCAATAACGGGCCTTGGGCCCGCAAGCTTGCGGATATCGCCGGGCAACGGACGACCCTCGACGATGCCAATACCTACTACCAGATGCTGTGTTCGTGCGCCTCGCGGGTCGATGTGTGGCGCACCACCTACCATCACCCGCTGGCGGGCGGTCCTGCGGCCGTGGTCGAGTGGTTCAAGGGCAGCGGTTTGCGGCCGTTTCTTGAACCGCTCGACGAGGCGGAAAAAGCGCAGTACCTCGAGCAATACCTGGCTGCGTTAGAGCCATTCTTCCCGGTGCTGGCCGATGGTTCGGTGTTGCTGCCGTTCCCGCGTTTATTCATCGTAGCGACCCGCTAAAGGTCGTTGTTGCATCAGGGCTGAGGCCGTTGCCCTCAGCCCTGTTGCAACACTTTCAACGCCGCCGAGGCGAGGAAGCCGGAGCGGCTTTTCTCTTCCGGGTGATGCAGCACGTATTCGTCTATACGGGTCAGCAGATAGCCGGGCAGGGTGATGTTGAGTTTCTGAGCCTTGCCCAGGTACTTGGTGACATCGATGTCCACCAATGCCCAGGTAACGCCGGCGTACTGCGGATTGGCCGCGTGTACGGTGACCTTGTTGGCGGGTGGAATCGCCGAGCCGTCTTCGGCGAGTATCTCGAAGTGGCCTTCGATGGCTTCGCGCGCCATGGCGATCGCATCGTCCAGGTCATCACCGGCCGAGAAACAGCCCGGAATATCCGGCACTTCCACGCCCCAGGCGTGTTCGTTATCGCCCATTGAAATCGCAATTGGGTAAAGCATGTTCGTTGTCCTCTGGGTGCTGTTCGCCGGTTCAATACAGCAGGGCCTGTTGCAGGATGCTGACGGCCGTTTTGGTCAGTAAATCCTTTTTCGGGTGTGGGACGGTGACCAGACCGGGCTTCACAGGATGCTTGAAGTGGTGATGGCTGCCCCTGACCCGTACCAGATACCAGCCGTCTGCGACGATTTGGGTTATCAAATATCGGCTATTCACATCACTTCCCTGTGCTGTGTAGGTGGTTACTATACCTACTGAAAATAAGTTATCAACACTATAACCACCGCTGGTGGCGACAGAATGGATGAGTGGTAGGGAACAGTGTAGGAACCACCGCAAGACACGGTGTCCAGGAGCAGCGCTGGAGTGTTTCTGATTCCTTCAATGCCAGTTCAACGCGTGTTATTGCTGAATGGCGGGCATGAAAAACCGGTCACTGAGGACCGGTTTTTCTTGTCTCTGCATTTTCTGTTTACAAAGATGAGTTTTCGACACCGCGCTCCCCCCGCAGAGAAAACCCGATGCCGAGAATCACGTAGTCGCTACTCAAGCAGCTGATCAATCAATACCGCATTGGTATAGATCAAGCTTCCATCGCTTGCTCGATGTCCGACCAGATGGAACTGACCGCGTTCGTGTTGCAAATAGACGCGCATTTGGCAGTCGGACAAGGGGCCGTATCCCTCGGGCAGGATCAAATCCATTGAACTCATGTCGACATCGACCATGGCTTCACGCTCATGGGTCTTCTGCAGGCGTTCTTCTGCTTCCTCCAGGCGCAGGTGGAGGGGGGCATCGACGTCAAAATGGATCTCTCCCACCGGGGTGGATTTTTGGGCGCCGCTGATTTTGCACCAGCCTTCGATCGTCAAGGCACTCATGACGGAACCTCCGTTGTGGACTGCTGGACTCTGTAGCTCGGGCCACTTCTGGTCGATCTCTACCGTCCGTAATCAGAAATTAAGTATAGCTGGCAACCGGGCGTCGCTTGGGGGCGTGGGGCTCGATTCTGATTATTTTGACTGATCGGAAACAAGTCGCTATGCCCAATTGAGTACCGGGAGGCGTGATGCTGAATATCTTTAGCTATAGGTGGCGAATGGATTTAACTAATTAACTTACTGTTGGAGTTGGAATGCTCGTGCGTCACGGTACTTCAGGAAAAGCGCTTGCTCCGTTCCTGCACTATACTTCTTGCTGACTTTACCGTCAGGAGCAGTGGTGCTTGTCTGCTCTGCTGGGACGTCAGATTAATATTAATTTGACGATGCTGTTAAGTGGCGATGCTTTTGCATAATCCACGCGTGACAGGAATAGGATGAAGAGAAAATGGCAATAGCAATTATCTTGATTCTAATCGTTGTTGCATCAGTGTTGTTCAACATCCTGGCGCCTTGGCATGCGACACCGGCCGCTTCCAACTGGGGGTCGATAGACACCACCCAGTTCATCACCCTGATCATCAGCGGAATATTTTTCATCGCCATCACGGTATTTATGGCGGTCGCCGTGATGCGTTATCGTCACAAGGACGGTGCCAGGGCGGCTTACCAGCCAGGCAATAAGAAATTGGAGTTATGGTTAATTATCGTTACGTCGGTCGGTATTGCCGCGATGTTGGCGCCAGGCCTGGTTGTTTATAGTGATTTCGTCCGGGTGCCGAAAAAAGCTTATGAACTCGAAGTGGTTGCCCAGCAGTGGCAGTGGGCTTTTCGTTTTTCCGGCCGGGACGGAAAGTTGGGCAAGTCGGATATAAAGTTTTCTGATTCCACCAACCCTTTCGGTCTTGATCCCAAGGATCCTGCCGGGCAGGACGACATACTGGTACTAAACAATGAAGTTCATCTTCCGCTCGATCAGCCGGTAAAAGTTTTACTGCGTTCCAAAGATGTGCTGCACGATTTCGATGTACCGCAAATGCGCGGCAAGATGGACATGGTGCCGGGGATGGTGTCGTACTTTTGGTTTACGCCAACTAAAACCGGGCAATATGAAATTATGTGCGCTGAATATTGTGGTGTAGGGCATTACAACATGCGCGGCCATATGATCGTGGACGAACAGGGCGCCTTCGATCAATGGTTGAGCAGCCAACCGACTTTTGCGCAGACATTAGCGGCAGCTGCCAAACCCAGTCGCGACAGCGTGCTGGAAAAAGGCCGGCTGTTGGTCGAGAAGTACGGTTGCAACGCCTGCCATAGCCAGGATGGCAGTGCCAGTCTCGGCCCGGGATGGAAAGGGCTGTACGGCCGCACTGAACAGCTTGCCGATGGCACCAGTGTGCAGGTCGATGAGGCTTACCTTAAATCGGCGATTCTCGATCCAAAGGCCCGGCGGGTGCAGGGCTACCCGCCGGTCATGGTGGCCTATACTCTCAATGATGATGAACTGGGTGCTCTCGTCACCCTGATCAAATCACTGGGTACCGCGCGCCAAGGCGATGAGCTTTCTGCCCCAGGTGAAGACTTGGCGGCGCAGGGACAGCAACTGGCCAAGTCGTTCGGCTGTCTGGCCTGCCACAGTGTCGATGGCAGCAAGGGCGTTGGTCCCAGCTGGCAGGGCCTGTATGGCAAGACAGAAACCCTTGAGGACGGTACGAGGATAAAGGTCGATGAGGACTATATAAAAGAATCGGTTCTCAAGCCTAACGCCAAAATCGTCAAGGGTTATGCACCCATCATGCCGACCTTTACGCCGAGTGATAAGGAGTTGAGCGCACTGATCGCTTTTATCAAATCCAAAGCGAATGCCGACGCTGATACGAGCAAGGCGGAGCCAGGAAAGTAGCCGTAAGCAGCCAGCAATACACCGAAACTTCAGTTGGAGGATGACGTGATGGCCTATGCGGAGCAAGCCGAAACAGAAGCACTGCACGAGCCCAAAAGTTTCCTGACCAAATATATCTGGAGTCAGGACCACAAGGTCATCGCCATTCAGTATTCCTTGACGGCTATATTCGTGGGCATCATCGCCGTGGTGTTGTCCGACTTGATGCGCTTGCAGATAGGCTTCCCCGGTAGTTTGGGGTTCATGGACGCCAGTACTTACTATCAAGCGATGACCATGCACGGCATGATCATGGTCATTTATTTGCTGACGGCCTTGTTTCTCGGCGGCTTCGGCAACTATCTGATCCCGCTGATGGTGGGGGCCCGTGACATGGTCTTCCCCTACGTCAACATGCTGAGTTACTGGACCTACCTGCTCGCGGTACTGGTGTTGCTCGCCAGTTTCTTTGTTTCTGGCGGACCCACCGGTGCGGGCTGGACGCTCTATCCGCCACAGTCCATTACCAAGGGGACACCGGGGACCGAGTGGGGCATCGTACTGATGCTCGTCTCACTGGCGATTTTTATCGTCGCAACCACCATGGGCGGGTTGAACTACGTCACCACGGTGTTGCAGGCGCGCACGCACGGCATGACATTGTTTCGCATGCCGCTCTCCGTATGGGGAATCTTCATGGCCTCGATTATGGCCTTGCTGGCGTTCCCGGCGTTGTTTGTCAGCGCGATCATGACGCTGTTCGACAAGCTGTTGGGCACCAGCTTCTTTATGCCGGCAATCATCTCGCTGGGGCAGCAGCTCGATCACCAAGGTGGCAGCCCAATATTATTCCAGCACCTGTTCTGGTTCTTCGGCCACCCGGAAGTCTATATCGTTGCTCTCCCGGCGTTTGGTCTGGTCTCCGACTTGATCAGCACGCATGCGCGTAAAGGTATCTTCGGCTACCGAATGATGGTGTGGGCCATTATTGCGATTGGCGTACTCAGTTTTGTGGTCTGGGCACACCATATGTATGTCAGCGGAATGAACCCCTACTTTGGCTTTTTCTTCGCCACCACCACCTTGATCATCGCGGTGCCGACCGCTCTGAAAGTCTACAACTGGATTCTGACCCTGTGGCGGGGCGACATTCATCTGACCGTACCGATGCTGTTTGCCCTGGCCTTTATCGTCACCTTTCTGGTCGGCGGTCTGACCGGGTTGTTTCTCGGTAATGTGATCGTGGACATTCCGCTCTCGGACACCTATTTCGTCGTAGCCCATTTTCATATGGTCATGGGGGTCGCACCGGTACTGGTGGTGTTCGGCGGCATTTATCATTGGTTCCCGAAAGTCACCGGGCGCATGACGAACGACACCCTCGGCAAGCTGCATTTCTGGATTACCTTTCTCGGCACCTACGCGATCTTCTTTCCCATGCACTACCTGGGTTTCCAGGGCATGCCACGCCGCTACTACGCCTATGACAACTACGCGTTCATTCCGCAGTCGGCGCAAGAATTGAATTCTTTCATTACGGTGGTCGCATTGATCGTCGGCGTTTCCCAACTGCTGTTCCTGTTCAACCTGGCCTGGAGCACTTTCAAAGGCAAGCCCGCAGGCAGTAACCCCTGGGGCGCGGCCAGTCTGGAATGGCAAACGCCAGACACCCCGCCGGTACACGGTAACTGGGGCGCGAAGCTGCCGGTCGTGTATCGCTGGGCCTACGACTACAGCATGCCGGGAATAGACCAGGATTTCGTTCCGCAAACGGTCTCCGACGAGGGGCTGGAGCAGATGCGGCAACTCAGTGCCGGAGCCAGGATTGCGGACGTTAAAACATGAACAGGCTGCTATTGAGAAACGTCGACGGTGCTGACCCCGGCGGTAGTTGGAGTGGTGGTCCTGAGGATATTCAGGCCGCCGAGGCTGCCAATAGAATCCAAAACGCAAGAGTCGGCCTGCGCTTGTTTCTGGCCGTCGTGAGCTCGTTATTCTTTCTCTTTTTGGTTGCCTTTATCGAACGCTCGCAAATGGCCGACTGGCGACCCCTGACGGAGCCCTTGGCGCCCTTGGCCAACCTTTGGCAGCTATGGCTGAATACGGCTTTTCTGGTATTCAGCTGCATCGCCCTGCAGTGGTCGCGTATGGCCGCCCGACAGGGGCGACTGGACGCAACGGTCATTGGTTTTGCAGTGGGGGGCGTATTTGCAGTTGCCTTTCTGACAGGACAACTCTGGGTCTGGCAGCAGTTTGTCGCCTGGGGCTACTTTGTCGCCAGTAATCCGGCCAACAGTTTCTTCTACCTGTTGACCGGCCTGCACGGGTTCCACCTGCTGGGCGGGCTGATCGCCTGGAGCAGAACCGTCGCTAAATTCCTGCATCACGTGCCGTTGCCGCAACTCAGCGCCAGCGTAGAGCTCTGTGCCACCTATTGGCATTACTTACTGGGTCTTTGGTTCGTGCTATTCGCGCTGCTGACCAGTACGCCGGCAACCTATGAAGCCATTGCCAGATTCTGCGGCCTGAGGTGAAAAGCCATGGCATCGCACCCGCTAGCCCCACTCGAGTCCACTTCATCCAATCCACCCAGCTCGCCACCTGCAACGGGATGGCAGGGCATCGCCAACGACTGGGCCTCGGACAGAGAGGCTTTCAGGCAGGTGCCTTGGGGCAAGGCGATGATGTGGATATTCCTGCTCAGCGATACGTTTGTATTTACCTGCTTTTTAACCGGCTACATGTCGGTACGCATGACGATCACCAATGCCTGGCCGAACCCCAGTGAAGTGTTTGCATTGACGATTGGCGGTAGAGAAATCCCGCTTATTCTGATCGCCATCATGACCTTTGTGCTGATCAGTAGCAGCGGCACCATGGCTATGGCGGTCAATTTCGCCTATCGCCGTGATCGCGCGAAAACCGCTGCCCTGATGCTGGCGACCGCAGCCTTCGGGGTGACCTTCGTCAGCATGCAGGCATTTGAATGGAGCAAGCTCATCGCAGAAGGGGTGCGTCCCTGGGGGAACCCCATGGGGGCGGCGCAATTTGGTGCCAGCTTTTTCATGATTACCGGTTTCCACGGGCTGCATGTGTCAGTCGGCGTCATCTACCTCAGCATTGTGGCGATGAAAGTATTGCGCGGAGATTATGAGCGCTCCGGAAACTATCAGATCGTCGAGATAGCCGGGCTTTACTGGCACTTCGTGGACCTGGTGTGGGTGTTTATTTTTGCGTTCTTCTATTTATGGTAGGTCGTGAACAGGTTCTGAAGAGGAGCACTGATGATGGCGCATACCCAGGGTCAGCAACATCCAATCAGCTTGTACCTTAAAATCTGGGGGCTGTTATTCGTCCTCAGCACGTTGTCGTATCTTGTCGACTATTTTCACTTCCAGGGCTACCTCCGGTGGTCCCTGATCATCACGCTCATGTTGTTGAAGGCAGGTCTGATTGTCTCCGTCTTCATGCACATGGCCTGGGAACGGTTGGCCATGGTCTACGCCATATTGGTGCCACCGTTGTGTTTACTGGTACTCGTCGGACTGATGGCCACCGAGGCTGATTATGTGTTCCTCAGCCGGGTGATTTTCTTCGGCCAATAAGCGACGTCCGGATGGCACTTCCGGACGCCCTCAAGCCTGCGGGGCTAACCCGATATCACTCGTTTGAACTGATGCCATTTGTGCTGCCAGGCGACTGTCCAGTGGGGGGCTGCCGTACCCATGCCGGCGATCTTCAGCCTTGGATGATGTTCGATTACCCGGTCCAGTACCGATTCCTGATCCGGCTCAACATCCACGAAGAAGATATGTTTGCCCTCGTCTACCACCTGTTTAAAACTGCGGAAGTGAGTGTTTGGCACCTGGATACCAAAAAAACCGCCTTCCCAGATGCTGAAGCCCAATATAACAATCGCCAGGAAGATAAAAGGCATCCAGCCTGCTGCGGATTCGGTCCAGCCTAGCCAATAGGCGCCACCCAGGACCAGCGCCGCGAGTGGTATACCGACCACCGCACCAATCTCGCCAGAGTGAACAGTATCTTGTTTCATCAGCGAGTTAACTTCGTGGAGGTGATGTTCTTCAACATCAGCCACTTCTTCACTGAGCACATGAATTTGTTCGGTATTGATGCCGTTGGCTTCCAGTTCATTTTCAACGGTTTCAAGATCGTCGAGATTGTCACTGATGTAATAGTGCCGATTCATACCACACCTCCCATCTCGTGTTTGCTGTAGACCTCCTCTGTCCTGCAGCCGTTAACTGAGATTTGCAGTCGGTATCTGTGCCCGTGGGGGACGTTGCAGACTTCATGCAATTTGAAAGAAGTATAGCATTCGCTAGCATGCGTGATTTTCGGTGTCAAGACCTGGAGGGGCGCCGAAACAGCGCCCCCTTGTGACGTCAGGACGGTTCTGCATCCATGCGTCGCGCAATCACATCCAGCACATCGCAACCGTCGCGCAAAGGTATGCAGCAGAGCAATGCGAAGTCGCTGAGAATGACCGAGTCAGTGGTGATGTCACCCCGCATCGCGAGGTTTTCAAGAATCTGCGTCACGGCTCGGATTCTGTAACTGGCCGTGCTGAGCAGTGAATGCAGCGGTTGAGTGGTGTTGACGAACAGGGAGGGTAGGTCGTCGGCGTTGCTGGTTAAGGCCATGTATTCATTCATGAGTGATCACCATGTAGTTGGAAGACCCCACCACTCAATTGTCGCCAAACAAATGGGTGGCAGCTGTACGCGGGTTGGCGAACCGGACATGGCATAACCGGCAGATCCTGGGATCTCCCACGCACAGCTACCAAAAAACAGGCAGCTAAGTGCGTTCAAAAGCGCTCCGAAACTGCTCGGAAGCTTCTGCACCATGTCGTCGAGTCGCCAAACCCGACACGCCATTTGGGCGTCGGCCGACTATAAGCCTCGTGACAAAAGCACAGCAATGCGCAAGTGTACGGACAATTCCCAGTGTCGTGTGGGACATTGCCTTTTCGGAAATTGGCTTCTTTGTGCCACCAGTAAATGGGTGGTCGATGCTGAATTTGGCTGGCGTTAATCCGCCACAGCGTAGAAGGGCAATTCCCCCGAATTCACCGGCACTGCACTTCGCCGCCCCCCATCTCACGATCCTCAAACGCAGAACGCACGGCCTCCACAACGCGCTCTGCCATGCGCTCATCTTCAAGCTGCGGGTACCCTTTCTTTAGCTTGCCGGACACCACCCAGCCGTTCTCCTTGATGGAGCGGATGATGCGGTTCGCATCCTGGTCCGGCATTTCCAGTACTTCTTTCAGCCGGTCCTGAGCTTGCTGAAAGATCACCAGTACTCTGGCTTCATCCGCCATTTCCTTTCGAATCGTGTGCTCGACGACTCGTGCGGTGTACAGGACGTGTTCGGTCAGATCGGGATAGCGCCAGGCAAAGCACGCGTCCTTGTATTCGTCGAAGATGAAGTTGCTGCGAGTCCCGTGCGAAAACGCTAATTTTTCGTAGGCGTGAAAATGCTAACGCTTGATGAAATTTGATAATAAATCCGTGTTTTTAGAAAAAAACGCTAACAGACTTCAGGGTAGTCGCTAACGCCCCGAGAGCACTTACTCATCGATCAGCGGACAACGGACAAAAGTGGGGGAGATGCCTCAGAGCCCGATTCCACCAAACTCCAGACATAAAAAAACCGGCCATCAAGGCCGGTTTTTTCTTTACCTGCATCCCCCATCAAAAAACGACGTGAGACTGAAATCTGATTGGAGCGGGTGAAGGGAATCGAACCCTCGTTATCAGCTTGGGAAGCTGGAGTAATGCCATTATACGACACCCGCTCAGAGCGGCTGACTTTGTACCAGATGTGGCCGGGGATTTGAAGTTTTTCTTTAGCGGATCTGTGTTTACGTGGTTTTTTGCAGATTCGGGCGGGTAGGCGCATGCCTCGTCGGCAGCTGGGCTCAGCGCTGGCGATGGCGGTGGTACGCAGGGTTTGAAAGCGTGTTGCGGTCTGTCGCGGGCAAGCCTCGTTCCGGGAAGTAGTGCGTGTACCTAGGAAGACGAGGTTGCTCGCGAGGACGCTGTTTCAAATGGCCAATGCATGGTGGTCCTGGGTGAAGTGGGAACGCGTTCGGCCTTCATGATGAGCCGGTTTCAGGAACCCCAGCAGTGCGTGGCGGCTGTCTCGGCAGGCGGCTTTGTGCTCCATGTCGAGAAAGTGCCCGGTGGCCCGGATGGTGCTGAATGTGCTGTGTTGCACATGGCTGGCGAACAGGTGGGCATCGCTGGCGGCGGTGTACTCGTCCCATTCACCGTTCATGAACAGCACCGGCACGTCGATGTGCTTGGCTGCCTTGAGGTAGCACATGCGATCGCTGTTGAGTACCTGGCTGATGTGGAAGTGCATTTGCCCGTATTCGTGCTCGGCCAAGGTGCTGACGTGGCGATAGTTGAAGCGTTTGAACAGCGATGGCAGGTGCTTGCCGATGGTGTTGTTGACCAGATGGCCGACACGGTCGCGGTCAAGCTTGCCGAGGTAGTCGACACCACGCTCCAGATAATCGCGCATGTGCTCGTTGACCACCGGCGAGAACGAACTGATCACGGCTTTTTCGATCCGGCGCGGGCGCTGTGCCAGAGCAATCATGGTAGCTGCGCCACCCCACGAGAATGACATCACGTGTTCCGCGGCAAAATGGTCGATCAGCTCAAGGAGGATCTGCCCTTCGACTTCCTTGGTGAGCATTTTCTCATGCCGATTGTGGGCTTTGGACTTGCCCGCGTAGGGCTGGTCGTACAGCACCACGTTGAACTGCGGGTGCAGGTTTTTCACGGTTTGTGCAAACGATGCAGTAGTGGCCATCGAGCCGTTGACCAGAATGATGGTCTTCTCTGCGGCGTCTGCGCGATAGAACTCCGTGTAAACCCGGTACTGACCTTGTATATCCAGCACAGCGATTTCTGGCCTCATGTCGTAAGACTCCTGGCAAGCGGGTATGCGCGCAATGAGATTGCACGAGCTTTGTGACAGGTAGGCATACGCCTGGAATTTTTGAGCCCATGTCGATCCGGTGGAGGCTGGTCGACGGGTATTGTTATTGGCGGGCAGTCTGTCGGGAGAGGTGGAATCTGCGAGGCGCTCTGCCGACAAAAAGTTTCTTAGAAGTATGTTATGACTTGCCGGTCACATTTCGGCCGACGTCCTGATTCAAGCAGGGGAGTGGTCATCGCGCAAGTGCAGTTTGTAAATTGTTCGACAACTTCTGCTCAGCGGTCGCTCGCTTCAGATCAGCTGGGTCTCTGTGGCGCTCAGCGGACGGTACTCACCCGGCCTCAATGTGTCATCGAGTACCAGCGGCCCCATGCGTTCGCGGTGCAGACGCAAGACCTTGTTATCGAAGTGGCCAAACATCCGCTTCACCTGGTGATAACGGCCTTCGACGATACTCAATCGCGCAGATTTTTCGCCCAGTACTACCAGGTCGGCAGGCTGGGTGGTGAGGTCTTCAAAGGCGAAGTACAGGCCCTGGGCGAAGGTCTGTGCGTACTCTGGCGTTATCGGCTGTTCGGTTTCGACGTAGTAGACCTTCGGCAGTTTGGTCTGCGGTTGGGTCAGGCGCCGCGACCAGGAACCGTCGTTGGTGATCAGCATCAGCCCGGTGGTGTTGAAGTCCAGACGCCCGGCGATGTGCAGGTCATCCTTGTCAGGTTCAAGGATCAGGTCGAGGACAGTCGGGTGTTGCGGGTCGCGAGTGGCGCTGACACAACCTGGCGGTTTGTGCAGCATGAAGTAGCGCGGTGGTTTGCCGGCTTGCAGCACTTCGTCGTCGCACTCGACACGGCTGAACTCGCGGACTTCCCAATGTGGATCGCTGACGATCTGCCCGTCGACCCTGATCCGCTGTTCGACCAACAGCAAGCGCACCTGTTTGCGGTTGAAGCGGGGCAGGTTGCTGAGGAAGCGGTCAACGCGCATGACGGTCGGCAGATCGGAAAAGGGCGCGCATCTTACCCTATAGGGCTGCTCGCAGCTGCGACTCGACTTGAGCGCAGCTCGGGCACAGGCATGACTGGTCGCGCAGTTCGGCGGGCAACGCCAGCAGCACTGCCGGGTCGATAGCCACGGTGTAGCACCAGCAGGCCTGGTCGGCGGTTCGCGGGTCGGCCAGGCTGCAATCGTTGCTGGCGCCGCAGGCCGGGCAGAGGTCTGGTTTATTCATCACTGGAGTGGGGCACTTCTGCGCAGGTTCGGTCAGGGTCGATAGGCTTGGCACGGTACATCGCCTGATCGTTGCGTGACAACAGGCTGTGCACGTTGGGCGGGCCGCTGATCTGAAGTTCTGTGAAAGGAGGCACTTGGCGGTTGTGACAGAGTCTTAATCAATGTCAGCCGTTCAGTGTTCCGACTGGCAGCAGTCCGCGTTTTCGGAATGTGCTGCCTGCGGTCCAGGAGGCCGCCATGTACCGTCGAATCTTGCTCAGTGGGTTGTTTGGTTTGAGTCTTTCCGCCTGTTTTTACTACGCAGAACCCGGCTATTACGGTCCAGAGGTGTACACCGTGCCGGCACCTTATTACTACGGCGGTTATTACTACAGGCCCTATTACTATGGTGGTTACTACTATGGCCCTCGCTATTACGGCGGTTATCGCCATTATTACCATGGTGACCATGACCATGACCGCGGGCGCGGGAGGGAACGCCACGAGCACGATTGACGCCAGGTAAGGCGAGCGGGCTCAATTGTTTTTCAATCCTTTCATTTCACGGCGCTTTGCGGGTAAAGGAAGCGCCGTTTTTCATGCCGGCTTCCAGCGGTCGAGAAGCGTTATCGGCTACTTGTTTATATTTGTTTCTAAATCGCACCAGATTCTGATTTTGCTGTCAGATGTTTCGTCAGTCAGATGAATTGGCTGCCGCTGACCAGCGTCGCTGGTATGGCTCATTCGCGGTCCAGGAGGCCGCCATGTATCGTCGTCTTCTTCTCATTGCTTCATTGGGTTTGACGCTTTCTGCTTGTGTTCCCTATTACGACGAAGGCCCCGGTAATTACCGCTCTGAGGTCTACACCTCTCCGGCGCCAGCCTATTACTACGGAGGTGGATCCTATTATTCCGCACCGCCTGCGCGTTACTACGAGCCAGCTCCGCGTTACTACTCGCCGCCGCGCTACTACCAGCCAGCGCCGCGTTATTACCAGGCAGCACCGCGAGTCGAGTACCGCGTTTACCAGAACCGTGGCTGGGATGACCGCGACCGCCATGGCTGGGGTCATCGCGAAGAGGGTGGCCATGGTCGCCGGGAATGGGATGATCGGGGGCATCGTGACGGGCGTGATCACGACAGACAGGGTGACCGTGATGGTCGCGATGGCCGCCGCAATTGGGACGGCCACCGTTAAGCCTTGCAACGATCAAGCGGCGCATTCAGCGCCGCTTTTTTTATGCCCGGATTTCAATAACCCGACAAATCTGCCAGCGGATGCCGACCTTCCCAGACCTTATGGAAATGCGCCTGGACTACCGCTTCAGGTATCGCGTTGATGTCCGGCCAATGCCAGTGCGGCTTCTGGTCCTTGTCGATCAAGCGCGCACGAACACCTTCGCTGAATTCCGGGTGCCGGCAGCAGTTCAGGCTCATGGTGTATTCCATCTGGAATACCTCGGCCAATGACAGGTGCCGAGCACGCTGGATTTGCTCCCAGACCAGATGAGCCGTCAGTGGGCAGCCCTCGTGCAGGTTTTTTGCCGCGCGGGCCAGCAACAAGTCGCGGTGATCGCGCAACAGACTGATGGCGCGCCAGGCACAGCGTACATCGCTGACATCCAGCAACTCATCAATCTGCTGGCGTCGTGGCAACCATTGGGCCTCGGGCATTTGTCCGACGGCTTCCTGTTGCAAGGCCTTGAGCAGGCTGTTGAGCTGCATTGGCGTTTGTTCCTGCCAATTCAATTGCAGCAGACCTTCGATGAGCTCCTCCTGCTGTTCATCCAGCAAGAAGCGGTCAGCCAGGTCCAGGTCAATGGCGTCGCGTGCGTTCATCTGCGCGCCGGTCAAACCAAGAAACAGGCCGAGCTTGCCGGGTAATCGTGACAAAAACCAACTGGCGCCAACATCCGGGTACAGGCCGATACTGATTTCGGGCATGGCCAGGCGGCTGCTCGGGGTGACGATGCGAATGCTCGCGCCTTGCAGCAACCCCAGGCCGCCACCGAGAACGTAACCGTGACCCCAGCAGATCAGCGGTTTAGGGTAGGTGTGCAAGCGAAAATCAAGGCGATATTCCGCCGAGAAAAACTGTGCGGCCAAGGGCGGAACCTCACCGGGATGGGCTCTACAGGCCTCTACCAGGTTGCGCACTTCACCGCCGGCGCAAAACGCCTTGGCGCCGTTACCGCGTAACAGCACGCAGACAATCTGCGGCTCTTTGGCCCAGGCTTCCAGTTGATCGCTCAAGGCCCTGATCATCGGCAGCGAGAGGGCATTCAGGGATTTTTCGGCATCCAGGCTGGCGATGCCGATGCGTGCGCCGTCCGTGCCGGTGAGTTCTTCGAAGTGCAGATTCATTTTGACCTCGATGACTGAATTGAACGTTCAGTATGATCGCTGTACGAGAAAGTGCTGGATCTGCGTCAGATCAATTGACAAGCGCGGTGGGCTTTCCTAGGGTTCGCCCCATTGAATTCTCGGGTGTAACCATGACTGTTGAAGACCGTATCAAACTCGAACCGAGCTGGAAGGAAGCACTGCGTGCCGAATTCGACCAGCCTTACATGGCTGAGTTGCGCGAGTTTCTGCGGCAGGAAAACGCCGCAGGCAAGGAAATCTATCCGCCGGGACCGATGATCTTCAACGCCCTCAATTCGACGCCGCTGGACAAGGTCAAAGTGGTGATTCTCGGCCAGGACCCATACCACGGCCCGGGTCAGGCCCATGGCTTGTGCTTCTCGGTGCAACCGGGTGTGCCGGCGCCACCGTCGCTGGTGAACATCTATAAAGAGTTGAAGCGCGACCTGAACATCGACATCCCGAACCACGGTTACCTGCAAAGCTGGGCCGACCAGGGCGTGCTGATGCTCAACACCACCATGACCGTGGAGCGGGCCAATGCCAACGCCCATGCGGGCAAGGGCTGGCAGCACTTTACCGATCGGATTATCGAGGTGGTCAGCGAACATCAGCCCCATCTGGTGTTTTTGCTGTGGGGCGCTCATGCACAGAGCAAACAGAAACTGATCGATGCGACCAAGCATCTGGTGCTGACGTCGGTGCACCCGTCGCCGCTGTCCGCTTACCGTGGATTCCTCGGCTGCGGGCACTTCAGCCGCGCCAACAAGTTTCTTGAACAGAATGGCGAGACACCGATCGACTGGCGGTTGCCACCGGTCTGAAACGACGCGAAAGTGAAGGGGAGCGGCTTTTGTGGTGAGGGGGCTTGCCCCCGTTGGGTCGCGAAGCGGCCCCAAAACCAGCCACTGCATTTTGTCAGACACACCACAGACATATGGTTTACGACTGCTACGCAGCCGAACGGGGGCAAGCCCCCTCGCCACAGGTGATCAACTCAGGTGTCATCCGGCAACCGGTCCCAATACCTGAACAACGGCTCCGCCAGAAACAGCACGAACAACAACCGCATCACTTGCATCGCTGTGACCAAGGGCACCGACAGTTGCAAGGTTTCAGCGGTCAGGCTCATTTCTGCAATGCCGCCAGGCATCATGCCCAGAGTCAGTGAGCGCAGGTCCAGTTGGGTCAGCGCACTCAGTCCCAGCGCCGCCAGTGTGGCGATCAGCATGGTCAACGCCGTACCGATCAAGGTCCGGCCCATGAACGACGGTGCTCGACGAAAGAACTGCCGATTGAAGTGACAGCCCAGGCCACTGCCAATCAGCCATTGGCCGATCTGACTGCCGCCGTGGGGCAGCCCGATGTGTAAATCCCAGCCGATGCTCACCGCCGCACTCACCAGCAACGGGCCAAACAGCCAGGGGTTGGGCTGGCGCAACCGTTGCCAGATCCAGGTGAGCAGGGCACCGGCCGGAAACAACACCGCCAGCCAGCGCCAATCGACGCTGGCCGGATGCAGTTGTGGGGCGCCGTCGCCAAGCAAGTATTTGAAGGCTGCCGGTACGCAAAGCACCACCACCAGCACCCGAAGGCTTTGCCCTGCCGCAACCCGGCTGAGCACGGCGCCATTGCGTGCGCCAAGGTTGACCATTTCACCGGAGCCGCCCGGCATGCTGGAGAAAAATGCAGTGGCGCGATCCTCGCCGGTGCGCCGCAGCAACCAGACCCCGACCACTGCCGACAGGCTGGTGACCAGCGCCCCGAAGAAGATCAGGCCAAAGTGGCGCATGACCTGCTCGATCACCAGCGGGGTGAAGTGCAGGCCAATGCCGATGCCGACAATCCACTGGCCGCATTTACGCCCGCCAGGAATTTCCGCCAATTGCCAGGGTGTCAGGCAGCGCACCAGGATGATCGCCAGCAACGAGCCGACCATCCATGGCAGCGGCCAGCCGATCTGGCTGGCGAGGTACCCGCCCAGCAGACCGACCAGCGGTGTTCCCCACCAGCTTTTGAAAGGCCGATCAGACATCGGCGATTGCACGCCGCGCCACGGAACGTTTGCGCCAGATGCGCAGGATAGGCATCAGCAGCATGATTGCCGTCAGTACCCAGCAACCGAAGGTGATGGGGCTCGACCAGAGGATTTCCAGCGCACCGTTGGAAATCGACAGCGCACGGCGCAGGTTCTGTTCCATCAAGCCGCCGAGAATGAACCCCAGTAGAACTGGCGACAACGGGAAATCCAGCTTGCGCAGGATGTAGCCGAAGATGCCGATGCCGATCATCAGGAACAGGTCGAAGGTCGTCGCGTGCACGGCGTAGACGCCGATCCCGGTAATGATCGCGATCACCGGCACCAGTGCCCAGTTCGGCACGGCAAGGATGCGGGTGAAGATGCGGATCATCGGGATATTGAGGATCACCAGCATGACGTTGGCGACGAACAACGAGGCGATCAGGCCCCAGACGATGTCCGGTTGCTGTTGGAACAACAGCGGCCCCGGGGTGATGTTGTACAGCGACAGGGCGCCGATCATCACCGCCGTGGTGCCCGAACCCGGTACGCCGAGGGTCAGCATCGGCACCAACGCGCCGCAGGCAGCACCGCCGATGGCAGTTTCCGGTGCCGCGAGGCCACGTTTGTCGCCCTGGCCGAAGGTGCCGCTGGCGCCGGCGATGCGTTTCTCGGTCATGTAGGCAACGGCACTGGCCAGCGTCGCACCGGCACCCGGCAACACGCCCATGATGAACCCCAGAACGCCGCAACGGATGTTCACCACGAACACCGAGGCGGCTTCCTTGAAGTTGAACATCATCCGCCCGGTGGCTTTCACGGCTTCCTGGCCATGATGGGTTTTTTCCAGCAGCAACAGGATTTCGCTGATGGAGAACAGGCCCAGCACCAACACCACGAATTGAATACCGTCAGTGAGGTGGATGTTGTCTCCGGTGAAACGGTACACGCCGCTATTGGCGTCGATCCCGACGCACGACAGAAACAACCCGATCAGCGCGGCGATGAAGGTTTTCAGCGGTCGATCACCGGCCATGCCACCGAGGCAGACAATGGCGAAGACCATCAGCACGAAGTATTCCGCAGGGCCGAAAGCGATGGCCCATTTCGCCAGCAGCGGGGCGAACAGCACCATGCCGCAGGTGGCGATGAATGCGCCGATGAACGAGCTCCAGGCCGACAACGACAGTGCCACCCCGGCCATGCCCTGGCGGGCCATGGGGTAGCCATCGAGGGTGGTCATGACCGTCGACGCTTCGCCCGGAATGTTCAACAGAATCGAACTGATACGCCCGCCGTATTCGCAACCCAGGTAGACGGCAGCCAAGAGGATCAGCGCGGACTCCGGTGGCAGGCCGAGGGCGAACGCAATCGGTATCAACAACGCCACGCCGTTGATCGGCCCAAGACCCGGCAACAAGCCGACCACGGTGCCGATCAGGGTGCCGCACAACGCGGTGACCAGGTTGTAAGGAGTCAGTGCGACGCCAAAACCCTGGCCGAGGTAGTTAAGGGTATCCATATCAGTTCTCCAGAACGTCGAGCAGGCCCAACGGCAGTGGCACGTCCATCAACCGGTCGAACAGCATGTACAGACCGACGCTCATCAAGCTGATGATCACCACGCTCGGCAACCAGCGGCCACCGTACAAACGGGCCATAGGTACGCCGATGAGGATGCTCGAAACAATGAACCCGAGCGGTTCGAAGGTTCCGGCGAACACCAGCAGCAGAACGACACAGATACCGATCTTGGTCAGGGTTTCGCGGTCCAGTGGCGGCTCGTCTTCACTGTGTTTGATCGGTGCAGGGCGAAACACCATGTACAGCAGTGCCACGCCCATCAAGCCGAGCATCAACAGCGGAAAGGCCCTGGGGCCGACGGGTTCATAGGAAAAAGCCGCTTGATACGGCCAGGCCATCAGTGCCAGGCCGAGACAGGCCAGTAACAGCACCGAGGCAAAAATACGTTGTAAGAGCATGACAAACTCCTGGGCCAGCCCCTTGATGCGCAAGGGGCTGGCCGCGAGACAGAGGCGATTACTGAATCAGGCCGAACTCTTTGGCCAGCAGTTTATAGTCCGCTACCTGCTTCTTCACGTAGGTGTCCAGCTCTGGCCCGGTCATGGCGAACGGGAACAGTTCACGCTGATCGCGCAGTTTGGCGAAGTCTTCAGAGGCCAGCAGTTTGTCGAAGGCGTTTTTCCACCAGGCATATTCCGCATCGCTGACTTTTGGCCCGAGGTAGAAACCCCGAACCACTGGCCAGACGATGTCGTAGCCTTGCTCTTTGGCGGTCGGAATATCCTTCATTTCCGGCTCGTCCAGACGCTCGTTGGCGAACACGGCCAGCAGGCGCATGTCACCGCTCTGGATGTGCGGCATGGAGTCGGAGATGTCGGTGCTGCCGACCTGGATGTGACCACCCAACAGCGCGGTGGCGATTTCGCCGCCACCTTCGAGGGCGACGTAGCGCAGGTCACGCGGGTTGATCCCGGCGGCCTTGGCGATCAGCGCGGTTTGCATCCAGTCCTGGCTGCCCACCGTGCCGCCGGAGCCGATCACGACTTTGCTCGGGTCTTTCTTCAGCGCCTGAACCAGATCGTCGAGGTTCTTGTAGGGCGAGTCGCTTTTCACCGCGATGGCACCGTAGCTGGTGCCCACCGCTGCCAGCCAGCGCACGGCGTTTTCGTCGAAGCGGCCGAACTTGCCTTGGGCCAGGTTCAGCAGCGAGCCGCTGGACCAGGCCACCAGGGTGCCGGCATCGGCTGGGCGCTGGGCGACGACGGCGTTGTAAGCCACCGCGCCGACACCGCCGGGCATGTAGGTCACGCGCATCGGTTTGGTCAGGATCTTTTCGTTCACCAGCGCGCTTTGCGCCAGTTTGCAGGTCAGGTCGAAGCCTCCGCCGGGGGAGGCCGGGGCGATGCATTCCGGGCGCTTGGGCTCGCCGGCGACGTCGGCAAACAGTGGGCCGGCGAACAGCAGGCAACTGGCGGCTAATGCAACTTTACGCAGTGATAAGTCCATTTTTCGTCTCCACAGGAGTTGTTGTTGTGTAGGAGCTGTCGTTTGTTGAATCAATTACCAAAGGGCAACGCTGTAGCTCACCAGCAAACGCACTTCATCAGCGTCACGGGCAGAGTAGTTGGAGCGGTAGGTGGCATTGCGCAGACGCACGGCGACGTCCTTGAGGGCACCACTTTGCACCACGTATTTGATCTCGGTATTGCGTTCCCACTCTTCGCCGGTGGCGCCGTTTTTCAGCTTGATGTTGTCACCGCTGATGTAACGGGTCATGAAGCTCAGGCCCGGAACCCCGAGCTTGGCGAAGTCGTAGTCGTAACGCGCCTGCCAGGAGTGTTCTTCGGCGCCTGCAAAGTCGTTGATCTGCACGAAGTTGACCAGATACGGGTCGGCACCATCGACATACGGGAAGGCGCTGTCGCCGGACATGTGCTGATAACCGGCGGTGAGTTTATGCCCGCTCAAGGCATAACTCACCAGGCCGTTGAGGGATTTGTTGTCGATCTTGCCGCCACGGGCCTGGCCCTGGTCATTGCTGATGGCCAGCCGCAGGTCGGTGGCAAAAGTGCCCGGACCGAACGGTTGCGAGGCGACCAGGCCAAGGAAATGCTGGTTGTACACCTCGCCCAGTTGAGCGAAGTGGTAACTGCCGGTGATCTTGTCGGTGAACTTGTAGTCGACACCGCCGAAATCGAAATGCGTGCCGGGCACGGTGCCGGCGAAACGGCTGTTCTTGTTGTTGAGGGCGATGTCCTCGAAATCGGTGCTGTCGCGGTCCTTGGCTTTATCGAGGCGCCCGCCGGTGAAGGTCAGGTTCTTGATTTCCTTTGAAGTCACCAGGCCGCCTTCAAAGGTCTGCGGCAGAATTCGCCCATCGTTGGGCTTGAGGGTCGGCAATTCAGGTATCAGGCTGCCGACTTTGAGCTCGGTAGCAGAGATCTTCATTTTGCCGGTCAGGCCAAGTTTGGAGTACTCATTGGCGGCACGCCCGTCATCGTGGGTTGGCAGCAAGCCGGTGCCGGTACGGTCGGGGCTGGAATCGAGCTTGACCCCGAGCATGCCCAGCGCGTCGACACCAAAACCCACGGTGCCGTCGGTGTAGCCTGACTGCACGTTGAGCATGAAGCCCTGGGCCCATTCGTCACGCTTGGATTGCTGGGCACTGGTGCCACTGCGAAAGTCGCGGTTGAAGTACATGTTGCGGGTTTCGAGGGTCGCGCTACTGTCTTCGAAGAAGGCAGCCTGGCTGACGGGCGAAAAGCCGGCGAGGGCGGCGGCACTGGCGAGAGCGGTGGAGGCGAGGCGGGAAAAACGCGCAGGCGGGCAAGCCTGAGGCTGTGTGGACAGCATGCTGAAATACTCCATTTATTGTTCTTATTTGACGAAAACGCTTCGAGGCGTTTTTCGGTTGCAGCGCTTCATGGTCACGGCAGTCGAAACTGTCCGTGGCTGGACTCTAACGGGCTAACCTTTCTCCAACCTTTCAGCAGACTTTCATTGTTTTCGGTCTTCACAGAGGCGGATGCGGCTGTAAACTCCGCGCCAAAGAATGGCGTCGACCATCCCCGAACGAGGTAAAAAACCATGCGTGTTCTTCTCGTCGAAGACCATCTGCAGTTGGCCGAAAGTGTCGCCCAAGCGCTCAAAAGCACCGGTTTGACCGTCGATGTGCTGCACGATGGGGTAGCTGCCGACCTGGCCTTGAACAGCGAGGAGTACGCGGTGGCGATCCTTGATGTCGGCCTGCCGCGCATGGATGGTTTCGAGGTGCTGGCGCGTTTGCGCAGCCGTGGCAAAAACTTGCCAGTGCTGATGCTGACGGCCCGCAGCGACGTCAAGGACCGGGTTCACGGGCTCAACCTTGGCGCCGATGACTACCTGGCCAAACCCTTTGAACTGACCGAGCTGGAAGCGCGGGTCAAGGCGCTGTTGCGGCGCAGCGTACTCGGCGGCGAGCGTCAGCAACGTTGCGGTGTGTTGGTGTATGACCTGGACACTCGGCGCTTCACCCTCGGCGATGAACTGCTGACCCTGACTTCCCGTGAGCAAGCGGTGCTCGAGGCGTTGATCGCGCGCCCTGGGCGGGTGATGAGCAAGGAGCAGTTGGCCTCCCAGGTGTTTGGTCTGGACGAAGAGGCCAGCCCTGACGCCATCGAAATCTACGTCCACCGTTTGCGCAAGAAACTCGACGGCCATGCAGTCGCAATTGTGACCTTCAGGGGGCTCGGTTACCTGCTGGAAGCCCGCGATGCATAAGCCCGGCAGTCTGCGCTGGCGGCTACTGTGGAACCTCGCACTGCTGCTGGTGGTGCTGATGATCGCCAGCGGTTTGAGTGCCTACTGGAATGGTCGCGAAGCGGCCGACACGGCGTATGACCGGACCTTGCTGGCCTCGGCGCGAACCATCGCTGCCGGGCTTTCCCAGCGCGATGGCAGCCTCAGCGCCGATGTGCCTTACGTGGCGCTGGATACATTCGCCTACGACAGCGCCGGACGCATTTACTACCAGGTCAACGACATCCATCAGCAGCTGATTTCCGGTTACGAAAACCTGCCAGGACCACCGCCAGGCACGCCGCGAACCGACGATTATCCAGCGCTGGCGCGGTTCTATGACGCCATTTACCAAGGGCAGAACGTGAGGGTAGTGAGCCTGCTCAAGCCGGTGACCGAACCGAACATGAATGGCATGGCGGAAATCCGCGTGGCGGAAACCGACGAGGCCCGCGTCCGCATGGCTCGCAGCCTGATGACCGATACCTTGCTGCGTCTGGGCCTGCTGGCAGTGGGGGCGTTGCTGTTAGTGTGGTTTGCGGTGAGCGCAGCACTGCGCCCAATCGAGCGTTTGCGCACGGTGGTGGAGGAGCGGCAATCGGATGACCTTCGGCCTTTGCCACTGGTAGAAGTGCAGCGTGAATTGTGGCCGCTGGTACGCGCGCTTAACCACTTTACCGAGCGCTTGCGCGGGCAGTTCGAGCGTCAGGCGCAGTTCATCGCCGATGCCGCCCATGAGTTGCGAACGCCGTTGGCGGCTCTTAAAGCAAGGCTCGAATTAGGACTGCGGGCGAGCGAGCCGCAAATCTGGCGAAATACGTTGGAGAGCGCCGCTCAGGGCACCGATCGGCTGACTCATCTGGCGAATCAATTGCTCTCGCTTGCGCGCGTCGAGAACGGTGCGCGGGCGATTGCCGAGGGTGGGGCGCAGTTGCTCGATTTGAGTCAGCTGGCTCGTGAACTGGGCATGGCCATGGCGCCGTTGGCCCACGCGCGGGGCGTCGCGTTGGCGTTGGAGGCTGAGGAACCGGTGTGGCTGCGCGGCGAACCAACGCTGTTGAATGAGCTGCTGAGCAATCTGGTGGATAACGCCTTGGCTCACACGCCCCCCGGCGGCAACGTGATCTTGCGCGTCAGTGCGCCCGCGGTGCTGGAGGTCGAGGATGATGGGCCGGGGATTCCGCTTGAGGAGCGCGACCGGGTGTTTGAACGCTTCTACCGGCGTAATCAGCAGGTGGCGGGTTCAGGCCTGGGCCTGGCGATTGTCGGTGAAATCTGCCGCGCCCATCTGGCCCAGATCAGCCTGCACGATGGCGCGCAACGTGGGTTGAAGGTTCGGGTCAGTTTTATCGCCGGGTAGGGCTGATTACCTGCGAGCGAAACACAACACCTGTGGCGAGGGGGCTTGTCGGAACGCCGAACCGCCCCGTTCGGCTGCGAAGCAGTCGTAAAATCGGCTGAGTCGTTGATTCAGATAAAGCGCGGTGACCATCTTGGGACCGCTTCGCGCTCCAGCGGGGGCAAGCCCCCTCGCCACAGACGCCCCTCTGCAGTGATCAATAAAACATCGATCGTGACTCATCCAGATCGCTGCACATTGCCGTGTTCTCCGGATCAATCCCCAGTTTCTTGAACGCCGGCACGTTGAGCACGTCAATTCTGGACAACGGATGATCGGTGTCCTTGTGGCAATACAGGCTGGCGATCTGCACCAGATCGACATAATCGACCTGCTCGGACTGACGCTTGAAGTCCAGATACAGCCCCGGCAGTTTCACCAGCATTTCCGGAAACTCCCAGACCTGCAGCAGCTTGTCACCGAGCAGCGGATGAATGTGTTCGATCACATGGTTGAGGCTGACCGGATCTGACAGCAGCTCGTAGTGGTCTTCGGCATAGGTCAGAATTGGCAGCACGCCGATCTGATGCACCAGCCCGCCAAGGGCCGCCTGATCCGGTTTCAATTGGGTATGAGTGCGGCACAGTGCATAGCTGACACCGGCGATTTCCAGGCTCTTGCGCCAGACTTCGCGCATCTTCTGTTCCACCACCTCGGAGCGGGCGTGGAAAATCTGTTCCATGACCAGACCGATAGCCAGGTTGCTGCTGTAATTGATGCCCAGTCGGGTGATTGCCGTGTGCAGGTCTGTCACTTCCTGAGCCGCACGCAGCAACGGACTGTTGACCACTTTGATCAACCGCGCGGACAACGCGGTGTCGCGGCCGATGACTTTACTCAGGTCGGCGACGCTGATTTCCGGGTCTTCGGCGGCCTTGCGAATCTGCAGGGCCACTTCCGGTAACGTTGGCAGAACCAGGTCATCGTTATCGATGGCCTCAACCAAATCCTGTTGGACCTTTTCCGCCAGCTCGCTCATTTAGTTTCTCTAGGGCATTGCAAAAAAATGCTGCAGTTAACGCTGGATCTCGAGGTCACGATCCAGTTGGTAAGGCAGGTCGAGCAGGTGCAGGGCCGGGCCCTCCAGGGCGCCAAGATGCACGTCGCCACTGTCCGCGGCTTCGGCTTGCAGCACCGCCAACAGCTCGATGTTCTGTTCGGCATGAGCGGCAATCACCACTTCACCGATGGAGCTGCCGTGGGTTGGGGAAAACAGTGCGGTGCCTGGCTCGGGCAGCTCGGTGGCGTCGAGTTGCAGGCGATACAGCCGACGCTTGAGCTTGCCCAGGTACTGCATGCGCGCGACGATTTCCTGGCCGGTGTAGCAACCTTTCTTGAAGCTCACGCCGCCTACCGCTTGCAGGTTGAGCATTTGCGGAATGAACAGCTCGCGGGTTTGCGGCATGACCTGGCCGATGCCGGCGCGGATCTGCCCGAGCAGCCACTGGTTCAGGTCGCCTTCAGGCAGCAATGCGGCCAGCGAGTTGCGCAAGGTGCCGGCCTGACTGGCCGCCGCCCAGAGTTCGACGCGATCGGATGACACTCGAATGGCAATCAGACCGCCTGCGCGGGCAACTGCGCCGTCTTCCCGGGGAAGGGCCAGGCCCAGGCCAGACAGGACGGCTTCCGAGTGCTGCAGGCCAAAGCGAACCCAGTCAGCGCTTTCGTCGGTCAGCTTGGATTTGGAGAACACCGCGTACTTTTTCAGGTCCGCCAACTGTGGCTCCAGCAACTCGCTGGCCATCGCCAACAGGACCCCATCACCTTCCAGCAGGATGCGAAAACTCGACTGCATGCGGCCTTTCTGGGTGCAGCGTGCACCGAGGCTGGCGTGGGTGTCGCTCAGGTAATTGAGGTTGCAGGTCAATTGTCCCTGAAGGAACTTGCTGGCGTCGGAGCCGCGAACGGCGAGTACGCCTTCATGGGACAAGGTGCAGAAAAAAGCAGAATCAGCCATGGGTCATCGCAGGGTAAAGAGTCTGGAGCACATCATAAGGGGGCGCCCTTGAAATGGGTAGTTCACAAAGGTTCGAACGTGCCCGACCAAAGCCGACTGTTCGACGGGGATTGGGGCTGTATACTTGCGCTCTATTTGAGGAGCGCTCCATGGTCGAAGATGTTGAACTGAATCGCCTCTACTGGCACAGCCGCCGCGGCATGCTCGAGCTTGACGTGTTGCTCGTGCCGTTTGTCAAAGAGGTTTATCCGCACCTCAACGATGTCGATCGCGAGTGCTACCGCAAACTGCTCGAATGCGAAGATCAGGACATGTTCGGCTGGTTCATGGAACGCGCCGAGTCGGAAGACCCTGAGCTGCAGCGCATGGTTCGCATGATTCTGGACCGTGTCCAACCCAAGTGAGAGTGTCCTGTCTCACAGTTACTGTTTCTTTTTGACGGCGTCTGTTGTCGCCATGCCGCGTTGCCGCTCCTCGCCATAGCGGGCTATGACTCGTCGCGGCGCCTTGCCTGGCAACAACAGCCACTCGCCAAAAGAGAAACGTAACTGTGAGAAAGGACACCCAGTTTGAGTGCCGCTGGCATGCCTCGCGGCAATTGCTGGCGGCTTATCTTCTCGCCCAGCTGTTCGCGCTGGGTTCGCTGTTGCTGCTCTCTATGCCGCTATGGGCCAGTTTGCTCGGCATTGCGCTGTGCGCGGTTCACGGTTTTTGGGTGTTGCCGCGACAGATTCTGCTGACGCACCCGCAGGCATTTCGCGGCTTGCGCCGGGACGCCGATGGTTGGCAATTGTGGAATCAGGCGTCGGGTTGGCAAGCTGTGCAATTGCGTCCAGACAGCCTGGCGCTACCGTTGGTCGTCGTGTTGCGTTTTCGTCTGCGCGGCGAGCGGCGGGTCCGGGCGATCTGTGTGCCGCGTGATGCGCAGGCGGCGGATGTTCACCGACGCCTGCGGGTCCGGCTCAAGTTCAGTCGGCGTAGGTGGGCGGCACCAGAATAGTGTCCAGCGCTTCTGGCAGCATGTTCGGGTAATCGAGGGTGTAATGCAGGCCGCGACTTTCCTTGCGCTCCATGGCTGAGCGAATCATCAGTTCTGCCACCTGGGCCAGATTACGCAGTTCGATCAAATCCCGGCTGACCTTGTAGTTGCTATAGAACTCGTCGATCTCGTCCAGCAGCAGGCGCACGCGATGCTGGGCGCGTTGCAGGCGCTTATTGGTACGCACGATGCCCACGTAGTCCCACATGAACCGCCGAAGCTCATCCCAGTTGTGCGCAATGATCACGTCTTCGTCGGAGTCGGTGACCTGGCTGGCGTCCCAGGCGGGCAGGGTGCTCGGAATCTCGACTTGAGGCAGTTGTTCAAGAATGTCTGCTGCCGCCGAACGGGCATAGACGAAACACTCCAGCAGCGAGTTGCTGGCCATGCGGTTGGCGCCGTGCAGGCCGGTGAAGCTGGTTTCGCCAATCGCATACAGGCCTGGCACGTCGGTACGACCGTGTTGGTCGACCATGACACCGCCGCAGGTATAGTGCGCAGCCGGAACCACCGGGATCGGCTGCTTGGTGATGTCGATGGAGAATTCCAGGCAGCGTTCGTACACCGTCGGGAAGTGCGACTTGATGAACGATGCAGGCTTGTGGCTGATATCCAGGTACACGCAGTCGATACCCAGGCGCTTCATTTCATGGTCGATTGCCCGGGCAACGATGTCCCGTGGCGCCAGCTCGGCACGCGGGTCAAAACGCGGCATGAAGCGTTCGCCGTTCGGCAGTTTCAAATGTGCGCCTTCACCGCGCAGGGCTTCGGTAATCAGGAAGCTTTTGGCTTGTGGGTGGTAGAGGCAGGTGGGGTGGAACTGGTTGAACTCCAGATTCGCCACCCGGCAGCCCGAACGCCAGGCCATGGCAATGCCGTCGCCGCAAGCGCCGTCAGGGTTGCTGGTGTAGAGATAGACTTTCGCGGCACCGCCGGAGGCGAGGATCACGAACCGCGCACCATAGGTATCGACTTCGCCAGTGCCGCGATTGAGCACATAGGCGCCAAGGCAGCGATCACCTTCCAGGCCCAGGCGTTTTTCGGTGATCAGATCAACGGCGACCCGTTGCTCCAGCAACTCGATGTTCGGCCGTTGTCGTGCTTGATCAAGCAACGTATTGAAAATCGCAGCGCCTGTGGCGTCGGCGGCATGAATAATGCGCCGATGGCTGTGACCGCCTTCGCGGGTCAGGTGAAACTCGAAACCGCCGTCTTCAGTGCCGGACTGTTCATCGCGGGTGAACGGCACGCCCTGATCGATCAACCATTGAATGGCTTCGCGGCTATGCTCGACGGTAAAACGCACGGCGTCTTCGTGGCACAGGCCTCCGCCAGCGTTGAGCGTGTCATCGACGTGGGATTCAACGGTATCGGTGTCATCCAGCACGGCAGCGACACCACCCTGGGCCCAGTACGTCGAACCGTTGGCGAGGTTGCCTTTGCTCAGTACGGCAATGCGCAAATGATCGGGCAAGGTCAATGCCAGACTCAAACCGGCAGCGCCGCTGCCAATCACCAGAACATCGTGTTGAAACTGTTGGCTCATTTCAGGATTCCGCTCAAAGCGACCCGGGTCGGGGTTGGCGCAAGACACCTGAATCGGCGAGTCGAGACAGCCACACAGCGCACTAGTATATAGAGGGGTGGATCGGCACAATAGTCGGGCCTACGTGGCAATGTGAAACTACTGTGACGGAAAAGGTAGAGGGCCGTGTAGGGCAATTTACACGCGGGATCGACGATAAGACAGCCTGATCGCCGATGAAGCGCTGTTTTTCGCCGCGTGGTCATACATTATTCGTCTCGCGCGACTATAAAGCTTGGGAACTTTGCAAGGCGTCCAAGCTCAATAGAAGGTTGCCTGAAACAAGGAACAGCGTCGGCTTCACGCAGGATTTGTGTTTTGGTCATTGCGGGTGGATTCGACGAAAAGATTATTCGCGCAGCCGGCCCAGCCCGTGCTGCGTCTTTCGTGTGTGCCAAATCAGAGCGCGCAGGAAACTTGCTTGGAGGGGGAGAACTTTTGCGAAAAGCCCGAGTCTATGTTTGCAAGCCTGATCGATTAGTTATGCAAGCCTCCTCCGAGCTTATCGAGGAGTGTTCATGCTAACCCAGGAAGAGGATCAGCAGCTGGTCGAGCGCGTACAACGCGGCGATAAGCGCGCTTTCGATCTGCTAGTGCTGAAATACCAGCACAAAATTCTCGGGTTGATCGTGCGTTTCGTGCACGACACCCATGAAGCCCAGGATGTCGCACAAGAAGCCTTTATCAAGGCCTACCGTGCACTTGGAAATTTTCGCGGCGACAGCGCGTTTTATACGTGGCTTTACCGCATCGCCATCAACACGGCGAAAAACTATCTGGTTTCACGCGGCCGTCGGCCGCCGGATAGCGATGTCAGTTCAGAGGATGCAGAGTTCTACGATGGCGATCATGGCCTCAAGGATCTCGAGTCGCCGGAACGTGCATTGCTGCGTGATGAGATCGAAGGCACCGTCCATCGAACCATCCAGCAACTGCCAGAAGATTTACGTACGGCGTTAACTTTACGTGAATTCGATGGTCTGAGTTACGAGGACATTGCGAGCGTCATGCAGTGTCCGGTGGGTACCGTGCGCTCCCGGATTTTCCGCGCTCGGGAAGCCATCGATAAAGCCCTGCAGCCGTTGTTGCAGGAAAGCTGAGACAGCGGCGACAGCCAAGAGAGGAACCGCCATGAGTCGTGAAGCCCTGCAGGAATCGCTGTCCGCAGTGATGGATAACGAAGCGGACGAACTGGAATTGCGTCGGGTACTAAATGCCTTTGACGATGTTGAAACCCGCGAGACCTGGGCCCGTTACCAAGTCGCTCGGGCAGTCATGCACAAGGACCTGCTGATCCCTCGTCTGGATCTTGCTTCGGCCGTTTCTGCTGCCCTGGCTGACGAAGCCGTACCGGTCAAGACCACTCGTGGTCCATGGCGTACCGTGGGCCGTCTGGCAGTGGCCGCATCGGTGACCCTTGCTGTTCTGGCTGGCGTGCGTCTGTACAACCAGGATGAGATCGCCGGTGTCGAATTGGCCCAGCACTCCACTCAACCGGGTCTGGCCGTTCCTCAAGTAAAAGGCCCAGCCGTTTTGGCAGGCTACAATGAGAGTTCGGAAGCCACTGGTCCTATGGCCAACGGCGTATTGCAAGGTCAGCCGGGCTGGCATGATCAGCGTCTGCCAGGCTACTTGCGCCAACATGCTCAACAAGCTGCACTGAAAGGCACTGAAAGTGCTTTGCCTTACGCTCGTGCGGCAAGCCTGGAAAACCGTTAAGGAGGATCATGCGCGCCATCCCTCTACTTACGCTGCTGGTGACTGGCTGGTTTGTTGTTCCAGCCTATGCCGATGAGGCTCAGGACTGGTTGACCCGCCTGAGCCAAGCCGAACAACAGCAAAGTTTCCAAGGCACTTTCGTCTACGAGCGTAACGGTAGTTTTTCTACCCACAACATCTGGCATCGTGTCCAGGATGGCAAAGTCCGCGAGCGTTTACTTCAGCTTGACGGTTCTGCTCAGGAAGTCGTACGCATTGATGGGCATACTCAATGCGTCAGCGGCAGCCTGGTGGCGGGGCTGGGGGATACTCCCGACTCTTCTGCTCGTGCGCTCGATCCTCAAAAGCTCAAGAATTGGTACGATCTTGCCGTCATCGGCAAGTCGCGCGTGGCTGGGCGCCCGGCGGTCATCGTTTCATTGACGCCGCGTGATCAGCATCGTTATGGCTTTGAATTGCACCTGGACCGCGAAACCGGCTTGCCGTTGAAGTCATTGCTGTTGAATGACAAGGGGCAGTTGCTGGAGCGTTTCCAGTTTACTCGACTGGATACGGCTGACATGCCGACTGAGCGTGATCTGCAAGCCACTTCCGAGTGCAAGGCTGTGACGCTCGACAGCGACAAGGCATTAGCGGTGAAAACCGCTCAGGTATGGCATTCCGACTGGTTGCCACCTGGCTTCGAGCTCAGCAGCAGTAGTGCACGCCAGGATCCGCAGACCAAGGTCCAGATCAGCAGCTTGATGTATGACGATGGCCTGGCGCGTTTTTCGGTGTTCCTCGAGCCACTGAATGGCGCGGTGGTTACCGATACACGTACTCAGTTAGGCCCGACCGTTGCGGTTTCGCGACGTCTGACCACGCCTGAAGGCGAGATGATGGTCACCGTAGTCGGCGAAATTCCGATCGGCACCGCTGAGCGCATTGCACTCTCCATGCGTGCCAATACCACTGCGGCCAAGCAGTGAGCTGATCCGGTGATGCTCATCGGACAGTCGGTTGGTTGTGAAAGAGGTCAGCAATTGTCCACTGCACAATTGAGATGTTGAAATGTTTGGTGAGCATTTCCATTTGCAAAATCCCCAAAAATTTTCTATAGGTCAGAGCCCCACGGCTCTGGCCTTGTTTGTTGTTCCCGGAACAAAAGTACCGGTGTATGTTTCCCGGTATTCCTTGCTCCATATCGCTTAACCATGCTCGTCGTAACGGGAGCCGTATGTCGATACCACGTTTGAAATCCTACCTCTCCATTTTTGCCGCTGTATTGGTACTCGGTCAGGCCGTCAGTGCCCAGGCGGCCGAGCTGCCTGACTTCACGCAGCTGGTCGAGCAAGCCTCGCCTGCGGTGGTGAACATCAGTACCACGCAGAAATTGCCGGACCGTAAGGTCTCCAATCAGGATCTTCCGGATCTGGAAGGCCTGCCGCCGGCGCTGCGCGAGTTTCTTGAGCGTGGCATGCCGCCACAGCAGCGTGCGCCTCGTGGTCGCCAGCGTGAAGCGCAATCCCTGGGTTCGGGGTTCATCATCTCGCCTGATGGCTACATTCTGACCAACAACCATGTGATCGCCGATGCAGATGAAATCATCGTGCGTCTTGCCGATCGCAGTGAGCTGAAAGCCAAGTTGATCGGCACTGACCCACGTTCCGATGTGGCGTTGCTGAAGGTCGAGGGCAAAGGTCTGCCGGTGCTCAAATTGGGTAAATCCCAGGATCTGAAAGCCGGGCAGTGGGTTGTTGCCATCGGTTCGCCGTTTGGCTTTGACCACACGGTGACCCAAGGCATCGTCAGTGCCATTGGCCGCAGCCTGCCGAACGAAAACTATGTGCCGTTCATCCAGACGGATGTCCCGATCAATCCGGGTAACTCGGGTGGTCCGTTGTTCAACCTCGCGGGCGAAGTGGTAGGGATCAACTCGCAAATCTACACCCGTTCCGGTGGTTTCATGGGGGTGTCGTTTGCGATCCCGATCGATGTCGCCATGGATGTTTCCAATCAGCTGAAAAGCGGTGGCAAAGTCAGCCGAGGCTGGTTGGGTGTGGTCATTCAGGAAGTGAGCAAGGATCTCGCCGAGTCCTTTGGTCTGGAGAAACCGGCCGGTGCGCTGGTGGCGCAGATCCAGGAGGGTGGTCCGGCTGCCAAGGGTGGTTTGCAGGTCGGTGACGTGATCCTGAGCATGAACGGTCAGCCGATCATCATGTCAGCGGATCTGCCGCATCTGGTAGGTGCGCTCAAGGCGGGCGAGAAAGCCAAGCTTGAAGTGATTCGTGACGGCAAGCGTAAAAATGTCGATCTGACGGTTGGTGCGATTCCAGAGGAAGGCAAAGAGCTCGATGCCCTTGCCAAGCCTGGTGTCGAGCGCAGCAGCAATCGACTGGGTGTATCTGTGGCCGATTTGAGCGATGAGCAGAAGAAAGCCTTCGATCTCAAAGGCGGCGTGGTGATCAAGGATGTTCAGGAAGGTCCTGCCGCCCTGATCGGCCTGCAGCCGGGCGACGTGATTACTCATTTGAACAATCAGGCGATTGGTTCTGCCAAGGAGTTCACGGAAATCGCCCAAGCGCTGCCAAAGAACCGCTCTGTATCGATGCGGGTCTTGCGTCAGGGGCGTGCCAGCTTCATTACCTTCAAACTGGTCGAGTAAGCCGGTTAGTCACTGAATAAAAAAACGCCTCGAAAGAGGCGTTTTTTTATGGGGCAAAGAAACCTCAGCCCATCATGTCCTTGACCAGGCGCTCTTGCTCCATCAGCTCCCGTTGACGCGCATCGATGCGTGACGACAGTGGGAAGTTGGTGCCCGCGCGACGTTTGGCGAAGTCCAGTTGCTGGATCGCCTGGCGGTAGTCGCCGATCAGTGCGAAGTACTCGGCGCGGGCTTGATGCAGGCCAATGATGTTGCCGGACTGGCCACGAGTCTCGGCCACCATGTACCAGACGTCCGGATCGTTCGGGCGGTTCTTGAGCAAGGCTTCAAGGGCTTTCTCGGCGTCAGCCGGGCGGTTCTGCTTGAGCAGCAAGTCGACCCGCACCTGATTCAGCGGATAGTTGCGCGGGTACTGCACGAGCATCCGGTCGACCCGCGTCTGTGCATCCGGCAGGCGACTGTTGGCGATGTCCAGATCGACTTGCGCCAGGTTGTAGATGATTTCGTCAGGCGACTTGGCCAGCAACTGCTTGAGGTTCTCACGGGCGTCGTTGAACAGGCTGCCCTTGATCTGGGCGATGGCCAGGCCGTAGCGTGCTACGTCGCTTTTCGGGTTTTCATCGAGTTGGGCGCGAAAGCGTTTAGCGGCAAGACCCGGACTGTCTTCGTAGAATAACTGGACGCGCGCGCGAATCAGTTGATACGTCAGGCTGTCTTCCTTGCCGCCCGGTTTGAACTGCTCGGCGCGGTTGCGGGTGTCGGCGATCCGCGATTCGGTGACCGGGTGAGTCAGCAGGAATTCGGGCGGTTTGGCATTGAAACGGTACTGGCGCATCAGACGTTCGAACATGGTCGGCATCGAGCGCGGGTCGTAACCGGCTTTCTCGAGGTTGAGCATGCCGATACGGTCGGCTTCCTGCTCCTTCTCCCGGGAGAAGCGTAGTTGCTCCTGAATGGCCGCTGCCTGGGTGCTGGCGATGGCGGCGATACCAGCGTCTCCGGCGCCAGCCGCGGCCACGATGATCCCGCCGAGTAGGGCCGCCATCATCGGGATTTGCATACGTTGCGAAGCTTCGACGCCGCGCGCAAAGTGGCGTTGCGACACGTGTGCCAATTCATGGGCGAGTACCGAAGCGTATTCGCTTTCGGTCTGGGCATTCAGAAACAGGCCGCCGTTGACTCCGACAATCCCGCCGGGTGCGGCGAAGGCGTTGAGTTGCGGGCTGTTGATCAGAATGAACTCCAGGCGCCGGTCATTCACCTGGCTGGTTTCCACCAGTTTATAGACACTGGTTTCGACGTAATCCTTGAGCAGTGGGTCGTTGAGTTGTGACACCTGGCTGCGCAGCATCGCCAGCCATGCGCGGCCCAACTGGTATTCCTGCTGTGGCGATACGATGGCAGAACTGGCATCGCCAAGTGACGGCAGGTCGTCGGCAAAGCCCGGTGAGGCTAGCAGGCAAGCGAGCGTCAGCAGGGTGGGGCGCAGAAAAGTCATGCATGAAGCCTTAGTCGACAAAGACCTTACTGTAGCCGGACACATGCGTTGCGACCAGATATTCTAGATCACTCAATCACCTATCCGGAGTGAAGCAATGACCGACGCTGTAGAGCATGACGCCGAACTGGACGCCAGCGGGTTGAACTGTCCATTACCGTTGCTCAAGGCCAAGCTGGAACTCAATCGCCTGCCCAGCGGCGCGGTACTCAAGGTCATCGCTACCGATGCCGGCTCGCAACGCGACTTTCGCACCTTTGCCCGTTTGGCCGGTCATACGCTGCTTCATGAAGAAGACGAAGCTGGCGTTTATCGCTACTGGCTGAAAAAAGCCTGAATTTTGCGGCGTTCGTTGTTAAGGAATATCGATGTTCAAAGTGTTACGCGACTGGATTCAGCGCTACTTCTCCGATGAGGAGGCCGTGGTCCTGGCCGTACTGCTCTTTCTAGCCTTCACCGCGGTCCTGACTCTGGGTGGAATGCTCGCGCCAGTATTGGCGGGAATGGTGCTGGCGTATCTGATGCAAGGTCTGGTCAGCACCCTTGAACGCCTGCATTTGCCAGGTGCTGCCGCGGTGGGGCTGGTGTTCGCGTTGTTCATGGGCATGTTGCTGCTATTTCTGGTCGTGGTGCTGCCGTTGCTTTGGCATCAACTGATTGCCTTGTTCAACGAACTGCCGGGCATGCTCGCCAAATGGCAGTCGTTGCTGCTGTTGCTGCCCAAGCGCTATCCGCATCTGGTGTCCGATCAACAGGTGCTGCAGGCCATCGAGGTGGCGCGTGGCGAGATTGGCAAGTTCGGTCAGTGGGCGTTGACGTTCTCGCTGTCCAGCTTGCCACTGCTGGTGAACATCATGATCTATCTGGTGCTGGTGCCGATCCTGGTGTTTTTCTTCCTCAAGGACCGGGTGATGATCGGCCAGTGGGTCCGCGGGTATTTGCCGCGTGAGCGTGCACTGATCACCCGCGTTGCCGAAGAAATGAACCGGCAGATCGCCAATTACATTCGCGGCAAGGTCATGGAAATGGTCATTTGCGGCGGGGTGACCTACATCGGCTTCGTTACCCTGGGGCTCAACTACGCCGCGCTGCTGGCGCTGTTGGTCGGTGTTTCAGTGGTGGTGCCGTATGTCGGGGCTGTGGTGGTGACCGTGCCGGTGCTGCTGATTGCATTGTTCCAGTGGGGCTGGAGCGATCAGTTCATCTACTTGATGGCGGTCTACGGGATCATTCAGGTGCTGGACGGCAATGTGCTGGTGCCGCTGCTGTTTTCGGGGGCGGTCAATCTGCACCCGGTGGCGATCATTTGCGCAGTGCTGCTGTTCGGCGGGCTGTGGGGGTTCTGGGGCGTGTTTTTCGCGATTCCGCTGGCTACCCTGTTCAAGGCAGTGCTGGATGCCTGGCCGCGCAAGGAGCCGATAGTCGCGCCGTTGTTGTAATTACCGCTGACCTGCAGGAGCAAGGCTTGCCCGCGATGACGGTGTACCTGACACACCGCGTTATCGTTCATCGCTAGCAAGCTCTGCTCCTGCAGAACGTAAATAACTCAGGCTTTGTTCAAGGCTTGGGCCGCAGCCAATACCGCATCAACATGCCCTGGCACTTTCACACCACGCCATTCCTGACGCAGCACGCCATTCTTGTCGATCAGGAAAGTGCTGCGATCAACCCCCATGTATTCCTTGCCATAGAGCTTTTTCAGCTTGATCACGTCGAACAGCTGACAGATGGTTTCGTCCTTGTCGCTGATCAGCTCGAACGGGAACTCCTGTTTGCACTTGAAGTTCTCGTGGGATTTCAGGCTGTCACGCGATACGCCGAACACTTCGGTGTTGGCCGCGGTGAACTGCGCATACTGGTCGCGAAAGCCCTGACCTTCGGTGGTGCAACCCGGCGTGCTGTCCTTGGGATAGAAGTAGATCACCACTTGCTTGCCCTTGAGGGCCGCGAGGCTGACGGTTTGCCCGCTGGTGGCAGGCGCTTCGAAATCGGCGACAGGTTGGTCGATAGCAACGGCCATGGGAGCTTCCTTACATTGGGTTCTGTGGGCGCCACGGTTCGATCAGCGCGTCCAGGTTCAGCGCGTCGGCAAAATCCAGGAACTGATCGCGCAGCCAGCTGATCTGCACGCCCGCCGGTAGCGTCACGGTAAATGTGGCGTTGAGCATGGTGCCGCCGGTTTGCGGTGCCTGATACGTGTCGCAGGTCAGGTTTTCCAGCTCGACGTTGTGGTCCATGAAGAACTGGCACAGCTCGTTGATGATGTCCGAGCGGTAAGCCGAACTGACATAGGCGACATACGGCAGGGCCTGTGGACGGTTTTCCAGCGCCGCGCTGCGCACCACGTTGACCGTGAAGGCGTGCTTTTTGGCGAGGCTCGACAGGCTGCCTTCAAGGCGCGCCAGCGCGTCCCAGCTACCGGAAATCTCGAGGACCAACGCACTGCACTCGCCATGACGGGTCAGGCGAGAGGTGACCACGGCACAGCGGTTTTCATGGCTGGCGCGGCACAGGACGTTAGTCAGCTCCATGGGGTTGGCGCCAAGGGCACTGATGACAAGGAATTGTTCGCGAACTGTGGGGGTGGACATGCAGCATTCCTAAAGCGATGAGCGGTCGGTACTTATCAAGGGCCGATTCGTCGGGGTGGGCGTCCGGATGCGAAATCAAAAAGCCCGAGCCAGATGGTTGCGACGAGCTCCAGTGAGGCGAGATCGGGTAGGCGGCAACGCAGGATCGGGGCTTGTGAGGCCGAAAGTGGAGGCTGGAACCCGGCGTACGAGCCTGTCGGTACTGATCAAAGTCTGAAGGGTAGCGAAAACCGGCGCTTAGGGGAATGGCGCGAGCGCAGTACTTCGCTTGTACAAGCATCTTGGCGCCAGTACCATTACCGTTCTCTTTTTCCGGCAGGAGCGGTTGCATGATTGCGGGCAGTATGGTGGCACTGGTCACACCCATGGATGCACAGGGTCGTCTTGACTGGGACAGCCTGAGCAAACTGGTGGACTTTCACCTGCAAAACGGCACCCACGCCATTGTGGCGGTCGGCACCACAGGTGAGTCTGCGACCCTTGACGTGAACGAACACATCGAAGTGATTCGTCGCGTGGTCAAGCAGGTCAACGGTCGTATTCCGGTAATCGCCGGTACAGGCGCCAATTCGACGCGCGAAGCGATCGAACTGACCACCAATGCGAAGACCGCCGGCGCCGATGCGTGCCTGCTGGTAACGCCGTACTACAACAAGCCGACGCAAGAAGGCCTGTACCTGCACTTCAAGACCATCGCCGAAGCTGTCGACATCCCGCAGATCCTCTACAACGTGCCGGGTCGTACCGCGTGCGACATGCAGGCCGAGACGGTCATCCGCCTGTCGACCGTGAAGAACATCATCGGCATCAAGGAAGCCACGGGCGATCTTTCGCGCGCCAAGGCCATCCTCGACGGTGTCAGCAAGGACTTCCTGGTGATTTCCGGTGACGACGCCACCGCAGTCGAGCTGATCCTGCTGGGCGGCAAAGGCAATATCTCGGTGACCGCCAACGTTGCGCCGCGTGACATGAGCGATCTGTGCATCGCCGCCTTGAACGGTGATGCCGTGAAAGCCCGCGCGATCCACGAAAAGCTGATGCCGCTCAATAAAACCCTGTTTATCGAATCCAACCCTATCCCCGTGAAATGGGCGCTGCATGAAATGGGCTTGATGCCGGACGGTATCCGTCTGCCGCTCACCTGGCTCAGCGAAGCCTGTCACGAACCGCTGCGACAGGCCATGCGCCAGTCCGGCGTATTGGTTTAATTGAGGAAGTACAACGCATGAAGCGAATGGCCGGACTTTCCGCACTTGCCTTGATTATCTCCAGCACCAGTGGCTGTGGATGGATTTGGGGCCCGGAAGGTTACTTCCGTGACCGTGGTAGCGATTACCTGGAAGCGCAACAGACTGCACCGATGCAACTGCCGCCGGATGTCCATACCTCCAAGCGCCTGGACCCGTTGCTGCCGATTCCGCGCAACGTCTCCGATGACACGTTCAAGGGCGAATACGTCGTTCCTCGTCCGCAGCCGTTGTCGGCGATTGCCGATGCCAGCGATTACAGCCTGCAAAAAAGCGGCGATACGCGTTGGGTCATGGCCCAGCATCCACCGGCTGAAGTCTGGCCAGTGGCTGTGCAGTTCTTCCAGGACAACGGCTTCCGTCTGGATCAACAGCGTCCGCAAACCGGCGAGTTCACCACGGCCTGGCAGCGTCCTGACGAGCTTTCCGCGACGATGGCCAAGCGCCTGAGCAGCACTGGCGTCGGTTCTGACAGCCAGACTCGGGTGCGGGTGCGCATCGAGCCAGGCGTGCAGCGCAACACCAGTGAAGTCTATGTGGTCAGTGCCGAGCGTCCTGCCGGTAGCACCGCCGATGTCGCGTTCACCAACCGTTCGGTCAACACTGGCCTGGACGCTGCGCTGATCGACGACATGCTCGCCAGCATGAGCCGCACGTCGGAGAAGGGCGGTTCGGTCTCGATGCTCGCCTCGCGTGATTTCGATACGCCAAACCGTGTCAGCCTGACTGAAGACGGCAGCGGTAACCCGGTGCTCAACGTCGGTACCGACCTTGACCGTGCCTGGTCGAGCGTAGGGCGCGCGCTGGAAAAGGGTGAATGGCGCGTTGAAGACATCAACCGCAGCCTGGGCCTGTACTACATCAACCTTTCCGAAAAAGCCGAGAAGAAAGACCAGAAGCCAGGTTTCTTCAGCAACCTGTTCGGCAGTGCGCCGAGCAAGGAAGAAGTTGAAGCCCGCGCCGAGCGTTATCAGGTTCGTCTGAGCAAGGTTGGCGAGAACGTACAAGTGACCGTCGAGAAGAACATCAACACCGTTGCGCCGGCTGAAGTGGCGCGCAAAGTGTTGGGCGTGATTCAGGACAACCTGGGCTGATCAGATGCGTTTCGCCGTTCTCGGCAGTGGTAGCCAAGGGAATGGCACGCTGATAGCCAGTGATGACACGTACGTCCTGGTCGATTGTGGTTTCTCCTTGCGTGAAACCGAAAAACGCCTGCTGCGCCTGGGTGTAAGCCCGACGCAGTTGAGCGCGATACTGGTGACCCACGAACATGCCGACCACGTGCATGGCGTGGGTTTGCTGTCTCGGCGCTACAATCTTCCTGTCTACCTGAGTCGTGGCACCCTGCGCGGGATGCGCAAACCGGTTGAACCGGCAGGCTTTATCGCCGGTGGTGAGCAGTTGCAGATCGGCGGGCTGAGTATCGGCGTCATTGCCGTGGCCCACGATGCGCAGGAACCGACGCAGTACGTCTTCAGTGACGGTTCGCGGCGTTTCGGCCTGCTGACCGACCTCGGTTCGTATTGCGCCACGGTGCTGGATGGTTATCGGGATCTCGATGCATTGATGATCGAATCCAATCACTGCCGCGACCTGCTGGCCCGCGGTCACTACCCGTACTTTCTCAAGCAGCGGGTAGGCGGTGAACTGGGACATTTGAACAACCATCAGGCCGCAAGCCTGGTGGCCGAGTTGGGCTGGCAGGACCTGCAACACCTGGTACTGGCCCATCTGAGCAGCAAGAACAACCTGCCGCAGCTGGCCCGGCAATGTTTTGTCGACACCCTTGGGTGCGACCCGGACTGGCTGCAATTGGCCGATCAAGATTCAGGGCTCGACTGGCGACATATCGCCTAGCCCATCTACTTAGCAAGCGGAGCCCATCATGGAAAAACGTGAAGAACTCTACCGCGGCAAAGCCAAATCGGTTTACAAGACCGATGACGCTGACCGCTTGATCCTGCTGTTTCGCAACGACACCTCGGCGTTCGACGGCAAGCGCATCGAGCAGCTCGACCGCAAAGGCATGGTGAACAACAAGTTCAACGCCTTCATCATGCAGAAACTCGAAGAAGCCGGCGTGCCGACCCAATTCGACAAACTGCTGGGCGACAACGAGTGCCTGGTGAAGAAGCTCGACATGATCCCGGTCGAGTGCGTCGTGCGTAACTACGCCGCCGGCAGCCTGGTCAAGCGTCTGGGTGTCGAAGAGGGCATGAAGCTCAACCCTTACACCTTCGAACTGTTCCTGAAGGACGACGCCAAGGGCGACCCGTTCATCAACGAATCCCACGTCGTGGCATTCGGTTGGGGCAAGGCCGAGCAACTGGTTCGCATGAAAGAACTGTCGCTCAAGGTCAACGAAGTCCTGAGCAAACTGTTCGACGATGCCGGCCTGCTGCTGGTCGACTTCAAGCTTGAATTCGGCGTGTTCCACGGTGAAATCGTCCTCGGCGACGAGTTCAGCCCGGACGGCTGCCGCCTGTGGGACAAGGCCACCGGCAAGAAAATGGACAAGGACCGCTTCCGTCAGGGCCTCGGTGACGTCATCGAAGCCTACGAAGAAGTCGCCAAGCGCCTCGGCGTACCGCTGTAATCGACGCAAGCATCTGATAGCACGGAAAAAATTTCACTCAGGGGGTTCGCTTCCGCTGAATGTGCTGTTATGATGCGCGCCGTTGGAGAGATGCCAGAGTGGCCGAATGGGACGGATTCGAAATCCGTTGTACCTTCACCGGTACCTAGGGTTCGAATCCCTATCTCTCCGCCATTACATAGAAAAAGCCCCCGTAGCTGAAAAGTTACGGGGGCTTTTTCGTTTCTGGCGTTTTGTTTGCCACATGTCCAGCGCCGCTTCAGCGTTCGCCCAGCGCCTCTTCCTGCGGGGCAGTCTCTGTTTTGAACAGCAGCCAGACCAGGCAGAAGCTGATGCTGAAGATCGAGGTCATGATCATCATCGGGTAGACGCTGCCATCCGAAAGTTTGCCGGTGACGAAGCCGCACACCGCGGTCATGGCCATCTGGATAAAGAAAAACAGCCCTGAAGCGGTGCCGGCTATGGCCGAGAAGGGTTGCAGTACCGCCAGTTGGCAGGCGGGGATGGCGATACCCACCGAGAGCATGATCAGCAGCATCGGGCAGACGATCGACAGCAGCGCCTCGGGCCAGAGCCGGGTGGCCATGATCAGTAGCAACGAGCCCACCAGATTCAGGGCGATGGCGTAGCTGATCAGGGTATCGGTATCGTGTCTGACGGACAGGCGGCGGAACAGATTGGAGCCCAGCACATAACCGGCCACGGTGACGGCGAACACTTGGGCATATTCCATCGAGGACAGGCGCAGGGTTCGTTGCAGCAGGGTCGAGGACTCGGCGATAAACGGAAAATAAGTGCAGTACACGCAGCCTATGGCCAGGGAGTAGCGCAGGAAATAGCGGTCGCGCAGCAGTCGTGCGTAAATGCGCAGGGTGCCTTGCTGGCGCGTATCGGGCTGGGCGGACGGACGGGTTTCCGGCAGCAGCAGGCTGATCAGGGTCAGCGTTAGCGCAGCAATCACGCTCAGGATGGCAAACACTCCACGCCAGCCGAAGGCGGTTTCGATAAGGCTGCCGATCATCGGGGCCACCATCGGCGAAATGGCCATGCCCATGGAGATCCGGCTGAGCAGGCGGGTCTGTTCATGGCGGTCGAAACGGTCGCGGACCATGACCCTGCCGATCACCGTGCCGCAGCAGCCACCGAGGGCCTGGAGCATCCGGGCGACGATCAGCACCTCGACATCGCGGGCGAGCGCGCACATCAGGGTTGCCATCAGGTACAGCGCCGTGCCGCCGATCAGCACTGGCCGCCGGCCAAAACGATCGCAGAGCGGGCCGCCAATCAGCATCGAAAAGGCGTACCCGACCATGTACAGGGTGAGGGTCAGTTGCAGTTGGGCATCGCTGGCACGCAGGGCATCGGCCATTGCCGGCAATGAGGGCAGGTAGATGTCGATGGTGACGCGTGGCAGGCAGACGACCACCAGCAACAGCGCGGACCAGATCCAGGGTGCCAGGTTAGATTTTACAGGCATGGGTTATTCCGTAGGGGCGAGCATGACATCCAGTGGCAAGTCAGGCTCGGGCCGCCAATGGTTGCGAGGGTGAATTCGGGGAGGGTGTAGAAGCCATTGCGTTCTTGGGTATCCGTTACAGGACCGTGACGTTAAGTGCTTTGTGGTTTAATTCCGAGAGCCATTAATTAGTATTTCGACTGGACCACTATGAGCCGAGGAAAGGTTTCCGTTCCCCTGGATCTGCCCCAGCCCGGCAGCCTGAGCGATGGCAGCCGGGTGTTGACCAAACAGGAAAGCGCCTATGAGGCATTGCGCGGCGCGATCCTGGAAAAACTCCTGCCCGCCGGTAGCCAGTTGCCTTCTACGCGAACCCTGGCGCAGCGCTGGTCGCTGTCCCGGGGGACCGTGGAAATGGTCTTCGACCGCTTGCGCAGCGAAGGTTATGTGACCCGGGTGTCGGGCTCGGGGACTCGGGTCAGTGCGGTGGTCCCCGATCTCTTTATTCGCGCGCCGCAGGCCCGGGCGGCTCTCCAGGCACGGGAGCAGCAGACGCCAGCAGCACCGCCGCCGGCGCTGGAGATCGCGGTCAGGGTAGGGCAGCCTTTCGTGGCGCGCCTGGCGGACCCGGCGCTGTTCCCCATTCGCGTGTGGTCGCGGGCGGTTGCCAAGGCCATGGCCGAGGCCTCGGCGCAGTTGCTCTGTTCGCCAGACCCCGGCGGCATGCTGGCCCTGCGCGAACAGATTGCCGATTACCTGGCCAAGTACCGTGGCATCCGCTGCAAGCCTGATGACCTGATCGTGACCACGGGCATTCGCCACTCCCTGGACCTGGTGGCCCGCAGCGTGGTGACGCAGGGTGACAAGGTGTGTGTCGAAGATCCGGGTTACCTGTCGGCGAAAAGGATCTTTTCCATGGCTGGAGCGCGGCTGGTGTATATCCCGGTCCTCGAAGATGGTATCGACGATGGGACACTGCGCGAGCACGGCGATGCCCGGTTGGTTTATGTCACGCCCGCGCACCAGTCGCCGCTCGGAGTGACCCTCTCGGTGTCGCGGCGCCTGGCCCTGCTGGACTGGGCCAGCCGGACCGATGCCTGGGTGGTGGAGGACGACTACGACAGCGAATTCAACTACAACAGCGCGCCACTGGCAGCCCTCAAGTCCCTGGACCGCGATGACCGGGTGATCTACTGCGGCAGCTTCAACAAGACCTTGTTCGCCGGGCTGCGCGTCGGTTTCATGCTGGTTCCCGGGGCGTTGCGCAATCGCCTGCTGGCAACCCTGCAGACCACCGGCCGCTCCGTTGGGGTCACCGAGCAGGCTGCGCTGGCGGAATACATGAGGAGCGGGGCGTTCGTGCGTTACCTGCGCTCGGCGCGCCAGGCCTATCAGGAACGCCGTGACGCGTTGCTGGCCTGTCTGGCGGAACAGGCGCCGGGAGGTTATTCGGTTTCCGGGCAACATGCCGGTCTGCACTTCGTCCTGGAATTGCCTGCGGGCAGTGACGAATCCGACTTCTGTCGCCGTGCCAGCGCCATCGGACTGGCCTTGCAACCAGTCAGCGAATTCTGTCAGGAGGTGCGACGGCCGGCGGCGGTGATGATCGGGTTCACGGCCCTGAGCCTGTCGCAGATCCGCTTTAGTGGCCGCAAGCTCGGACAGTTGCTGGCCGGGCAGGCGGTTCTTCTCGCATCAGGCTCAGGCGTCGTCGATTCTGGCTGCCGGCGCGCTACTGAAGACTTCCAGCGCTCCGGCGTATGACATATCAGGCTGTACGCAATACATGAAAGCCCCGTAGCTGAACACACTACGGGGCTTTTTCGTTTTTGGGTTTATGGCTTGGCGCGCGCTCCGCGGGCCGTGCTTATTCGGCGCTTCTCTCATGATGGCTGGAGACGAATTGCCGAAAGCGTTCGGTGGGCAAGCCTTCGAATAGTTCCGTCGGTGTACCCTGCACATCGATGAGGCCGCCATGCATGAACACCACCCGATTTGACACGTGTCGGGCAAAGCCCATTTCGTGCGTGACCACCAGCATGGTGCGGCCTTCTTCAGCCAGAGAGCGCATTACGCGCAACACCTCTCCAACCAGTTCAGGGTCAAGTGCCGAGGTTGGTTCGTCGAACAACATGACCTGTGGATTCATTGCCAGTGCGCGGGCTATCGCTACGCGTTGCTGCTGGCCACCGGACAGGTGCGCCGGGTAATAGTCGCGGCGATCGTACAGGCCGACCTTGTGCAGCAGGGCTTCTGCTTCCTCAACGCATTCGGCACGGGAACGTTTGAGAACCCGCATCGGGCCTTCGATGACGTTTTGCAGCACCGTCATGTGCGACCAGAGGTTGAAGCTCTGGAACACCATACCCAGGCAGCTGCGCATGCGCTCGACCTGGCGGCTGTTGCTCGGTGTCTGGCGGCCGTCGGCATGCTGCTTCATTTCGATCACTTCACCATTGACGCTGATGATGCCTTGATCGGGTGTTTCCAGGAGGTTGATGCAACGCAGGAAGGTACTTTTACCTGATCCACTTGCACCGAGGATCGAGATCACATCGCCCTTGTGGGCTTCCAGGGAAATGCCCTTGAGGACATGTGCGTTGCCGAAGGACTTCTGAATATTAGTTACCGACAAGGCTGAAGCGGGCTGAGTGCTCATGGCATGCTCCGTATCAAATCAGGAATGGGAAGGCAGCGAGGGGCTGGCTTTTTTGATGGCGTCAACTGGCCGCTCACGCAAGTGCGGCGAGAGGCGATACTCGAGCCAGGCGACAGCGCGGACGACCAGGAAATTCAGCACCAGATAGATCAGGGCTGCGCAAATGAACACTTCCATCGTGCGATAGGTACGCTGGATGATCTGTTGCGCGACGCCAGTGACGTCCCACACAGTCACCAGGCTAGCCAGAGCCGTGGACTTGACCAGCAAAATGGCTTCCGTGGAGTAGGCCGGCAGGGCCTGACGCAGGGTGACCGGAGCAATGATCCGGAGTAGCAGTTCCCAAGGCGACATGCCCACGGCCTTGCCCGCCTCGATCTGTCCCTGTGGCACGCTAAGCAGCCCACCGCGAATAATTTCGGCGGTGTAACCGGCGGTACACAAGGCCAGTGAAAGCACCGCACAGCCATAGGGTGATTTGAGCAGTACCCAGGCGAAGCTATCGCGAATGGCCGGGAACTGGCCCAACCCGTAGTAAATCAGGAACATTTGAATCAGCAGCGGCGTACCGCGAAACAACATGATGTAGAACCGCGCCGGATAGCTGAAAAACCACCAGCGGCTGACCCGCAGGCTGACAATGCCGACAGACAGGGTAAGGCCGATCACCAATGAGCTGAAAAACAGCGTCAGCGTTGTGGGCAGCGCTGCCAAAAGCTTGAGCATGGTGTCAGCGAGGAACGGAAAATCGATCATACGTAGCGCTCCCGACTCGAACTAGACTGGACTGCGCTGCCGCGTGCGACGCACACGAGCCTCAGCCATATTGAAAAGCCGACCGGACAAGCCGGTTAGAATGAGGTACACGGCGCCCCCGATGATGTAGAACGTGAAATATTGACGAGTGGAACCGGCCGCAACCTGGCTGGCACGCATCAATTCCACCAGGCCGATGACCGAAATCAGCGCCGAGTCTTTCAGGCTCATTTGCCAGACATTTCCCAGGCCGGGCAGCGCAAATCGCAGCACCTGGGGGACCAGAATCCGTTTGAAACGCATCGCGCGGGACATGCCTATGGCCAGGCCGGCTTCCAGTTCGCCTCGCGATACCGCGAGAAAAGCGCCACGGTAGACTTCAGCCTGATAGGAGCCGGAAATCAGCCCGACTGCCAACGCGCCGACCAGAAAAGGTGGCACGTCGATGTAGCCTTCACCCCCGAACCAGTGGCCAACCGCCGTCACCACACTGGCTCCGCCAAAGTAGAACAGGTAGATCACCAGCAACTCGGGGATCCCCCTGAACAGTATCGAATACAGATCCCCCAGCCAGCGCAAACTGCGTCGACGGGATAGCTTGGCAGCCGCGACCAGGCTGCCAAATACCGCACCCACCAGCAGCGCTGCCAGGGTCAATATCACGGTCATGCCCGCTGCCTTGAGCAGCGCCATTCCCCAGCCTGAGTCACCAAAACTGAGTAGCTGCAAGAGGTTCATAGAGGCTCCCATTCTTGAGAAGGTTTAAGCAGCCCGGCAGCCTTAACGGTGCCGGGCAATTCAGGGGTCAAGACTTAGGTGTGAGGTCTACTTTGAACCACTTCTCGCTAAGTGTCTTGATCGTGCCGTCAGCCATGGCTTCCTTGAGAGCTGCGTCGAACTTGGCTTTGAGCTCAGGGTCTGTCTGGCGGAAGCCTAGAGCTTCCCCTTCACCCCAGATCGGGCCTTTGATGACCGGGCCGGTAAAGGCCAGCGGTTTGTTTTCCGGCTTGTCCATCACCGAATTGAAAAAGGTCACGTCATCGAATGCGACGTCAATGCGGCCGGCCAGCAGGTCGAGAATGGCTTCGGCCGAGCTGCCGTATTCACGAATGGTCGCCACATCCTTGAAGTTCTGATCAATGAATGACGTGTAAATGGTGCCGGAGGCGATACCAATGGTCTTGCCCTTGAGTGCCTTGCGCAGCTCTTCAACGCCGGCGCGTACTTCCTTGGCATCGGTACCCAGAGTGATGGCGGCTTCGGCACCGGTTTTGCCCGGCAACAGATCGGCTTTCAGCGCAACGAAACTGGCAGGTGTCTGGGCGTAGGGAATCGAAAAGGCCATTACCTTTTGGCGCTCTTCGTTGATGACAATGGCGTCCATCAGCATGTCGAATTTACCGGCATTGAGGCTGGCGATCATCCCGTCCCAGTTCTGTACGACAATGTTGCACTTGAGCTTCATGCGCGGACAGATGATATCCATCAGCTCCGGTTCGAAGCCGCCAATTTTTCCGCCTGGCAGAGTCACGTTCCAGGGCTCATAGGCGCCCTCGGTTGCAATATTCACCGAAGTCCATTCTTTGGCCTGCAGTGCCGGAGCACAGGCGAGAACCATTGCACTGAGCGCTACAGAACCCAACCAGCTTGATTTCTTCGACATCTTGATAATTCCTGCCTAATCAATGGAGTGTTGCGATCTGATCCGGCTCAGGCCGAATCTCCTGTGCGGGTATGCACAACTATTTTTGTGCATACCATACAAAGCAGTAAAAACCAGCCAGGCAGCGGGCGAGCAAGCCTGTGCACGGCATTGCGCTACAAGTGAAATAGTGGAGAGGCAAAGAGGTTCTCGTGACTCTTACGCACACATACTTACTTGTACATACAAGGCTATGCAATCAAGCGGCCAACTTATTGGATCGCTTTTCTATAAAGCTCAGGTTTGGTGGGAATGGCTTTGGGACAAGGGTTTGGCGGGAGGCAATTTTTTTTGAGAGACTTTGCGAAGGTGTGACGGTCGTTACTTGAGTGTGGAATTGCGCTATGCCGGGGCGCTCGGTAACAAATTGAGAGATGTTGGTGCGCGATGGGGAACGATTGGGTGAGTGCTTTGGTGGCGATTATCCGCCGCAGCCACTTATGAATGGCTGCGGCTTGGCACGCTGCTTGGGAATCGATTTTAGTGCAGGCTCGGTAACGCGGTTTGCAGCAATTGCGGATCTTTCAACACGCTTGCTGCACTGGCGATATCTGGCGCCAGCCAGCGGTCCTGGTCGTAGGCCGGAACGCGCTCGCGCAGCAGTCGCCAAGCGACCTCCGTGCCTGCACCGAAGCATGGCCCCTTGAGAAAGTCGGCCTTGAGAAATTCGAAGGCCTGGGCCGCCAGCAGATACTCGATAGCGAGGATCTGCGTGCAGTTTTCCAGCGCCCGATGCAGCTTCAGTGCAGCGTTGGTGCCCATGCTCAGGTGGTCTTCCTGCAGACCCGATGTGACGTAATTGTCGAGCACCGCCGGTTGCGCCAGCTGACGATTTTCCGCACACAAGGAAGCGGCAACGTACTGGACGATCATCATTCCAGAGTTAACCCCAGGGTTGCTCACCAGAAATGCCGGCAAGCCACTGACGTGCGGGTTGATCAAACGGTCCAGGCGACGCTCGGCGATCGAGCCGATCTCCGCCATGGCGATCGCCAGCAAGTCGGCAGCCAAGGCCACCGACTGGCCGTGCGGGTTGGCCTGAGACATCACCCGGTAGTTATCCGGTGTACCCAGAAGCAGGGGGTTGTCGGTGGCGGAGTTGAGTTCGGTTTCGATCTGTCGGGTCGCGTGGTCAAGTTGATCACGGGCCGCGCCATGTACTTGCGGGATCGAACGGATGCTCAGTGCATCTTGAGTACGAATGCCCTTGCTGCTGGCGATCACTTCACTGCCATCGAGCAGGCCGCGCAAGTTGATGCCGACTTGCTGCATGCCCGGATGTGGCTTGAGGGCGATGATTTCAGCGTCGAATGCGTCGATCTGACCGCGCAGGGCTTCGAAGCTCATGGCACCGATCACGTCTGCCCACTGGATCAAGCGGGTTGCATCGGCGAGGGCGAGGCAGCTCAGGCCGGTCATGCACGGCGTACCGTTGACCAGGCACAGCCCGTCTTTTGCGCCCAACTGCACCGGCTTCAAGCCTTCTTCAGCCAAAGCTTGCTGCGCAGGGACGATCTGCCCGCGATAACTGACCTGGCCGACCCCCAGCAGACTGATGCCGATATGCGCCATGTGAGTCAGGTAGCCGACCGAACCCTGGGACGGTACTTGTGGGGTAATCCCGCGATTGAGCAAGGCCAATAGCGCTTCGACCACTTGCCGATGCAGACCGGATTTGCCGTGGCTGTAATTTATGATCGCCGCGCACATGATCGACCGCGTCTGCTCATCGGTCAGTGGTGCACCGACGCCACACGCGTGGCTAAGCAATGTATTGCGCGACAGTTGGCTCAGTTGTTCGCCTTGCAGCGAGACATTGCAGAGCGCGCCCAAACCGGTATTGACGCCATACGCGCGCTCGCCGCTGACGACGATGTGCTGGACGATGGCCTGGGCATTGTCGATCCGTGCCCAGGTTTGAGCCGACAATTCAAGCACAGCACCGTGCCGGGCAACTGCGACCACATCCTGCCAACGCAACGGCGCATCGGCGATAACAATTTTTTTAGCCTGTGACATGTGAAGCCTCACGCAGGGTTGTTGTCGAGTTACACCTGTGGCCAGAGGATTCGGCCCCTGGCCACATTGGATACACGTCGTTCGGAAAAACTCATTTCAAGCAGGTGCGGCAGGACGCTGAACGAAGCGATCAACCTATTCGTCAGCAGACGAGTCAAGGATCCCTTTCGGCGCACCAATCTGAATCAATCGGCCGTCCTTGAGAATCACGACGCGGTTGCCGATGCACACGTCTTTGTTGTGCGCGGCCTTGCTCTACAAGCAAGGCGGTGGAGGTGAAGAGGTTCCCGCGACTCTTGTGCACACACGTTTACTTGTACATACAAGAATATGCAATCAAGCGGCCAACTTGTTGGATCGCTGTTCAATAAAGCACAGGGTTTGACTGGAACGCTTTTGGGGCAAGGGTTTGGCCGGAGGCGATTTTTTCGGGAGGTTTTGCGAAGGCGTGACGGCTGTTACTTGAGCGTGGAGTTACGTCGCGCCGGGACGTTCGGTAACAATTGGGTGTGCTTAGGAAACGGCTACAAACCAGAGCTGAAATTTGATTCACTCCCCTCTTTGGGACTGAATGGTTTGAGCTGGAAGGTGTCCCCGTCGAGCAATCACATCGAGTCAATCGCAGCCGTTGCGTAGAGGAATGCAGCACCGCTACGCGAAGTCGCTGAGGATCACCGAGTCGATGGTGATGTCGCCACGCATCGCGAGGTTTTCCAGAATCTGCGTAAAGGCCCGGGTTCAAGCTCTTGGAAAAAGTATCGAGTATTTTGGCGTTGGATAAGCGAGCGCTGAAAATATCCCCCCTTTCATTGACCGCTTCCCTTCCAAGGCGCATTTCTTGTGATGATATCATTGAGCCATTAACTCAACTCTATTATCCTCCTCGCGTTTTCAGGGACAGCCGCCGACACTCCGGCCTTCATTCGCAGACCCTGATACGACGTTTACCGTTACTCGCCCCTTTTTGGACATCAAGGATCGACCATGCTCCGTTTGCTTTCTATCTCCCTGTTTGCCCTCGTTCTCACTGGCTGTGCTTCATCAGCCAAGGTCGAGAATATGCAGGTCAATCCCGCGCAAGCACAAACCTATGACGTTGCGCTTCGCGACAACATGAAAGTCGACAGTGTCGGCGGCGGCAGCACGACCAACCCGCTGTGGACTTCGCAGATCGAAAGCGCGGACTTCCGTTCGGCGCTCGAGCAATCGTTGAGCAACGCTGGCCTGCTGGGTAAGAACAGCAAGGCAAACTACGCCCTGCGCGCCAATCTGGTAAGCCTCGACCAGCCGCTGATCGGCCTGAACTTCACCGTCACTTCGATGGTTGAATACAGCCTGGTAGAGAATGCCACGGGCCGGGTGATCTGGACCGACAAGGTCAAGGCTCCCTTCACCGCCGGCGTCGGCGACTCGTTCTTCGGTGTGAAACGCCTGCGACTGGCGAACGAAGGCTCGGCACGGGAGAACATCAATGAACTGCTCAAGCGCCTGGCCGGGTTGAAGCTCGGCGCTGGTCAGGTGTCGCTGGCCCAGTAAGAAAGCATTTGTCCCCGTTATTTTGGGGGCGAATCCCTATCTCTGCGCCATACCTATAAAAAGCCCCCGTAGCTGAAAAGTTAGGGGGGGCTTTTTCTTTTTTGAGGTTATTGCTTGGCGCGTTCGCTTGCGGGCGACGGCTGCGCATCCAGACGTCGTGCAATCACATCGAGCAAGTCGCAGCCATCGCGTAGAGGAATGCAGCAGAGCTGCGCGAAGTCGCTGAGGATCACTGAGTCGGTGGTGATGTCGCCGCGCATCGCGAGATTTTCCAGAATCTGCGTAACGGCCCGGATTCGATAACCGGCCGTGTCGAGCAGTACGTGCAATTTCAGATACCCATCGGTGATGGGCGAAAAAAATGTGCCGAACTATCAACAAGATTTTTATCTTTCACCCGCCCCTAATTTTCAAGGACCGTATCCGCATGGACGCCAGCTCTACCTTTTTCCGCCACCCGGTTGTGTTGGGCTTCTCGCTGCTGGCCCTGAGTCTGACCGGTTGCAGCTCCAGGCCGATCCCGCAGGAACCCAAGGTGCACCCGGGCCTGGCCGTCTTCAATGAGGCCCTCACGTTGCCCGTCCTGGAGCACTCCATTGTGCGCGAAGGCGACAAGGTGACCTACTTGGTCACGCGAGTGGGCAACTCTGCGATCTATGCCAGGTTCAATGCGTCCTGCAAGCAGGGTCCGAACAGCATGTTCTATCCCACCCGTAACGGTTTGAGCGCGTTTACCGACCAGCCAATGACCAGCACTGCTTTGCCGGCGGAGCAAAGTCAGCAGTTGCAGCACAGTGCGCAGTTGCAACAGGTATGCACACAACGTCCCACGCCCGATTGGCGGATGCTGGAATTAGCCGAGGATCAGGATTGGCTGATGCTTGACCGCAATAGCCTGCAACAGGAAGGCGGACTACTGTATGTCTGGGCCGGCCGCGATTATCGGCACTACCTTATTGCCAGCGACGGAGCCGCGCTGATAGCTCAGAGCCAGGAGCGACTGGCCTTGGACTGCAAGCAGCAAACGGTCACTGCACTAAGCCAGTTCATGATCGATGGCTCGCACGAAGTCTCCAGCGGCAAAGTCGAAAGGCAGGCTGTGCCGCAACCGCTGATGCAGGCTTCGGCCGACCGGCAACGCGTGTTCAAGGCCGCTTGCCTGCCGCAAGCGGAGCTGGCCAGGTTGCCTGTCTTCAACGCACGCCAAACCTTGCCGCCGGTCATCAGCACGCCGACGGTTGCACCGTCAGTCGTAGCGGCCATCCAGGCCCTGGACCTGCCCGCGCCGGCCAGGCCCCTGCGCCACCTGGGATATCGCTATGACATGGTGATGTTTAACGGGACTAAACTTGGCGACTTCTCCAAGGAGGTCTTCATCAGCACCGACAGCGCCTCGGGGCAAACTCTGGTGCAGCCAGTGGACTTTGTGCTCCCGCCTGCGATCAACCTGACCTTCCGTGGCTTGTTCGATCTGGCCAGCCACAACATCGACAAAGAAACCGGCAAGGAAGTGGCGGATTCGCGGCCCCTGGTCGACCTGAGCTTTCAGGGTGACTGGCGCAACTTGCCGCTCAAGACCCAGGTCAGCTATATCGAAACCCGGGCAGAGCCTGCCAACGCTGACGGCAGCCCTTCGCACAAGACCAGTGAACCCAGGACTGTGACCTGCCAGATCGTCCGCGAACAACCTGCCAGCGCCTTGCATCCGACTCTGCTGGGCTCGGCCAAGCTCCTCAATTGCACCAAGATGAAAGCCCGCGGGCTGGATTGGACCGATCTGTCCTGGTACCTCGCCGACTATGGACAGTTCGTTCATGTTCTCGAGAACAGTCCGGTAGGTCTGTGGAAGTGGCGCATCGAGTCGGTGCGCTGATAAGCCCGGAAGCATGACGCCATGACATCCAGTGTTGGTGATGGCGAATGATGAAAACGCCGCTTGTCTCGACATGAGAAAGCGGCGTTTTACTTGGTTTTCACCGTAGAGTTTGAAATAAAAAAGCTCTGGTCTCCGGCTTAAGTGAACAGAATGGCGGGTAATGCCGGGTTTTTTATTGAAGCGCGACCCGATTCAAACCGCTGCAAGCCCCGGCCGAATCCGCGCCGACCGCACCGCAGTCACCAGCGCCAGAATCGGTGCAATGGTAAACAGCGCAAACAGCCAGCGTGCGGCGTTGGCAGTGCCTTGCATGTTGCTCGGGTCGTTGAGTCCGGCCATGTTGGCGATCATCCCGGCCAGTGCCGCGCCGAGTGCGGTGGCGAACAGTTGTACGGTGGTGATGGATGAAGCCGCCGAGTCCTGGTCTTCGGCCGAGGCCACTTGCAGGACTCGGGTCAGCAGGTGTGGCCAGCCGATACCGATGCCGAATCCCACCAGGGTCAAGGCAATGCAGATCGGGGTGAGCAGCGCCCAGTCTCCACCACTGTCGAACGGTATGGCGACGGCCAGGATGATCAGTCCGACCAGTACGAACACCGGGCCACTGATGATTGCGCGGCGCACGCCACGCTCGCGCCAGCCGGAGCTCATCACTTCGGACAGCGTCCAGCCAGCCGCCATGAGGGCCGCCAGGTAGCCGGAAATCAGCGGCGTCTGCCCGTGCAGGGTTTGCAGGAAGTACGGCACGAAGATTTCGCTGGTCATGCCAACCACCAACAACCCCATGGTCGCGTACAGCGCACAGAGTGGGGTGTTGAGCCGCAAGGCATCCTTGGGCAGCAGGCGTGTCAGGGTGCTGGATTCATGACGAACCAGGAAGAACACCAGCAGCAGGCAGAGGCCTATGCCCAGCAGGTTCCAGGTCGGAAGCGACGAAGCGCTGCCGATGCATACCGAGAGCACCGCCGCAGCCAGCAGGAACAGTTGCAGCAAGGGCAAGCGGCCCACGGGCGGTTGATTCATGTCACGTTTGGGCAATACGCTGCTGGTCAGCAGGATGTACGCCAGCGTCACCGGCACCAGCGTGCCAAAGGCTAAACGCCAGGCATCCATTTCCGCAAAGATGCCGCCGATGGCCGGGCCGATCAGCGTGGCGATCCCCCACATGCCCGAGACCAGGGCCATGGCCCGGGGCCAGAGGCGCTCTTCGAACACCAGCTGAATCATCGAGTAGCACAGGGCGAACATCAAGCCGCCGCCCAGGCCTTGCACCGCGCGACCGACCAACATCACTGGCATGCTCGGTGCCAGGGCACAAATGAGGCTGCCAGCGAGGAAAAATAACGAGGCTATCGCATAGGAAACGCGTGGCCCTGTGCGTTGCAGGATTTTGGCCGTGAGCGCGGAGCCGAGGATGGATGCGACGACGAACAGTGTGGTGTTCCAGGCGTACAGGTCGAGCCCGCCGATTTCCTTGACCACGGAGGGCAGGATAGTCGTAGCGATGTAGATATTGATCGCGTGCAGCGTAACGCCTCCTGACAGTGCGATGGATCGCGCGGCGTTTTTTCCGGAGAGTAAATCGCTCCAGCTGCTTCCTTGTGTAGACATACAACCTCCTGCTGTGACTCGCGACCCGGCGGATTGCGAGAGTCAATTGCCTGCTTTCAAGGCTTGGGTTAGATTTACCAAGTTAATTCTTTAAATATTGAAGCTGCGAGGGCTGTTGTTTGTCAAGTAAACACTTGGAAAACCAGGATGACGTGTCGATGTCGGCTGCCGACCGACTGCTTCACATGCTCAAGACCCGCGGCCCGCAACTGGCGGCCGATGCCGGACGCGCGATGGGCACCACGGGGGAAGCGGCGCGCCAGCAGTTCGTCAAACTGGCCGCCAGTGGCCTGGTGGAGGCTCAGTCCGAGGCCCGAGGCGTCGGGCGCCCGTCGCAGGTCTGGCGTCTGACGGCGGCCGGCCATGCGCGGTTTCCCGATACCCATTCGGAGCTGACCGTGCAGCTCTTGCAGACCGTGCGCGAGACCTTCGGGCCCGAGGCCATCGATCGTCTGATCGACGTTCGCGAGCAGCAGAGTCGCACCTTGTACCTGCAAGAGCTGGCCAGTGCCGAGACCCTTCAGGAACGGGTCAAGCGCCTCGCGGCCCTGCGGGCCCGCGAGGGCTACATGGCCGAGTGGAGTGAGCAACCGGATGGGGCCTTTGTGCTGATCGAAAACCATTGTCCGATCTGCGCGGCGGCGACCGCGTGTCAGGGTTTCTGCCGTGCCGAACTGGATGTGTTCGAGCAGGTTCTGCAAGCCAGGGTTGAGCGTGTGGAGCACATTCTGATGAATGCCCGCCGTTGTGCTTACCGCATTACTCCGGTCTGAAGTGCCCTCGAGATACTCATTTGCGGCACACCAGGGCCAACTGATCGTGCTGCCGGGGATGACCCCGGCAACGATGTCAGTGGGGGAGGGTTACTGAGCGGGATCACCGCCTGCCATTTTGGCAAGGCGGCCTCCAGGCGCTTGCCGAACTACCGGGAAAGATCGTCCTCGCGAATCATCGGTCTGCGCTCCGTGGGGTCATGGCGTAGGGGATGCGGTAGAGATTGCGGATGATCGGCGTCATCAGTTTGAGCAGCCAGCGCGGCTTGCTGGCGACGGCCTCGAGGGATTCTTCCAGGGCCTTGAGGACCTGGCTCACTTGCGCGGTGCTGATGGTCAGCGGTGGATAGAAACGCAACACCGGCGCCGAGGCTTTTTCGTTCAACGAGTGCCCTGAGTGAACCCCGCGTTTGCTCAGTTCCATGCTGATCAGGTTTTCCCACACCGCGCCCTTGAGGCGTAAACCGGTCATCAGGCCAATCGCTGGCGCGTCGCTGATGATCTGCGGGTAGGCTTCGGCCAGTAGCTGCAATCCCTGACACAACTGTGTGCTGGCAGCCTGGGATTTTTCGATCAGTTGGCCTTCTTCAATCGCATGAATTGCGGCCAGGGCCGTTTCGCAGGCATAGGGCAAACCGCCCTGGCCGCAGACCTGATCTTCAAGAGGGTCGAGTGGCTGCCGGTCGATCAAGGCGCGGCTGTACATCACCGCCGCGATGGCTGCGTAGCCGCCAGTCAAGCCCTTGGACAGCACCATGATGTCAGGCACCACGTTGTCGTAATCGACGCCGAACCATTTGCCGCAGCGACCGAACGCCGTCTGGATTTCATCGGCGATCATCAGGCAGCCGTGGGCGCTGCACAACTCGCGGATCCGCGTGTTGTAGCCGGCTTCGGGCAACGTCAGGTGGGCACCGCCGAGGATCGGCTCGATGTAGACCGCCGCCACCTGGTCGGTGATGGCGTGTTCCAGGGCGGCGAAGTCGCCGTAGGGAATGAAGTCGACCATCACGCGGTTCAGGCCATGCTGGTTGCTTTGGTACTGCTGGCCGAGGATCGCCATAGTGGTCAGGGTTTTGCCATGGTAGGCATTGCGCATGACCACGATCCGTTTGCGCGGCAACTGGCGTTTGAGCGCATAGCGCAAGGTTTGCTCGATGGCTTCGGCACCGGTCATGGTGTAGCGCACATCGCCCCACTCGCCGGGAGCCAGACGCTTGAGGGTCTCGCTCAGTTGGTGCTGCGAATTGTGGGTCAGCCCCTCGGGCTGCCAGGCCATCCGGTTCAGCTGACGCTGGCTGGCGTACTTGACCTGAGGGTTCTGGTGACCGACCAGGAATATTCCATAGCTGCACGCACAATCGATGAAGTGCTTGCCGCGATGGTCGGTAACGATCGCCCCTTCGGCGGAGCGTTCGATGCCGGTATTGGCAATGCGATAAAGCTTGGCCGCCGAGGGCGTCCAGTGTTTGTAGCAGTCATCCACCAGGCGGTTAAGCAGCATATTGCAAAGTCCTTTTTATCAGGTGTGCGGCGTCGACCACGCGCTCCGTGCGCGCGACCAATGGGCAACGCAAGAGCAGTTCGCGCCCGCTTGGCCGGCGAATATGCACACCGGCGGCGTACAGCGCCCGTTGCGCCTCGAGGGCTTGCTCGGTGCTGGCCAGCGGAACTTTGACGATGCCACCGATGGCCCTTGCGTTGAGGTCGGCCAGTTCGCTGGCCAGCGCCTTGCCGTTGTCGAGACTGCGCTGGTCCAGCCGCTGTTCCTGCGCGTAGCGCAGGGCAGTCTGTGCCGCGATGCACGATGGCGGGTTACCCGCCGTGGTGCTCCCGTGTTTGGCCGGTGTGGCTTTGCCGTAGGCCTTGTAGGCCAGCGCATGACTGCAGGTGTAGGTGCCGATGGGGATGCAGCCGCCGCCCAGGCTTTTGCCCAGGACGACGATGTCCGGGCGCGCACCGGACAGGTTCTGCGACAGCAGATGCCCGACGCTGCCCAGGCAGGTGTCGACGTCATTGAACAGGGTCACAATTCGCTGGCTGTTGGCGATCCGTTCCAGACTGGCGATCAGCATCGGGTCGATCGCTTCCAGCAGCCCGTTGGCGGCCGTGCGCAACGGGCCGTAGCACAGGGCAAAACAGTCCTGCCAGATCGCCATGTCCGGCAGGTCGTGCACGGAGTCGACGTGCACCACCTTGATCCCCAGAAACTCCCCGGACTCTGGATAAAGCCCAGGGGCGCTCAGGTAGCGCCCGTAAGACAATGAACCGTACGCCACGCCCCCCACGGCGATCACTGTGCGCCGATGGGGGTTGATCGAACGCGCGAGTTTCAGTGCACCTTCAAACGCCTCGTCGCCAGAGTTGCAGACGTACGAGTTCTCCAGTCCTTCGGGCATGAACTCGCTGAGTTGCTTGCACAACTCGATCAACGGCGCGGACAGCAGGACACGGTTGGACAGGCCGATTTTATCGACCTGCCGACTCACGGCCTGCACCACTTCGGGCACTTGCAGGCCGAACCCGCCACTGAGGTCAATCAGTTGATGGCCGCGGTTGTCGATGAAGCTTTCGTACTGGCCTTCGACGGCCCAGGTTTGCTCTGGATGATTCGTCATGGCGGCCATTACCGATAGCTCAGCGCATTGAAAATGCGACGCTGGTCATCGATGATCGCTTGCCGGCCGTGCATCACCCGACGGTTGTCGATCATCACCAGGTCCAGGTCCTGCCAGCCCACGGTATGCGTATTGCGTTCGGTGACCGCGATGATTTCCGCCAGCAGATCGGCGGGAATCTCTTCGCCGTTCTCGAAGTCGATCACCGGTTTTTCGTAGTTGAAGGACGGCCCGAGAATGCTGTTGGCGAAGGCTGGGTGCTCACAGAAACTGGAGGTCTGGCACGCCGGGACACTGTAGGCGTAGGCCACGCAATCGGTGCTTGGGTTGTACTCCATCCGGGTGTTGGGGTCCTGGCCGATGATCTCGCTCAGGTGCTCGAAGCTGGCGTCTTCCAGCTGCTGGATTTCCGGTTTGTAGTAGCTGACGATCTTGCGCCACTTTTCGCCCGTCACCGTGCGGCGGTAGCGGATGCGGCTGCTCTCGAAGCGCTGACGGGCCTCTTCGCTGAGTTCCTGGTAGACCTTCACCCCATCGCACAAGGTGGTTTGCGAACCTTTGGTGGGGGCGATCTCGCAGAAGAACCAGGTCAGGTCAGGCCAGATCGGCGCGTTGCCGTTTTCGCAGTGCAGGCCCACGGCGTCGGTGCCGGCGTCGACCAGTTGTGCGACGCCTTTGGCGATCACGCGACCCGGGTCCAGGCTCAGGCGCGAACTGTGTTTTTTCACGAAGGCACCGAACTCGTCCAGCGACTGGATGCAGTTGCGGAAGATAATCACGCCGGCGTTCGAAAGCTCTTCGAAAACCGCCGCAGTGTCGGCGCTCAAGGCATACGCGCGATCGGTGATGACACTCGCCTGATAAGTAGATTGAGTCATGTCGCTAATCCTTTAGTGAGTACATGTCTGACGATGCAGGTCGGTGGCGTGCGCTCTACGGGCCGGGCCATTGAGGGCATAGAGGCTTTGCAGCTGCGGGGCGTCCGGCGCCAGTGGCCAGATGGCCTGCGGCAGTTCGACTTCCGAGAAGCGCTGTTGCGCCCAGTCCCGGGTGTGCTGGTGATCGAATTGCGGTCCGACGCTGAGCACGATCGCCAATTGACCGTCCGTGGTCATGAACATCAGCGCATCGTTCACGCCGGCTTGCTCTTTGAACTCCAGCTCGATTTGTTCCGGAGAAACATTGCGGCCGTTGGGCAGGCAGATGATATTTTTCTCGCGTCCGGTGATGAACAGGAAACCCTGGTCATCGAACTCGCCGATATCACCGGTGCGCAGCCAGCCATCCTCGGTGAAGGAGCAGGCGCTCGGATCGACCCACGAGTAGCCCTGGAACATCGAGCTGCTTTTGATTTCTACCCGTTGCTGATCCGTCATCCGGACCTGGACGTGCGGCAGGGGTTTGCCAACGCTGCCCAGCTTGCTGTTGGCCGGGGTGTTGACGCTCACCACCGAACCGTTCTCGCTCAATCCGTAACCTTGATGAACCTGAATACCCTGCGCGCTCAGGCGCTGCAGTTTTTCGCTGCTGATCGGAGCGCCACCGGCGGTGATGTACAACTCGTTGCGCAGCAACGACAGCAGCTCCGTGTCGGTGTTTTGCTCGGCCACTTCAAGGAGCACGTCGAGCATGATCGGCGGTACGGTCACCGCGCTTGCCCGGGTTTTGAGCAGTTGCGCCAGAATCGCCGAGGTGTCGAAGCCCGCTTCGCCGATCAACGGCGTGTGCTCGTCGAGGAAGTACACCGTGCCGCCGGACAGCAGCGGCAGGTAGACCGCCGTGACCTGTTCGATCAACAGGCTCAGCGGCACCACCGACAGGTAGCGCTCTTGATAGCTGGCCGGGACCACGCCGAGTAGCGATTGCAGCACGGCGCTCAGGCCGCCCAGGCTTTGCTTCACGCCTTTGGGCTTGCTGGTGGTGCCGGAGGTGTGGATGACTTTGCAGGTCCATTCGGCATCGGCGCTGTCGATGAAGCTCGGGCCCGTCGGCACCGGAGCCGGGGTCTCGAGTGCGCTGGGCACATGGATCAGGCGGCTGGCGTTCAGGTCGATTTCCCAGCGCTTTTCCAACGTCTCCCGGCCTTTGTCATCGACCAGGAAGCCCGAGCATTCGAAGGCCAGGTGTTCGGCCTGGTACTTGCTGAAGCCCAACGGCAGCGGCAAGGAGGTGAAGCCGAAGAGCAGGCAGGCGAAGTCGGCGATGACCCAGTCGCTGCTGTTGCGCATGACGATGCCGATGGTGCGCTTTTCGTCGGTGAACTGACGGTTCATGTGTTGCCCCAGCTGCCGGGCATGCTCCAGCACCTGGGTGTAGGTCAGGCGCCGCCCACCCGTGCCGTCTGCCGCAGGAATATCGACGACGCACACGGCATCCGGTGTGCGTTGGGCCTGGGCCAGCAAGTCTTCGACGAAATGCGTCATGCTGCTTGCTCGCTCTGCACGTCGAGTCGGAAAACGGTCTTGAGGACGGTCTCGTGATAGTGACGCTTCATATCGCCCAGCTTGATGTAGCCGGTGATGGGCGTCTGCTCGTAGTAGGAGCCCCATTCGACTTCCGCTTGTGGGGTCATGCGTTGCGGGTCGGCATCGCAGATCTTGTTGACCTTGACGTTGCAGTAGCCCATCGATTTGATCAATTGCGGTGTGCAGGTGCACAGCACGTAGCGTGCGCCCATGCACCAGGTCACCATTGAGAGCATGTTGAACAGGGTCTGGCCGGCAGCCGAATTGATCGATGCGGTATTGCCGATTTCGACGATGCTGTCGCGTTCAATCCGGGTGTTGGTGATGCGCGACAGCGTCTCCTCGGACGGTGAGTCCAGATAACACTCGGACAATAGAGGGCCTGACTTGGCGAAACTGAAACCGGCACACGACTGAATGGAGTCATTGTTATCGAATACGATTAAAAAGTACTCGGGAGATGGCTCGATGATGGCGTTAAAGGCTTTCATATACCGACGTTTAACAAAGTCAACGGCGGACTTCCAGAGTAGGGTGTTGCGTTTGGCTACTTGAGTACGCATGCAAGTTTTCCTTTCTTTTCTGCGTGGATCGATAGACGGGTTGTTTTGGTACAACAGTGCTAAAGCCTCCTGTTGTTACGGCAACAGGCGGCTTATCCATGCCCTATGTAATAGCGTGGTTTAATCAAGTTATTGGATTGATTTTTATAGTGTTTTTATTCAGTTGTGACGAATTTTCAGGCTGCCACACGCCTCCGCAGAAAAGGCCACAAGGGGATGTGCGGTTTTTTCTGAACGGAAGATAGGGGCGTGGTTTGACGTGTCAGCGAGTAGCGAATCCTTCCGATGGATTAATGAGATAGCGTCCTGCTTGGCGTGGCGTTTTATCATGAGCGGCTTGATTGTTTTAAATGAATTAATTAGTCGCTATTCATTCAGAATCTTCATGTGAGGCATGAGGGCAATCGCGGTATCGATGGTGTAGGGCGAGAGGTTTTTTTGTGGTAAAACGCCGAGCCGCAGTAGCGGTGGTTTTTACCCGATACGGACATGGAGGTTCGAATGTTTTCCAGGATCAGTCTCGACCAGTGGCAGGCTTTTGTTTCTACAGTCGAGTGTGGAGGTTTCCAGCAGGCCGGCGAGTATATGTTCAAGTCACAGTCGGCCGTCAGCCATTCGGTCAACCGCATGGAAACCCTGCTGGGTCAGGAACTGTTCCTGATCGAGGGGCGCAAGGCCGTATTGACACCTCTGGGCCAGGCCCTGTTGCCTCAGGCCAAGCATCTGCTGGGCTCGGCGAAAAAGCTTGAGCGACTGGCCATTCAGTACCAGCCGGGGTTGTGTATCGAACACTCGCTGGCGGTCGACATGCTGTTTCCCGCCAACGTGCTGGAGCAAGCGCTGTCACGCTTTTCTTCGGTTTTGCAGGGGTACCATGTCCGGCTTCACGAAACGGCCGTGTCCGGCGCATACGAATTGCTGGAAAACGGCAAGGTCGAGTTGGGCATCGCCAGTAGTCTGCCGGAGGGCTATATCCAGGAGTTCCTGCTCAACGTTTCACTGCTGTGTGTCGTGGCGTCTGATCACTCTCTGGCCCATTTCAATGGCGAGCTGAGCCTGGCTGACATGAAAGACTACCGGCAAATCGTGGTTAGCGATTCGGCTATCCGCAACTCCCAGAACAGCAGTTGGTCCGGCGCGTCCCAGTGCTGGACCGTAAGCAACCTGAGCACCGCGCTGACGTTTGTCGAACGCGGTCTGGGTTTTGCCTGGTTGCCTGAACACATGGTCAGCGACAAGCTGGCGAGCGGTCAGTTGCGCCTGGTACCACTGTGTCATCAACGCGAATGCAACGTGCCGATGTATATGGGATTCCTGGAAGAGTACAGGTTCAACCCGGAAGTCCGGCTGATGACCGACATCATTCGCGAGCAGTGCCGGAACATTAATAGCGCCAAGGCCGATACTCTGGCCCTGGCGCTCTGATGTGGTCGACCGAGACGGGTGGGCTGGTCAATTATCCTCGGCGCTCGGCAGGCTCTTGAGGAGTTGATTGATGCGTTTGACCTCTTCGGCTTTGGCGCACTGTTCCCCGTGCTTATAGAGACGGCATGGGGTATTTCCTGAAATCGATGAGATGACAGGACTATCCCTTGGCGGGTGATGAACAAAAAAGCGACTTTTTTGAGGTATATCCACCCAGGGTGCTCATCATCGGGCGTATAGCGGTCGCAGCAAACAGGTATGGGGGTGGTGCAAAGACGGAACGATCCTGTTTGTTCCGTGCTTTTTTCCAGCAGGTCGGGATGAATGCGGCCTAGGCTCTGTATGAAAAATAAGTACGATTTCCTGAAAAATGACACTGTTCAGTCAGCCTTTTAACTGGCCTCAGTGTCTGTTGGCTTTCGTTGGGGTGGAGGGTATTTTGGGTAATGTCTGCTTACTTTTGATCGCCGTTAAATCTTGAATCACTCGTCTACTCTGCCTGCACAGACCAGGAGTCTGTCGTTATCAGCAGTCGCAAGGAGCGAACCATGTACTTTGAGATCTACAGGCAGTCACGAGGCACCCCGCTTACCGGGAAGGGCCAATGGCGCTGGCGTTTAAGGGCGGCCAATCATGAGACGGTTGCCAGCGGCGAGTCGTACGTCAACAAGGCGGATTGCCTGCACGTGATCGGGTTGATCAAAAGCGTCCACAACGAAACGTCGGTGAAGGAAATCTAGGCTGTACCTGTTGGTGTGTGGAAACGAAGCTGCTCAGGCACATCGAGCAGCTTCGCAGCTTTGGCGTCTGCTGAATCAGGTCATCCGCCAGGTGGCGAAAGGGGGGGTAAATGAATGGCCAAAATCGCCGCAGTTTCGCCCTTGCATCACCTCCCACGCTCCTGCTTAATGTCACGCAGCTCATGGCGCTGGAGATTAGCCGGCGACCTCGGATAGCAGAAAAATCACTATAAAAAGAGCAATCAGTGACTCATCAGCATGGAACGCATTGGGGCGAGCATGTGGCGCTATCGCTCGTCATTCCGGTCTTTAATGAAGCTGCCACCATCGATTTGTTCATGGCGCGGATCACTGACGTCTTCAAGGATGAGGCGCTGGTCGGTCTGGAGATGGTGTTCGTCAATGACGGCAGTACCGACACCACGCTGGAGCTGCTTCTGGAGCGCCAGAAGACTGACCCCCGCGTGCGAATCGTCGATCTGAGTCGCAATTTCGGCAAGGAAGCGGCGTTGACCGCGGGCTTGCAGACTGCCACTGGCCAGGTGGTAGTGCCCATCGATGTCGATCTCCAGGACCCTCCCGAAGTTGTCCTCCAGATGATCGCCCGCTGGCGTGAAGGCTATGAAGTGGTGCTGGGCCATCGCGTGAGTCGTCACAACGACTCTTGGGCCAAGCAAACCTCCGCCAACTGGTTTTATCACCTGCACAACAAAATCTCTGATCAGCCGCTGCCGAAAAATGTCGGTGATTTTCGGCTCATGGACCGCTGCGTGATCGATGCCTTGCAGACCTTGCCGGAGTCACGGCGTTTCATGAAGGGCTTGTTCGCCTGGGTCGGGTTTCGGACGACCCATGTCGATTACGAGCGTCCGGAGCGGGTGGCGGGGGAAAGCAAATTCAATGGCTGGCGCTTGTGGAATTTCGCGCTGGAAGGCATCACCAGTTTCAGCACCGACCCGCTCAAGGTCTGGACGTATCTGGGGCTGTTGGTGTCGGTGGTTTCTTTTTCATTTGCCACTTTCATTGTGCTGCGGACGTTGTTGACCGGGATCGATGTCCCGGGCTACGCCTCGCTGATGGTTGCCGTCACCTTTCTGGGGGGGCTGCAATTGATCGGTATCGGGGTGCTGGGTGAGTACCTGGGCAGAACCTACATCGAATCAAAACGCCGCCCGGTTTTTCTGGTGCGTCGCGTCCATAACGCCAAGGACTGACCATGGATCTCAAGGAAACCGACATCCTCGGTTCAAGCATCGAGCAGCATTGGTATTACCGCTCGAAAGCGGCGGCGACGACTCGTTTGCTGGGCAATGCGCGGGTCGACAGGATTCTTGACGTAGGTGCGGGTTCGGGGTTCTTTTCCCATCATCTGCTGACCCATACGGCAGCCACCGAGGCCTGGTGCGTGGACATCAGCTACGAAGCGGATTCGGATGCCACGACCGCCGGGAAACCGGTGCACTATCGCCGTTCGATCGACTCGGTTGATGCCGATCTGGTGCTGCTGATGGATGTGCTGGAACATGTCGATGACGATGTCGGGTTACTCAAGGCGTACGTCGATAAAGTCCCGTCCGGGAGTCGTTTCCTGATAACCGTGCCGGCGTTCCAGTTTCTCTGGAGTGGGCACGATGACTTTCTTGAACACAAACGGCGCTATACCTTGGCGCAAATGGAAGCAGTGGCCAGGGACTCCGGTTTGATAGTGAAGAAGGGGGCTTATTATTTCGGCGCGGTGTTCCCGATTGCAGCGACCCTGCGGTTGCTGTCCCAAGGCGCACAGCCTTCGCCGCCACGCTCGCAACTCAAGCAGCACCATCCATTGGTCAATACGCTGCTCAAGACCTTGTGCAGTATCGAACGTCCGTTCATGGGCGCGAACCGCCTGGCGGGTCTGACGGTGTTCGTGCTGGCGCAGAAACCGTGACCTCAGCCGAAAAATCAGCCCTGATCAAGCGTGGCCTGCGTTTTGCCGTGACCGGGTTATTCGTAACGGCCCTGCATGCGGTGGTGGCCGTGTTGCTCATCAACTACGTGCTGGCGCTGCCACCCGTGGCCAACGGTGTAGCGTTTTCTGTGGCGACCCTGGTTTCTTATGTGATCAACACGAGCTGGAGTTTTTCCAGCCGATTGCATGGCCGGACGCTGGCGCGCTTCATGATGGTTTCCGGGGCCGGTTTACTACTGGCGATGCTGGTGGCCTGGGCCGCACAAATGGCCGGGCTTCATTACTTGCTGGGGATAGGGGCGGTGGCGCTGACCATTCCGGCCTTTACGTTTGTATTGCATAACTTCTGGACGTATCGATGAAGGTTTCGGGCAAGCATTGGGCGATCGGGTTATTGCCCCTGTTAATGGGCGTGGTGGCATTTTTCATGGTGATCGGGCCACGGGCCCTGGACCCGCAAAACATTGCCTGGCTGGAAAGCGGCGATCCGGCGACCCATTACTTGGGCTGGACGTTCTTTCGACATTCTCCCTGGACTTTTCCGCTCGGACTTAACCCGTCCTATGGGTTGGAACTGGGCAGTGCGATCATTTTTTCCGATTCCAATCCGCTGTTGGCGCTGCTGTTCAAACCCTTCAACTCAATCCTTCCCGAGACGTTCCAGTATTTCGGTATTTGGCTGCTGGCATGTTTTGTTCTGCAAGCCTGGTTTGCCTGGAAGTTGCTGGGGCTGGTTACGCCCAGTGTTGCGCTCAGGGTGCTGGGGTCAGGCCTGTTTCTGTTTTCGCCGCCGATGTTCTTGCGCATGGGGGGGCATTTGTCCCTGGCCGGGCATTTTCTGATTCTGGCCGCGCTCTATCTGGCCCTGCACCCGGGCGTGCAGAAGCGCCGGGTGGCCTGGGGAGCGCTGTTGGCGGCGACGGCGATGATCCACGCTTATCTGCTGGCCATGGTGGCTTTGATCTGGGTAGCCGATGTTGCCGGCCGAACCCTCAAAGGCCAGTTGACTCGATGCACTGCATTCATCGAGGTGGTCTTGCTGTTTTTGCTGGTGAGTCTGTGCTGCTGGCAGGCGGGCTATTTCAGTATCGCGGATGGTATGGCTTCCGGTGGTTTTGGCTTGTACCGCATGAATCTGCTGGCACCGATCGACTCCAGCGGCTGGTCGTTGATCTTGCCGGACTTGCCCGAGGCCAGCGGCGACTACGAGGGTTTCAACTACCTCGGGTTGGGGACGCTGGTGCTGGCGATCTGCGCCTGCGTCGTACTGCTGCGACGTACAACTGACTTTGGCAGTGCGGTGCGCCGTTTGCCGGTTCTGCTGTTGGCGTTGATTGGGCTGACGCTGTTTGCGCTCTCGAACGAGATCGGTGTCGGCCTGCTCAGTGTTCATTACCCATTGCCGGAAAAAATCATCAAGCTGGCGAATATCTTTCGGGCGTCGGGGCGGATGTTCTGGCCGGTGTTCTATGCCATCGTGTTTGCCGTCATTTTCCTGGTGGTGCGTGGTAACCGGCCGCGCACCGCGCTGTGTTTGCTGGCATTGGCACTGGTTGTTCAGGTCGTTGATACCCGCAACGGATGGGTGGGTTTACGGTACGCGAGGATGATGACGCCTACCTCCGAATGGTCAACAGCATTGCATGACCCGTTCTGGTCCAGCGCCGCCGCCCACTACGCGAATATTCGTTCTTTACCGCCGCAGAACCAGTCGCAGACCTGGCTCCCGTTAGCCACCTACGCGGCTACTCATGGTCTGAAAACCGATACGGCTTATCTGGGGCGTATGAGTTCTACGGCGCTTGAGCACGCTCAGCAAAAAGCCGGACAAATGCTCAAGACTGGGCAGTTCGACCGTGATTCGCTGTATATCCTCGACGAAAGTGCCATGCTTGACGCAGTGAAAAGCGTCAACAGCGATACCGATCTGCTGGCCCGCATTGACGGCTTGGTGGTGCTTGCGCCGGGCTGGAAGCAATGTGCTGAATGCCTTCCGGTCGTGGACGAAGGGCGTTCGATGCAGTCAGTGCCGTTGATCAAACTCGGGCAGCAACAACGGTTCAACTACAAGACCCCTCATCTGGCCCATGGCTGGTCTACCCCGGAAACCTGGGGCACATGGTCCGAGGGAGAGGAGGCTGAGATCGTGCTTCGGGTTCAACCTCAGGCTCAATCCATCGTGATCGAGGCGCTGGCCTTTGTGCTACCGATGCATCTTGGTCAGGACGTGGTTTTTACCATCAACGGCGTACAAGCCGTTTCGACACACCTGACCCAGCTTCAGGACAATCGCATCGAAATCCCCCTGACTGCGGCCATCCACGAAGCCATCGCCAGGGACACGCTGATGCGGATTCATGTGCAGTTACCCGACGCGATCAGCCCGAAACAGCTGGGACTTGGGGAAGATCAGCGCGTGATGGGCCTGGGGGTGAAGTCGTTGACCGTACAGTAAGTCGCCGCAGCCTCTGGTTCACATGCAGCGCTCATACCGATAGACGCCGTCCCCCCGGCCTTTCTAAACTGGCCTAAGTATTGAGAGCCGGGAGCAGCTGATGAACCGCAATGAACTGCGTAAGGCCGACATCAATTTGATGGTGGTATTCGAGACGCTGATGCTCGAACGCAACGTGACGCGAGTGGCGGAGAAGCTGTTTCTCGGGCAACCGACCATCAGCTCGGCACTCAACCGTTTGCGGGCGATGTTCAACGATCCGCTGTTTATCCGGGTCGGCCACCGCATGGAGCCAACGGCGCGGGCCGAGGAACTGATTCAACACCTCTCGCCGGCGCTGGATGCGTTGTCCTCGGCGTTGAGCCTGACCCACCACTTCGAACCTGCCAGCAGCACCATGACCTTTCGCATCGGTTTGTCCGATGACGTCGAATTCGGCCTGCTGCCACCGCTGTTGCGCGCATTGCGCCAGGAAGCGCCGCAAGTGGTGTTCGTGGTTCAGCATGTCGATTACTGGCGGATCCCGGACTTGCTCGCGTCCGGTGACATCACGGTCGGCATCAGCCAGACCCGCGGCCTGCCGGCCAATGCCAAGCGCAAACTGTTGCGGCACATTCAGCCCTGCATACTGCGCGCCGATGCCTGCGATACGCCGCTGACCCTCGATGAGTACTGTGCACGGCCGCATGTGCTGGTTTCGCACACGGCCAATGTCAGCGGTTATGCCGACGAGTGGCTGGCCGAGATCGGTCGCAAGCGCCAGGTGGTGCTCTCGGTGCCGCAATACAGTGCCTTGCCGGCCCTGCTCGCGGGGACCGACCTGATTGCCAGCCTGCCAGACTACGCGGCAGCGGCGATGGCCGCCTCGGGTCAGTTGTTCATGGAACCGTTCCCGTTCAAGACGCCGACCCTGGACCTGTCCATGGTCTGGTTGAGCCACGTCGATAGCGACCCCGCCGAACGTTGGCTGCGTGCACGGCTCGAAGCCTTCATGAGCGAGCGCGGTGTGTCCGGGATACAGAGCGACAAATTGCTCGGACGGTAACCGGCGGCGGCTTGCTTGCCCGACATAGTGTTGTTTTGCTGCCAGTGTTTTCCCGATGACTGACCGGAGATCCATCCCATGAGCAGTTCCCGTTCTCTGTTGCGTGGGCGCGGCAGTCAAGACAGTGGCAAGGTTGGCATGATCGAGCTGTTTTTCGATCTGGTGTTCGTGTTCGCCGTCACCCAGCTTTCTCACACCTTGCTCGCGCACCTGACGCTAGGTGGCGCGGTGCAGGTCGCCTTGATGATGGTGGCGGTGTGGTGGGTGTGGATCTTCACCTCTTGGGTGACCAACTGGCTGGACCCCGAAAAGTTGCCGATCCGCCTCGGCCTGTTCGGTTTGATGGTCGCCGGCCTGTTGCTGTCGTCGTCGATTCCCAAGGCTTTTACCGAGCATGGAGTGATGTTCGCCGCAGCCTTTGTCTTCATGCAGGTCGGCCGCACGCTGTTCGCGATCTGGGCGGTGCGTGGCGAGCCGTTGAATATGACCCGTAACTTCCAGCGAATCCTGGCGTGGATGGTGCTGTCCGGGGTGTTCTGGATCAGCGGCGCGCTGCTTGAAGGCGATCAGCGCCTGGCCTGTTGGGCGCTGGCATTACTGATCGAACTGATCTCGCCGTCGTTGTACTTCTGGGTGCCGGGGCTCGGCCGTTCAACGCTGGCCGACTGGAACGTCGAGGGCAATCACATGGCCGAGCGCTGTGGTCTGTTCGTGATCATTGCCCTGGGCGAGTCGTTGCTGGTGACTGGCGCAACGTTCGCCGATCTGGTGCTGAACTGGCAGGCGCTGGCGGGTTTTTTGATTGCCGTGCTGGGTAGCGTGGCCATGTGGTGGGTGTATTTCGACAGCGGCGCCGAGCGCGCTCACCACCGGATCGCCCATTCCAGCGACCCTGGGCGGCAGGCGCGGATTGCCTACACCTATCTGCATGTGTTGATCGTTGCCGGAATCATCGTCAGCGCGGTGGCCGATGAGCTGGTGCTGGTGCATCCGGAACAGGCGAGCGATGCCGGGATCCTCGTGATTGTCGCCGGGCCCTGGCTGTTCTTGCTGGGGTGTGCGTTGTTCAAGTGGGTCATGGCCGATCGGATTTTGCCGCCGCTGTCTCATCTGGCGGGCCTGGCGCTGCTGCTCGCGCTTTTGCCTGCGGCGCTGAATCAGCTGTTTTCAGTGTTGGTACTGGGAGGGCTGACCACCACGGTGATGATTCTGGTAGCCGCGTGGGAAACGCGGGTACTGCGTGAATCGCTACCGGCGCAGGAGCATTGACGCGCAGGTGTTTTCGCGGGGAAGGGCTGGGGCGCTCTATGGTATATCTACGGCCCTTCGTTCAATCCTCAAGGAGCATCGCAATGCCTCACCTGCACATGGAGTACACCGCCAACCTGCCGAACCTCAATGCCGATGTGGCGTTGTTGCGCTTGAACAACGCATTAGTGGCGTCCGGGCAGTTTTCCGCAGAGTACGATATCAAGAGCCGTGCGGTGCAGGTCGACGCATTCCGGGTCGGCACCGGGTTGGGCGAGCGTGGTTTTGTGCATGTGAAGCTGGCATTGCTGAGCGGGCGCTCGCCCGCGATCAAGAAGCAATTGTCCGAGAGCCTGTTGGCGGTGGTGCAGGATCTCTGCGAATGGCCTGCCAGTGTTGATGTGCAGCTATGCGTCGAGATTCTGGATATCGATCGCGATTCCTACGCTAAGACTGCCATCAGTCACTGATACCCTGCGCGCCGATCCTCAGATAAAACCCTGTTCTGTGCAGGCCTTGACCACTTGCTCGCGAAGCCAGGTGTTGGCGCTGTCCAGCTCGTGGGTTTGACTCCACTGCATCTCAAGGGTGAACCCTGGTACGCCGTTCGGCGCCTCGCAATGGCTGAAGACCGAGTCTTTGGCCAGCAGGTGCTGGATGCGCCGGGGCATGGTCAGAATGAAGTCGGTCCCGGTGATCAGCTTCAGTGCAGCGCTGTAGCTGTTGGCGCGTGCAACGATCTGGCGTTTGTGCGCCTGTTGGGCGAGCCAGCCGTCGACCATGTTGGTGGTGGACGTCCACGGCGTGGGGAACACGTGTCGGCGCTCGACGTAGGCTTTGAGGCTGATGCGAGGCTCCAGCGGCGTCGCCCGTTTATCGAAAACGCACACCAGATCGTCCTCAAGCAACACCTGGGATCTGAAATCAGTGTGGCTGCGATGAAAGTTCGGGCCGAAGCCGATCACCAGGTCGAGGCTGCCATCGCGCAGCTCTTCGGCGGGTATGTCGGTTTCGAGTTTGTGCACATTGACGATCACCGGCAGGTCGGCGAAATCGAAGTTTTTCAATAGCCGCGGCAGGATCAGTTGCTCGAAGTATTCCGGCGCACAGATATTGAAGGTCACGGCTTGCTGCGTCGGGTCGAACGCCTGAACCCCGGCATGGCACAGGTTGATGCTTTCGAGAATCTTCTGCACGTGTGTGTACATGGTGCCGGCCTTGTAGGTCGGACGCATACCGGTGCGGGTATTGATGAACAACTCGTCCTCGAAACTGGTGCGCAGTTTCTTCAGGCAGTAACTCACCGTGGACTGGCTGACAAACAGCGCTTCAGACACACCGGTGACGCTGCTTTGCTCATACACGGCGATGAACACCATGAGGTCCTGCATGTCGAGCTTTCTAAGCAAGTTACTGTTCAGCATCCGTACTATCTCACTCCGCTCGTTGCGCAAGTTGTGCGCAAACGTGTGCGAGTGATGCTAGCGGAACGATCGTCCTAGGAGAATGGTTCGTAGGATTATTCACGGACAAGTGTGGGACAGAAGTTGTAGCAAATGCGACGTCTGTCGCAATCCGGGCCGAAGGCGGGTGAGCACCTTCAGCCTTCAGCCGCTGTGTTTACGCAGTTACCGTAAGTGCGCGACGACTGGACATCACCAGCGCGAGCATCCCGATGGCCACCAGCAAGGCACCCACGACTTCCAGCATCAGCGGTTGCTGCGCCAGCCAGAACCAATGGAACAAGGTGATGAACAACGTGCTGAGGTAGACGTAGGAAATGACCGTGGACGGTGCAATCACCCCGATCGCCCGGTGCAGCAACCAGAAGGTTGCCAGGGTCGCGAACAGCGCCAGGTAGACCAGCCAGAACAGGTCGTGGGCGGACAACAGGGCGCCGGATCGCCAGCCGCCATTGGCCAGGCTGAACGCGAACAGGAACAGCGAGCCGAAGAGCATGTTCCAGAACGTCATCACCACGGGCCCACGACCCTTGAGACTGTGGGCCTTGAAGCGCTGACTCAACGGTGAATAGAGGGCCATCGCCAGGCAGCCAATCCCGAACACCGACACCGCGTAGAGCGAAGGGACTTCGCCGGGGCCTGTGCCCTTGAGGATCAGCAGCAGCGCACCGGCCGCCGCAATCAGCATCGGCAGCAGACGGCTTTTCGACCGGTTGCCAGGTATCAGGAAGGCCTCGAAGCACAGCGTCATCAACGGCACCAGGGTAAACAGGGTTCCGGTGTTGACCGCCGAGGTGTAGCGCAGCGCTTCAAATAACGAGCCGAAATACACGGCCAGCAACAGCCCGAGCCAGGCATGACTGACAAGGCCTTTGGCGGTGATCGCGGTGCCGCCGTTGAGCAGCAGCATCGGCAGAAATGCCAAAGCCGAAAACAGCAGCCGCAGGCCGGTCAGCAGGATCGGGTCGATGGATTGGCTGACCTCGGCAGCGGCGAAAAACGAGGCGGCAACCAACGCAGCCCAAAGCAACATGCCCGCGTTGGCGGAGGCGAAACTGATCTGTTTCATTGGTGTGCCCCTGATCAATCAATGTGTTTGGCGTAATGCCGTGGGTCAAAGCGCAACACCATCAGAACCATCAACAGCATCACTGCCGTCAGTGACCACCAGGCCCATTCGAAACTGCCCAGTTGATCGCGAATCATCCCGGCGATCAGTGGCGACAAGCCGGCGATCAAATAGCCGATTCCTTGCACGAATGCCGTGAGCCCACCGGCGCGCTGCGGATTGTCCAGGTGATCCAGCGAGACAATCAGGCTCATGGGAAACAAGCCGCCAATACCCAGGCCCAGCAAACACGGCCAGAGCAGGCTCAGGTGTTGCGGGCTGAGGATCAGCCCGCAGAAGCCGGCCATGATCAATCCCAGCAACACCATCAGAACCAGTCGTTTATCGCGGCTGCGGTTGGCGATAGCCGGCGTCAGCAAGCCAGAGATCACCTCCATGGCCGTCAAAAAGCCTAGCAGCAGGCCGGCGTTCTGCTCGCTCCAGCCTTTCTCGACGTAGTACGGGGCCAGCCAGGCCAGCACGCAGGTGTAGGCCGCGGTGCCCAAGCCGAAGAAAATCGCCAGCAGCCAGGCGCGCGAATTGCTGAAAAACGCTTCTTTGCGTTGCACGGCGGCAGGCGTCGCCGGGACGGCGTGACGTTGGCCATACCAGAGCAGCAAGGCGAGCAGTGCCAACAGCGCCCAGATCGCCAAGCCCACACGCCAGCTGCCGGTACGCGTCATCACCAAGGGCGCGAACGATGCCGCGATGGCCGCGCCGCCCATGATCGAGGTGACGTAAAGCCCCATGAACAACGAGACGTTGTCGCTGAAGCGGGATTTGATCAGCGCCGGCATCAAGGCCTGGATCAGCGCAATGCCGATGCCGGCGAGGACTGCGCTGAGGATCAGTTCGGCGGCCGAATCGAGGAACAGTCGGGAGACAGTGGCCAAGCCAATGATCAGCAGCGACAGCACCACTGTTCGATGTTCTCCCAGGCGCCGGCTGACGCTCATGCCGAAGAACATCGCCAAGCCCATGGCCATCACCGGCAACATGGTCAGCAGCGACGCCAGGCTGAAACTCAACGCAATATCGCCGCGAATGGCCGACAACAGCGGACCGACGGCGGCCATCGACGGACGCAGGTTCAGGGCGACGAGGATCACGGCGATCATCAGCCAGACAGCGGGGCGGGAGGTGGCGCGAACGTTTTCCATAACCATACCTTGAAGGACAAGGTATGGATTAGGCGGTGCGCGGCGGGCGTCGGCAAATCAGAAAGTCATGTGCAGTATTTAAAAATTAAATACTGCTCGGCTTACCGGAAAAAGTCGCAAGGGAAGGCGCACGGATACTGTTTCCAGCCATAGCGTCGCGGACCAGCTTATGATGCCATCCATAATCCATGTCTATAGTTGAGCCGGCATGCTGTTACGCCATATCCGTTACTTGCTCGCCGTCGCCGAGCATCGCAACTTCACTCGGGCGGCCGAGGCATTGCATGTCTCGCAGCCAACGCTGTCGCAGCAGATCAAGCAACTCGAGGATGTCCTCGGTGCGCCATTGTTCGATCGTTCCGGGCGCACGGTGCGTTTGACCGATGCCGGCGAGGCGTATGTGCGTTATGCGCGGTTGGCCTTGCAAGACCTGGAGGCGGCCAAACGGGCGATGCACGACGTGCAGGACCTGACACGCGGCTCGTTGCGGCTGGCCATGACGCCGACTTTCACCGCCTACCTGATCGGCCCGTTGCTGGCGCGTTTCAACAGCCTGTACCCGGGCCTCACCCTGAGCGTCGAGGAGATGACCCAGGACCAGATCGAGGCCGCGCTGGCCGAAGACCGACTGGACCTCGGCATCGCATTCACCGGCAGTCACCTGGCGGACATCGACAGCCAGACGCTGTTTGCCGAAACCTTGAGCCTGGTCGTCAGTGAGGCGCATCCGGGGTTTGTCCGGCAACAAGCACTCGACGCGCAGACGCTGGGCCAGCAGTCGCTGGTGTTGCTCAGCGGCGACTTTGCAACCCGTCAGCACATTGACCTGTATTGCCGACAGCAAGGCATCGCGCCACGCATCGTCATCGAAGCCAACTCCATCAGCGCGATTGTCGAGATTGTTCGTCGCGGGCACCTAGCGACCATTCTCCCCGAAGCCATTACCCATGCGTTGCCGGGGTTGCGCCCGCTGGCGCTGCAACCAGCGTTGCCACAACGCACGGTGGCCTTGCTCAGTCGCAAGGGCGCTTATCGCAGCGCGGCGAGTGAGGCATTCCGGGTGCTGGTCAGTGTTCAGTGACTGGGGGCGGTCGCCAACCACTGGGCGAGCACCGCATCATAGGCGCCCGTGGCTTTGCTCAGGTGTAGCCACTGATCCACATAGGCTTTCCAGGCCACGTCATCGCGAGGCAGCAAGTAGGCTTTCTCGCTGTACTGCAAGTACTGCTCGGGGTTGACCGCGCACAAACCGGGTTTGAGCTTCTGCTGGTAGCGTGCTTCGGAAGCGTCGGTGATCATCACGTCGGCCTTGTTTTCCAGCAATTGCTCGAAAATCGTCACGTTGTCCGGGAACAGGGTCAGCGTGGCGTTGGGCAGGTGAGTGCGGGCAAACACTTCGTTGGTACCGCCTGCCGGCTCGATCAGCCGCACGGACGACTGGTTGAGCTGTTCGACGGTTTGATAGCGTTGTTTATCTTCGCAACGCACCAGCGGGATTTTTCCGTCGACGCCCAGCGTGTCGCTGAAAGCCGCCTTTTTCTGCCGCTCCAGTGAAACCGAAATGCCGCCCATACCGATATCGCAACGGTCAGCCAGAAAGTCCGTCATCAGGTTCTTCCAGGTGGTGGGGACCCATTGCACATCAACGTTCAGACTTTTCGCCAGGGATTGGGCCATGGCGATATCGATCCCTTCGTATCCGCCCTCTGCGCGCAGGTAGGTGTAAGGCTTGTAATCGCCGGTGGTACAGACCTTCAGATGACCTCGTTCAATCACCTGGTCCAGGTGCGAAGGTGCATTCTGGGCAATTGCCTGGACGCTGAACGTGAGCAAGGAGCAGAGCAGTAAACGAGCTTTCATCGGGTCGTCCTTGAGTGTTGCCAGAGGAGGAGGGGAGGTCGACGTCAGTATTTGTTGGCCGGGTGCGCTGGTGCAAGGGTGAAACCAGCGTGCGGCGCAGCAAAAGCTGCAGGCTAGCCCCGGCATCGTCATTAAACCTTTTTTTCACGCGCAACTTGATAACCTGTCGCCAGTAAGTCGTTTCCTTTATCAAGAGTCGCCAGTTATGTCTGCGCAACCCCCTTCCTCAGTCGAGCACGAATGTGCTCGACGCTACGATCAGGAGCACGCTCGAGTCTGCCTCCAGCGGCATCCCCGTGGGCTGGTGCAGCGGTTTTTGCAGTGGCGTGGCAAGCGACTGGTGCGGCGCGCACTCAAGGTGGCCGGCGAACCGGGGCTGATTCTCGATGTGGCCTGCGGGGCAGGGGGCAACTGGCCGGTGCTGGCCGAGCATACCAACCGGGTGATTCTTGCCACCGACCCGTCCCAGGAAATGCTCGACCATGCCCAGACTCATCATCCGGCCGAGCTGCTCAAACGGGTCAAAACCTTTCAGAGCTCGGCATTCACCATCGGTTTGCCGGAAAATTCCGTGGATTGCATTTTTTGCATGCCGTTGTTTCAGCACATCGAAAACAGTGAAGATCGCCTGGCGATGCTGCGTGAGTTTCACCGGGTCAGTCGCGACGCGCTGATCGTGTCGGTACAGCGAGACGGGTATTTCAAGCTGCGTGCGCGGTTCGGCGAGGATGCACAAGCGCACCAACTGGCGACCAAGGCCGAACTTGAGGCAGAGTTTCGGCAAGCGGGCTTCAAGACGCTCAAGTACCTGGACACCCTGCCTGGCAGCGACCTGCCGCGAGTCTACGTGCTGCATAAAGCCGACTAGTTGTCCTATTCTTCTCGAGCCGCGGGAGTTTCGCTCAAGCGCTTGCTCAGTCAGTGCGCGGAAATCGCCGGGGCCGATATATACTGCGCGCCATTCTTCAAGGGAGAGCCGTGTGGCCATCGATATTCACTGGATTCGCGACAACGATAGCCTCGGTCAGTTTTGCGCCCAATGGCAGCAGTTGCCGTTCGTCGCCCTCGACACCGAATTCATGCGGGTCGACACCTTTTATCCGATCGCCGGCCTGTTGCAGATTGGCGATGGCGAGCGGGCTTTCCTGATTGATCCGTTGACGATCGACAACTGGCAACCGCTGGCCCAATTGCTGGAAAACCCGGCAGTGGTCAAAGTGCTGCACGCCTGCAGCGAAGACCTCGAAGTCCTGTTGCGCTTGACCGGCAGCCTGCCGGCGCCATTGTTCGACACGCAACTGGCGGCTGCCTACCTGAATCTGGGTTTCTCCATGGGCTACTCGCGTCTGGTGTCGGAGGTGCTCGGCATCGACCTGCCCAAAGGTGAGACCCGTTCTGACTGGCTGCAACGTCCGCTCTCGGAAACCCAGATCAGCTACGCCGCCGAAGATGCCGTGCATCTGGCGGAGGTTTTCGTGCATCTGCGGCCGAAGCTGTCGGACGAAAAGTACGCCTGGGTCCTGGAAGATGGCGCCGAACTGGTGGCCAACCTGCGCCGCGAAGTCGACCCTTACGAGGTGTATCGCGAAGCCAAGCTGGCCTGGAAACTTTCCCGCGCGCAACTCGCCGTGCTGCGTGAACTCTGCGCCTGGCGCGAGCACGAGGCCCGTGCCCGCGATCTGCCGCGCAACCGCATCGTGCGCGAGCATTCGTTGTGGCCGCTGGCACGCACCCAGCCGGACAATCTCGGGGCATTGGCGAAAATCGAAGACATGCACCCGCGCACCGTGCGTCAGGACGGTGAGTTCCTGCTGGGCTTGATCAAGCAGGCCGGCAGTGTCCCGCCGGACCAGTGGCCGCCAGCGGTGCCGGAGCCCTTGCCGGTGGAAGCCGCGGCACTGGTCAAGCGGCTGCGGGCGCTCGGTCAGGCCGAAGCTGAACGCTTGAACATTGCCCCGGAACTGATGCTGCGCAAGAAAACCCTCGAAGCCTTGCTCAAGAGCGGCTTCCCCGAGGGCCCTTACCAATTGCCTGATTCGCTGCGTGGCTGGCGCCGCGAATTGATGGGCCAGGCCCTGCTCGACTGCCTGGCCACCGCCGGAGAACAGCCTTGAAACGTATTTGCTCGATCTACCGAAGCCTGAAAAAAAACGAGATGTACCTCTATGTGCTCAAAAGCGATGCACTGGAGCGCGTCCCGGAAAACCTGCTGCTGGCGTTCGGTAAACCGCATCACGCCTTCGACCTGGTGTTGACCCCCGAGCGCAAGCTCTCGCGCGAAGACATCACGGTGGTCCTGGAAAACCTCGACAAGCAGGGCTATCACCTGCAAATGCCGCCGGCTGAAGACGAGTACATCGAACACTTGCCGGAAGAGCTGCTACGACGTAATGATCCGGTTTGACGGATATCTGTAGAGGCTCTGTCCAGAGCCTCTGGAAACAATGGAATTGATAATTTTGGCTAGGGCCGCGAGCGAGGGAGAAACACTCCTTCGGCGGCCTTGTGCACTGTTTTTGAAGGTTTGAACCATGCGCGTTCTGATTGCCGAACACGACCACGCTGTATATGCCCAACTGTTGCGTCAGGCCGCGCCTGAACTGCAGGTACTGACCAGCGGCGACTCCGCTGAACTGGCCAGCATGGCCGCCGACTGCCCGGTATGGCTCGGCCAGCCGGACCTGTTGGCGACGCTGTTGCGTCAAGGTCATGAGCCTCAGTGGCTGCAATCGACCTGGGCCGGTATTACACCGTTGCTCGCCGACGGCTTGCCACGCCACTATCGGCTGACCCGTGCGGTCGGGATTTTCGGTCAGATGATGGCTGAATATGTGCTGACCTACATGCTTGGCCATGAGCGCGAAGTGCTGGCGCGACTGGTCAGCCAGGTCGAGCGCAAGTGGGACAACCGTCTGGGCCAGAGCCTGGCGGGGCGCAAGGTGCTGATCGTCGGTACCGGCGATATCGGTCAGAGCGTGGCGCAGTTCTTGGTGCCTTTTGGCGTCAAGCTGTACGGGATCGCCAGTTCGCCGCGCGAGCAGGCGCCGTTCATTGAGGTCGCGGGGCTGGAGGATCTGGGGCGCCTGGTCGGTGAAGTCGATTACGTGGTCAACCTGCTGCCGAATACGCCGAACACTCACGATCTGTACAACGCCGCGTTGTTCAAGCAGTTCAAGTCGACCGGTTTGTTCATCAACGTCGGGCGTGGCGTGGCGGTGGTCGATGCGGACCTGGTAGAGGCCTTGAAGGAAGGGCATCTGGCAGGGGCGGTGATCGACGTCTGCCGTCAGGAACCGTTGCCGCAGCGCCATCCATTCTGGACCGCCTGGGGCTTGCTGCTGACCGGCCACAGCTCGGCACCTACCTCACCGCCAATGATGGTGCAGTTGTTTGTCGAGAATCTGCGGGCGTTTCAGGCGGGCGAAGCGTTGCGCGGCGAAGTGGATTTCACACGGGGGTACTAGTCGTATCGAGTTTCAATGTGGCGAGGGGGCTTGCCCCCGTTGGGGTGCGAAGCAGCCCCATAACCGGCAATCGCGTTTTGTCAGACAGAACGCATTCTCGGGTTTACGACCGCTTCGCGGTCGAACGGGGGCAAGCCCCCTCGCCACAGGTGTGATTTCAGCCTCAGAGGGTGAAGTCGCCTTCAGCCGCCAGCTCGCTCAGCGGGCGACGCGGGCTTGGGACTTCCCGGGCCTGCAGGTAATCGGCGAGCGTCGCCTTGTCACCCAGCTTGCCAATCGCGACTGCCGCGTGCAGCGCGTAGCCTTCAGGAATATTCAGCTCCTTGCGGGTCAGCTCCTGATCGAAACCGGCCATGCCGTGGGTGTGCCAGCCGCTGATAGAGGCTTGCAGGGCCAAATGGCCCCAGGCGGAGCCGGTGTCGAAGGTGTGCCACAGGGCGGCGGTTTCTTCGGTGGCGCCTGGCGCGGTGAAGGTGGTTTTCGAGATCACGATCACCAGGGCCGAGGCGTGTTGCGCCCAGCTGCGGTTGAACTCGTTCAGCAGACCCAGGTAACGCTCCCAGTTCGGCGTATCGCGGCGCGCGTAGAGAAAACGCCATGGCTGCGAGTTGTAGGCCGACGGTGCCCAGCGAGCCGCTTCGAAAAAGCTCAGCAGGGTCTCTTCAGGGATACTTTCACCGGTGAAGGCGCGCGGCGACCAGCGATCAGTGAACTGTGGGTGAATGGCATATTCGGCAACGCGGGGATTAGCGCTCATGGACGAGTTTCCTGACTACATTTATGAAGGAAAAGTTGAGTAAAAACCGACGCGCGCAGTGGAGCTGGGCAGTGAGGTTTTTCAGACCCGGGGCAATTGCCCTGAATGCAACGCGGTAGAGCGTTTATGGCACCTTGGCATGGGTCGTTGCGACTGGCAAAGCTACTTCGTGGCGGCATAACTGACAAGTTCTGTTCTACCGGCAGTCGCCAGCACTTGGCCCGCAGGGGCGGGGGCACTAGACTGGCGGCCTTTTCACCACCTGATGTTGATGCTTGAGCCATGGCCGCCAAAGTCGAACCTTTCTGGATACGCAAAACCCTCGAACAACTCGATCAAGAGGAGTGGGAGTCGTTGTGCGACGGGTGTGGCCTGTGCTGCCTGCAAAAGCTTGAGGACGAAGAAGACAACAGCGTCTACTACACGCGCATCGCCTGCAAACTGCTGGACCTGAAAACCTGCCAGTGCACCGACTATGCGAACCGTCGCGACTCGGTACCGGACTGTATCCAGCTCACGCCGGGCAAGGCCGATCAGTTCAAGTGGCTGCCGCCGACCTGCGGTTACCGTTTGGTCAGCGAGGGCAAGGACTTGCCGCTTTGGCATCACCTGGTTTGCGGCGATCGGGATGCCGTGCACCACGAGCGCATTTCCCAGTCCGGGCGTATGCTCGCCGAAGGCAGCGTGGCTGAGGATGATTGGGAAGATCATCTGATTTTTCGGGCGGGTTAAGCACCTGTCGTAGTACGAGCAAGTCACGAAGGAGTGTGTATGGCTGTTGGGTTGAAGCTGCCGATGGTTTTGTCGTTGCTGGTGCTGAGTTCACCGGTATGGGCGGCAAAAAAAGTCGATCTCGATTACCACGTACGATTATTGCCGCAAAGCGATCAGGCTGAAGTGCGCTTGACCCTGGCACGTGGCTCGGCGGTGCACAGCCTGGATTTTGATCTGGGCGATGGCAGCCAGTACAGCGACTTCAAGGCCGATGGTCAGTGGCAACTCATGCCGGGCAACGCAGCGCGTGGCGTCTGGCATCCGGGCGCTGACAAGGCCAGCCTGACCTACCGGGTACGCATCAGTCACACCTTCAAGAATTCCAGTTTCGATACCCGCATGACGCCGAATTGGGCGTTGATGCGTGGCGACGACCTGGTCCCGGCGGCGCGCCTGGATCAGCAGGACGGTGTCGAGCTGGTATCGCGTCTCGAGTTCGAATTGCCGGAAGGCTGGAAAAGCGTCGAGACTTCCTGGCCGCGGGTCGGCAAGAACCGCTTTCGCATCGACAACGTTGCTCGACGGCTCGACCGGCCTACGGGCTGGATGCTCGCCGGCAACCTGGGCAGTCGTCGCACACGCCTGGGCGAAACCGAAGTCACGGTCGCCTCGCCGCAAGGGCAGGGCATGCACCGGATGGACGTGTTGACGCTGCTGACCTTCGTCTGGCCGCAAGTGCAGGCGCTGTATCCGCGTCATCCCGGCAAGCTGCTGATTGTGGGGGCCGCGGACCCGATGTGGCGCGGCAGCCTGGCCGGGCACGAATCGATTTATCTGCACAGTCATTTGCCGTTGGTCAGCGAAAGCGGCAGCAGCCCGTTGCTCCGTGAGTTGGCCCAGGTATTGGGGCGAATCAAGGACAGTGATCGCAGTGACTGGATCAATGAAGGCTTTGCCGAGTACTACTCGATTGAACTGCTGCGCCGTGCCGGCGGCATGAGCGATGATCGTTATCAGGTGCTGGAAGATAAAATGACCAAGGCCAGCCATCATGTCAGCACCCTGCGCGGCGATCAGCTCAGCACGGCACAGCTCGCCAAAGCGGTGTTGCTGTTGCAGGAACTGGACCGCGAAATTCGCCTGAAAACCCGTAACAAGCGTTCGTTGGACGACATGTTGCGCGGCGCCATGGACCTCGGGCGGGTGAGTACCAAAGAGTTTGTGGTGTTGGCCGAGAGCATTATCGGTGAGCCGTCGAAAGTGCTGGACACCGAGTTGCTCAGATAACTTGAGTCAAGCGCAATTGTGGCGAGGGAGCTTGCTCCCGCTGGAGCGCGAAGCGGTCCTGAATGCGGTAAACGCGGTTTACAGATAAACCGTGTAAGTCGAATTTACGACTGCTTCGCCCGAGCGCGGACCGGCCGGCGGGAGCAAGCTCCCTCGCCACAGGGTTTTGCAGTGTTTCTCAAACCCCGGCCTTGGGCGATTTCAGCGAATCATTACCCGTCACCGTCGCGGTACGGGTTGCCGCATCGGCATCGGCATCGGCTTTACGGGTTTTGAGCTCTGCGCCGGCCCGTTCGATTTTCGAACGGGCGTTGTTCAGGTCCTGACGACTTTTTTCGAAGAAACTTTTTGCCGAACTGTGACCGGTGATACCGCGGGCCAGGGCTACACCGCCGAGCGCCACCTCGATCAACCCGAACACGCCACCACGGCGCAGGCCTTTGCCGACCATCACTACACCGCCGGCCGTGCTCACGATGCGTTCCCAGCCCTGGACGTTTTGCGTTGGCTGCGTCTGGAACGGCGTGGGTTCTACGCGTTTGATGTCGCTCATGATCTGTCTCCTCAGGGGCAATGGCTATACAGCTGACTGTGCAGTCGGCCGCCTTGCTCCATGCCGCGCTCAGCGTATCAGCGAAATTTTGGACCGGAACGGGTGTTATTGCCCTTGGCCATACGGTCGTAAAGCACCACGTTGACGGTGGCGGCCAGGTTCATGCAGCCGGTGGTCGGGATGTAGACCACGTCTTCGCACCACTCGCGAATCTCTTTATCGAGTGAACCGTCTTCCGGCCCGAAGATGTACAGCGCACGGTCCGGGTGGGTGTACTCGGGCAACGAACGGGCGCCATCGACCAGCTCGACCGCCACCGGGACGCAGCCCAGCGGGAGGATTTTCTTCAGGTCGTCGATGCCGATCAGCGGAATGTCGTGGTGGATTTTCTTGGTGTCGGTGACAAAGTCACGGGCGCGTTCATAACGCTTGCCGGTGTAGAACACCGACGCCACGCCGTAACAGCCGGCGGCGCGCATCACCGAACCGACGTTCTCCGGTGATTTGGGGTTATACAAACCGATGCAGCTGTACCGTTTGTTTGCCACGAGCGGGGTGCCCTTCGAGAAAAACCGCGATTATACGGGGATTGGGTGGGAACGGTCAGTTTCGAGATTGGCGGTGCGTGGGCAATGGCTCTCGCGAGTTTGCTCGCGATAGGGCCGGTGCATACAGCGTCAATCTCGACTGTCGGTCAGCTGCCGTTGCTCCAACCGCCACCCAACGCCACGACCAATCCAACGCTCGCCTGCAACTGCCGGGTCTGCAGATCCTGCAAACGTCGTTGTGCCTGCAGGGCAGAGGTTTGTGCGGTCACTACGTCCAGATAGTTCACGGCTCCGGCTTCATAGCTGTTCATGGCCAACGTCTGAGTCGTTTGCGCGGCATGTACGGCTGCCTGCTCATCCTCCGCCTCACGCTGCAGGTCACGCATTTGCGCGAGGTTGTCTTCGACTTCGCGTACCGCTCGCAACACCTGACTGCGGTAATGGGCGGCCGCTTCTTCAAATTCGGCCTTGGCCTGACGCTCGTTGGCATCCAGGCGACCGCCGTCGAAAATCGGCAGATTGACCAACGGCCCAAGCGCCCAATAGCGGTTGCTGGCAGCCAGCAGATTGCCGCTGCCGGCGGTTTGCCCTCCGAGCAGCCCCGTCAGGCTGAAGTCCGGGTACCAGGCCGCTCGGGCGACACCAATGCTGGCGTTGGCGGCAAAGACTCTTCGCTCGGCTGCTGCGACATCCGGGCGCCGTTGCAACAAGGTGCTCGGAAGCGCGCCGGGTATCGATGGCAGATTCAAGGCCTGGCTGTTTGCGTCCAGATGGAAATCACTGGCCGGTTGGCCAACCAGCTCACCGATCGCATGTTCGGTCAGATTGCGTTGCGCGCGGACATCGTCCAGCTGCGCCTTGGCCTCGGCCAGTTGGCTCTGGGCTCGGGTCAGATCGAGTTCCGAGGCGATTTCTCCCTGATAGCGGTCACGGGTCAGTTGCAATGCCTGGCCGTAATCGTCGAGAGAACTGGCGAGGATCTTGTTCTGGGCATCGAGGCCATTGAGCTGGACATACAGCGTTGCCAGTTGACGTTGCAGGCTCAAACGAGCGGCGGCGAGGTCGTCGGCAGAGGCTTGGGCCTGGGCATCGCCTGCGGCCACCTGGTTGCGAATCCGCCCCCACAGGTCGAGATCGAAGCTCAGTGCAAAGCCTGCGGTATCGCTGTTGTACACCGACGGTTGGCTGGCCCCGCGTAATGGTCGGTTGTCCGACTGGCGCTGGCGCAGCGGCTGCGCGCTGGCGGTGACCTGTGGGAACAGCCCGGCATGCAGTTGGCCGGCATAAGCCTGCGCCGCATCAAAGTGCGCGAGGGCTGCCGCCAGGTCCGGGTTGGCCTTGAGCAGCTGCTGTTGCAGGTTGTCCAGACGCGGGTCCTGGTACAACTGCCACCATTGCGAAGACAGCTGTTCGGCGGGTTTGGCCATGTGCCAGGGACCGTCGCTGGTCTGTTCGCGGTATTGCGCGGGCAAGTCGATCGGCGGCGCCTTATAGGTCGGCGCCAGTGAACAGCCCTGCAGGGCCAGCGCCATGGCCAGCACTGCGGCGAGAGGCTTAAGCCTTGGGCGCATGAGAACCCCCAGCGTCGGCCAGTTGTACGGAATCGCCTTCACGCAACGCATCCGGCGGGTTGTCGACGACGCGGTCGGCAGGCTTCAAGCCCTGGTCGATGACCAGGCGCTCGCCCAGGTCCAGGCCGATATGAATCTCGCGCAGGTGCACATGGTTGTCCGGGTCGAGCACTGCCACTTGAGTGCCTTGGGCGCGGAAGATCAGCGAGCTGGCGGGAATGCTCACGCCATGGGTGTCGGCCGGAATCTGCAGAGTGGCTTCGGCATAATCGCCGGGCAGCAACGCCCCGTCCGGATTGTCGGCGACAAACTGTGCAAGCAAGGTCCCGGAGCGGCGGTCGACGGCGGTGGAGTCACCGATCAGCCTGGCGCTGAAGTGCTGGCCGGGGTGTTCCGGCACAATCAATTCGGCTTGCATGCCGGGACGGATCACGCTGGCGTAGTTCTGCGGCACCGGCACATACAGGCGCAGTTGATGAGTGTCAGCGATGTCGAACAGCTCCGGATCGCTGTCGCTGTCAGCCTTGATCAACTGGCCGATGTCGGTGTTGCGGGCGGTGATGGTCCCGGCGAACGGAGCGCGAATGGTTTTGTAGTCTTCCAGCGCCGAGAGCCGGGCGTAATCGGCGGCGGCTGCCTGGGCGTTGGCCTTGGCCGCTGCGGCGTTGGAGCGTTTTTCGTCGGCTTCCTGACGCGACACCGAATGCGTCGCCAGCAGGTTTTGCCAGCGGGTCGCGGTGGTTTCGGCGAGGCGTGCGTTGGCCTGCTCCTGGATCAGCCGCGCGTGGGTCTGCGCGACCTGCTGATCGAGGTCCGGGCTGTCGATCTCTCCGAGGATCTGCCCGGCTTTGACCGGAGTGCCAATGTCGGTTTTCCAGTCCTTGAGGTAGCCGCTGACCCGGGCATGAATCGGTGCCTTGCTCCAGGCTTCCAGATGCGCCGGCAGACGCAGGCTGTCGCCATGCACGTTCTGTTGCGGCTGGAACACGCTGACCAAGGGCATGGCCGCAGTTTCGGTCCAGGCGGCAACGGCTTTTTCATGGCGGGTGCGGGCAGCCAGGCCGTTGGCGACCAGCAGCGCGGCCAGAGTCAGGCCTCCGATACCCGCCAGCATCAGGCGTTTGCGCGAAGGTTTTTGATCAGGCGACATGAGAGCTTTCTCCAGCAAAGTTTTCTTCAGCAATAGCGCGAGATTGACGTCCGTGGACCAGGCTGAACACCACCGGAACGAACAGTAGAGTGGCAGTGGTCGCGAGGATCAGGCCGCCGATGACGGCGCGGCCCAGTGGCGCGTTCTGTTCTTCGGACAGGGCCAGCGGCAGCATGCCGATGATCATCGCCAGGGCCGTCATGCACACCGGGCGAAAGCGCGTGTAGCCGCCTTCCAGCGCCGCCTTGAGGGCATCGCCGTGTTCCGCCAGGCGTTCGCGACAGAAGCTGACGACCAGAATCGAGTTAGCGGTAGCCACCCCCATGCAAAGGATTGCCCCGGTCAGTGCCGGCACCGATAACGAGGTGCCACTGAGAAAGAGCATCCAGACAATCCCGGCGAGCGCCGCGGGCAGGGCGGTGATGATCACGAACGGATCGACCCAGGACTGAAAGTTGACCACGATCAGCAGATAAATCAGCACCACCGCACCCAGCAAGCCGAAGCTCAGCCCACTGAAGGCTTCATGCAGCGCGTCGATCTGCCCGTGCAGGCTGATCACCGAACCCTTGGGTCGCAAGGAGGCGGTGTCATCCAAAACTTTCTGGATGTCCTTGGCCACACCACCGAGGTCACGGCCCTGCACGTTGGCGTACAGATCCAGGGTCGGCATGACGTTGTAGTGGCTGACGACCGCCTCGCTCTGCACCCGGGAAATGCTCGCCAGGCCGCCGAGGATCTGCGAGCGACCGTCACTGCCGGTGACCGGCAAGGCTTCCAGCGATGGCAGGCTGTCCAGGCGATATTGCGGGGTGGCCGCGACCACTCCATACGACACGCCGTTGGCCGGGTTTAGCCAGAAGGTCGGCGCAACCTGGGAGCTGCCGGCCAGCGAGGCGACCATGCTGTTGGTCACGTCACGTTCGGTGATGCCCAGGCCATTGGCCCGCAGTCGGTCGACCTTGACTTGCAGTGACGGATAACCGGTGGACTGCTGGATTCGCAGGTCGGCAATACCGGCCACATGTTGCAGGCGTCGCTCCAGTTCCACCGCATAGGCCCGGTTGGCATCGCTATTGGGGCCGGAGATTTTCACGTCCAGCGGCGCCGGTGCGCCGAAGTTGAGGATCTGGCTGCTGATGTCCGCCGGCAGAAAAGCGAAATGGCTGCCGGGGAAGCTTTCGGGCAAGGCCTCGCGCAGCCGCTTCACGTAGTCGGCGGTGGGGCTGTGTTCCGTTTTGAGGGTCACTTGAATGTCACCGTCCTGGGGACCGATGGTGCCGCTGTTGCTGTAGGCCATGTCGATGCCGCTCAGCGGGATACCGATATTGTCGACGATCGTGTCCAGTTGCTCGGCCGGAATGATCTCGCGAATGCGTGCTTCGATCCGGTCGAAGGCCGCAGCGCTTTCCTCGATCCGCGTGCCCAGCGGCAAGCGCACATGCAAGGACAGCGCACCGGCGTCGGTGGCCGGGAAAAAGTCCTGGCCCAGGCTCGGTAGCAGCGCAAAGGAAGCCAGGACACAGGCCAGAAACCCCAGCAGGAATCGCTTGCGGTATTCCAGAGCCAGTTCCAGCAGTCCGTAGTAGGTGTCCCGCAGGTTGGAAAATCGCTGTTCGAACCCCTGCTGGAAATTCAGCAGCGCTTGCAGCAACGGATGCCGAGGCGTGTGGTGATGTTCGCCCTCATGATGATTGATGAATTCATCTTCCGGGTGATGCCCCGGACCTTGCTCGGGCACGTGGGGTTTGAGCAGGAACATCGCCAGGGTCGGCACCAGCGTCCGCGAGAGGATGAACGAACTGGCCATGGCGAAGATCACCGCCAGGGCCATCGGCCGGAACAGGTATCCGGCGATGCCCTGCAACAGGAACATCGGCACGAACACGATGCAGATACACAGCAGCGACACGAAGGCCGGACCGACAATCTGTTTCGCACCGTCGAGGATCGCGGTCTTCACCGCCTTGCCTTGTTCCAGATGCCAGTTGATGTTCTCGATGGTCACCGTGGCATCGTCCACCAGAATCCCCACCGCCAACGCCAGCCCTCCAAGGGTCATGACGTTCAGGGTCTGGCCACTGGCGGCCAGCAGGGCGATGGCCGACAGTACCGCCAGCGGAATCGAGGCAGCGATGATCAGGGTCGAACGCCAACTGCCGAGAAACAGCAGAATCATCGCGCTGGTCAGCAAGGCGGCGATGATGCCTTCCCGGGCTACGCTGCCCACCGACTGTTTGACGAACACCGAAGCGTCGCCCAGCAACGAGGTCTTGAGCGATGGCGGCAGGGTTTCATTGATGCGCGGCAGCATCTGGCGAATGCCGTCGATGATCGACAGGGTGGAGATGTTGCCGTTCTTCAAGGCTGGCATCAGCACGGCGCGTCGGCCGTCGACTCGCACGATATTGGTCTGTGGCGGTGAGCCGTCACGCACGTGGGCCACCTGGCCGATGGTGATCAGCGCGCCGTCGACCGTCTTGATCGGCAGGTCGTTGAGTTCGTCGATGGCTTGCGGGCTGTTGTTCAGCAGCACTGTGTATTCGTTGGGGCCGAGCTTGGCGGTGCCCACCGGGATGATCTGGTTTTGAGCCGCCAACGCGTTACCCACGTCCTGGGCCGAGAGCCCCTTGGCGGCCAACGCCTGAGGGTCGAGGTCGAGGGTGATCTGGCGCTGTTTGCCGCCCATCGGGGTGGGGATCGCCAAGCCCGGGACCGAAGTCAGTGGCAGGCGGATACTGTTCTGCACCAGGTCACGAATTTTCGCTTCCGACAGGGTCGGACTGGAGAACGCCATCTGCAGGATTGGCACCGTGGAGGCGCTGTAGTTCAGGACCAGCGGCGGGGTAATCCCCGGGGGCATCTGTTTCAGGACTGTCTGTGACACCGCCGTAACCTGGGCATTGGCGGTACGAATATCGACGCCTGGCTGGAAGAAAATCTTGACGATGCCCATGCCCGGCAGCGATTGCGACTCGATATGTTCGATGTCGTTGACCGTGGTGCTCAGGGAGCGCTCATAGGTATAGATCACCCGTCCGGCCATATCCTGCGGGGCCAGTCCGTTGTATTGCCAGACCACTGCAATCACCGGAATGCCGATGTCAGGGAAGACATCGGTCGGTGTGCGCAGCGCCGCCATGGGCCCGATGATGCAGATGAAAATTGCCAGCACGATAAACGTGTAGGGCTTTAGCAGTGCAGTCTTTACCAGCCCGAGCATGCCGTAAACCTCCGAGGAGTTGAGTTGCAATCCTCGGCAGTCTTGCGGTTGCAAACTAACAATTTGCCTTCATCGGGATGAAGAAATTTTTACCGATTTCCTGAAAATCCTTTCACCTGGATTCATTTGTCTGCACCTGCCTGTCTCGTCACTCTGATGCTCAAGCCGATGGGCTGCTTTCAACCCTGACGACGACATCGGCTGTCATTTGCGAGGTTTTTTTCAATGACATTCAAACCCCTGTTACTGATTCCAGGTCTTGGCCTGGCCTGCCTGTTGTCTGCCTGTGCGGGGCCGGTCCCCAAGTCCGATCCGAGCGATGCCTGGATTGCTCTGCAACAACCCTCGAGCAGCAGTTTGCTGGCGGATCGGGTTGATGGCCGGCGAGTCGACGATGGTCGCTATTTCGAGGTCAAGCCTGGCGCTCATCGTCTGCAGATGACGCTGCTGACCGGGGCAGATGGCAACTCGGTTGAGCCCACTTGCATGGGGCATCTTCAATACAGCGGCTTTCAGGCAGGTGAGCATTACCAGATAAATACGTCGAGCGAGGGGCAGTCCGCCAGCGCCCGCCTGGTCGATTCCCACGGCAAGCAAGTCGCGCAAAGCGACCGCTTCAAGTGTTTGTAGGCCGGCTTTTCAACGATTGCTGATTGACCTTCAGGCATGCCGGGGTCTGTGTTTTTTACATGAGAGAGAGTCATTCGATGACACTTAAACAACTGCTGCTGATTCCTGGCCTGAGCGTGGCCTGTCTGTTGTCCGCCTGTGCCGGTCCGATGCCAAAACCTGATCCGGGCATGGCCTGGATCGGGCTTCGGGATGAGGCGCCCAATGACATGCTGGCAGAACGGGTGGATGGCAAACGTATCGATGACGGACGCTTTTTCGAAGTGACCCCCGGTGCTCATGATCTGGCCGTGACGCTGTTCGAGATCCCGAGTGGTGACTCGAACCAGCAGGACTGCCAAGGCGAGGTCCGTTACAACCAATTCAAGGCGGGCGAACACTACACACTGGTGGAGTCGAGCCTGGGGCAGGAAGTCAGTGCACGTCTGGAGGACTCCCACGGCCAGCAAGTCGCGCAGACTGGCGACTTTAGATGCATGCCGGGGTAAACCCTTCCAGGGGGCCGTCGTGCGCTACTGCAACTGGCAAGGTCGGCGCACTAAGACTTTGCCCGAACCGGATCTAACCGGAACGACAATCCAGAATCAGCCGCGCGCCTCCATGCTCACGGGTTCCGACCTCCAGTCTGAACCCGTGCAGATCGATGATCGCTGCAACAATCGATAGCCCCAGTCCGAAGCCGTTCTGCTGGTGAGTGCTGTCGCAGCGATAGAACCGCTGGAATACCGCCTCTCGTTCAGCGGGAGGAATTCCCGGGCCGGAGTCCAACACTTCGATCCGTGTGCTGCCATCATGACTGACGGCCTTGAGGATGACCTCACCGCCGTGCGGTGTGAACTTGATCGCATTGCTCAGCAGGTTGGCCAGCGCTTCGAACAGCAATGCCCGGTCGCCGTCCAGGGACGGCAGCGATTGTGGTAGCTGCAACAGCAGGGTGAGTTGGCGCTCCTCGGCAAGCGGCGAATAGAAGTCATGAACCTCCTTCAACAACGTCATTGGATCGAACTGGATGAACGCGGAGCGACGCTGATGATCTTCCAGTTCAGAGATGCGCAGCAGGCCGCGAAAGCGCGCCATCAACGTATCGGCTTCGGCAATGACCTTGTTCATTTGCAAGGCCTGCGGCGAACCTTCACTGGCCTGTTGTTGAATACGGTAGAGCTGTGTCCGTATATGGGTGAGGGGTGTGCGCAAGTCATGCGCAATGTTGTCGCATGTACCTTTGACTTCATTCAGCAACCGCTCGATGCGTTCCAGCATGGCATTGGCGATAGCCGCGAGCATATCCAGTTCGTCGCGTCGATCCGACAGCGGCAGGCGCTGGGTCAGTTTGCCGGCGACAATGGATTGCGCACTGGCCTGAATCGCTCGAATCCGCAGCAGTGGGCGGCGGCGCAACAGTTGCCAGGCCGCGATACCGGGAATGATGGTCAAGGAAATACCCCAGAGCAGCGCATGCCAAATGATCAGGGTGACGGCGAGTAATGAACCGTTATCCCGAACCAGTACCAGCCAGCGGTCATTCTGGATGTGGGTTGCGATGGCATAACAACTGGACTGCGGCAGCGCCGGATCGTCGGAATCTACGCAACTGTTCAATTCGTGAATATGACCGTCCAGCGGCAGTTGTGCAGGGATTTTCCGGATCGCTCCGTTCAGCGGTTTTTTTTGCCTGTCGAATACCCCAAAGGCATCCACGTTCGGCATATCGAACTGCATGCTGGTGGTCAGCGCTTCGATCAGTTGATCGCCTTGAAAACGCGAGAGCAGGTGTTGGCGCTGCATCAACGAGTGTTTGGCCAGACGGTTCATGTAGCCGGAAACTTCGTAATAGAGTCCGCCCATCAGGACACCGCTCCAGATCACGAACAACGTACTGTAGAGCGCCAGCAAGCGACTGGTCGAAGAGCTCCAGCCTTTAGAGGGGGTCAGCAATGACATAGCCCGAGCCTCGCATCGTCCGGATCAAGGGAGTCAGGCCGGGAGGATCGATCTTCTTGCGCAGGCGCCCGATATGCACGTCGATCAGGTTGGTTCCCGGGTCGAAGTGATAACCCCATACTTCTTCGAAAATCATCATCCGCGAGAGAACTTGTCCCGGATTGCGCATCATGAATTCGAGCAGTTTGTACTCGGTAGGCAACAGACTCAGCGGCTGACCGGCACGATTGGCTTCGTGGCTGATCAGATTGAGTTCCAGGTCGGCGACTTTGAGGGTGGTTTCGAACTTTCCGACCGGGCTTTTACGCCGTAGCAGCACTTCGACACGCGCTGCCATCTCATCGGTGGCGAACGGCTTGGACAGGTAATCGTCGCCACCTGCGCGCAAGCCGCGTACGCGTTCGTCAATATCGGAGAGGGCACTGATCATCAGAATCGGTGTCACCACGCCGATGGCACGCAGCGTGGTGACAATGGCCAGGCCATCAAGCTCGGGGAGCATGCGGTCGAGCGTGATCAGGTCGTAATTGCCACTGACGGCACTCACCAGGCCTTCACGGCCATTGTCCACCCAATCCACTTCAAATCCGTGGCTTTGCAACTCGGTTGCAATTTCCCTGGCCGTCACGGCATCGTCTTCTATCGTCAAAATACGGGACATTTCGGTTACCTAATGAAAAGATCATTACCGGGTGTCCAATTTTGCCAATAAAAGTTGCCAGACTTTCTGATGAAAGTTTCATGTTGAATACAAGCAGCTTGCGGTAGGTACCGAATTTGAAAAATTCCGATGACGTTCGGGACTTTGCACGTCAGTCGTCTTTTTTCATCAACCCGGCCAATGCGGCGAACGGGTTATGCGTTGCCTTGGCGATTTTCGGCGTGCTCAGCGAGCCGTCGCCGAAGTACTGCTGGTCGGTGTAGCGCGAGTGTTCGTTGTCGTGGCAGTACAGGCACAGCAGCTCCCAGTTGGAGCCGTCCTGCGGGTTATTGTCGTGGTTGTGGTCGCGGTGGTGCACGGTCAGCTCGCTCAGGCGCTTGCCGGAGAACTCGCGGGCACAGCGTCCGCAGACGTGCGGGTACATCTTCAGGGCCTTGTCGCGGTAACCCATTTCACGGTCGCGCTGGGCGTCGGCGAGGATGCGGTCCAGTTTGGCCGTGTTGGAGGGAGGCGTTGACGAACTCATGGGTTCACCTTTGTAAAAAAGACTAATGAGGTTATGAGGCAAGTTTAGCTCAGCCCTTGAGCTTCTCGGCAATCCAGATCGTGTGTCGGGTGCCTTTGTTGCCGTGGGCGAAGACTTGCACTTCTTCGGACTTGAAGCCGGCTTTTTTCAATTTGTCGGAAAATTGCCGGTCAGCGCTGGCCGACCATACGGCGAGCACGCCTTTGGGGCGCAGGGCCTTGGCGCAGGCGCTCAGGCCGCCGGCCGAGTACAGCCAGCTGTTGGCTTTCTGGGTCAGGCCTTCGGGGCCGTTATCGACGTCGAGCATGATCGCGTCGAAACCTTGCGGCTCGGCCTGCAGGACCTTGGCCACGTCATCCATGCGGATCACCGTGCGCGGGTCGAGCAGCGGTCGCCCGGACTTTTCGCCCAGCGGCCCGTGGTTCCACTCGACCACCCCTGGTACCAGTTCGGCGACCACCACTTCAGCGGTCTTGCCCAGGTGCTTGAGCGCCGAAGCGAGGGTGAACCCCATGCCGAGGCCACCAATCAGCACCCGTGAATTCGGCCGGCCGGCGACCTTGCGGCAAGGAATCTCGGCCAAGGCGTCTTCGGAACCGTGCATGCGGGTGTTCATCAATTGTCCGCCGTCACCGCCCTGGATCTTGATGACGAAATCTTCGCCATACTCGAACAGGCACAGGGCACCGCCGTTTTCGGGGATCGGGGTGGTGTCGAGCAGAACGAAACGTTTCATGGGGCTCTCTTTAAAGGAGGGAAACTGGCATCAAGGAGGAGAAACCGGCATTGAGAAGGGCAATCTTGCGCGGTTGGGAGTAGCCTTAAGGTCACAAGCAAGGGCAACGGAGCCATTGATGAAGTGCACCATTCTAACGGTCATTGTGTTGGCCGCGCTCTCGATAAGTGCAGCGCAGGCGCAAGAGTTGCAAACGGTCCCTGTTGCACCGTCAGCGGCCCCCGGTTCACCCGGCACCGCAACCCCTACGCCATACCCGCAGATTACCCCGACCACTGTACCCAAGGTCGGCAGCAGTAGCGGCGGTGAACCGTTGTTGCCACCGATCGAAATGCCCAACCCGCCCAAGGACCAGACCTTGCCGGGGCTTGAGCAGATTCAGCAAAAAAACAAATCTCCCGGCGGTTAAATCTGTTGCGAGAGCAATTGGCCGTCGGCCATGCGCAGGCGTTTGGACAGCGACACGGCAATGGCACGGATGATCTTCGCGGCGATTTTCGGTGCGTCGTTGAGCATCTTTTCCAGCGAGTCCTTGCCCAGGTTGAGCAGTTGGCAATTGCTCGCCGCCACGCAACTGGCCGAGCGCCGTTCGCCATCGAGGACGGCCATTTCGCCGAATGCCCGGCCGCTGCGCAGCGTTGCGATCGTCACCGGCTTGCCGTCGCTATTGGTTTTCTGCACCGCCACCTGACCCGAGTGAATGATGCACATGAAGCTGCCGGCATCACCTTCGTGGAAGATCTCCTGGCCCTCGGCGATGGTGCTGATGCTGAAGTAGCCGGCAGCCGCCGTGAAATCGGCCAGTTGCAGTTGATCGAACAGGCCGCAGTCCATCAGCCAGTCGCGAATTTCTTTGTTCAACAGGGTCGGTTCTGACATGTCATCACAGTCTTTTTGTGTGTCTGTTGCCGGTTCGGGCTTTGTGGGTAATTGCCAATCCCTTGTGGGAGCGAGCCTGCTCCCACATTTAAGACTCATACGCCTTACAGAGTTCCTCAGGCGATTCCCAATACCTTGAAAACAAATGCGTATTCGAGGGCTACGTCACGTAATCCTTGATAACGCCCGCTCATCCCGCCATGACCGGCACCCAGTTCGGTCTTGAGCAGCAACAGATTATTGTCGGATTTGGTCGCTCGCAACTTGGCCACCCACTTGGCCGCTTCCCAATACTGCACGCGGCTGTCGTTGTAGCCGGCGATCACCAGGGTTGCCGGATAGGCGTGAGCGCCGACGTTTTCGTACGGCGCGTATGCCTTGATCCGATCATAAACTGCCAGCTCTTCAGGATTGCCCCATTCGTCGTATTCGGTGACGGTCAGCGGCAAGTCCGGATCGAGCATGGTGTTGAGCACGTCGACGAACGGCACCTCGGCAATCGCCGCCGCAAACAGTTCCGGGCGCTGGTTGAGCACCGCGCCGATCAGTAATCCGCCGGCACTGCCGCCGCTGATGGCCAGTTGTTTTGAGGTAGTGAAGCCGTTGGCGATCAGGTGTTCGGCGCAGGCGATGAAGTCGTTGAAGGTGTTCTGCTTGTGTTCCTGCTTGCCAGCGCGATACCAGGCTTCGCCCAGCTCACCGCCGCCGCGCACGTGGGCGATGGCGAAGGCCATGCCGCGATCGAGCAGGCTCAGGCGCGCATGGGAGAACCACGGGTCGAGGCTTTCGCCGTAGGCGCCGTAGCCGTAAAGGTAAAGCGGCGTTGGCTTGCCGAGCATTTCACGTTTGACCACCAGGCTGATCGGCACCTGTGTGCCATCGGGCGCGGTCGCCCACAGGCGCTGACTGACGTAGGCATCGGCGTCGAAAGGGCCGAGCACCTGGGTTTCCTTGAGGACTTTCTGTTCGCCGCTGGCGAGGGTGAGCTGGCGAATCTGCGCCGGGCGATTCAATGCCTCGTAACGCAGACGGATCTTGTCGCTGGCAAACTCCAGGCTGTTTTGCACATGCAGGCTGTAGGCCGCGTCTGGCAGTTGCACGCGGTAAGCAGGCAGGCCTTGTGGGTGAACTTCGATGATCGGCAAGCCGCCTTCACGCAGGCTCAGGGTCATGGCCGAGGCATTCAGGCTCATGCCGTCAAGCATCACCGTGTCGCTGTGAGGGATCAGGTTTTGCCAGTCGCTTTCGGTTGGCGCAACCCCGGTGTCGGCAGCCTGATACAGCGCAAAGTTGATGCCGTCGCGGTTGCTGCGAATCAGCCAGGTCCATTGATCGTCGAGCTTGCCGTGGTCGACGTCGTACTCGTGATCTTCAACCCGTGGTGCCAGGCAGGTGAAGGCCTGCTGTGGCTGCGACGCATCGAGCACCCAGACTTCGCTGGTGGTTTTGCTGCCCAGCGACAGCAGCAACTGGCGTTCGGAGCTTGAACGGTAGCAGTGCAGGAAAAACCGTCCGTCCGCTTCATGGAAGACTTCTTCAGCGGCGGTACCGTCAAGACGATAGCGAAACAGCTTGTGTGGGCGATGGGTGTCATCCAGCTCGCCGAAAAACAGCGTCAGGCTGTCGTTGGCCCAGGTCATGCTGCCGTCGCAATTGTCGAATGCCAGTTCGCTGACCTTGCCGTTGGACAGCTCCTTGACGAACAGCGTGTAAATCTCTTCACCGCTGGTATCGAGGCTGTAGGCCAGGCGCTGGTGGTCCGGGCTGATGCTGAAGGCGCCCAGCGAAAAAAAACCGCCATTGGCCAGCACATTGGGGTCGAGCAGCAGCTGTTCCTGGCTTTCGTCGACCAGCAGGCTGTCGTCGGCCGGACGCGGGCAGCGGTAATGCCGGGCATATTCGTCACCGGCGACGGTGCGGGTGTAATACAGGTAAGGCCCCCACGGGGACGGCAGCGACAGGTCGGTTTCGAGAATCCGGCTTTTTATTTCGTTGAACAGGGTTTCCCGCAGCTCGGCCTGGTCGGCCAGTTGTACTTCCTGATAGCTGTTTTCAGCCTTGAGGTAGTCGAGCACCTGTGCGCTGTCGCGCTCCTGCAGCCAGGCGTATGGGTCATCGCCGTCGGCCTTGTGGGCAATCGGGGCGCTGCAAACGTGGGCGGATAGGGGCATGAAGGACTCTCGGGCGTAATGTAAAAATGGCTTCACAGACAGCGGGGCAGCCTGATCGGTGAAAAGCCGTTATCATAAGCGCCTCTTTGCCTGCCTTGCCATGGACACCATGACCGAGAACGACTATCTGATCGCTTGGGGCCTTTACGCCTTTGCCGCTTTAGGCTGCCTGTTGGTGTGGATGCGGCTGACCCGCTGGATGTGGCGCTGGTTGCGCGAGCCACTGCGTCTGCTCATGGTCGTGCTGTTGTTCAGCCCGACCATTATCGACCCGGTGAAGGAAAAATTCGCCCCGGCCATCGCCATTACTGCCCTGGACCTGCTGTTCAAGGTCGGTAACAACATCTGGCGCGCGATCTCCGACCTGGTCATGTACAGCATGATCGCTTTCGGCATTTACCTGATCTTCGCGTTGATCCGCTTTCCCATCGAGCGCGCCGCCAATGCTCGCAAGGAGCGGGAGGCCGCCGCGAAAGCCGCTGCCAAGGCTGCCGATCCGGATGATGACCAGCCCTTTGGCGGTGCTGGTGACGATCGTTATGGTCGTCCGCCGGTTCCGAGCAACCCCCAGCGTTCGCGAGTTGAACCCCGTCTTTGACGTTGCCCCGGCATTGAAGCGAGAGTCCAGGCATGTGTGAATTATTGGGCATGAGCGCCAATGTACCGACCGATATCGTGTTCAGCTTCACCGGGCTGATGCAGCGAGGCGGTCGAACTGGCCCGCACCGGGACGGTTGGGGTATCGGGTTCTATGAGGGCCGTGGCCTGCGCTTGTTTCAGGACCCGGCGGCGAGTTGTGAGTCCGAAGTCGCGCAGTTGGTACAGCGCTATCCGATCAAAAGCGAAGTGGTGATCGGGCATATCCGCCAGGCCAACGTCGGCAAGGTCTGCCTGTCCAACACTCACCCGTTCGTGCGTGAGTTGTGGGGCCGCAACTGGTGCTTCGCGCATAACGGCCAACTCGCCGACTTTCAGCCAACCACCAGTTTTTACCGGCCAATCGGCGACACCGACAGTGAAGCGGCGTTCTGCGATGTACTCAACCGAGTGCGTGAAGCCTTCCCGGAGCCGGTTGAAGTCGAGCAGTTGCTACCGAGCCTGGTGGCGGCGTGCGCCGAATACCGCAGCAAAGGTGTGTTCAATTGCCTGTTGAGCGACGGCGACTGGCTGTTCTGTTATTGCTCAAGCAAATTGGCGCACATCACCCGACGCGCGCCGTTTGGTCCGGCACGCTTGAAGGATGCGGACGTCATCGTCGACTTCCAGGCCGAAACCACGCCCAACGATGTGGTGACGGTCATTGCCACCGAACCCCTGACCGAAAACGAAACCTGGACCCGTTACGAACCGGGCCAATGGAGCCTGTGGCGACGCGGTGAATGCGTCAGCCAGGGCAAGACCGAATAAGGAACACCTTTCTATGTTGCTCAGTTATTTGCGGCTGGTGTTGTTTGCGATCGGCCTGTTGGTGGGTGTGCAGGTGCCGGGTTTCATCAACGACTACGCCAAGCGGGTCGAGGCGCACCTGATCGAAGCGCAGACCGGCTTGCGGGGTTTTCAAGGCACCGCCGAGCAGTTCTTCAAGGGCGATCTGCAAGCATTGGTTGCTCATTACCGTGCCAGTGACGACCCGGTGTTTCGCAGCGATGCCGACAGCCTGAGCACCTTGCTCACTCGCCAATTGGCGCTGGACAAGCAATTCCAGGCCATGCAAGGCCCGTGGTACATCCGCTTCTTGCAGGTGGTGTTGGCGGCTGACCCGGATATACGCAAGGAAACCTGGAATGGCTACAGCTACCAGCTGTTGCTGACACCTGAAGCCATGGGCTGGGGGCTGAGCGGGGCGATGTTGCTGTCGTTCGGTCTGGAATGCCTGTTCCGCCTGATCGACTGGGTGGTGTTGGGCGGCAAGCGCCTGCGCCAGAGCCGGCCGATCGAAGAGCGTGATTTGCGCGGTTTGTAACACCCTTCGTAGGAGCACGGCTTGCCGGCGATGGCGTCCTTGAGATCGCCATCGCCGGCAAGCCGTGCTCCTACAGCATCTGCGCAAGCCCTCGATCTCGATCCCCCGAAACCGGAACCGACTCCTACGGCGATTGGGTTATTTACCAATCGATCGAGTAGCTCATGCTCAACGTACGGCCTTCGGCGTTGGCGAACGGTGCTTTGGCGTTGGCCTGGGCGAACAGGTTGACGTACGTACGGTCGGTCAGGTTGTACACCCCGCCTTCGAGACGCCCGACCGGCAATCGCACCGATCCCAGCAAGTCCACCAGCGTATAGCCCTTGATGTCGCGCCCGTTGTTGTCCTTGGCGGCGGCGTCGTAACTGGCCAGGCGCATGCCTTGCAAACGCAGGGTGTAGTCATCTTCGGTGTAGCCGACAAACAGCGTGGTCTTGGCCGGTGAGATGCGTGTCGCCGGCAGGTCGATCCATTTGCCGTTCTGCTCGGTCTCGCCTTTGGCCCACGCATAAGTGCCCCCCACCGACCAGTGATCGGTCGCGCGGTAGGTCAGGCTGTTTTCGATGCCGCGTACCCGTTCCTTCTGGTTGATCAGGCGCAGGACGCGATCATTGGCATCGTAGAACTGGGTCACGTCCGAGGTGTTTTCATACACGGTGACGTCGGCCTGCCACTGGTCCCAGTTACCGCGCCAGCCCAGCTCGTAGCTGTCGACCTTGATGGCCTGGGCGTTGAGGCTCTGGATGTCGAAAGTGCTGTTGACGTCACGCAAGAAGCGCTGGATATCCGGCAGCGAAAAACCCTGGCTGTAATTGGCGAAGAGGTCCTGGTTCTCGCTCAGGTGATAGACCGCGCCCAGGTTATAGAGCGTGGCGTCATATTTGAGGGTGTCGCCGGGCAGGGTGGCGCGGACGCCGGTCTGGACGATCTGACCGTAGGCGATGCTGTCGGCGACCTCACTTTCGATCCACTCGCGGCGCACACCGCCACGCAAGGTCCAGTCGCCAACGTCCCAGGACATTTGCCCGAACAGCGCCTTGGTGGTGGTTTCGAGATCCGGGCCCATCTCGTAGGTGGTGCCGGTCTTGCTGTAAGTCAGCCCTTTGAGGGTGTACTGGTCGCCACGCTGGCGCGAGCGCTCGTGATCGTAGTCGGCGCCCCAGACCAGATTGCCCGTAGCGCTGCCGATGGCCGGCAACGGCGTGTCGATGGCCGCGCGCAAGCCGTAGACATCCTGCACGCTGTTGTTGTCGGCGATCCCGGCCTTGCCCCGCGACAGGTCCGGGAAGAACAGCGCGTCGGCCCGACGCCAGTAGCTTTCCAGCTGCAGGCCCTGACCGTAGAAGTCCTTGTCGGTGTAGTTGAGGTTGACCGCCTGGTTATGGGTGTAGGGCTGGTCGTCGAGTTTCAGCCCTTTGACCGCTACGGCTTGCTGCAGGTTTTTCGGGTCTTTGGTGAAGTCCGTGTCCTGCTGGTCCTTGTAGTCCTGCAGCGACAGGCTGAGTTTTTTGTCGGCATCCAGTTCGTAACCGAAACGACCTTGCAGGTCATAGGTTTCGGTGTCCATGTTGCTGCCCTGGGAGGTGTCCTGAGGGATGCGCTTGCCGTTGCCATCGAATTGATCGTTGCGCTGGGTCAGGTCGGCGGACACGTACCAGTCCAGCGCGTCCTTGCGCCCGGTCGCACTCTGGAAAGCTTCATAGGCGAAACCTTTGCTGTTGAGGTTGTTGCCGCTGGTCAGGCCCAGTTTGCTGCTGTAGGCAATGTCCTGGCCCTGATTGCGCTTGGTGATGATGTTGATGATGCCGCCTGAAGCGCCGGCACCGTAGATGCTGCTGGCGCCGGAAATCACTTCGATGCGCTCGATGCTGGCCGGCGCGATGCTGTTGAGCTGGCGGAAGTTGTCGCGCGTAGCGTTCTGCGATACGCCGTCGATCAACACCAGCATGTTGCGCCCGCGCAGGGTCTGGCCGAAGTTGCTCATCCCGCCGCTGGACGGCGCAAGGCCGGGCACCAATTGCCCAAGAATGTCGGAGACCCGGCGACCCGCGCCGCTTTGCTCGCGGACTTGCTGTTCGTCGATGACCTGGACCGAGCCTGGAATCGAGGCGATGCTCGCCTCGCTACGAGTCGCGGAGACGACGGTGGCTTGCATGTTCAGGGTGCCGGGTTGCTGTTCGGTCTCCTCGGCCCAGGTTTGGGCGCTGAAGGAGCCAAGCAGCGGAATCAACAGAGAAAGTTTGGTTCGGGTCATGACGTGGTCTTTTTTTAGTTTTGATAAGTGTGGGTAGATAAGGGTGTTGGGCCGGGTGTGGAGGTGAAGGACCGCACCCAGCGAATTCCGATGGCGGCCAGCGCATAAGTCAGCGCCACCAGCCAGAAACTGTGCGCCAGCCCGACCAGCCCCATGCCGATCCCGCCGAGTACGGCACCGAGCAAGGCGCCAGCCTTGGCCGCGCTGTTGCCGAGGCCGAGGGCAAAACCCTGTTGGCTTGAAGCAACGGTGTTGGCGATCAGTGCATAGGCGACCGGCAGCAGGGCGCCTTGCCAGACACCCCAGACCAGCCGGCTGACGAGGAACCCCAGCCATTCGTTGGCCAGTGCCGTGGCCGCCAGTGTCAGGGCGCACAGCCAGGCGACGCCTTCGATGACGCGCAAGGTGTAGGCCGGTTGCCAGCGGTCGAACAGGCGTCCCCACAGCGGGGCGGAAATGGCCAGGGTCGCGGCGCTCGCCGCATAAGTGGCGCCGATCAGCCAGCTCGGTGCGTGCAGAATCTCGGCGACGTACAGCGCATAGAACGGCTGCGGCATCATCTTCGCGGCCTGAATCAACACGATCACCAGCAAGATTCCACCGAGCCAGCCTTTGGGCAGGGCCACTGGCGCGACTGGTTTTTTCGTCGAGGCCCGGGCCTTGTCGGCCGGCAGGAAAAAACTCCCCAGTGCGCACAGCAGGCAAATCGCCGTCGCGCCATAACAGAGCAGGGCGAATCCCGAGATATCCATCAACCAGCCGCCCAGCACCGGGCCGATCAGCGAGCCGACGGCGGTCGCCGATTGCAGGCGGGCCAGGGTGTGGCCGCGCCGGGAACTGTCGCAGCAGGCCAGGGCATAGGCTTGCGCGGCGGCGAGAAACCCGGCCAATGCGCCTTGCATCACGCGAATGCCCACCAGCAGCCACGGGTCGACGGTGATGGCCGCCAACCCTTGGCACAACGCCAATGCCAGCAACGCCCGAACGATCATCGGCTTGTGCCCGGTGCGATCACCCAACTGGCCCCACACGGGAGTCAGGAGCATGGCGGCGAGCATCGGGCCGGCATAGACCAGCGCCGATAACAGCGCGGTGTAGCCGGCGCCCTCTGGCCCGAGCAGATGGCGGATCTGCAAGGGCCAGAACGGGCCGCTCATTTCCATGGCACCCATGGAGACCAACTGGATGACGATCAGCAGTCGCAACGCGCGACTGTCAGCGAGCATGGGCGCTGGATCGCAGTGGGTTGCTCAAGCGTCCGACGATATCGGCGTGGCTGTCGTGCAAGCGCATGCGCATGAACGATTTGGCCGGCCAGTCCTGTTCCAGCAAGGCCGCGCGCTCGCTGTCCCAGCGTGCCGGTTCGACACGTTCGCGCAAGGCGTCGAAGCACTCTGCAACGTGCGCTGCCAATCGCTCCCACAGGAGGTTTTCCGATACGTTCCAGTGACGGGCGCAGAGCAACGTCAGCTCGCCGAGGTGGCACATGAACGTGGTGTGCAGGAGTTTGTCGCGGACAAAACCGGGTTCGTCGTACAGGGTCATTTTCGGATCGTGCAGCTGGATATCCAGACCCTTGGCATGCAGGGTCTTGCGATCGATGCGGATGTCGCCGAAGTCACGCAGTAACAGCCGATTCAACTGCCCGTCAGCGCCCATCACCATGAAGCTGTTTTGCTGGTGCGCTTCGAACGCCACGCCATACATCAGGTAAATGCCCAACAGGCTCGGTACGGCAATCGACAGGTAGTCATCGAAGAACGCCAGCATGGCCTCGCTGTCGTCACGGCCCTGAGCCAGGCGTACCCAATCGCGCAGCAACGGTTGTTCGAATTCGTTGACGGCGAACAGGCTGCCGACCGGTATCGCCAACTCGCCTGCTTGCAGCAGGGTCAGCGGGTTGTCGCGGTACAGCACGGCGGCATGCCGGGACAGTTCGTCATTGGCCGGTTGTGGCGCGTAATGCACGCCGATGCGCTCCGGCACGATGTTCAGCAGACGCTGAATCTGCGGCTCCTGATCGAGAATATCCAGCAACAGCTGACTGATGCGCGGCCCCATCCGGGCCGAGCGCGGCGACACCGTGCGCTGCACGCTGGTCAGGCGCAAGGCCACCGGCAACTTGACCATCGGCGCAACGCGACTGGCCTCCGGTACGACCGTGCGGAACGACATGCTCGGATGGCCAGTGAAGGCCACGATGTCGGTGACGATCAGCAGGTTGTCGGCGATTTCGTTGGCGAACGATTTTGGCAGCTCTTCATCGGCTTGCCATGGGTGCGACGGGAGCGGGAGGTAGTCCGTTACTTCCAGGCCCAGTTGCTGCAAATGGCGCTGTAATTGTTCGGCGGCCTGCGGGAAGTGACCTTGCCACCACTCCCAGTAATCGGCGCTGCCGGCCAGCGTTTCGACGTGGGCGTATTGGCGGTGCAGGGCGCACAGCACAACAGGGAAGCTCGCTTCGAACTCCGGCGAGAAAGCGATGACCTGAGTGGCGCTCAAGCCCAGTTTGGTCTTGTAGTTGGGGTGCCACGGATGGCCGAGCGTGCCCCACTGTTCGAGCAGTGATGTCGGGTTCTGGCGAGCGGGGCTGGCTTTGAGCCAGGCGAGCAGGTTGTCGTCGTGTTCGGTGCCGATCTGCTCCCTCAGACGTTCGGTCCATCCATGGTGGAACGCCAGGCACAGGGTGTCGTTGCTGTAGCTGTCATCCAGCTCGCGGGCCAGACGTTCCAGTACTTGCGGGGAGGCGGGCGGGTTCAGCTGGGTGGCGAGATGGGCGAGCAGTTCGCTGGGCAACTGGATCTTGTGCGGCAGTGCATCGGGGGTGTGCAGGACGATGCTGCCGCGCACATCCCAACTGTTCATCCTGCCGCCGGACAGATGATCGAAGCACAGGTGTGCGCCGTTGCCCAGCGGCAACCAGCAGCGGCGGTTGTCATCGTATTCGCAGGTGTCGGGGTTGATCAGGTCTTCACGAAACAGCGCCTGGATCAGGCGTTGAAAACAGCGCTGGGCGGCGGGTTCCAGCGCATTGCTCAAATGATCGAGGGTGATGCGGTGGGACTGGAAAGCCTGGGTGCCAAGGGCTTCGCTCCAGTGTGCGAGCAGTTGCTGCTGTTGTTGCGTGTAGGCGCGCATCAGGTCCGACTCCTTCTGGACAGTTGTTTAGCTGAATGCGCGCTGAGAATACCGTCTAAAAATAATAATGCAAATGATAGTAATTCCTACTTGTGGTGTGGGAAAGCTCCTATTCAGAGGTTGGTTTAGTCTTTGCTCAAGACGATGTAGTGCTCACCGACCTTCTGCGCATAGCCCTCCACCACGTGCTGACACAATGCCACGATCTCCTCGACCCATTCCGCGCCGACCCGCCATGACACCACCACTTGCAGGTTGGGCGGGCGTTGGTCGATGGCCAGCAAGGTCAATTCGCCCCGGGCCAGTTCTTCACTGACCAGCACCGGCGGCAAGGCTCCAATGCCGAAACCGTCACGCAGCAATCGGATAATCGCCGACACCGAATTCACGCAATTGAGCTTTGGCGCGAGTACGCCATTGGCCTGCATCAGGCTGAGCACGTCCTGATGCGGGTGGGAGTTTTTCGAGTAGGTGATGATCCGTTCACGGGCCAGTTCGGCGACGCTGGTGTAGTTGCGGTTGTAGATCGAATGGCTGGCGACGATCCAGCCCATCGGGTGGCTGGCCAGTTCCAGGCTGCGCACGCTTTCCTGGCGCAGCAGGTCGGTTTGCAGAATCAGGTCGAGAAAGCCTTTTTGCAGCTGATCGCAGAGATTCAGCGAGGTATCGGCGACCAACTCGATTTCTACCAACGGATAGTGATCGGTCATCTGTGCCACCAACGGACTGAGCCAGGTGTGAATGACCGTGTCCATCACGCCGATGCGAACCCGTCCGACCTTGCTTGAGCGGGTTTCCAGCGACTGCTTGAGCGCTTGCATGGTGTCGATCATTTGCTCGGCGTAATCGAGCACCTTCACGCCTTCGGGCGTCAGCTTCACGCCGCGTGAATCACGCAGGAACAGCTTCACTCCAAGCTCGCTTTCAAGCACCGCGATGCGGCTGGAAATCGAGGCCTGGGTGGTGAAGAGCTTGTCGGCAGTCAGGCGAAAGCTTTTCAGCCGGGCGACCCAAACGAAGGTTTCGAGAAATTTGAGGTTCATGCGATCAACTTTTTCTTATGCCTTGGCAGGGTTTTTATTAGTTGGACGAGCAGGGCGCCGTCGTCGAAAAATGCGCCGAACCCACGATAGGCGTCGTCGGTGTTCAGAACAATACCAATAAAATTCAGCTGGAGATTTGCCATGAGTGCGCCCGACACGCTCGATGTCGCCAAACCCAAGATCGAGAGCCGCCCCGGCCCGTTCGACTGGTACCGCAACATCAATCAGCAGGAACGCCGAACCTTCTGGAGCTGCAAGGTCGGCTATGGCCTGGACGGCATGGACACCCAAATGCTGAGCTTTGTGGTGCCGACACTGATCGCCATGTGGGGCATCACCACCGGCCAGGCCGGGCTGATCCACACCAGCACGCTGATCGCTTCGGCGATTGGCGGTTGGGTCGCCGGGATTCTCTCTGACCGCATCGGTCGCGTGCGCACCTTGCAACTGACGGTGCTGTGGTTCGCCTTCTTCACCTTCCTCTGCGGGTTCGCGCAAAACTACGAACAACTGTTGATTGCCCGAACCTTGATGGGCTTCGGTTTCGGTGGCGAATGGACCGCCGGCGCGGTACTGATGGGCGAGGTGATCCGCGCCAAGGACCGCGGCAAGGCGGTGGGCATGGTTCAATCCGGCTGGGCCCTGGGTTGGGGCCTGACGGCGATTCTCTATGCGCTGCTGTTCTCGGTCCTGCCGCCGGAGGATGCCTGGCGTGCGCTGTTCATCCTCGGCATCGTGCCGGCAATTTTCGTGATCTTCGTCCGCCGGTTGGTCAAGGACCCGGAAATCTACCGCCAGACCAAGGCCCGGCAGGAACCGAGCAACCCGTCGAAGTTCTACGAGATTTTCGCCCCCGGAATGCTCAGCACCACGTTTCGCGCATCCTTGCTGACCACCGGTGCTCTGGGCGGTTACTACGCGATCACTTCCTGGCTGCCGACCTTCCTGAAAAACGAGCGCGGACTGAGCGTACTCGGCACCGGCGGTTATCTGGCGATGGTGATTCTCGGGTCTTACGCCGGCTATGTGATCAGCGCCTACCTGACCGACATTCTGGGGCGCAAGAAGAACTTCATTCTGTTCGCCGTGGGCTCGTTCAGCATTGTGCTGCTCTACACCCAACTGCCGGTCAGCAATGGCGTGATGTTCTGGCTGGGTTTTCCGCTGGGGTTCTTCGCCTCGGGGATTTTCAGTGGCATGGGCGCGTTTCTCACCGAGCTGTTTCCAACGCGGATTCGCGGTTCGGGCCAGGGCTTTTGCTACAACGTTGGTCGCGCGCTGGCGGCGCTGTTTCCGCTGCTGATCGGTTTGCTCAGCCAGAAAGTACCGCTGAGTGTCGGGATCGGCGCGTTTGCGGCGGTGTCTTATGGAGTAGTGATCCTGGCGGCGTTGAGCCTGCCGGAAACCCGTGGCAAGCAACTCGAAGCGCAGTAACTGATAATCTGAGGGACAGCTCGAACGTCCCCGGTTAAAACGATAAAACCTCAGGAGTACTCACCGTGAGCCGCCTGCTATTGAACTGCGATATCGGCGAAAGCTTTGGTCACTGGACCATGGGGCTGGATGCCGAAGTGATGCCGTACATCGATTGCGCCAACATTGCCTGCGGTTTCCATGCCGGTGACCCGAGCATCATGCGCAAGACCGTCAGCCTGGCGCTGAGCCATGGCGTGCAGATCGGTGCGCATCCGGCCTATCAGGATCTGCTGGGGTTTGGCCGCCGTTCCATGGCCTACACTGCGCAGGAACTTCAGGATCTGCTGCACTACCAGATCGGTGCGCTGGACGGCATTTGCCGGGCGCAGGGAACTCGCGTCAGTTATGTCAAACCCCACGGTGCGATGTACAACGACATGATGGCCAACCCGGCGCAACTGCGGGCGGTGATTCAGGCTGTCGCGGCGTATGACCCTCAACTGCCGTTGATGTTGATGGCCACCCGTGACAACCACGCGGCTCAACTGATGGGCGACGAGTACGGGGTGACGCTGTGGTTCGAAGCGTTCGCCGACCGTGCATATGACAGCGCCGGGCATCTGGTTTCGCGGCAGTTGCCGGGTGCAGTGCATCACGATCCCGAGACAATCATTCAACAGGCACTGACCATCGCTCGCGGTGACAACCTTGTCGCCAGCGACGGCAGCGCCTTGCATTTGCAGGCCAACACCCTCTGCGTACACGGCGACAACGCCAGTTCGGTGGCAGCTGTGCAGCGGATCCGTGAAGCGTTGAATCAGCAGAGCGCGCCATGAAGCCACGGGTTGAAGTGGTGGCCATCGATTGCCTGATGGTGCGGCTGTTCGATGAAATCGCCGAAGCCAACATGCCGTGGATGCTCGCCGCCAGCGAGCGACTGCGTGCAGGATTCGCCGGGCATTTGATCGATCTGGTACCGTCTTATACAACCCTGATGGTGCATTACGACCTGCTCGCCTTGAGTCCGGCTCAGGCGCGGGAGCTGATCGCCGAAGCCTTGACCGATCTGAGCCCCAACGCACGGGCCAGTGGTCAATGCCATGTGTTGCCGGTCTGGTATGACCTCAGTGTCGGGCCTGAGCTGAGCCTGCTTTCGCAGCGCAGCGGGCTGGCCATGGAGGAGGTGATTCGTCGCCACAGCGAGCGTGAGTATCAAGTGTTCGCGCTGGGGTTTGCGCCGGGGTTTGCCTTTATGGGACTGGTTGAAGAAGTGCTGGCCGCGCCCCGATTGAATACCCCGCGCAAGCGCGTGGCGGCCGGCAGCGTGGGGATTGCCGAGCGGCAGACTGCGGCGTATCCGGTGGTGTCGCCGGGTGGCTGGAACCTGATCGGTCGCACCCCGGCCAAATTGTTTGACCGCGAACGTGAGGGCTACAGCCTGATGCAACCGGGCGATACGGTGCGTTTTGCCGCGGTCAGTCATGCCGAGTTCGTCAATCTGGGCGGCGACGATACGCCGCTGGAGGTGCTGGCATGAGCCGTTTGACGATCGAAGCCAGCACGCCGTTGTGCTTGCTGCAGGATGCCGGCCGGTTTGGTGTGCGGCATCTGGGCGTGACCCAGGGTGGTGCGGCGGATTGGCTGTCGATGTCCTGGGCCAACTGGCTGCTGGGTAACTCGCTGGAGGCCGCGGTGATTGAAGTTACCCTCGGCGGTTTTACCCTGGAGGCGCAAGACGATTGTTGTCTGGCGCTGGCGGGGGCGGACCTCGGTGCGCTACTCGACGGCCAGCCGCTGGCGCCGTGGCGCAGTTTTCAGCTGAAGAAAGGCCAGCGTTTGCAATTTACCCAACCGGTGCTCGGTGCCCGCGCCTATCTGGCAGCGCCTGGCGGTTTCAACGCGCCCAAGGTGTTGGGCAGTTGTGCGACGGTGGTGCGTGAGGAACTCGGTGGTCTCGACGGTTTTGGCCGCCCCCTGGCACGCGCTGCCGAATTGGGTTATTCGGGGCCGGCGCAGGCTCTGCGGGAGGTACCGCGCGCGCAGCGACCGGACTTCACGCTGAATCAGCCGCTGGATCTGGTGCTCGGTGCGCAACATGGCGAGTTCAGCGGGCAAAGCCTGTTTGACGCCTTCAACCGTGTCTGGACCCTCGACAGTCGTGCCGACCGCATGGGCATCCGTTTGCTGGGGACGGCGTTGCAGTATCAAGGCAAGCCGATGATCTCCGAAGGCATCCCGCTGGGCGCGGTTCAAGTGCCACCGGACGGGCAGCCGATCGTGCTGCTCAATGATCGGCAGACCATTGGCGGTTATCCACGGTTAGGCGCGTTGACGCCATTGGCGTTGGCCCGCCTGGCGCAATGTTTGCCAGGGCAGCAGATCCGGTTGGCGCCGGTGGTGCAGGAAACGGCGCATCGGCAGCAGGTCGAGTATTTGCGCAGGTTCTTTTAAGCACAGCCGAGCATTGTGGTGAGGGGGCTTGCCCCCGTTGGGTCGCAAAGCGACCCTAAAACCTGTGGCGTGGTTCTATCGGGTAAACGCATGCAGCCGATTTGCGACTGCTGCGCAGCCGAACGGGGCGCTGCGGCGTTCCGACAAGCCCCCTCGCCACAGAGAACGCAGTTATTTGGAGAGAAACCGCATCCCTTCTTCCAGCCCGCGCAAGGTCAGCGGGAACATCTGGTCTTCGATCAGATCGCGCACGATCTTGGTCGAGGAGGTGTAGCCCCAGGTGTCTTTCGGGTACGGATTGATCCAGATGAGTTTCTTGTACTTCTCCATGAAGCGCTGCATCCACACGTAACCGGCTTCTTCGTTCCAGTGCTCGACGCTGCCGCCGGCCTGGGTGATTTCGTAAGGCGCCATGGCGGCATCGCCGACGAAGATCACTTTGTAGTCGGCGCCGTACTTATGCAGCAGGTCCATGGTGGCCGTGCGTTCCGAGCCACGGCGCATGTTGTTCTTCCACACCGATTCATAAATGAAGTTGTGGAAGTAGAAGTACTCCAGGTGCTTGAACTCGGTCTTGCAGGCCGAGAACAGCTCCTCGCAGATCTTCACATGGGCGTCCATCGAGCCGCCGATGTCGAACAGTAGCAACAACTTGATGTTGTTACGGCGTTCCGGGCGCATCTGAATATTCAGCAGCCCTGCGTCGCGAGCGGTGTGATCGATGGTGCCGTCGATGTCCAGCTCATCCGCCGCACCCTGGCGGGCGAATTTGCGTAGCCTGCGCAGCGCCACCTTGATGTTGCGCGTGCCCAACTCGACCTGATCGTCGAGGTTCTTGTACTCGCGCTGGTCCCAGACCTTGACCGCTTTGCCTTGGCGTTTTCCGGCATCGCCGACCCGGATGCCTTCCGGGTTGAAACCGCCGGAGCCGAACGGGCTGGTGCCACCGGTGCCAATCCACTTGTTGCCGCCGGCATGGCGTTCTTTCTGTTCTTCGAGACGCTTCTTGAACTCTTCGATCAGCTTGTCGAGGCCACCGAGGGACTGGATCTGCGCGCGTTCTTCATCGGTCAGCGAACGTTCGAATTCCTTGCGCAACCAGTCTTCGGGAATTAGCGCCTGAAGGTGATCGTCGAGTTTTTCCAGGCCATTGAAGTAGGCACTGAACGCCCGGTCGAACTTGTCGAAATGCCGTTCGTCCTTCACCAGAATCGCCCGCGACAAGTAATAAAACTCGTCCATGTCGGCGAAGGTCACGCGCTGTTTCAGCGCGTTGATCAGGTCCAGCAGCTCACGCACCGAGACCGGCACCTTGGCTGCACGCATTTCATTGAACAGGTTGAGCAGCATGGCTTTCGCCCTTGATCTTGTAAGAAGAGTATCAGCGGGTGCCGCGACGGCTCATGAACGCCAGACGCTCAAGCAACTGCACGTCCTGTTCGTTTTTCACCAGAGCGCCGGCCAGTGGCGGAATGGCCTTGGTCGGATCGCGTTCACGCAGTACCGCTTCGCCGATGTTGTCGGCCATCAGCAATTTCAGCCAGTCGACCAGTTCGGACGTCGATGGCTTCTTCTTCAAACCCGGGACCTTGCGCACATCGAAGAACACGTCCAGCGCTTCGCTGACCAGGTCTTTCTTGATGTCCGGGTAATGCACGTCGACGATTTTTTGCAGGGTGACGCGGTCCGGGAAGGCGATGTAGTGGAAGAAGCAACGGCGCAGGAAGGCGTCCGGCAGCTCTTTCTCGTTGTTGGAGGTAATGATGATGATCGGACGCTGCTTGGCCTTGATGGTCTCGTCGATCTCGTAAACGTAGAACTCCATCTTGTCGAGTTCTTGCAGCAGGTCGTTCGGGAACTCGATGTCGGCCTTGTCGATTTCGTCGATCAGCAGAATCACCCGCTCTTCGGACTCGAAGGCCTCCCACAGCTTGCCCTTTTTCAGGTAGTTGCGGATGTCATGGACCTTGTCCACACCCAACTGCGAGTCACGCAGGCGGCTGACCGCGTCGTACTCGTACAGGCCCTGGTGAGCCTTGGTGGTGGACTTGATATGCCAGGTGATCAGGCGTGCACCGAAGGATTCGGCCAGTTGCTCGGCGAGCATGGTCTTGCCGGTGCCGGGTTCGCCCTTGACCAGCAAGGGCCGCTCCAGGGTGATGGCGGCGTTGACCGCCAGCTTCAGGTCATCGGTGGCGACGTATGCGCGGGTGCCTTCGAACTTCATCGGTAATTCCTCGAACGGTAACGCCGATCTGCGCCGGGCAGGGCGGGCGAAATAAAAGTATGCCCGACTATAACGCGGCGCCCGGTCGACTGTGAACGCAGACGGCTTATTCAGTCTCTGAATGGGGCGTCACATGGTGACCCGGTCAGCTTGACGATTGACTGAACATGCATATCATCCAGCGTCGCGACTGGACGCACGAGGGGTGCGAGGCATACCCTTGAAGGCTTCTCCAACGCTGCATAAGGACCCAGCCATGAGCCGCATTTTTGCTGATAACGCGCATTCCATCGGCAATACGCCATTGGTTCAGATCAACCGTATTGCGCCTCGCGGCGTGACCATTCTGGCGAAGATTGAAGGGCGCAATCCGGGCTATTCAGTCAAATGCCGGATCGGCGCGAACATGATCTGGGATGCCGAAAGCAGCGGCAAACTCAAGCCAGGCATGACCATTATCGAACCGACCTCGGGCAACACCGGCATCGGCCTGGCGTTCGTCGCGGCGGCTCGCGGCTACAAGCTGGTGCTGACCATGCCGGCGTCGATGAGCATCGAACGGCGCAAGGTGCTCAAGGCCCTGGGCGCCGAACTGGTACTGACCGAGCCGGCCAAAGGTATGAACGGTGCCATTGCAAAGGCTACCGAGATTCTGGCCAGTGATCCGGCCCGCTACTACATGCCGCAGCAGTTCGAGAACCCGGCCAACCCGGCGATCCACGAAAAAACCACCGGTCCGGAAATCTGGAATGACACCGACGGAGCCATTGATGTGCTGGTTGCAGGTGTCGGCACCGGTGGGACCATCACCGGTGTTTCGCGCTATATCAAGAACACCCAGGGCAAGCCGATTCTCTCGGTGGCGGTGGAACCGCTGGTCTCGCCGGTGATTACCCAGGCCATGGCCGGTGAGGAAATCAAGCCAAGCCCGCACAAGATCCAGGGCATAGGCGCGGGTTTTGTACCGAAAAACCTCGATCTGTCGATAGTTGACCGGGTCGAGCTGGTCAGCGATGAAGAATCCAAGGCCATGGCCCTGCGCCTGATGCAGGAGGAGGGGATTCTCTCCGGGATCTCCTGCGGTGCGGCCATGGCGGTTGCCGTGCGTCTGGCCGAAACCCCGGAAATGCAGGGCAAGACCATCGTGGTGATCCTGCCGGACTCTGGTGAGCGTTATCTGTCGAGCATGTTGTTCAGCGATTTGTTTACTGAGCAAGAGTTGCAGCAGTAACGTCTGTGTTGACGTTGTGGCGAGGGAGCTTGCTCGCGCTGGAGTGCGAAGCACTCCTTAACCCTGCGGGAGTGTTTCGTCAGACTGATGTCACAAGTAAATAAACCTTGTCACGGTTGCTGCCCTACGTCGGGGTAGCAACCGCAATCATTAATCAGGTTCACAATCTTTTGTGAGGTTGTGATGCTATGCATCCTGCGCTGCGATTCGACAGCATGAGTTCCCCCTCTCTACCAGCAATGCTCTTTTTGGAGCGTTGCCACGTCATTCAGGTAGTCCGGTTAGCCAGATGAGCCAGGTTAAATTGTCACCTTGCAAACCAGTGCGCTCGAAGGTCGTTTTACACAGGGAAAGATAGATAAACGGATAACCGCCGGCGATGGCCAAGGGGGTCAGCGAAGAATACATTCCCTGGATCAAGGTGCGGGCATTTGTATCGCGTGGTACTTCCCACATCGTGCCAGGAGTGAAAGTCCATTGAGCTCACCACCTGCTTTCGAATGCTGAGTACCACTACCACGTGATGCTTGAGCATGACCGGTCAATCATTGATATTCGTGAGCAGTTCCCCTGCTGCCTGCAGCTGAAACCCATGCAATTGCTTCGAGCTTGAACGTCCGGCCAGCGGTTTACCCTGGGACTTCCGTTTCTCTAGTGCTAACGACCGATTTTCTAATCACGCAGGTGGACAGTACGGGTAAGGAACGACTGGTCGCGAGATCAATGAAGTATGCAAAAGAGATCGAAGACGCCCCGAAAGCCGAGCAGGGCAGATGGCTCAAAAAACTCGGGATTGAGCGACTTTTCTGGGCCAGAAGAGATATCGAGTGGAAGTTGGTTAACTACGAAAGACTTTCGCAAGTCAGAATTAGGAATCTGCTGATTCTTAGAAGCTACGCGCTTATCTCTCCAGCGCTTGTGAGTGAAAAAATATAAGTCGGATGTTAGAGGTTATCTCCACGGCAAGAACAGATGAGATACCGCTGAATACCCTCCTGCTCAAAATCACGAAATCTCTATACATGGAACACATGGGAGTGAAGTGCCTATTTTTCCACCTGATTTGGGTCGGAAGGCTGAGAGTGACCTGAAATCAAAGATTACCGAGCTGTCAAAGCCTTTGCATGTAGAGGTGATGAGCTTGAGTGAATTCTCAGCGGTTGAGGATTCCCGTCATGCTTAGTTTCACAATCCTAAATGTTGAACTGCCTCTTAATTTTATGATTCGCCGTGAAGATGAACTGAATGATCGAGAAAAAAGCAGTCTCGAGAAGATCTGGAGTTTGATCAAGGATATGGTCGAGGGTAAGTCACCTCTGGATTTTCTGACCGTTAATTTCTGTGCAGATGTAAAAGAACATGCCGAGGTGATGGGCGTTGATAGAAAGCAAATCTATCGGCTGTTGTTTAGGTATTGGAGTATGGGACAGATTAAAAATGCTTTTCTGTGGAATACATCCAGATGCGGTGGAAGGGGTAAACCTAAAAGTAGAGAGTCCGGCATCAACCCTGGGCGCCGACCAACGTATCACAGCGTCAGTCAGTGAGTGAGTGAACAGCATTGCGGCCTTGCCGCGCATTTTTATTCGTGCAGATAAGTGACGTTTAAGAATCGTCTTATGGACTGGGTGCTTGTGCCGGTAAATCATTGATTCACCTGCTGCGGCGAGCCGTGGAACAGGGAAGTTAAATGATTAAATCGCACATCGACTACAGCTAAGGGTAACTTTCATGGTTAAGAATTTCTGTAAATGCACCGCCCTGTGTGGCTCCTCATTGTTGATCCTGATGGCCGCCGCCAGCGCGCGGGCATCGGATGGTCAAGTTGAATTTACTGGTTCGATCAATGACAACGCTTGTACCATCAGCAGCGAAAATGTGAAGAAGTCGGTGGATATGGGGCAGGTCCGCTTGGCTGACTTCGCCAACACGGTCGGCGCCACCGCTGGATCCGTTCCGTTTTCCATCTCGCTGGAAAACTGCAGCAGTGCCACGTTGAAAAATGCGGCGATCACCTTCCGCGGACAGCAGTCGTCTTCAGATCCAACGATCCTGGGCATGACCGGTGCCAATCAGGTAGCGGGAGTCGGCATTCAAATCAACGATGCCCGCACCGGAACCAAGCTACCACTCAACACCGCCAGCACGGATTACGTGTTGCGCCCGCAGTCCAATACCTTCGATTTCACCGCATCCTATGTGCGCCTGGTTGCAGACACAGACGGTGCTGATGGCAAGCCTGGCGTTCGCGGTATCGGTACCGGCCAGGTGAATGCGCTGGCCAGTTTCGATGTGACCTACAAGTAATCATGATATTAACGCCAGGGGTCGAATTCACCAGCGAGTCCTGATGTTAACCGAGGAAAACTTATTATGCGCTTAAAAGTTGCGGCTTTTACGGCTTTGGCGGCGTGTCTTTGGCTTCCCCAACTTCAGGCGGGCGTCAACGTGGGCACCACACGAGTGGTTTACCAAGGTAAAGACAAAGAGGCGAATCTTTCCCTGGCCAACACCGATGATGACTCGCCTTATCTGATTCAGTCCTGGGTAAGTCCCTATGACAATCGCGACGCCAGCGCCGATGAGTTCATTATTACTCCGCCGCTGTTTAGACTCGATGCGAAAAGTCAGAACATTCTGCGGATAATCGCGACCAACGTACAGAGCTTGCCCAACGACAGGGAAAGCCTGTTCTTTGTCAACGTCAAGGCCATCCCGGCGGTGAGCGCCGAGCAGCATAGTCAGAACGTACTGCAGATTGCGTTAAAAACGACTATCAAACTTTTTTATCGTCCGGAAAACTTGAAAGGATCACTGAAGGAAGCTGTTGATCAGCTGGAGTGGAGCGTTGACGATGGCAAGCTGAGTGTTCGTAATCTCTCAGGCTTCAATGTGGTGGTTAGTGAGTTATTGGTCAATAACGCTATTAACAAGGATTTGCCTGAGGTCATTAAGCCTGTTAGTACGCTAAAATCCGTACAAGCACTTAAAGCTGGCGACAAGATTGTACTAAGTTACATAAATGAATACGGCAGCACCGTCAAGACAGATCCCATAAAAGTTCACTAAGCATTAAGTTGTAAGTCTTAAAGAAAGGACTCTCTCATGCCCCCTTTGCGCATGTGTGTCTATGCGCGCCTATCTAAGTATTGGAGTTGTTTTGCCCTGATCACTTCAGGTTTGACAACCACTGCGGTTTACGCTGATTACAGCTTTGATGCTTCATTCCTGGAAATTGGCGGAGGTAACACTTCGGCCGAAGTGGCCGAGCAAGTCAAAACGATGAGCCAGGGGCAACTGCCGGGTATCTATCGAGTCAATGTGACGGTCGATAACCGCATGATCGAACAGCGGGACGTGCGCTTTGTGCGTGAGACGGCTCAGCAGAAACCCACCCTCACCGGGCTGTTTCCTTGTTTGAGCATTGATCAGCTCACGGCATTGGGGGTCGACCCTGCGCGGCTGGCGCATGCCGATATCAGTACCGAACAGTGTGTGTATTTCAATCGTGACCTGGCGGGTGTGACGTACACCTACGACTTCCACAAACAGCGCCTGGATTTGCAGATCCCGCAAGCCTTCGTCGGCAGTGTGCCGTTTGCCACCCGACGCAAACGCTGGAGCGATGGCGAGCAAGTTGCCTTCGCTAACTACAGTTTTTCCGGCAGTCAGTACCAGACGGACTACAACAACCGTCAATCGCAGTTCGGTAGCGTGCGCAGCGGGATTAATACAGGCGCCTGGCGCTTGCGCAATTTCTCGAACTGGCAAAAAAGCACCAACGTCGAAGGCCAGTGGAAGTCGCTGGACACCTATGTCCAGCGTGACATGGGCAACATGATGGCAATCGCCACCATCGGCGAAAGCTCAACCGACAGCGACCTGTTCGACTCCATCTCCTATCGTGGTATCGGCATCGAGTCCGACTTGGACATGCTGCCCGAAGAGTCGCGTAACTTTGCCCCGGTGGTGCGCGGCGTCGCCAATGGCCGTTCGTTGGTGACCCTGCGCCAGCGCGGCTATGTGATCAGTGAACAGTGGGTGCCTTCAGGGCCGTTCGCACTCAAGGACCTGTATTCCACGCCCAGCAACGGCGACATCGAAGTCACGGTTCAGGGCCCCAACGGCGAGCGTCAGGTGTACACGCAATCGTTCTCGTCGGTGCCGTATATGATGCGCGAAGGTCAACAGAGCTATTCGCTGACAGCGGGGCAGTATCGTCCGGCGGACGGCGCCCGTGATCAGGCTAAGCCGGCGTTCGTCCTGGGCACCCTGCGCCGTGGTTTGAGCGACGGCACTACGCTGTTTGGCGGGGCGCTCGTCAGCGATCAATACAAATCCTCACTGTTGGGTTTCGCTCACGATTATGCCGGTTTCGGCGCCATCTCCCTTGATGTGACGCATGCGGTCAGCGACGACCTGGGCCCGGAACGCAAAACCCTGGCCGGGCAGTCATACCGTTTCCGGTATTCCAAGACATTGAGCCTGACCGACACCAACTTCAGCCTGATCGGCTACCGCTACTCCACCAGTGGTTATTACAGTTTCAGTGAGGCGAACAACGCGCGTGCCAACCGGTCCCTGGCCCCCTATGTCGATGAATCGCTATCGAATGGCGAACACTTTTCGCCTTACTTGCAAGGTCATATGAAGAGCAGTTTTACCGCCAATGTGTCGCAGCAATTCGGCAACTACGGCGGCCTGTACGCCAACCTGACCAAGACGGCTTATTGGAACATGGCCAAGAGCAATACGTCGATTCAACTGGGCTACAGCTTCAGTGTGGGGCGCGCTTCTTACAACCTGGGCCTGGCGCAGAATGGCGGCAGTGATGATGACATTCGCAGCCTGTCGTTGAGCGTGAGCCTTCCGCTTGGCGATCCGGGCAGCAGCAGTCGCATCGGCTTGAGCAACAACCAGGACTCCAATGGCAATGCAACGCGCGCAGCCACATTCAGCGGCTCAAGCTTCAAGGATGACGCGCTGTCCTACAGCCTCGGCGTCAACCAGCAGCTGAGTGATGAGGATCGCATATTGGGCGGCTCGGTTGCCGCACGCTACAACGCCGCCAATGCGATCTGGCATGGCTCGTACAACCAAGATCGAAATACTCGGCAAATGGATTACGGCGTCGAGGGCGGCGTGGTCGCCATGCGCGACACCCTGATGTTTACCCAGCCGCTGGGGGAAACCAACATCATCGTTGCCACCCCAGGCGCTGCCGATGTGGGGGTATTGACCCGCAGCGGGGTCAGGACCAACAACAGTGGCTATACGATCATCTCGTCGGCGCAGCCTTACCGGGATAACCGCGTATCGCTCGACACGGATTCATTGTCCGACAACGTCGATATCGCCGGGCTGGTACAGGAAGTCACGCCCAAGCGTGGGGCCTTTGTGATGGCCCGCTTCAAGACCCAAAACGGTCGCCGCCTGTTGGTGACCGTTGAAACGGCGCAGGGGATGGCCGCGCCATTCGCGGCAAACGTCCAGCTCTTCGATTCGACCGGTGCCGTGCTCAGCGAGGCCATGGTTGCCGATAAAGGACGGGTATTTATCACCGGTGTACCGGAGCAGTCTCGATTGGCTATCAAGGTCAACGGTAAGACTTGGTGCCGTCAGGACCTGGACTTGAGTCATTACACCTTGCCTCAAGCCGGCATTGGACAATTCAAGTTGACCTGTAACCCCACTACTGGCGCTAGTGATAATTAAGGAAGCGTACTGATGTACTGTTTTGCGAACCTAAAATATTTAATCAGAAGACGAGTAAGCTGTTTAGTGGTTGCACTATTGTGCGGTGTCGTTGGGCCGTCGGCGAGTGCTTATGTTGATCCCTCCGTAACGTGTTCAGGTAGCCCGGTCTCATCAAGCGTTTTACTCGGGGCGGTACGTCCGGGCACTAGGTTTCAATTACCCTTTGCTTCAGGCACCTGTAGAACGGATGGCTGGTACCCGTTGGGCGGCTATTACACCCAGACCCAAAGTCCGGTAAGCCCTAGCGGGAATCTGACATTTATAGTTGTAGCGAAGGATACGAGAGTCGTGGTTCCATCAGACGCCAGTGGGTCACAAACGGCATGCTTCGTGCCGAGCAATTGCCGTGGCGAACTTCTTGAAGGCAGTGTGTTTCCCTATGATTTTTTTGTGGTGTTCAATGCTGAGCGTGCGACAGGTATCTACAGCACTGTCGTTACCGTTTACGGTTATTCGCCCATAGATAATGTTAAGCGTAAGGCCAAGATCGCGGAGGTCACCTATACCTACATCGTCGTAGAACCGGCCTGCTCTATTGGTTCAGCAACCAGTCTGGCGCTTCAGTTCGGTACGCTGTCCCCCAATGATGTTGGCGCCCAACGCACCGCCGATATCACCGTCAACTGCCTGTCTGGCGTCACCGCCAGGGCCAGGCTCGTGCCTACACAAAGCGCGGTCGGTACCGGATTATCTGCAACCAGCCTTGAGGGTTTGTCCATGGCGGCGACCTGGGCCGATAACGGTCAGGCGGTTGACTTCAATGTGACGCGAAGTTTCAGCCTGAGTACCGGTAGTAACCTGATAAGCCTCAACTTTCGCCCCGTGGTTAACGCCGGTGCTTTACCGACCGGAGCGTTCTCCAGCCAATACACACTCAACCTCACTTATCCATGATTCCCGCAGGAGCACACTCATGAAATTACTGGGATCCGCTACCGTCTTACTCGTCGCCGGCATAACCTGCCAGTCCGCCTTTGCAATCACCGATACGGTCACGATCAACGTGAGCGGCACCTTGACACGCCCACCGTGCAACGTGACAAGCAGCAAGACACTGAGCGTCGACTTCGGCAGCTTGCGCTACGACCAAGTAGAGTCCGCCCCAGTCGTTCCAGTGCCCATCACCCTGATATGCCCTGCCAATTCATCCCTGAGTGTTAGTATCAAGGCGTCCGGTGCCGTTTCAGGTTCGACAACCCAGGCCACTACGGACAAAGCCAACCTGGCCTATACACTGACGCTCAGCAGCGACAACTCGGCCGTGGATATCACGGGCGCGAAGCGCACCCTCACCAAGCAAAACGGTAACGTCGACCTGAGCATGAAGGCAAAACTGCTAAAGAACGGCGAGTTGACCGAGGGCAAGTTCAGTGCCTCGACAGTGATCAATATCGAGTACCTGTGAGGTGCCTATGGCGATCAGGCTGACGCTGTGGGGAGCGCTTTTGACCGTTGCGGTGTTGTGTTCGGCTCAAGTGTGCCAGGCGGCGCCAACGGCCCGGCTGGATATCCGCGGAACCTTGATACAGCCGCCTTGCTCAGCCAATTTTCCGTCCACGCAAAACGTTGAAATTCCCAAGGTCAATCTGAACGCTTTGGGTTCTGGAATGACCGACTGGACTGACGTAGCGTTTGATTTTCAATGCACGAAAGGCAGTAAATTGCAATTGCGCTTCACTGCCGGCAACGGCGCCTACGACACCGCTACGTTGCGTACCACGTTGGACAAACTGGGATTGAAAACCCGTCTGAGCGACGTGACAGGCACTGTCCGCGATGTACATTTCAACCTTGGCGAGCAATTTACGTTCTTCGTGGAGGCGACAGCGCTGAATCTCAAACTCTCGGTCAGACCGGTACTCGGCGCACAAGAGTTACCTGCCATTGGTAGCTATAACGCAACCCTGATGATGGAGATCGTCTATCTGTAGCGATGGACGCTCGATTTGAACCTGATTGTCTGGTCGTTTTGTCCAACAAACTGCCACCTCTTCCCTCCATTAAAGATCGCTACGCCATTGTCGACGTAGATCTTAACTACTTCAGTTAGGGTTATTCACATGGACAGTAAGTACTTGGCGGCGGGAGTGACGCTATTAGTTACCTGAACGAGCCCCGTCAGCGATTCAGCCTCGATTTCTATACGCGCCAGGTTCGCCATACTGCTCAGTTGCCCACGATCAACGTTGGTCACCTCATGGGTAATGATCAGATGGTGTTTGTCGTCGACAGCTGTTTGTACGTTGTAGCTGGCCGTTATGGTGCCTCGGCCGCTCGTGGCCATTGAACGTGCATCTTGGGCTGTGAGGGAGATCTGCTGTTCTGGACTTTCGTGGAGCTGCGTTGCGCCTCGATTTCCTTAATTTTCTGCATCTGCTTTTTCAGTTTTCTATCTTTTCTTTCAGCCGCTCGCCTTGGCCTCGGCCACTTCGGGCGTTGTCCTATCCGCCGAATCCATTGCCGTCAGATATCGATCAATACTCTGCTCGATCTGCTGCATGCGTGCCTTCAGCTTGCCCTGAATAAAATTGCGGTCGCGGTTATTGACGGCTTTGAATTTGCGGCCGTCGATGGCGATGATCAGCTGAGAAAAGAGATTGAGGTTGCGGCAAAGAACTGCAAGCTGGCGGCATACGCTGCGAACGGCTTTGCCGTTGTCTTTGCGAAAGTCGGCAATGGTTTTGAAGTCTGGAGCCAAACGCTTCGCCAGCTTGCCTGCAACAAGACAGAAATGACCCTTGCCAAAAGCCTTATCGGTAAAATCGATAAGACTTGTCGATAATACGGTAAAAAACCGATAAGAAAATGACTTAGACTGCGTACATGGTCACTCACACATATTAGGAAGATTGCCATAACGCATAGGTATCTTGCTGGTTAAACATTTGACCATATGAGCGGACCATTGGGTGGTACGCCAATTCATTCTGGCGACCAGGGGCTAGCAGCTTTTCATTGATCTTGACTGATTTTCATGGATCTCCAAGTTCGCGCTCCATTTCTGAAGGGTATTGAACATCGTTCTGTTTTTCATACTGTAGTGTTTGTACACGGTTCGGTGGGACTTGTTTTTGATGGGATAAGCAGATTTCAGGATGCGCTTTAGCGCGGCTGACTAATTTAGGGTTTTGGCTGATTCTAAATAAAAAGCGCTGGATCACTTCTTGTAAAGGAGTGGCGGCAATGTATATGTTCTTGCCGTTCTTAATCGCTCTGCTGAGCTCCGTTTCTATATTTTTCTGGAAAAAGCGAACTGGCTTCGGAATGTGGGGTGTTATTAATTATCAGTCTCGTGTGGTTTAACTCTCACTCAACTGATCTTCTTGACTTGCACTTTTGAACGGTGTTAGAGAATGAGTAATTGCAGTTCGCGGCCTTGATGGGGGAGAGTGCTTCTCAGCTCTCCAAGCTCAGTAGTGGTGATGCGTTAAATATTCTTGGTCTTCTGGGCGTCAGTTTGTCGCTGGTAATTGCATTTTATTACCAGTTGTTTTGGCATGAGCTGCCATGCCCGGTATGCGTGCTACAACGATTGAGTATGATTACCATAGGTTCTGGATTTTTAATGAATGTGCGTTTCGGTGTGCGCTACTAGGGAGTTTGCTAGCCGGAGCTATCGCCTCACGCCAGATGTTTCTGCATGTTCTTCCAGAGGATCCGGGCTATGGGGTGACGCTTTTGGACGCACATTTCTATACGGGGGCGTAGTGTCTACCCTTGCACCCATGGGGTTTATCTCGGGGCTTCTACTGCTTAAGAACTGGGAGCAACCATCACCTATCAGGCAACAGGCGCATGTTCTTGGGAAGTTGGCCATGGTCGTATTTATTTTCCTGATAGCTGCAAACCTGGTACCTACAGTCCTGGAGTGTGGCATTGGAGAGTGTGAGACTAATTCCGTGGTTTATCAGCTACTGACAAACTAGTACTGCTCAGGTATGACTTTTCTTCGAGGTGTTAGGTAATGAGCTCAACGCTCGCCGTACTCCAATGACTCGCTTCTTGTATTTCAATCCTGGTGGTTAAAGTTCGGTCTTTTACTGATTGAAAAAAATTTGAGCCGGCTTGCCGTCTGTGATCCTGCATGCCATCCCGGCAGAGAAAGTATGTCGGTCATGTAGAACTCGGTAGCTAACTTGAAAGCACTGTTGCAGTCACGCTTTATCCGTATATAAGAGGGCAGTTATGTTTAATCTACAGGCATTAGACTTGGCGCGAATGCAGTTCGCATTTACGGTCTCGTTCCATATTCTGTTCCCGGCTATCACAGTCGGTTTGGCCGGTTACCTGGCAGTTCTTGAGGGTTTGTGGCTGAAGACCCGTAACGACATCTATCGTGATCTGTACCACTTCTGGTCGAAGATCTTTGCTGTCAACTTCGGCATGGGCGTGGTGTCCGGTGTTGTTATGGCCTATCAGTTCGGTACCAACTGGAGCCGTTTTTCGGACTTCGCCGGCCCCATCACCGGTACTCTGCTTACCTATGAGGTACTCACCGCCTTCTTTCTTGAGGCGGGTTTTCTGGGAGTGATGTTGTTCGGCTGGAACCGGGTCGGGCGAGGACTGCATTTTTTTTCTACCGTTATGGTGTCTCTTGGAACGCTGATATCGTCCTTTTGGATCTTGGCGTCCAATAGCTGGATGCAGACCCCTCAGGGCTTCGAAATCGTTAACGGCCAGGTGATTCCGACGGACTGGCTGGCGGTAATTTTCAGCCCTTCGTTTCCCTACCGCCTCGCACACATGTCAATTGCTGCGTTCGTTGCCACCGCCTTCTTCGTCGGCTCATCGGCTGCCTGGCATCTGTTGCGCGGCCGTGACAACCCTGCGATCCGCACCATGCTGTCGATGGCCATGTGGATAGCCCTGATCGTCATGCCCATTCAGATCATGGTCGGTGATATGCACGGCCTGAATACCCTGAAACATCAACCGGCGAAAATCGCTGCGATTGAAGGTCATTGGCAAGACCATGGTAATGAAGCGACTCCGCTGATTCTGTTCGGCTGGCCGGACATGAAAGCCGAGAAGACTAAATTCACCGTCGAAATTCCGTACCTGGGCAGCCTGATCCTGACCCATAGCCTGGACAAACAGGTGCCCGCACTGAAATCGTTTCCCCCTGAAGACCGCCCCAACTCGACCATCGTGTTCTGGTCGTTCCGGGTTATGGCCGGCCTCGGTATGTTGATGGTCTTCACCGGATTGTGGAGCTTGTGGTTGCGCAAGCGCGGAACGCTTTACCAGTGCCGCCCGTTTCTGTACTTGGCGATGTTCATGGGGCCGTCCGGTCTGATCGCGATTCTCGCCGGTTGGTTCACCACTGAAATCGGTCGTCAACCGTGGGTGGTGTATGGCCTGCTGCGTACTACCGATGCCTCGTCGAACCATAGCGTGGCACAGATGAGCCTTACCCTGGGTCTGTTTGTCGTGGTGTATTTCGCGCTGTTCGGGACCGGTTTCGGCTACATGATGCGCCTGGTGCGCAAAGGTCCAAAGACCAACGAAGGCGCAGAAATCAGCCACGGAGGTCCTGGTCAGCAACGTACGCCGGCTCGTCCACTTTCTGCTGCCGACGACAACGGTGAAGGTGATCACAGCCTTAGCCTGAACAAGGGGAATTGAGTCATGGGTATTGATCTTCCATTGATTTGGGCCGTGATCATCATCTTCGGGATCATGATGTACGTGGTCATGGATGGTTTTGACCTGGGAATCGGCATTCTCTTTCCCTTCATCAAGGGTCACCGTGACCGCGATGTGATGATGAACACTGTCGCGCCCGTCTGGGACGGTAACGAAACCTGGCTGGTATTGGGCGGTGCGGCGTTATTTGGCGCCTTCCCGCTGGCGTATTCGGTGGTGCTGTCGGCGCTGTATCTGCCACTGATTCTGATGCTGTTCGGGCTGATCTTCCGGGGCGTGGCCTTCGAGTTCCGCTTCAAGGCCAAAGAAGACAAGCGCCATATATGGGACAAAGCCTTCATCGGTGGTTCGCTGGTCGCCACATTCTTCCAGGGCGTGGCGCTGGGGGCGTTTATCGACGGCATACCGGTGGTCAATCGGCAGTTCGCTGGCGGTGGGCTGGACTGGTTGACACCCTTCAGCCTGTTCTGTGGCGTGGCGCTGATCGTCGCGTATGCCTTGCTGGGTTGTACCTGGCTGATCATGAAAACCGAAGGCAAGTTGCAGGAGTTGATGCATGACCTGGCGCGGCCGCTGGTCCTCGTGCTACTGGTGGTAATCGCTATCGTCAGTATCTGGACCCCAATAACTCATCCCGAGATTGCCTCACGTTGGTTCACCTTGTCGAACCTGTTCTGGTTTCTGCCGGTGCCGATCCTGGTGCTGGTAACAACCTGGGGTCTGTTCAAGGCGGTGGCGCGTAACGCGCACTACACGCCGTTCCTGCTGACCCTGCTGCTGGTCTTCCTCGGCTACAGCGGTTTGGGCATCAGTCTGTGGCCGAACATCGTGCCGCCGTCGATCTCGATCTGGGACGCCGCCGCACCACCGCAAAGCCAGGGCTTTCTCCTGGTTGGCACCTTGTTCATTATCCCGTTCATCCTGGGTTACACCTTCTGGAGCTACTACGTGTTCCGCGGCAAGGTCACCCACGAGGACGGTTACCACTAGCAGAGGAGCGCTCCAATGGACAGTAAGACAATTGTTGAACCGGCCGGACATAAGCCACTACTGCGGCAGCGGCTGGGCTGGATGCTGGTGATTTATGCGGGCAGCGTGGCGGCACTGGGTGTGTTTGCCATGCTGATCCGACTGTTCATGCAGGCGGCGGGGATGAAGTCGCACTGACCAACTTTCCGATGCTGGATACAGCCTCTTCAGGAAATGGACCCTGGGTCGAGGAGGCTGTTCTTTGCTATCAGCTCATACTCATTCATGGGGGTATCTATCGATATCACCATTGCCAAGTACTTTGTCTGTACCAGCATTAACCAATCGAAGTTAAGGGGGGGATGTTGTCATCCAGTACAGCACTGGCGAGCAACCTTTGTCTTTAGGCGATAAGGTTACTTCTTCTGCTCAAGTAACGCTCGGTGATACCCCTGTTATTTAGGCAAATGATGCACAAATCAGCACTCACTATTGCCCAATCTGTCTATTCGTTGCTCACAGTCTGCTCTGGCACAATTGCCGGTTTGGCTCGCACATATCACGTAGCACGTCATCGTAGAAAATTCCTTATCGGTAAAATCGATAAGCTATGACGATAATACGGCGAAAAGCCGATAAGAAAATCACCTAGAATGAGCACACGATCATTACACACTCATCAGGAAGATTGTCATGTCGCTTAGAGATCTCGCAACTATCAATGCGGGAGCCAAACCCCTTAGCCATTTGAGCCGACCACGGGAGGCGATACGCCAATTCACGCCGAACTGGTTCGCCGCGACCATGGGCACCGGCATCCTTGCCTTGGCCCTGGCTCAGTTTCCTCTAGCCATCCCTGGCTTGAGATCCATTGCTGAAGGGCTCTGGATGTTGAACATCGTTCTGTTCTGCACCTTCAGTGTCCTGTACATGGCTCGGTGGATCATGTTTTTTGATGAGGCCAAGCAGATCTTCGGGCACTCCACGGTCTCGATGTTCTTCGGCACTATTCCGATGGGGCTTGCGACCATTATCAATGGTCTTCTGGTGTTCGGCGTTCCTCGTTGGGGCACAGGTGTCATACCGCTGGCTGAAGCCCTGTGGTGGATCGATGTCGTCATGGCGCTCGCCTGCGGTGTGCTGATTCCTTACATGATGTTCACCCGTCAACAACACAGTATCGATCAAATGACGGCCGTCTGGTTGCTGCCAGTAGTCGCCGCGGAAGTAGCGGCTGCAAGTGGTGGGTCGCTGGCTCCGCACCTGCTCGATACCGGCGCGCAATTCGTTATGTTGATTACCAGCTATGTACTGTGGGCCTATTCGGTTCCTGTCGCGCTGAGCATTCTGGTCATCCTGCTGTTGCGCATGGCGTTGCACAAACTTCCCCACGAAAGCATGGCCGCATCCAGCTGGTTATCGCTGGGTCCTATTGGTACAGGCGCACTGGGCATGCTGGTCATAGGCGGCGAGGCCCCCGCAATCTTTTCGGCGCAGGGACTGCAAGGGATTGGCGAGGTTGCTCAAGGCATTGGACTGATTTCCGGCATTCTTTTCTGGGGCCTGGGGTTGTGGTGGATGGCAATGGCCGCCCTAATCACGATCCGCTACTTTAAGGCGGGTGTTCCTTTTAACCTGGGGTGGTGGGGGTTTACTTTTCCTATCGGCGTCTATGCCGTCACGACTCTCAAGTTGGGCTCTGTTCTGCATTCCAGCTTCTTCAGTATTTTTGGTGGATGCCTGGTGTTGGTGTTGGCGGTCCTGTGGTTGATCGTGGCTTTCAGGACGATTGCTGGTGCGTATCGAGGAAATCTTTTCGTCTCGCCATGCATCGCTTCTTTGGCTAAATAGTCAACTCATCAATAGCTGCCTCAGGCTTGCAAGTCTGAGGTCAGCGACCAACTTGGCCTACTGTATTACTTATCTGACGAACAACAGGCGCGTAGAGCAGGCCACTGGTAGCGCTTGGGAAAAATAAAGTAAAGAGTCTGATCTTCGATCCTTATTCGTGTTGAGAGTGTAGAACTTATGTCTATTGATAACAGAAACACTATTAAGCGCCGTGTCTTTCTCCAGGGGGCAAGTCTGGTAGCTGCGGGGCTTGCATTTAAACCGTTGCATAGTCGAGCGGCAGAAACTGAGGCTCAGGACTTTGCCAATGGAACCCGGGAGTTGGTGGCTTATCCGCAGAAAAGACCGCTGATGCGTGTCACGGCTCGTCCACCGCATCTGGAAACACCGTTTTCGGTGTTCAACGAGTCGATACTGACGCCCAATGATGCTTTTTTTGTTCGCTACCACCTCGCTAATCTTCCTACCTCGATTGATGCGGACAACTATCAGCTACAGATCAAAGGCCTGGTGGACAAACCGCTCAGCTTGAGCCTCGCGGAACTCAAGGCGTTGGGAAAGACCGTCGAGGTAGTGGCTGTCAACCAGTGTTCCGGTAACAGCCGAGGTTATGGATCGCCACGGGTATTTGGTGCGCAGCTGGGTAACGGCTCGGTAGGTAACGCGCGGTGGACGGGCATCCCGTTAAAAGCAGTGCTTGAACAGGCTGGGGTGCAGGCGGGGGCTAAACAAGTGACCTTTCGCGGCCTGGACCACCCGGTATTGCCGACAACACCAGAGTTCATCAAGGCACTGGGTATCGATCTGGCGCTTAGCGATGAGCCGATGATTGCCTGGGCCATGAACGGCACCGATATCCCTTTCCTTAATGGTTACCCCATCAAACTGATCGTTCCTGGCTACTTCGGTACCTATTGGGTCAAGCATTTAAGTGAAATTGAGGTCATCGACCATACCTTCGAAGGCTACTTTATGGAAAAGGCCTACCGCGTTCCTGACAATGATTGCCAATGCGTACCGCCAGGAACGGTACCAGACAAAACCCGTCCGATCGGTAGGCTGAAAGTACGATCCTTTATTACCAGTTTGCAGCCTGGTGCCAAGGTGAAGCTTAACGAGCCCATTACCTTGAAAGGCTTTGCATTTGATGGTGGGCACGGCATCCAGTCAGTTGAATTGTCTGAAGATGGCGGCAGAAATTGGCAGTTGGCTGTATTGGGCGAGAACCTGGGCAATTACTCATTTCGCGAATGGACACTGCAGTGGGTACCTCGAGAAAAGGGCAAAGTAGGTTTGCAAGTTCGTGCCACGAACGGGCAGGGCGAACAACAACCGGTGAGAGCCTTGTGGAACCCCGCTATCTATGTAAAGAACAATATTGAAACCACCCCGATCACGGTTGTATAGGACTCCAGGATGAAAAGTGTATTTGAGCACTACAAAGCGTTGCTGTTTGCATTTTGTACCTTTCCGATTTGCGCAGTAGCTTCTCCATTAACAATTAATCTGCCTGCCGAGACTATCAGCCTGCGCCCCTCGGACTTGCCGGGTTACTCCGTTGCTCAGCAGAAGTGCGGAATATGTCATTCGGCCGATTATATTGAGTATCAACCACCCGGCTTCAGCCAGAAACAGTGGACAGGGCTGGCCAGAAAAATGAAAGAGTCTTATGGCGCCCCACTTTCAGAGAGTGAAGTAGGGCTGGTGGGTGAATACCTGGCCGCTACTTATTCAGGTCAACCTGCTCTCGAGAGTAAATCTGCGATCAAGACCATCGAACGTGTGGCTCATACAGTGGATAACCCTAAAGTTGCCGATGCGAAGGTGCTTCTGGAGCAGAATGGCTGTCTCGGCTGCCATGCGATTGATCGAAAGATTGTTGGCCCCGCGTACCACGATGTTGCTGTGCACTACAAAGGTGATGCCCAGGCCATTTCGCAAGTTATCGATCACATCAGTCACGGTGGCGCTGGACGTTGGGGGGCGATACCTATGCCACCATTCCCAGGTTTACAGCCGGCCGAGCTGAAACAGTTGGCGGACTTTGTTCTGGCGCAGTGATCGTCACAAATACACTTCGATTCATAAAATGAGTGAGGTACTTTGATGCGTAAGTTCTGCTTGGCTTTGATTATGCCTGCGATATTTTATATTCCAATAGGGATGGCGGCCTCGGTTATTTCATTACAGGCTGGAAAGAATTATACAGTGACGGATGAGCCAGTAAGCCAAACGCCAAAAGTGCTCGAGTTTTTTTCGTATGTCTGCTCTCACTGTCGGCAACTCGATCCGAGCATGACCCAATGGGCTGCCAAGGCTGGAAATGACGTGGTCCTGACTCGGGTCCCTGTCACTTTTGGCAGCAAACAATGGGAAGGCTACGCTAAAGCCTTTTATGTTGGTGAAGTCCTTGATATTCAAGTCGTCACGAATCACGCGCTATTTGAACTAGCGCATCACGGCGGGAAGCTGGAGACTGCTGAGGAGATTGCTGACTTTTTCGTTGGGCTCGGCGTAGAAAGAAAAGTTGCCGAGCAACAAATCAACTCATTCGCAGTTAAAAGTCGGATGGCTCAAGGCGATAAACTTGCCCAACGCTATAAAATCCAGGCGGTGCCCAGTTTTGTGGTGAATGACAAATACTTCACCGACGCCAGCATGGTGGGTTCCCCCGAGGCAGTGCCTGCCGCTCTCACGCAGTTGGTAAAGTTGCACGATTAGAGTGTACAGCCTCCAGCATCGTTTGTTCTTTGTTGGGGGCTATCGATTGACGTGGCCGACATAAAACGATTATTCATGACTACCGGTGAGGCCGTTAGTCTGCTTCCGGCTGGAGCTCTTTCAGCAAGAGGTTCGATTGCAGTCTACACGGAACAGTTTGCGTAGTTCCGTCAGAGCCATGGACAGGTTCTGGAGACGCTACGGCAGCAGCATCCCGATCTGGAATCGCTCACGCCTGATGTCGAGTTGCACGCATCCGCGCAGCAGATAGTGGATTGGTGTGGCTGATCCTTTAACTCTACAGCTATCGGCGCTGGTACAGCTTAGTCATGGTTTGTGAACCAAACTTGGGCCCGGTCTATCCACCAAATCCGGGACAGACAAGGCGGGCTTACGTTACGTCCTCGAGAAGTAATGTCGTAAACAGCGTATGGTGCTAGCCACTGAGACCATTGCGCCAAAGCTTTTCACCAGTTTGTCGTGGCGTGCACCGATCTGATGTCCAGGGAGTAGCGGATAGGATAATATCATGCAGTTGTTTGACTTGCTTAGCCATGGTGCCAAGTCAGCGCTGTTCACTTAGCGCTGACTGCATCGTCCAGATCCTGGATAGACTGAGTACCCGCTAGCATTCGCTCATGGCCATTCTTTCTTCCCTTATATGAACCTTCATCATCTCTTAGTCTTTCATACGATTACCAAAACAGGCAGTGTTACTGCCTGCGCAAAGGCGTTGCACATCTCGCAACCGGCTTTGTCTCGCGAATTGCGCAAACTGGAGGAGCGCTTCGGTCTAACACTTTTTGAACGACAACCGCGTGGTATGCGTTTGACGCACGCCGGCGAAGTTCTTGCCGAATATGCCGATCGACTCTTTGATATTGCCAGAACGGCTGACCTGGCGATGAAGGAACTCGCAAGTGCCAAGATTGGGCACTTATCCATAGCGGCGAGCAGCACCATCGGTACATATGTATTGCCGCGCGTTCTTGCACGTTTTCGCAATAACAATCCAGGTGTAAAGGTAAGTCTTTTCGTGAATAACACTGAACAAGTTTCTCAGGCCGTTGCAGATATGCGCTACTCGCTGGGGTTCATTGAAGGTCCTTTGCATATAAATGGTTTGACCGCGACCAGTTTTCGCGAGGACGATTTGTTGCCGGTAGTAGCCGCGTGGCACCGGTTGGCCGATGCTACCGCCATTAAACCCCAGGATATCAATGACGAGCCATTACTGATGCGCGAGGTGGGATCGGGCACGCGCGAATTGGTTGCGGCAGTACTCGAAGATCTTGGTGTGCAGCAAGGATCAATCATGGAGTTTGGCAACACTGAGGCCATCAAGCAGGCTACCATTCATGGCGGCGGCATTGCCTGGCTGCCCTCCATCAGTATCACCGATGAATTGGCCAATGACGTACTCATCCCTCTACCTTGCGCGCAGCTCACGCTTCGCCGAACGTTGAGTATTGTGCGTCGCGCTGCCGTACCTGATGGGCCGGCCGAGCGCGAATTACTTTCCTTGCTCGAGCAGTAACTGCAAACGACGGGCAAATAGAGGTTCTACATGAAAAAGACTCGCTATCCCGCTAACCATAAGCCATCCGCTTGATCACTTGATTCGATTGTTTATCCCTTCCAACTGCCTTGTGTGCATCGTCAGCGACTCCGACTTAGGTTGTCTTGCCAGTAAGTCTTTAGCCGTTTGGCGAACTGGATGAGAACGCCTTTTTTCAGATGTGTTTGCTCGCACGAACACCATCAATCAAATCGGCGTTCTCGTTTCTGTGTCTTCTGGAACTTTGTGAAGATACAAAAAAGGGCTGAGTAACGAACTCAGCCCAAAGCTATTCAAACGGAACTCTCAGAACCCGGCTTGGGTTTAGCTGTTACCCGTCGTCGGTCGTTGATGGACATACCTGGCGACATTGACCACGCGGCTACGTAGCGCGTCCTAAATTGAATCGAACCGCTACGCTGGCCGTATGGTCACTTCGGCCAACGCGGGAAGACCTTGGCCAGCCAATGGTCTGCGCTGACATAGCGACCTGCGCCATAGAAGAACAGCACCATAATCATGACGGCATAGGTCACCGTGAATTCGATGCCGTTGTTGAGGATTATTGGGTCACCCAATTCCGTAACATAGTTGAAGCGGCCCGGAAAGGAATGCTGCAGCCAAGTCATGAGACCACTGAGGCGCATACTGGCTTCGGTGGTTTTGTCGGCAATCGCGGCCCAGCCGTGCGACCAGTGCACGGACAAACCGGCGACGGTCATCAATATCGCCAGCGGAATGGTGACAATGCGGGTGAACAGACCCAGGGCGATGCAGATGAGCCCTGCTACTTCGGTTCCCGTAGCAAGCGTGGCCATCAGAGTGGGCAAAGGCATGCCGAGACCGCCTTGGGCCACCGGAGTGGCGAACCACTCGACCAGGCCACTGAAGCCGGTGACTTTGGCGTGGGCGCCCTCGTAGAGGGTGGGTAGCAGATACAGACGGATGGAAAGTAGCGCTACGAAATCCAGCTTTTTGGACTTTTCGAGGCCGCGATTGAGAAGTGCGATCAGTTTATCCATGGCGATGCCTTACTATTCGTGGTGTAAAGTAATGAGTTCGTGCCGAAGCGCGTGCGTGAACCAGTGTGCTGACTCTGTTGGAGATACGAGCCGCTCGCCGCCCGTGAAGGTGGACAGTTCTGCAATGTCGTGGTTTGAAAGCCGTTGCGTCACGACCCTATGGTCGAATGTGCGAAAGACGGCATAGACATAAGGCGCGTCGTGGTTTAGCGGCGCTTGCGCCGCATGTTGGTCGTCCTCGTGCAGATCAAACGGAGTGGCCAGCCATCGCACGGTGGGGTTGAGGTAAATGCGGGTAGGGCGACGAGCGTCCTCCCCATGGGGGCGGGGAACTGGGGTCTTATCGACCTCAACGTCAAACAACATCCATTCGTACTCGATAAGGGGGCGCCCGATACCCGGTGGCAGGCGCGGCTGTATGAAGCGGACAAACTCGGTCGCGAGGTGAATGAATTCGGCCCGCGTTGCGCCAAAGCATTTGTAGAATGCGTCGATATCCTGGCGCAGGCGCTCGGCACCGCGATGTTGGGTAAACCGTGGGAACATCGTGGTGACTAGCTCTTGCGCGTTCGCCCGGACCAATTCTCCATACGGGCCGAGATCACCGCTGCGTACGGCCTGACACCGACGCTCTGCTTCGCTGGCGACATCTGGTGCGATGCGAAGGTTCATTGCAGCTTCCCTGTCGAGCCGGTCATGGCCTGGTGGATGCCGCGCAGTTCCTCACATAGCTCGTCGAGGCTGGGTATATTGTTGTCGCGCTCTAGCACAATGGGCTGCTCGCCGAACCGATGAACCGCATAAGCACCCAGGTTCAGCACGGCGGCCGAAACATCGGTTCCATGCGTATCCAAGACCCGCTCTTGAGGTCCATTATCTAGATGACCGGCCACGTGAAAGTAGGTCACCGCGTCCGTCGGCAATGCATCTATGAATGCGCGCGGATCGAATCCGTGGTTGCGCGCGTTCACATACGCATTATTGACATCCAATAGCAGCCCGCAGCCCGAGGTGTCGACCAGCCGAGCGATGAATTCGGTTTCGGCCATCTGTCCCTCCTCATCGTAGTAGTAGGAGATGTTCTCCAACGCGATACGCCGGGACAGGTAATCCTGCACTGCCTTGATCTTATCGACCATAAGCTGCAGGCTTGCCTGCGTGCGACGCACAGGAATCAGCTCGTAAAGGTAGCCGCAGCTATCGCGTGACATGCTGACGTGATCGCTATAGATCGCAATGTCGTAGTTGTCTAAGAAGGTCTTCACTGCGCTCAAGTAATCCATATCCAGCGATTGTGCGTCGCCGATGGACAGGCTCAAGCTGTGTGCCACCATTGGATATTTATCCGCGATGGCGTCGAGTTGTTCCATGCTCTCTCCACCCAACCCCATCCAGTTGTCCGGTACGACTTCTAGAAAGTCGAAGTCATTCCGAATAGGGCCGTTGGCGAGAGACAAGGCAAACTCACGTCGGAGCCCAAGCCCTCGTCCTTGGATGATCATTGGCCACAAACCCCTTCTGCGAGCTTCTTCAGGGGCGTTTCGGCGACGTCGTAACCTTGAGCAGTCAGACCACATTTACCGTCACGTGTGCGGACCAATCGATCCTGTGGGTCCTGATTGATCTTGGCCTTGCCGTAGATCTTCTCGGTGCCGCACTTACCGCTGGCACACTTGCCGCCACCCTTGGTGGTCTTGGCAATGGCCGGTGGTGGGGTTTCACTGGCGTGAGCTGGCTGGCTGATGACGGCGAGCGAGGCGAGCGAGGCGAGCGAGGCAACGGCGATGGATAGCGCGAATGTGTGTTTCATTGGGTGCTCCTGGGTAATGGCATTTCGAAGCGCGAGAGATCACGACCTGCGTAGACCGGGCCGTGGTAGTAGCGTTTGATGATTGCGACGTTGCTATCCTTGTTCTTCAGGGATCTGCCCATGAAGTGATTGAGGACAAGCATTTTGGGATTGACGGCTGCGGCAATCTTGCCAACGACCGTGGGCGTTGCATGGAGGAATTTAGAGGTGGCGTCGGCATCGTCATCGATGGCAGCCGGCATGACCAAAATGTCTGCGCCCTTGGCAAAGTCGACGAATCCAGCGCGGCTGCCGTTCTGATCCGCTGAGATCACGATCGTGCCGCACTTGCCTTCGATGCGAAACGCCAGGGTCGGCACATCACCGTGCGGAATGCCGTAGGCATATACCTTAACCTCGGCGTCTTGATATACGAGGGACGCTTTCTCGGCGTGACGATCCACGTTGATAATCGGGCTGACCTTTAGATTCAACCCATCACTGCCATCATGCAGACCCTCGAGGTAGGCAAACGAGCCAGTCTTGGCGCCGAACGTGTCATGGAAGAATTCCGTCATGCTCGGGAATGAGTCAGATCCGTCCGGACCGACCAGTGCGGTCGTGTTGCCCGAGGCCATAAAGTAAGCGCCCTTCAAGATGGCGGGTAAATCGGCACTATGGTCCGTGTGGAAGTGCGAAATACCGATGAAGTGCAGGTCTTCCAACCGGGCATGCGCCTGGCCAAAGCGCAGGTATGTACCGCCGCCGGCGTCGATGAGCAGCCGCGACTTGCCATCGATCCAGACAATCTCGCCCGATGAAGCACGGGCGTCGTCAGAGATGGGGCCACCAGAGCCGAGCAGTTGGATGCCCATGGAGTGCGTTGTGTCAGCGCTGGTCGTAGCGGCGAATGTGCCGGTGGAGAGTGCCGCGAAGCCGAGAGCGGTGGCGATTCGCAAGATTTTTTTCACAGTGAGGCTCCAAGCGGACTGAAGTGGAATGTGCGAGTCACCGAGTGGTGCCAAGCAGCACCAATGAGGTGTTACACATCGTCACCTACTGCTGACGTATGCACCATTGCTTGTTTTTAATAGGTGGCATGCCTTTTTGGTATGCATTGGCGCGATGCTGCCGTGTGGGTGGATTTGACCCTCTCGTTGGGCTGGGGAACGTAAGCCATGCCGTTAGGGCATGGCGTACATGCGAAAAATGTCATCGTGCATATCGGGTGAGAGTGGAAGGATGAAATCGAATCATTCACCGGCTCATCTCGCATTACCTGCTAATGGACACCACCATGGTTATTTCTCATCCCTTTTTCCGCGCTGAACTCGTCCCGCGAGGTCGTTCACCCGTTCACCCCGAACTGATGAGCCACCACTATAGGAACAGCTGTCCTAGCGCTGTGCTCACCAATGCCCTCTGGGGCACCACTGTCCTTTTTCACAGAGGCAATATTCTGTTTTGCCAGATGGGGAATCAGGCTTTTCTAGGCGGTATCCCAATTGTGAGTGTCCGGCTCATTAGTCCTATACACATCTCATGCAGTTACGCCTCATGAGTCTTAAGGGTGGGCGAGTTTGCACTACAACTTTGCCATTGTTCTGTTTGTAGAATGTTTGAGTCGGATTAGTTGCTGTAGGCTAATTATCAGCTAGCAAGAAACTTACCAGTAGAGAGATAGTTTAATGAAATTGTTTATGCTTGGATTTGCTACCTTGCTCACCTGCGGTTCAGTTTTTGCCGATACTACCGAGAAGTCACCGGTGATTCATGACAAGACCGGCTTCTATGTTCATATGGATGTTGCAAAAATCATATCAATTACTGATATCTCGGACCAGTGCGGTGTGATTCCCGCGCGTCTCGATTACCTGGATCATCAGGGGCGGGAGCATGTTTTGGACTATCTGGTTCAAGGACGTTGCACGAACGAAAACTGATGAGCACTTAACGCTCTGTTAATAACGACACTTCCTAAAGTGCTATCCATAAATTTCATATAGCCCAAGCGGCACTCTTCTTTATCACCTCAGGAAATTTATTCTATGAAACTGTCCACCCTTGTCATTGCCGGCCTATTGTCCGTTATCTCTGTCGCCGTCTTTGCCGAAGATGGTTCTGACCGGGCCCGCGCCCGATGGGAGGCGTTTCAGGCCAGCCAGGTGGAAGCCCACGCTGAAGCCGCACAAAAGACCCTGACAGCCCAGACCAAAAACAACGGTTCTTCCGCAGCAGACACTATCGAACAGAAGCAACAACCCGATATCTGATTATTCGAAGCGTTCCCGATATTCACTTCTTTTATACTCGGCTCACTTGGAATTGGTGTTCGATTTAGCGCCCGATAATACGGGCGTTTTTTTGCTTTGTAGTATCTGGGTCTAGCCAATCGATTGCGTTGAGTTGTTGAAGGCAAAAACACTCGTAATCACTTCGGCGCCATCATCACCGCTAGGGTCATCTTGATGAACTCTTCGTTTCGGTAAAGTGCAGCCAGGCGCCGCGAACGTTGTCCGCAACTTCAGCCGATCCGCGCTTCTCTACCCCATTTGAAAGTTCCATGATGGCAGCTTACAGCGCGAGCTGGTTTTCGTTGATTTTGAACAGCAGTTGTGTACCTGTAAGCGTGAGCCATTCGGCAGTGCGGTAGCATCGACGCAGGGAGTGAAAAAAACCGTGCCAATTTCAACACCGGTAGGTGTGTCATGCCGCAGGATTAGATGGGCAGATTCAGCAAGGGAGAACATTCCATTGACTCAGGGCCATGAGATGATTCCTAAACGCCGCAAGGAGGGGCTCTTTACCGTACCCTCGGTCAGTAACTTGACCCCACTACTTGGGTTTATTGATACGTCATGGTGAACCTGATACTTGTGTTCGCCGTGCCTGCTTGAATATCACCCGGAACTCGGACGTAAGCGGCGTTGAAATTGGCTTCTGCGGTTTTATTGCCGGTTACATAACTCCCCAGTTTATAGGTCTTATTCATTGTGACGGCACCGCCCAGTGTGTCAGTTAGCTTTAACCCTATGCCTCTGGACGTGGATTGCTTGTCCAATGACACAATACCGCTGCTCTCTTCTTCGATTCCATTGACCGCCTCGAATGACAGCTGGATTTTGTTGATACCTTCATCGCAGTCATTCAAACGGATCTTGAAAGGTATCGGTGGCGTACTATCGCCAGGATGTTCAAGTTCATACAATTGGTAGCTGTCACCCATCTGCACATTGACGTCGCTGACCGAACATGACGCAGCTACCACTTGGATGGGGTTCAGCAAATTGAAGCGTGCGACCTCGAAACCGCCGGTTGTAACCCATGTTCCGAGTAGGCCCGCCGGAATAGTCACGCCTGGTTTGATTGGGCCGTTTTTGATCAAGAACAGCCTGTAGGGCCCGTCTTTGAAAGTTTCATTTGTGCCCACCGTGAAAGTACTGTTTTTTTCAGTTAGAGAATGGAACGGGCTGAGCCCCTCGATCCTGAGCCTCATATCAAGTCCGCTTTCCCTTAAAGGGAATACAGTGCCAGTGGCGGGCTGCGCACCGAGAGAGGGGTTCAGTAAAAAGCCGGAATCCTCCCTTGGAGAGCAAGTCAATACAATGTATGAAGCCGGACCTGCGGTTTGTACGTCCACCACCGTCAATGCGGTACCGTCCACCGGGACGTTGATTGTACTGGGCGCGGTAAAATTTATGACGCGGGGCTTGTCATTGTTTTTGAAAGAACAACTGGCCATTGCGTCATTCATGCAGCCGACCAGTGCTATTGAGGTGAGGCATAACAGTTTTTTCATCGCTGGATTTCGGTCAATGTGATCTTTTATAGAATGCATGGAGACACCGATAGCCTTGGGTGATTGAAGAAGGTTTCTGAACAGACTTCAGGGCGAGCAAACCAACGGTACGCGCTCATAGTTCAGTGCCTTATCGCGCTCTGGCAGTGAATAGGTCGCCTGGCATTGCCGGTCCGCCCATTTGATAGTGAGCAGGGCGCGCGGGTCTTGAACCAGTGCCAGGGCCTTGCCATTGGGGTCGGCAATGGCGATCTGTTTACCGCTTGCATCTTCCAGGGCTGCACCAAACGGCAAGCGTCGGTGTGCGCTGTCGAATAACTCGAATTGCACGCGACGCCCGGTCTCGGAGAGATAGCGCACCAGCACCGCGGCGCCACGGCGAGGCACGACTTGCTGGGTGGCGTTTTCGATTTCGACGTCGGCGCCAAGGTCGCGCGTGTCCAGGCTGATCCAATTGACCCGGTAGGGCTGGGTGTTGGGGATCACGGCATAGCCATTCGAGCCGGTTTTCGTGCCGCTGAAGCTATTGATCTTGACCCCGCCTGGTACACCAGGCACTTCGGCCAGGGCGAAGGTCTCGCCGAGGGTCTGCCCCAGATTGATGCCTCCTGCATGTGCGACGATCGAGCCTGCCAGGTTGAGGTTTTGTGAGTTGTAGCCGCGCCCTTGGCTGTAACCAACGTTGGCATCTACAAACGCGCTGCGTGTGCTGATGCTTGCCGAACCCGTATTGCCGCCATTGCTGCTATTGCCTGCTTGCAGGGAATAGTAGGTGTCGCTGTCTTCGGACACATAGCCGTTTACGCCCAACTGGGTACTGTTACCGGATTTTTGCGTACTGCTCGAGATGAACGCTCTCGGTGCCCGAGGCGTGGAGCCCAGTGGGAAAGACAGCGACAGATTGACCTGAGTGTCGTTATTCGCGGAGCCGCGATTGCCCACATCCTTGGTATGGGTCACACCCAGGTTATAAGTCAGGTCGCGCCAGCTATTGCTGTAGCCAGCGGACAGGCTTTGTGAGCCGCCACTGCCCCAATAACGCTGGTCAGTGGCATTGAGGTAGACACTGCCCAACTGTTGATTGCGACCCAGGCTTTGATTGATGGTCAAATCTGTCCGAGTCTTGGAGTTACCGCGCCGTTGATCGGTATAGCTCTGATCTTCGATATGCTCGGACAGCGTGCGGTAGCCTTCGGTGGAGTAACGATAGGCGGCCAGCGTGAAGTTGGTATCGGTACCGGTGAAGGTTTTTGCATACAGCATGCGCAGGCTGTTGCCCTTGCTCGAGCTATCTCGTACCTGACTGGAGGAGTGGGTCAGGTCGAATGAAAAAGCGCCGAAGGTTGTATTGCGGCCCATACCCAGCGACATCGCACTGAAGTTGTCCGAAGACTGCATGCCGACAATGCCGGTGAGATTACTGCTGATGCCGTAGGCCAGCGTACCGCTGAAGAGCTTCGGCGAGGCCAGCCCTTCGGAGTTGCTGTTGTATTTGCCTGCCGATGCGCTGTATTTGATCTGGCCCTTGCGCACCATGATCGGCAAGCTTGAGAAGGCCTGGCGGGTTTCGCGGCGACGACCGTCGGCCTCGATGACTGTGACCTGCAAGTCGCCGTTGGAGCCGCTGGGGTAAATATCGTTGATCTCGAACGGGCCCGGCGGCACGCTGGTGGTGTAGATAATGTAGTTGTCCTGACGAATCTCGACGGTGGCATTGGTTTGCGCCACGCCTCGGACAACCGGGGCATAGCCGCGTTCGCTGTCGGCGCGCATCCCCTCATCCGAACTCAGTTTTACGCCGCGATAACGCACGCTGTCGTAAAGCTGCGAGTCGGAAAAAATATCACCTGCGCTGAACTGCCCCTTCAAGGCAGTCACGTCATGCTCCACGTAGCTGCGATTGCTGGTGAACGAATTCGATTCGCCGGTACGGCTGCTGAAGTTCGATTCATTGCGCAAACGCCACGCGCCAAGGTTGATGCCGTTACGCAACCCGAGACTATTGGAGATCGACGTGGAATAGTCCGTGTCGTTGCGATTGCCGCTCAACTGGTAATTGATGAAGGCCGCCGATATGCCGGCGTCCCATAGGGCCGGGTCGACGTAGCCGCGCATTCCGCGTTGCAGGGCAACCTGCGGTATCGTGATGGAGAGCCGCAGGCGGCCGGGGTCGTAGTTCACGGTAGCTTTGTCGATCAGGCTCGGCAGATCGTAACAGGTGCCCGGCGCGTCGGGATTGAGCTGACCGCCGGTTTCGAGCTTGCTCATGTCGATGCCCAGTTGACGAATGATATCCAGGGTTAGGCACGCTTGGACTTTATTGGACGTCGACATCAGTCGAAAGTCGATATCGCGGCGCCCTACCATTACCTCGTTGCTGTACACGTCGACCCGGTAAGTGCCAGGTATCACGCTGTTTGGCACGAGCAACAGGTCAAGGTCCACGTCGGACCCGGCACCTTGCAAAAACGAAGTGTTGAACCGTGAAACTTGAGCAGGCTCGGCGAGAGAGGGGGCGTCGGCTTTGGCCATTAGAGGCACGCCGAGGGCAATGGCTAGCGACAGCGCATTTAGCCCTGCATTAGCCAAACTATCCTGTTTTTTTACGTCGTTGGAATTGCCGCGTGGGTATAAATACATGCCCAGCCCTATAAAGCGATAAAAGACAGAATACATTCATGTTTGAATTACAAAACGTTCGAGATGTACGGTAAGTGAATACCGTAAGCTAGTGCTTGGCGGTGGCGCTGACAGCAGTCCCGCGTGACAAATCGGCAACGTAACGATCTTGCGCACCGTAATCATTGATACTGAGAAAGTCCAACTTGATGGGGTGTGAACTGTTCAACTTTTCAAGTGGAAAATTTTTGTGTTGACCGGGTGCAATCATGGTCGAGTCGAAGGGCTGCTCGGTTATAACGCCTGATTTAAGCGTCAGCTCCGCCAGTGAAACATGATAAAGTCCTGGATTGGTGACCTGTAATATTGCATGTCCATTTTGCTCGGCTACTTGCCACATTAACTGTGTCGGCGCCAAGTAAGCTTTGGCCGTCAGTCCGGCGGGGCGGAAAAAAACTTTAATGCGCTGACGGACCGCCAATTGTAAGGTGTTCTTTGTCGTTGAGGTTTGAGGGATCTCCTGCACGTTGAGCCATACGACAGATTCTTTATCGGCCGGCATACCGGTGCCCTCATAGATCACTCGAAGTAACTGTTGTTGCTTGCCAAGGATTTTTGCCAGCGGTGGCGTGACGGCAAACGGCGCCGAACCGACGTTAGAATCGCTGTCGATCCATGACTGAATTAACAAATCATCGCCGTTGTTGCGCACTTTGATACTGACTTCTTTGTGTTCGCCGTCAAACACCAGGCGAGTGGCGCTCAGCGAAATACCCGCGCTGGCGTGCGTGGCCAGGAATGCACAGTGCAAGCCCATGCAGAGGGAGATGAAACGACGGTTGAACATGTGCAAGGCCCTTTAGGTGAATAAAGGCGGGACATGCAGCCCCGCGCAATGTAGCCCTGGTGGTTATTACTCGTATTGCAAGGTGAACGGCAGGGTGGCATCGCCACGGCCGGCCACAGCGGTTTTGACATCACCGGTGGTGACGTAGGCAGCGGAGAACTTCAGAGTTGCGTTACCGTCTTGCAGGGTGTTTTCAATCTTTGCGGCAGTCGGCGAACTCAGGTCGATCTGATCGCCATTGGCGTCGAGCAGAGCGATACCGATACCTCTCGCCGCACCGACACCATCAATCAACTTCAACACCTTGGTACCAGTCACCAAGCCTGTACCCGCACCCGTAGTGGGCTGGAAGATCATGGCCACCTTAGTACCGGCATTGCAGTTGATTTTCATATCAAAGTTTTCAGCGCTCAATTTGCCGCTGCCTTTCGGCGCGGAAGCGGTGCCCATATCTTTAATGGAAACGTCGCCCATGGGCACGGAGATGGTTTTACCGATTCCGGCATCTTCGATCGAGCAGGCGTCATTGTTGATAACACCACTGAAATTGATGGTGCCGCTACCTGCCTTGGTCGGTACTACAGGGTCGGCTGCAAAAGACTGGCCTGCGGCAGCAAGCATTGAAAGTGTCAACAAGGTCAGCGAAAGCTTTTTCATCGGGTTGTCCACAAAAGTAAGGCGAAAGTAGTGTGTCCTTCGGGCACAGGCCAAATGTTAAGTGCGGATGTGAGTGGCGGCTATGGGACGATTCTGATAGTGCAAAGTTGATAGTCTAGGGGGGGTATTTTATTTAACCGTGTGCACGTCGCGAGGGTGGATTGAATTAATGGGTTTTTAAGAATCGTCTAATGGGGCGCGTTACAGTGGACCGGGGTGCTGCTCAAGGATGTATTGGCGCGTGCCGGGGTCAAGGCCGGTGCGGTGGAAATGTAGTGGTCAACTAATCCCGGACACGACGTTAAGTTTTTTCTCGGCCTGAGCTGGCGCCAGCCCACCGTTGAATTGATGGGGCCGAATCCAGTTGTACCGATGCTTCAGGTAATGGCTGATGTCTCGGTGTGCTTCTTGAGCCGTCGTGTAGCCCACGGTCGGTATCCATTCAGTTTTCAAGCTGCGAAACCCGCGCTCCATCGGGGCATTGTCCCAGCAGTTTCCACGACGGCTCATGCTCTGGCGCATGCGGGGTAACGCCAGAGTCGTTGGCGAAACTGACGGCTGCCATATTGCGAGCCCTGATCCGAGTGAAACAGCAGCCCTTGAGGCCTCCCACGCTGCTCATAAGGCATATCCAGCGCCTTGATCACCAGATTCGTATCCGGTTTGTAGGCATGCGATCCAGGTTGTTTGCTGATTAACGCCAGTTCCCGCATCAGACCACGCACCTTGAACCGCCCGATTTGCTCGCCGCCGTCCTGCATCATCGACACGATGCTGCGGCAACCGGCAGCGCTTCGGGTTTGCGTAAACAGTTCGTTGACCCGACTGCGCAACCGAAGCCGCTCAACGTCCGGAGTTCGTCGCCTGATGCGGTGGGCGTAGTAACACGAGCGCGTGACATCAAAGACTGCGCAAAGCCAATCGACCGGCTCTCGGGCACTCAACTGATCGATCAGCCTGTGCGCTCGTGCTCTTCCGACATCAAGAGCGCGGTAGCCTTGTTAAAATGGATTTCTCCCGCTCAAGACGAGCGATTCAAGCTTCCAGTTCCTGGATTTTCTGTTGTTCGGGCGTCAGCGCTTTGCTCTGCGGAGTGACGCCATTGCGTTCTTGCTGGAGCTGATTGACCCAGCGACGCAACGCGGACTCGACCACCCCCGAGCGAGCGACAGGCTTCGATATGGCTATAACCCTGATCGAGCACGAGGCCTGCGGCCTCGCGTTTGAATTCAGCGGAAAAGGAACGACGTTGCTTGGTCATCAGGCACCTCTATCTGGCGAGCATTCTTGCCTAAATGGGCGACCATAGATTTCATTAGACCACTACAGTAGTCTCTTGAGACCGCTGTATCCGTGGGGTGCTGTGACTATCTTTATTCTTCGTCACAACTGATCGCGTCAGCTGACGGGAGCAAGCGCCCTCGCCACAGGGGACTTGTGTTGACTCAAATCAGTCAAGGTTCAGGTGCCTTATGTTAATAAGTGCTTTATTGCGCAACCTTTAACACTGATTGTTCAGTTATGTGGGTTTTTCCCAAGGCCGGTAGTGTTTATCATGGCCGGCTGCCATGTCGGGTAAATGACGATGCGCAGAGAGACCTTTTTCCAAGGAGTTGCCCCATGACCTTTTCCTTTGCCGCAAAGGCGTCGCTGTTGCTGCTGTTCATCGGCAGCACGCTCTACGTGCATTTGCGCGGCAAGGCGCGTTTGCCGGTCTTGCGTCAGTTCGTCAACCACTCGGCGCTGTTCGCTCCTTATAACGCCTTGATGTATCTGTTCTCGGGAGTGCCGTCCAAACCGTACCTGGACCGCAGCAAGTTCCCGGAACTGGATGTGCTCAAGGAAAACTGGGAAGTCATTCGTGACGAGGCCATGCACCTGTTCGACGAGGGCTACATTCGCGCCGCCGAGAAGAATAACGACGCCGGTTTCGGTTCGTTCTTCAAGAAGGGCTGGAAGCGTTTCTACCTCAAGTGGTATGACAAACCGCTGCCATCGGCCGAATTGCTCTGCCCGAAAACCGTCGAGCTGGTCAGCCGCATCCCCAACGTGAAAGGCGCGATGTTTGCCCTGTTGCCGGGCGGTAGCCACCTCAACCCGCACCGCGACCCGTTCGCCGGTTCCCTGCGTTATCACTTGGGCTTGTCGACACCGAACTCCGACGACTGCCGCATTTTTGTCGACGGTCAGGTCTACGCCTGGCGTGATGGCGAAGACGTGATGTTCGATGAAACCTACGTGCACTGGGTCAAGAACGAAACCGAAACGACCCGGGTGATTCTGTTCTGTGACATCGAACGACCGCTGAGCAACCGCTTGATGACGCGTATCAACCGTTGCGTCAGTGGCCTGCTGGGCCGTGCCACGGCGCCGCAAAACCTCGATGACGAGCGCGTCGGCGGGATCAACAAGGTCTACGCCTGGAGCAAGACCTCCAGCGACAAATTCAGCGGCGTGGTCAAAAAGTGGAAGCGCCGTAATCCGAAGCTATACCGCATCCTGCGGCCAGTATTGGCGGTTGTGGTGCTGACGGCGCTGGGCTACTGGTTGTTTGGCTGATACCAATCGCCAAAAAAGATAAACCGCTCATCGATGAGCGGTTTTTTTTGGCTAGAGAAAATCAAGGACGGCCTGCGAGGAGGCTTGGCTCTTCATTTTCGGTTCCGATCAGGGCCGCTTTGAACAATCGAAGTTGATTGGCGGATAGCCCCGTATTCATCTGCTTTTTATGCATCCTCCATAATTTGTCCTTCGCGCAAGGCTTCTTAACTCGTGCTCGCATATGGCCTCTTGTATTTTTAGTGGTGCCGCTGCTATGGGGAGTGGTGCGTTCTGAAGGCTATTCGCAGGCACATCAGCTGTCTTTACTGGCGCTTTGACCAAGTCATTGCAATCTGTGTCGAGCGCTGGTTATAGTCAGCGCTCGCTGCGTTTCCAACCCGGCGATTTCTCCCTCAAAAAAGATCAGCTCATGCCTGCATCCCTCATCAACGCGGTAGTCGATTCAGCGGTCAACGCTGGCGTCGTGCCGTGCGGGAATGTGCAGCCTGCGCAGATCAGCCACTATCCCCCTCCTGTCAGTCGCACGCCGGTGTGCGCGGTGGTTTCACCGCCAGGTGTTGGCTTCTCGGGCTGATCAGCGGCTTCTGCTGTTGCCTGTGCCCGCCTGAACACAACGACTGAATTTCAGCTTCGGCTGAGTTGGCTTCTTGCCTGATGACAGGTGGTTTTCATGTTGCTCATTTCAAAAAAGACCGCGCTCGCGGCGGCGTCCACGAGCCTGTTCGTTCTGCTCTGGAGTAGCGGGGCGATTTTCTCCAAATGGGGGCTGGTTCACGCCTCACCCTTTGCCTTTCTGTTGATCCGCTTTGCGATTGCCCTCTGTGGGCTGGTGCTGTTGATCCCGTTGCTCAAGCTCAAACTGCCCCGGCGCGGCAAGCCGATGCTGTATGCCGCGGCCACCGGCCTGGTATTGCTGGGCGCCTATCAGATTTTCTATCTGCTGGCGCTGGACCTGAAGGTTACGCCCGGGGTCATGGCCACGATCATGGGGGTTCAACCGATCCTCACCGTGGTGCTGATTGAGCGCCAACGCTCCAGGAGCCGGATGTTCGGCCTGATGCTCGGGCTGGCGGGGTTGATCATGGTGGTCTATCAGGGCATCGGCCTGGCCGGCATGTCGCTGGCCGGAATGCTCTTTGGTTTGCTGGCGCTGGTCAGCATGACCGCAGGCTCGATCATGCAGAAGCGCATCACCGAAAATCCCCTCGGCACACTGCCGGTGCAATACCTGGCCGGGCTGTTGCTGTGCGGGTTTTTCGTACCGTTCCAGCCATTCCACTTCGAGCACAGCACGGGGTTCATCGTGCCCGTGTTGTGGATGGGCCTGGTGGTATCGCTGCTGGCGACCTTGCTGCTGTATCGCCTGATCGCCCGAGGCAATCTGGTGAATGTCACCAGTTTGTTCTACCTGGTGCCGGCGGTGACGGCAGTGATGGACTACCTGATTTTCGGCAACAGACTGGCGATGTTGAGCATGCTCGGCATGCTGTTGATCATCGTCGGTTTGGTGTTTGTGTTCCGTAAAAGCCGCTGATGCTGACGCGGCCTTCGTGATTGGCGAAGGCCGCGTTTTTCATGGCTGGCATTGCAGACGCACGCGCTCATAGTTCAGGGCTTTGTTGCGCTCGGGCAATGCGTAGGGCGCCAGGCAGTGTTTGTCAGCCCATTTGATGGTGAGGGTGGCCGAGTCCTCTTCCACCAGCGCCAGGGCTTTACCGCTCGGGTCGGAAATGGCCAGTTGTTTGCCGGCGGCGTCTTCCAGCGCGGCGCCAAATGGAATGGCCTTGTTCTGCGCATCAAACAGCTCGAACTGCACCCGCCGGCCGGTCTTGCCGATATATCGAGCCAACACCACGGCGCCGCGCCTTGGTACGACTTGCTGGGTGGCATTATCGATCTCGATGTCCGCACCCAGATCCCGGGTATCCAGGCTGATCCAGTTCACCCGATAAGGCTGAGTGTTGGGGACCACGGCAAAGCCGTTGGCGCCGGTTTCAGCGCCGCTGTAGCTGCCGATTTTGGCCCCGGAGACACCCGGCACTTCGGCTAGGGCAAAGGTTTCGCCCACGGTCTGTCCCAGATTGATTCCTCCCGCGTGGGCGACCACGGAACCGGCCAGGTTAAGGTTTTGCGAGGCGTAGCCGCGTCCCTGACTGTAGCCGGCGCTGACATCCGCCATCGAGGTGCGGGTGCTGATGTTGGCCGAGGCCGAGCTGCCACCGGTGCTGCTGTTACCGCCTTGCAGTGAGTAATAGGTGTCGCTGGTTTCCGACAGGTAGCCGTTGATACCGACTTGAGTACTGTCGCTGTTCTTCTGCGTGTTGGCCGAAACAAAGGCCCGTGGCGCTCGGGGTTTGGAACCCAGGGGGAACGACAGGGACAGGTTGATCAACGTGTCATTGTTGGACGATCCGAAATCCCCGACATCCTTGGTATAGGTCGCGCCGAGGTTGTAGCTGACCTCGCCCCAGTAGTTGCTGTAGCCGGTAGACAGACTCTGGGAACCGCCGCGTCCCCAATAGCGCTGGTCGCTGGCGTTCAGGTAAACGCTGCCATATTGCTGGTTGCGGCCCAGGCTCTGGTTGATGGTCAGGTCGGTACGGGTTTTCGAGTTGCCGGTGGGTTTACGGCCGTCGGCGTTGAGTTCCTCGACGTGGTTGGTCAGGGTCCGGTAGCCCTCGGTCGAATAGCGATAGGCCGCCAGGGTGAAGTTGGTATCGGTGCCGGTGAACGTCTTGGCATACAGCGCCCGCAGGCTATTACCCTGGACGGTCTGGCCCGAAGTAGCGCTGGAGGAATGAGTCAGGTCAACAGATACGGCGCCGATCGGGGTGTTGCGCCCCGCACCGACTGATAGCGCCTTGAAGTTCTCCGAGGCCTGGACACCGACGATCCCGGTGAGGTTGCTGTTGATGCCGTAGGCCAGGGTGCTGCTGACAAACTGCGGCGACGCCAGGCCATCGCTGTTGCTGTTGTACTTGCCCGCCGAGACGCTGTACTTCACTTGGCCTTCGCGGACCATGATCGGCAGGCTCGAAAATGCCTGCATCGATACCCGTCGACGGCCATCGGCTTCGATGATGGTCACTTGCAGGTCGCCGTTCGAGCCGCTGGGATAGATATCGCTGATCTCAAACGGGCCCGGTGGCACGTTGGCGGTGTAGAGGATGTAATTGTTCTGACGGATCTCCACCGTGGCGCTGGTTTCCGCCACGCCGCGAATGATCGGCGCATAGCCGCGCTCGCTGTCGGCGCGCATGCCTTCGTCGGAGGCCAGTTTCAGGCCGCGATAACGCACGCTGTCGAACAGGTCGGTGTCGGAGAATATATCGCCGGCACTGAACTGGCCCTTCAACGCGGTCACGTCATGTTGCAAGTAGCTGCGGTTGCTCTTGAACGTGTTGGGCTGACCGGTGCTGCTACTGAAGTTCGACTCATTACGCAGGCGCCAGGCGCCCAGATTGAGGCCGTTACGCAGACCCAGGTTGTTGGAGAACGTGGTGGCGTAGTCCGTGCTGTTACGGTTGCTGCTCAACTGGTAGTTGATAAAGGCCGCCGAGACGCCGCTATCCCATAAGGCCGGGTCGACATAACCACGCATGCCCCGCTGCATGGCGATTTGCGGCACGCTGGCCAACAGCCGCAGACGGCTGACGTCATAGCGCAAAGTGGCCTTGTCGATCAGCGACGGCAAGTCATAGCAGGCGTGCGGCTCATGTGGGTTGAGTGTGCCGGCCGCTTCCAGCTTGTTCATGTCTCAGCCACTATAGCGAGGCGGCCCCTCTGGGTAGTGGCGTCGAAAAGATGCCATCCAATTTAGCCACGGATAGACGGTGCAGCGTGTCGCTCGGGGGAGAACTCATCGACTACGGTACTCAAACTCGGTGGCAATTACAGAATGCACCTGCCGTAAGTAATAGCTCCACCTTTGGCAAACGTACAGTAATGCTCAGCGTGATTTGCCCCTATACACAGGCCATGCGTCTAACCCTGCGTGGTCAGACAAACGCCAGCGGCAATGTGGTTTACGGGGAGCGCGGCAGCTTGGTTATCCGCTTATCCAATGCGCAAGTGGATGGCAAAAGCGTACAGATAGCCGGCAGTACTGCTGACGGAATTATCAATGATGCCGCTTCGGACTCGCGATTGCTTCAACCCGGCCGGACCTTTGCTCCGGTCGTTAGCGGCGAGCTTACGAGAGGAAAAACTCTTACCGCCCAACTGGAAATCGAACCCGTGATACCGACAGCAGATGCGCGGGTATCCAGGCGCCAGATCAGTGAAGCCAGATTGACGATGGAACTGATGCCTGGCGGTCCAGCGAGACACTAAGGAATTAGTCAGAGGAGGCTAAATACCAGATGCTCGAGCGCGAGCAAACCTACGAACGGGCGCAACGGCGTGACGTCGTCTTGCTCGGTGGCGAGAGCGCTACGAAGAACGCGACTGTTTGAGGGGGGGGGGGATTACGAGCTGAGAGTTCGATGCTGGCGTTCACGCTGATCCAGGTGAGCGCCTTTTTTACTGATTGAATTCGGCTGAAGGATCAGCCTCAGTTGAAAACGTTATTTTCTAGGCAATACGTCAGCAAATCCTGGTCGCTGGAAACATCCAGCTTGCGCATGGCCGCATTCTTTTGCGTACTGACGGTTTTTAAGCTGCGGGAAAGGTTGCGGGCAATCGTGGTTACGCTCTGTCCGGCGACGAACATTCGCAAGATTTCGAACTCCTTGGGTGAAAGCCGGGACAGCCTCTCATCCAGCGCGACGTTCGGCTCCCTCACGCACGTCGGTGCCGGCTTGGCGCTGTTAAACGGGCGACCTTGCGCCACAGCCATCAGCGCCAATTGGATCTCGCCATGTAGCTGGCTTTTCTGGATGACCCCGACGACGCCCAATTCATGCAGGCGGGTGAGGATCAGCGAACTGGAAATCATGGTCAATACCAGAACTTTCACATCGGCAAAGTGCCGGCGCAGGTATTCCACCAGTTTCAGGCCATCGCCGTAAGGCGAATCGGCGGGCATCTTGAAGTCGGTGATCACCAGATCGACCGATTGATGTTTGAGCAGCTCGATCAGCTCGTTCGAGCCCGCCGCTTCACCCACGACGCGAAAGCGCTCATCGCGCTCTATCAGCTCACGTACACCCAGTAATACGATGGGGTGATCATCGGCGATCACGACGTTGAGTTTTGCCATGTTCGGCGCTCCTTGATTTGTTGTTGAATGCATACGGATTACGCCAGCGCGTCGAGCATTGCTGCCAGTCGTTCCAGCAAAGCGCTGACCTCGGTAGCCAAGGCCGGAGTGAGAGGGTGACCCTCCAGGCGGCTCTCAAGGCTGATGCATGCGTCTGCCAGACTGCCGGCCTGCACGGCGCCCAAAGCTCCGGCCATGCTGTGCAGATGACGGCCAAGCGCAGCCGCATCGCTGTCCCGAAGTGAGGCCGTGACCTTGTCGATGTCCTGCTGCATGGTGCTGAAAAACAAGGTCCGCATTTTTGGCGACAACTGCGGCTGATCGGGGATTTGCGCGATATGCGCGGGCTGGTCCGGCTCAACCAGGGGCAACGGGTTGGCTGCTTTGCAGTGCTTGAGCAATTGCGTACGCAGCGTGTGCAGGTTCAATGGCTTGACCAGCCAGGCGTTCATGCCGACCGCCGCACAGCGTTCGCCTTCATCGCGCAGAGCATTGGCGGTGACGCCGATGATCGGCAGATCCGCATCGTTTCTGCGCAGTGCTTTGGTCAGTTCATAGCCATTCATCACGGGCATGTTGACGTCGGTCAACACCATGTCGAACAAGCCAGGCAGCCATTGGTGCAGGGCTTGTTCGCCATCGGCGGTGGCGACCACCGTGCAACCGAGCGCCTCAAGCTGCTCTTTGATGATCGCCCGATTGATCGGGTTGTCTTCGGCAATCAGAATGTTCAGATCCAGCCGTCGGGCCTGCTCGGTAAGCGCAGTGTGGTTACGCTGTCCCACGCCTTGTTGCGCGAAGCTGACCGCCCAGGCCATCGCCCGGATGTCATGCGCATCCACCGACCAGCCTTCGGCGGTGTATTCCGCCGGGTTGGCCCCAGCGGTCGTGGCGATGACACGCGGGCCGCCCCAAGCGGTTTGCGAGGACGGCAGCACATCCAGCAGCAGCGCTGAAGAGCCAGGCAGGTTTTTCGCGTCCGGGCCGAGGATGCGGGTTTCCTGACCCAGTCGGTTGAACCAGTTGCACACATGCTGCGCCAGTTCCGGTGCCGGTGCCTGTACGTAAATCGGCGGCGCGTCAGGCGCGAATTCGGGGCAATCGCTCAACTGACCGACTGCGCAAGCGAGGTGCAATTGCAGTGAGAAGCTGCTGCCCAGTCCGGGTTCACTGACCACTTTCAACTGCCCGGCCATCAGCTCGCACAACCACCAGCAAATCGCCAGACCGAGGCCCGCCCCGGCTTCGCTGGAGGCATCGCGCACCTGATAGAACGGGTCGAACAATTGGCTTTGCTGGGCCTGGGAAATACCGATTCCGGAGTCGCTGACCTGCCATTGCAGATTGGCACCGCCGGCGTTGAGATCCAGCAGCCGCAGTCGCAATACCACGCGGCCATTGTCGGTGAACTTGATCGCGTTGCTCAGCAGATTATTGAGAATCTGCCGGATGCGCAGCGGATCGCCTTGCACCCGGTCAGGGATCGCCGAATCAATGCAGGCATAAAGCTGCAAACCTTTGGCCTCGGCGAACGCACTGTAGGCGCACAAAGTGTCTTCGGTCAGTTCCAGCGGGCAGAAGTCCTGAGCTTCAATGGTCATCTGCCCGGATTCGATTTTCGACACGTCGAGCACGTCGCTGATCAGCTGAAACAGGGTCGCCGAAGAGCGCTGAATGGTGCGCAAGTATTCCTGTTGACGCGGCCCGAGATCGGTCAGCCCCAACAGTTCGAGCGTGCCCAAAACGCCGTACAACGGCGTTCGGATTTCATGACTCATGGTCGCCAGAAAGCGCGTTTTCGCCTCGTTGGCCGAATCGGCCGCACGCAATGCCTGCTCCAATGCCGCGGCATCATCGATATGCCGGGTCACGTCGTGGAATGCGCAGATCCACACATCCTCGCCATGATAACGGGCGCCAACCACCCCTACGTGCAGATGATGACCCTCGATTTCGAGGTCGGTCTGGCCGGGGCTGGTCAGTGGGTATTTCTGGTCGAGGGCGGCGATCAACCGGTCGCTTTGCTGCCACTCCTGAATACGCTGGTTTTCCAGTAATACCTGATGGTCACTGCGCCGTACCACACACAGCCCGGTGGGCGCAGCATCGATGACCGCGCGGCTGAATGCCTCGCTTTCGGAGATGCTCTGATGCGCTTGATGGGCGGGCAGTACCACGCGGGTTTTGTACCAGCGGCTGAAGGCCCAGCCGCCACCGATGCTGGCAATTATTAATGTCAAGACGCCGAGCAACGGCCACCACGCGTAATCGATAAAGCTCTTGAAACCGACCACGTAAACCGCCGTCCACGGGTGCGGCCCCTCGCTGGAAATCTTGAACACCAGACCGTCGAGGCGCACGTTCAGCCCTTCGCTCAGCGCCGGGTCGGGCGGCTCGGTCCCGACCAACAGGCTGCCGTTGGGCGCGGTGAGACCGAAGCGGTCGTAGATCGACCATTCCATGATGCGCTCGATATCGTTGATCTGGCTCAGATTCAACAGCGATGCCACGACCACCCACGGGCTGGCGCCTTCAATATCCAATTGGCTCGCCGGCAGGTCGACGTTGATGTAGGCCAGCACTGTTGGAGCAACGCCTTTATCCGCTTGCGCACCATAACGAACCCAGTGAACCTGACTGTCCAACGGCTGTGGATTTTTCTTCTGCAGGCACTGCAACACCTGGGTTAGTACCTGCTGAAAGGTACCCCCCTGAATCTGCCCGGCGCCGCGCAGTTCCCCGGCGGCGGGCACCGCGATGTCAAAGTTGTCCGGGACGTTGAATAGAAATACCTGGGGCGACTGGTAGTGCGAGGCCGACCAGAATGCGCTGTAGTAACTGGCCAGATGCGCGCCCAGCGCGAATACCTTGGGGCGCTCACTCGGTTCAATCGATGTCGGGTTGATCTTGACGCTAAAGGGCAGGGAAAAAGACAGTTCTTTAGCCCGGTAAATCCCGCTGTCTTGCTCCGGCATCGGCTCCTGCACAGACATGTGCATCCGCTGGGTATTCAGCGTGAGTCCCTTGGCGCTTTGTTGGGCGATAGCGCTGAGGAAAAGATCTTGTTCGCCCATGTTCTCCATCAGCCGGGCGAAGTGATAACGCACCGCATCGCGTTGTTCGGCGACCATGCGATTCAGGCCCCAGACGCTGAGACCGACCAACATCGATGCCAGACCGCAGAGCACCACGACACCTTTATTCATGCGCAGTGAGCTACTGGTCAGTTTGTGCAGACGCGCATTGGGATGAGTCATTGGGCCAGCCTGTTGGAGATGCTTGGATAAGCCTTGGACACCGCTACCTCGGATGCAAACAGAGTCTGTGCGTCAGGGATCAATCCACGACAGCCGGGCCGTCCTGGGTTAGCAGTTGTTGAAATTCGGATGACGACACCGCATGTGAAATGAGAAACCCCTGAACCTGAGTGCAGTTGATTCTACGCAGTAGAGCCAATTCCTGTGCTGTTTCCACGCCTTCGGCCACCACCGTGAGGCCCAATTGGCGGCCAAGCGCGACGATGCTGGTCAGGGCCTGGGCCAACTCTTCGTTTTCACTGCAACCGTGCACCAGCGCCCGGTCAATCTTCAACTCGGTGAACGGCGTCGACACCAGATTCATGTACGAACTGTAACCCTGACCGAAGTCATCCTGCGACAGCCCGAACCCCTTCATGCGCAACCGGCACGCACCGGCGTAGAAGTTGCTGATGTCCTCGGGCATCGAACACTCCATCAACTCAAAACAGATCATCGCCGGGGCGCCATGGTGCTTAAGGACAAACTGCAGAATCCGGTCGGCCAGATCGGGACTGTTAAGCAAGTGGGTGGGCAGGTTGATCGACACCGGGATGGCGTAGTCTTGAGCGCCCCACAATTTCTGCGCCTTCATCGCTTGTTCGAGAATATGCCACAGCAGGCTTTCCTCCAGGGCAAACGCCTTGAACGCCGGCAGAAACATACCCGGCAACAGCACGCCATGCTCGGGATGAATCCAGCGCACCAGCGCCTCTGCGGCGACGATACGGCCGTTGGCCAGCGATTTTTTCGGCTGGAACCAGGCTTGCAGTTCACCGTTGTCCAGCGCTGCGAGTATCGCCAAGTGATCAATCTGCGGGCCGGGCAGGGGCAGGATGGCTTGACGCCGACTGCCCAACTGATCAGTCAGATTGCGCAAAGCGCTGCTCTTGACCGGTTTGGAAATCAGACCGATGACGCTGACGCCGAGATTGCGCGCGGCGAGGCTGGCGCTGGTCAGCATGCGTCGGGAGGCGACGCTCATGATCGCCAGCGCGGGTCGCGAACCGGACGCCGCCAGCCCCTGAATGAACTGGACGCCGTCCATTCCCGGCATCAGCAAATCAGTCAGCACCAGATCGAAGTCGCGCCTTTTCAGGTAGTCCAGCGCTGCGCTGCCTTCTTGAGCGAACTCCAGCTCAAAGTCTCCGAGCTCGCTGAACAGATTCTGCAGATACAGTTGCTGGAACGGATGGTCTTCAACGATCAGGATACTAAGTGGTTTCATGAGGTGTTCTTTCGTAAGGCGCCAGTTGGTTGTGCAAGGCCTGCAGCGTGAAAGGTTTGACCAGGCAATGGTTCATGCCAGCAGCCAGGCACAGGGCTTCTTCGCTGCGCATGGCGTTGGCGGTTGCGCCGATGATTGGCACCTTGCACCCCAGACGGCGCAGCTCTCGCGCCAGTTCATAGCCATTTTTGCGCGGCATGTTGACGTCGCTCAGAATCACGTCGAAACGGCCTCTGCGCCACATCGCCAGTGCCTCCTCGCCATTGCTCGCCAGTTCGGCCGTACACCCCAGTTCCTGCAATTGGTCATGCAGGATCAACTGGTTGATGACGTTGTCTTCAGCCACGAGGATGTGTAGATGCAACTTTTTCAGTTGCCGTTGCGGGTTGTCATTTTCCGGTTTGATCACGGAAAGCCCTTGGGCCCGGCTGACGGCCTGATGAATGGCCTCCAGGTAGTTGATGTTGACCACCCAGCCTCCGGAACCTGCCTGGGGTTCGTTGTAGCCGTCGCCGGTGGCCATCACCAACGGCCCGGTCCATTGCGGATCGAGGCGTTCTTCGAAGCAACCGGGATGCAACTCAAGCAGCACGCTGTCTGGCGTGGCGGCACAGCGTGAAGCGCGATCAAGCTGCGGGCGGGCGCCCCACCGGCGCAACCAGCCGCTCATGGCTTCCGTCAGTTCGCGAATCGGTGAAACCACAAACACCACTTTTGGTAGCAACGGCGTGAAACTGCTGGGTAGTGCGGGGGTTGAAGGCTGTTCCAGAGACAGATTCAGCGAGAAACTGCTGCCCAGGCCGGGTTCGCTGACCACGCGAATACTGCCGTTCATCAAGTGTGTCAGGCGTTGGCAGATGGGCAGGCCGAGGCCGGTGCCGGCGATCACATTAGTGTGGCCGCGAGTCTGGTAGAAGGGTTCGAAAATACGCGCCTGGTCTTCCTGAGTGATGCCCTTACCGGTGTCCGAGACTTGCCAGAACAGGTTGGCGCGCTCGCCGTCGCGGCCAATCAGACTCACGCGCAGGACGATGCGCCCGGCGTCGGTGAATTTGACGGCGTTGCTCAGCAGGTTGTAGAGAATCTGGCGGATACGCGACACGTCGCCGATGACCCGCTCCGGCAACTTCGGATCGATCACTGCGTACAGGTCGAGGCCCTTGCCATGAGCGGCGGCGGCGTAGCCCTGAAGCACCTCGTGAACCAGCTCAAACACACTGAACTCCGTAAGCTCGAGCGCCAGTTGCCCGGCCTCGATCTTCGACACATCGAGCACATCACAGATCAATTGCAATAACGTCGCGGACGACCCTTCGATGGTGCGCAAGTAGTCGGTTTGTTGCGCGTCCAGTTCGGTCCGCGCCAGCAACTCCAGAGTGCCCAGCACGCCATACAAAGGTGTGCGGATTTCATGGCTCATGGTCGCCAGAAACAGGGTTTTCGCGTCGTTCGCGGCATCGGCCAGTTGCCGCGCCTGATCCAGCGCATCCTCAATCTGGGTGCGCGTGCTGATGTCGCTGAAGGCGCACAGCAAGACGTCTTCGCCCTTGTAACGGGTGGGCGCGCAACTCAGGTACAGGTGACGGCCGTCGGCAGCTTCGAAATAGTCGGTGACTTGCGGGTTCATCTCGTCGAACGCCTGGTAGATCCAACGCGGACTGAGGCGCTCACGCTCACCGCTCTGGCCCAGCCATTGCTGCGCCAAGGTGTTTTCCAACACCACCTGGCCGTTGGCGCGACGCAGAACACACAGCGCAACCGGTGCGGTCTGGATCACATCGCTGCTGAACAGCTCGCTTTCGACCAGCGCCTGGATACGACTGATGGTCGGCGTGATAAAGCGGTATTCGAGGCGGCGAATCACAATCCATACCAGACTGATACTGAACAGGCAGAACAGCAGGGCGCCGCCAAGTCGTGGCCAGAGTGTGATGAGCACCTTGCGCAGATCGATGGAGTAGACCAACTGCCAGTCGGATGACTTCAGTTGTTTGCGCATCACCAGATTATCGGGCAGCCAGTTTTTGCCGACAAAACCAAAAAAATTCTGCATCTGCATTTGCATCAGATTTTTGCAGATCTGGGCAGGTTGGCTGTTGCTGAACACCAGCATGCCGTCGGGATTGAACATCGTGAATTGCCCGGCGCTTTGATCATCCAGCGCGTTGGACACCTCGCGACCGTCCATCTCAAGCCCCAGCCAGCCGGAATCGAGATCCCGCGCATCCAGCCGAATGAAAATGTAGAGCTGCGAATGGCCGGACGATTGATTGGTCAGCCACAACTGGTCCATCGCGTTGGTATTGTCACTTTTCAACGCCTGCAAGCGATTGAGCATCGCCTGGGGGAAATCTCCAACCACCGGTGTGGCGGTATAAAGCCTTTTCACTTGAAGGTCGTTTCCACTGCTGACGTACAGCAAGTTGACCTGCTTGCTGGTCAGGTACTGCCGGATCCGCTCGGTCAGCCAGATGCTCCATTGCTTGCCGCGTGTGGTACCCAGCAGCAAATGGATTTCTTCTGGCGAGACTTGCGGTTTTACCCCGTCGGGCTTGCGAATCGCCGACAGGCTTAGACTTTCGAGCAGCGCTTCGCGGGTGGTGAAAAACGTGTGGGCTTCAGCAATCGCACTGCTCATGTGGCTGCGTCTGCGCGACACTTCGGCGTTGAACGTCAGCAGCAGGAAACTGTAGACGCCACTGAGTATGCCAACGAGCAAAACTACGCCAAAAATACGCAACAGACGTCGTGCGGCGTTCGGTGTGGAGAGGAGGGGATTGATCTGGTGAAGGTAGTTCTTCAGTTTCATCTGGCTACCCTAGCGAGGGTGGGCCTGCGTGCGAATCAGACGATTCTTAAAGTGGCGATCGAGTGTTATACATGCCTCAATAGCTAAGTTGATACTGGGATTGGCTGTTCCAAATTCGATCTCAAGTTCTTTTCAATAGAGCCGAGAATCTGCTTTTTACCGAGGAGACCTGTCTGTGATTCGAGAAGCTACTCGTATTACATCAAGCGCCGACTTTAAGCTGTTGCCGCAATACTCAGTTTGGTTCCTGAGATGTTCTGGCACATTTCGGCCAAGCAACAGATGGCCGCGCTGATGCGTCTACCCGATCGTTGCCTTGCTTTCGTCCACATCCCTAAAAGCTCTGTGTTTGCCAGATTTAATCGCCTTAATCATCTCAACGAGACCTGCGCCTGTTGGAAGGTGGTGCTTAGCTGGATAATTGACCGTTACAGGTGAAGGGGGGGGGCGTCTTTTCCGGGACATTCGGATTAGGTGCTTTTATACGGAATGACCGCCCGGTTTTGCCCAGGGGGTCAGTATTGCCGGAAGGTACGCCGAGCGCAGGCGTCATGACCATTCCGTAGTGAAACGACGCTGTGCAGGTAAAGAAAAGTTCTTCATGTTGAAGGCTCTCCTCGTAAATGACTGTGTTTATGGGGCATCTTGGGGGGATTGCCAAGCTGTCAGCGGTCAAACTGGTCCCGCAATTCAGGGGAGTAGAAGTATTATTAGAACCGTTGGTATTGAGGAACTTGCAATTGGCAGCCATTGCACCGGGGCCGTAGGCAAACGCCATTACGCAAGCGATGTTCAGAACAGTGCGCAATCGATTCTGTTTGTTTGAAATATCCATGTTGCTAGCAATGCGTAGTGATAAAGAAACTAACACCTTAGCGTCCGTGAAAGTCTGTGAACATCAGGCGTTTCTTAGTTTGTCAGCGGCAGCCTGCTGGCGGATGCGCCGGTCAGTACCGCATGCATTGGCAATCGATGCGCCCTGAGACGCCGTTGGCAGCTTCAAGAAATAAACATCAGACATTTCCTAAAATCCTCAAGATCCCAGCCAGACTTGTCGATGCAGTCCTTACAACCCTAAGGAGCATCAACATGAACGGTAAGCGTTTGTCGGTCGGTATCAGCCTGTTCTTCGCGCTGAGCGGTGCATGCCTGGCGGCCACCCCGGTGGCTCAGGGTGTCATCCAGTTCCACGGCAGTATTGTCGAGTCAGGTTGTAGCTCCCGCGTGGGGGCGAGTTCGACGTTTGAGTTCAACGGTTGTCCGACCAGGGTGGATGGCAGCTCGGTCAGTGTGCGCAGCGTCGAGCCGGTTCGCTCGGTCAGTGCGCTCGATCATTCCCGCGTGGGCGTGAAGCTGGTCACAGAGGGGAGCAAGGATGGCCGTTACTACGATCAGCTATACGCCTTGGTCGACGCGGCCGGTAAACCGGTGAACTCGGGCGCTTACCTGATTACGCTGACGTCGCCTTGAGGTGAGGTGCACGTCGGTCCAGGCGGCGCATTGTGTGTCGATGCGCCGCTGCCTACTGATTACTGCTCCGCCAGTGCAGGCACCTTCACCGCCGCAGGTTTCAACACCAGCCACAACGCCCCTGCAATCAACAGCCCGCCATACAGATGCGCCATCGACAGCGGTTCATCGAGAAACAATGCGCCCCACAACACGCCGAACGGCGGGATCATGAAGGTCACGGTCATTGATTTGACCGGGCCGATGGAACTGAGCAGGCGGAAATACAGGATGTAGGCAAATGCCGTGCAGCCCAGGCCCAAGCCCAGCAGCGACAACCAGACGTTCCAGCCACCCCAGCTAACGGGCGGCTGAGTGATGACGCTGTAGCCGAACAACGGCAGCACGAACAGCGTTGCCCCGAGCATGCTGCCCAATGCCGCGAGACGGCTGTCGAGGCCGCCTTGATGATCGAGCCAGCGTCGTGCCAGGAACCCGGCGAAGCCGTAGCAGGTGGTTGCCAGCAGGCAGGCGAGGGCGCCCATCAGCAATTGCATGTCGAAGGCCACGGGACCTGCGCGGGTCAGGATGGCGACGCCAAACAAGCCGAGGGCAACGCCGGCAATTTTTGACAGGGTGAGTCTTTCGCTGAAGAACAGGCCGCCGATCAGCACGCCCATCAGCGGCGTGGTCGCGTTGAAAATCGCCGAGTAGCCGGCCGGCAGCACTTGAGCGGCCACCGAGTACAGGGTCGCTGGAAGACCGGAGTTGATCATCCCCAGCAGCAGCACGGTTTTGAACTTGCCACGGAAATCCCAACTGATCCGCATCATCGCCAGAATCACCAGCAACCCGGTGGCGGCGATCGAAACGCGGAAAAAAGCAGTGGGGATTGTGCCAATCACTGGGGCGATGATGCGCATGAACAGAAAGCTCGCCCCCCAAATGGCAGCAAGTGACAACATACGCAGAATATCGACGGGGTTCACAGCTCGTTCCTTCCTTTATCGGGGCGCAAGTGTCGCTGCCGCAGGGTGCCAAGGCAATGGTTGCGTTGCGTAACAATTGACCTCTAAGCTCAGCCCCAACGACAAGAACCATCCCGCAGAGGTCCTCACATGCCGCAGCCATGGCCCGCCGCCGATATCGCCCAGATGATCCTCGACGGCTTCGACGATTACCGCGAGCATTTCCGCCAGATCACTGACGGTGCCCGGGCGCGCTTCGAACAGGCGCAGTGGCAGGAAACGCAGATCGCGTCAGCGGCGCGGATCAACCTCTACGAAGCCAAGGTCAGCGAAGTGGTGGGGCGCCTGCATGCCGCCTTCGAGGCGGAGGTGCTAATGGATGTCGGCTGCTGGCCGCTGGTTAAAAGCGCCTACATCAACCTGATCGACCTGCGTTTCGACGATGAATTGTCCGAGACCTGGTACAACTCGATTTTCTGCGGGCTGTTCAGTCATGACCTGATCAGCGATGGCTGCATGTTCATCCACACCACCCGGCCCAGCTTGCACCGGGCCCGGGCCGCGCAGACCCGGATCTATAAGCCGCATGGTCAACTGTCCGGCATGCTCGCGAGCATTTTTGCCGATTACCGCTTCAGCGAAGACTACGCTGACCTCGACCGCGACCTGCGCCGACTCGAAGCGCAACTGCGCGAGAATCTGCCGGATTGGGTCTGCAAGGACCCGGATCTGAGCGTCGAGTTGTTTTCCTCGGTGCTCTACCGCAACAAGGGCGCCTACCTGGTAGGGCGCATCTATACCGCGGACGAGCAATGGCCACTGGTGATTCCGTTTCTGCACCGCGAAGGCCGGGGGATTCAGATCGACGCGTTGATCACCGATGAAGCCGAAGTGTCGATCATCTTTTCGTTCACCCGCTCGTACTTCATGGTCGATGTGCCGGTGCCGGCGGAGTTCATCGGTTTTCTCAAACGCATCCTGCCGGGCAAGCACATCGCCGAGCTGTACACCTCGATCGGTTTCTACAAACACGGCAAGTCGGAGTTCTACCGGGCATTGATCAATCACCTGGCCAACACCGACGACCAGTTCATCATGGCCCCAGGCGTGCGCGGCATGGTCATGAGCGTGTTTACCCTGCCGGGGTTCAACACCGTGTTCAAAATCATCAAGGACCGTTTCTCACCGTCGAAAAACGTCGACCGCGCGACGGTGATCGAGAAATACCGTTTGGTGAAAAGCGTCGACCGGGTCGGGCGCATGGCCGATACCCAGGAGTTTGCCGACTTCCGTTTTCCGCTGAGCAAGTTTGATCCGGCGTGCCTGGCCGAACTGCTGGAAGTCGCCGCGTCGACAGTCCAGGTGGAAGGCGACACCGTGTTGATCCGCCATTGCTGGACCGAGCGGCGCATGACTCCGTTGAACCTCTACCTGGAAAACGCCAACGACGCGCAGGTGCGCGAAGCGCTGGAAGACTACGGCCTGGCGATCAAGCAACTGGCGGCGGCGAACATTTTTCCCGGCGACATGCTGCTGAAAAACTTTGGCGTCACCCGACACGGGCGCGTGGTGTTTTATGACTACGACGAGATCTGTTTTCTCACCGAAGCCAACTTCCGCCACATCCCGCAACCGCGCACACCGGAAGATGAAATGGCCTCCGAGCCGTGGTATTCGATCGGGCCGCTGGACGTGTTCCCCGAAGAATTCCCACCGTTCCTGTTCGCCGACTCCGCGCAGCGCCGGTTGTTCGATCAACTGCATGGCGAGTTGTACAACGCCGATTACTGGAAAGGCCTGCAAGCAGCGATTCGCGCTGGCAAGGTGATCGATGTGTTCCCGTATCGGCGCAAAGGCCTCGATAACGAGTAGCCCTCCTGAGTGAACACCTTGTGGCGAGGGAGCTTGCTCCCGCTGGACTGCGCAGCAGTCCCTTTTGGGGCCGCTTCGCAACCCAGCGGGAGCAAGCTCCCTCGCCACAAAAGCAGGTTGGATTCGTCGCTATGGACTCAAATCTGCGACAATCGCCCCCCTGCGCCACTAGACGACTTTTGCGTACCTGATGACTGACGAATCGCCTTCAATCGACAAACTGCTGAAAAACCTCGACCACGCCATGCTTGCCGACCGCCACCGGCTGCGGCGGCAGTTGCTCGAGCTGCGCAAGAAACCCGACGAGGCCAAGCTGGCCCTGTGGGTGACGCGCATGCAAGCGTCCTGCGACCAGGTGCTGGCGCGACGTGCCAGCCTGCCGCTGATTCGTTACGACGACAGCCTGCCGATCGCCGCCAAGCGCGACGAAATCAAGGAAGCGCTGCTCAAGCATCAGGTGCTGATCATCGCCGGCGAAACCGGCTCGGGTAAAACCACCCAGTTGCCGAAGATCTGCCTGGAAATCGGTCGCGGCCAGCACGGTCTGATCGGCCACACCCAGCCGCGTCGAATTGCTGCGCGCAGCGTCGCGAGCCGGGTGGCCGAAGAGCTGGCAACACCGCTCGGTGCCTTGGTCGGCTATCAGGTGCGGTTCGAGGATCAGAGCGATGCCAACACCCTGATCAAACTGATGACCGACGGCATCCTGCTGGCGGAAACCCAGAACGACCGCTACCTCGAACGCTACGACACGATCATCGTCGACGAAGCCCACGAACGCAGCCTGAACATCGACTTCCTGCTCGGTTACCTGAAAACCCTGCTGCCGCGCCGCCCGGACCTGAAAGTCATCATCACCTCGGCGACCATCGATCTCGAGCGCTTCTCCAAGCACTTCGACGATGCGCCGATTGTCGAAGTCTCGGGCCGCACCTTCCCGGTGGACACCTGGTATCGGCCGTTGACGCTGGAGCAGGACGAAGAGGGCAACCGGGTCGAAGACGACCTGACCGTGGATCAGGCGATCCTCGCCACCCTCGACGAAATTGCCGCATACGAACGCAGCGAACGCCGCAGTCCCGGCGACGTGCTGGTGTTCCTGCCCGGCGAGCGCGAGATTCGTGACGCCGCGGACATGCTGCGCAAGGCCCAGCTCAAGCACACCGAAATTCTGCCGCTGTACGCTCGGCTGTCGCCGGCCGAGCAGCAGCGGATTTTCCAGTCCCATCCGGGCCGTCGCGTGGTGCTGGCGACCAACGTCGCGGAAACCTCGCTGACCGTGCCGGGTATTCGTTACGTGATCGACAGCGGTACCGCGCGCATCAGCCGCTACAGCTACCGGGCCAAGGTCCAGCGCTTGCCGATCGAGGCGATTTCCCAGGCCAGCGCCAACCAGCGTAAAGGCCGTTGCGGACGGGTCGAGCCGGGCATTTGCATCCGTCTGTACAGCGAAGAAGATTTCATCGGGCGGCCGGAATTTACCGATCCGGAAATTCTCCGTACCAACCTTGCGGCGGTGATTTTGCAGATGCTCCATCTGCGCCTCGGCGAAATCACCGATTTCCCGTTTATCGAGCCGCCGGATGGCAAGGCCATCAGCGACGGTTTCAACCTGCTGCAAGAACTCTCGGCAGTCGACCGCAACAGCCAACTGACGCCGCTCGGCCGGCAACTGGCGCGGTTGCCGGTGGACCCGCGCATGGGCCGGATGTTGCTTGAAGCGGCGAAGCTCGGCAGCTTGCAGGAAGTGCTGATCGTCGCCAGTGCGATGTCGATCCAGGACCCGCGCGAGCGTCCGCCGGAGCGTCAGCAAGCCGCCGATCAGGCCCACGCACAATGGAAAGACGTGGACTCGGATTTCGCCGGGCTGGTCAACCTGTGGCGTGGTTTTGAAGAGCAGCGCCAGGCCCTGACCGCCAGCCCGCTGCGCAATTGGTGCCGCAAGAATTTCCTGAATTACCTGCGCCTGCGCGAGTGGCGCGACTCCCATCGTCAGTTGAGCCTGATCTGCCGCGACATGCAGCTGAGCCTGAACAAAGAGCCGGCGGACTACCCGAAACTGCACAAAGCGGTGTTGTCTGGTTTGCTCAGCCAGATCGGCCAGAAAACCGAAGACGGCGATTACCTCGGCGCACGTCAGCGGCGCTTCTGGATTCACCCGTCGTCGGGGCTGGGTAAGAAACGTCCGCAATGGCTGATGACTGCCGAACTGGTGGAAACCACCAAGCTCTATGCACGCATGGTGGCGAAGATCGAGCCGGACTGGATCGAGCCGCTGGCCGGGCACCTGATCAAGAAGAACCACTTCGAACCGCATTGGGAGAAGAAGCGCGGACAGGTCGTGGCCTACGAGCAAATCACCCTGTTCGGGTTGATCGTGGTCGGTCGCCGGCCCGTGCATTACGGGCCGATCGATCCTGTCACCTCGCGTGAGCTGTTTATCCGCGAAGCGCTGGTACGCGGTGAGATTCAGTCGAAAGCCAAGTGTCTGTCTGCCAATGAGCAATTGTTGGAACAGCTCGACGAACTGGAGGCCAAGGCCCGTCGTCGCGACATTCTGGCAGACGAGGAAACCCTGTTTGCCTTCTACGACGCGCGCTTGCCGGCAGAGATCCATCAGACCGCGACCTTCGACAGCTGGTATCGGATCAACAGCCAGAAAGACCCGCAATTGCTGATCATGCGCGAAGAAGACGTGCTGGCTCGCGAAGCCAGCGAAGTCACCGCCGCGCATTACCCGGACACCCTGCGCCTGGGTGATCTGACGTTGCCGTTGAGTTACCACTTCGAGCCTAACCATCCCCGCGACGGTGTGACCTTGCGCGTACCTGCACCACTGTTGCCGGCATTGCCGCCGGAACGCCTGGAATGGCTGGTGCCGGGGGTGATCGAAGCCAAGTGCATCGCCCTGGTGCGTAACTTGCCCAAGGCCCTGCGCAAGAACTTTGTGCCGGTGCCGGACTTTGTCAAAGCGGCGTTGCAGCGAGTCACTTTCGCCGAGGGCTCGTTGCCGCATGCGCTGGGTCGTGAACTGCTGCGCATGACCGGTGCGCGGGTCAGCGATGAGGCCTGGACGGAAGCGGCGCAGCAGGTTGAAAGTCATCTGCGGATGAACCTGGAAATCGTCGATGGCCAAGGCAAGTTCCTCGGCGAAGGCCGTGATCTGGCCGAGCTGACCGCACGTTTCGCCGAGGCCAGCCAGGCGGCTTTGGCGGTACCGCAGACAGCGAAAAGCCAACAGCCGGTGGAGGCCAAGGTCTTCGCCGCGGTGGCCGAGAAAACCCAACAGAAGATCGCCGGGCTGTCGATGACGGTCTACCCGGCGCTGGTGGAAGAGGCGGGCACCGTTAAGGAAGGGCGTTTTTCGACCCCGGCCGAGGCCGAGTTCCAGCATCGTCGGGCGTTGCAGCGGTTGCTCATGCAGCAACTGGCCGAGCCGGCGAAGTTCTTGCGCGGGAAGCTGCCGGGGCTCACCGAGCTGGGCCTGATGTACCGCGAGCTGGGGCGTATTGACAGTCTGGTGGAAGACATTCTGCTGGCGAGCCTCGACAGCTGCATTCTCGACGGCGAAGCGAGTTTACCGCGTGACGGCGCGGGTCTGGCCTCGCTGGCCGAGCGCAAGCGCGGTGCGTGGACCGAGCACGCCGAGCGTCTGGCGAAACTGACGCTGGAATCGCTCAAGCTCTGGCACGCTTTGCAGAAGCGCTTCAAAGGCAAGATCGACCTGGCACAAGCGGTGGCCCTGAACGACATCAAGCAGCAGCTCAGTCACCTGGTGTATCCAGGCTTTGTCCGTGAAACCCCGATGCAGTGGCTCAAGGAACTGCCGCGTTACTTGAAAGCCGTCGAGCAGCGTTTCGAGAAACTTGGGGCTCAGGTGCAAAAGGATCGGGTTTGGAGCGGCGAGTTGTCCGGCCTCTGGACCCAATACCAGACCCGCGCCAACAAGCACGCGCAGGAAGGCAAGCGCGATCCGCAGCTTGAGCTCTACCGCTGGTGGCTGGAGGAATACCGGGTTTCGCTGTTCGCCCAGCAATTGGGGACCAAGGTGCCGATCTCCGACAAGCGTTTGAGCAAACAATGGACTCAAGTCGAACCGTAAACCCTGTGTACAAGCTTCAACAGGTATGCCTGCCGTTAGGTATGCCTGCCGTTGCTCTCGCAAAAGGGGCCAAACGCCAATGTTTATGGCAAACTTCGCCGTTATAAACACCGTCCCCGCATATTTGAGTCTCGCAACCCGGGCGGATCGGAAACAAGAGATGCCAGGTTGATGCCCTTCGACGGGATAAACCCTTTATGTGTTGGTACGTCGGTGCCAATACTTTCTGCCTGAACAGATTAGAGAAACGACCATGCATAATGTCGTCATCAGCGGCACCGGCCTGTACACACCGGCCAACAGCATCTCCAACGAAGAGCTGGTGCAGTCTTTCAATACTTACGTCGCTCAGTTCAATGCTGACAATGCTGACGCCATCGAACGTGGCGAAGTGCAGGCACTGACCGAATCCAGCGTCGCGTTTATCGAAAAAGCCTCGGGGATCAAAAGCCGCTTTGTCATGGACAAGGAAGGCATTCTTGATCCTAAGCGCATGGCACCTCGTTTGCCTGAGCGTTCCAATGACGAATGGTCGGTGCTTTGCCAGATGGCCATTGGCGCTGCCGAGCAGGCCCTGCAACGCGCCGGCAAGACGGCGGCGGACATCGACGGGGTGATCGTTGCCTGCTCCAACCTGCAACGCGCCTATCCGGCCATTGCCATCGAAGTCCAGGAAGCGCTGGGTATCGAAGGTTTCGGTTTTGACATGAACGTGGCCTGTTCCTCGGCAACGTTCGGCATTCAGGCTGCCGCCAACAGCGTACAGCTGGGCCAGGCCCGGGCGATCCTGATGGTCAACCCGGAAGTCTGCACCGGTCACCTGAACTTCCGCGACCGCGACAGCCACTTCATCTTCGGCGATGCGGCCACTGCGGTAATCATCGAACGTGCCGACCTGGCCACGTCCAAGTATCAGTTCGACATCGTCAGCACCAAACTGCTGACCAAGTTCTCCAACAACATTCGCAACAACTTCGGCTTCCTCAACCGCGCGGCGGAAGAGGGCATCGGTGCCCGTGACAAACTGTTCGTCCAGGAAGGTCGCAAGGTGTTCCGCGATGTCTGCCCGATGGTCGCGGAGCTGATCGCCACCCACCTGGACGAGAACAAGCTGAACATCAGCGACGTGAAACGCTTCTGGCTGCACCAGGCCAACCTCAGCATGAACCACCTGATCGTCAAGAAGCTGCTCGGCCGCGAAGCCACCGAAGAAGAAGCCCCGGTGATTCTCGACACGTATGCCAACACCAGCTCTGCAGGTTCAGTGATTGCCTTTCACAAGAACCAGGACGATTTGCCAGCCGGTTCGCTGGCGGTACTCAGCTCGTTTGGTGCCGGTTATTCGATTGGCAGCGTGATTCTGCGCAAGCGCTGAGTTGTGAAGGGTAGTGACAAGCTTGAGTCATGCACCCACAGGGAATCAGCACTGATGACTGACGACACGCAACTGCTCGAACGTCTGTTGGCGGGCGAGCAGCAGGCTTTCAAGGAGTTGGTCAGCACCTACCAGAGCGCCATGCGGGCGGTGGCTTATGCCATCGTCGGTAACCGGCATGCCGACGAAGTGGTGCAAGATGCCTGGCTGTCGGTGGTGCGCAACCTGAACCGGTTCGAGGGGCGTTCCAGCCTCAAGACCTGGCTGTTGACCATCACCGCCAACGCGGCAAAAGGCCGATACAAACAAAACCGCCGGGAAGTCTTGCTCGATGACCTGCCGTCACCCCACGGCACCATCGATGATGATCGTTTCTCCGCCGCTGATGGCCACTGGCTGGTGGCGCCGTTCAGCTGGCATCAGGACACCCCGGAAGCGCTGCTCACCGAAAACGAACTGCGTGAATGCCTGGAACATACCTTGCTCAGCCTGTCGGACCTGCAAAGCAGCGTGCTGCTGTTGCGGGAGCGCCAGGGCCTGGAGCTGGAGGAGATTTGTAATCTTCTGGAGATCTCGCTCTCCAATGTTCGTGTGCTGCTGCACCGCGCACGGTTGAAGGTGTTTGCAACTGTGGAGCATTTTGAGGAGACCGGCGAATGTTGACCTGTAAGGAACAAGTAGCGCGGTCCAGCGATTATCTCGATGGCCAGTTGAGCTTTCGTGAGCGGCTGATGGTGCGCCATCATTTGATGTTTTGCCCCAATTGCCGACGGTTCATCCGACAGATGCGCCTGATGCAGGCGACCTTGCGCGCCATGCCCGAAAAACCGGTTCCCGGTGTCGACGAACTCGCCGCGCGGTTGGCCGCCGAACGGCAAAAGGGTAGCAAGTAGTTTTAAGCCACACTTCCTCATATGTCGCTCGCTTTTAGCTTAACGGTGTTTCGTGCAGGTAAAGCCACTGGGCCGAGTGCTCGTCGATGCGAATCACCACCACCGAGAGACGCGATGTTTCCTGCTGGTTCAACCGGTGAGTTTCCTTGTAACGGATAGCCACGCTTTGGCCTTCCTGCCAGACGGTCAACATGTCGCTGATAGCGATCTCCAGGCCTGAGCGCGCGCCGACGGCGCCACGGAACATCTGCTCGACCTGAGCGCGATTGACGATGGCGCCCGAGGTGGTGACCATGCTGAAGTTATCGTCGAAGGCGGGCATCAGCTCGTCGATCCTCGCGGCACCGTCACCCTGGTGATGGGTAAAAATGGCGTGGATCAGGTCGTGGATCGCGTGGATGCTGTGCTGTGCCTGTTCAACTATTTTGTTGTGCATGACGTTCCTTTCGAGTGTTGAGGTTGCTCATCTGCAACAGGGGAAACAATCCGATCAAGGCGGCAATGGCGAAGGTCAGATGGTAGGCCTGGGTCGACTCAAGGTGCTTGAGTAGCAGGTTGTAGATCATCAGAAACAACGCGGCACCGATGCTGAAAGACATCTGCCGGTTGATATTCCAGATCACGCTGCCCTTGTGGGTGGCGTCGCCTTCGAAGTCCATGAGCGAGGTGGTCTGCGCAGTGTTTGCGCCAATGCCGCCGCCGATGCCCATCAGGCAGTAAGCGATGATGATGACCGGAAGGTCCGACGGGCTGTTCACCAGGTACAGCGTGGCGATGCCGGCACTGTGCAGCAACATGCCCAGGGTGAACAGATACCTTGCGCCCAGCCGGTTGTAGACCCGGCCACAGATCAGCATGGCGATGAAGGCGCCGATGGCGTAGAGAAGCATGAACATGCCTGTCAGCTGTGCGCTGAACTCCAGGCTGTTTTGCAGGTAGAAAATGTTGAGCAGGTTGACCCCGGTGAATACCCCGGGAATGGCGTAATAAATGAAAATCGAGGTGCTGAGCTTTTTGCTCTTGAGCAGACTCAGTTCAACGATGGCGTTCTTGCAACGGCGATAATGCAGCAGGTATAGCAGGATAAAGGTCACGCCTGCCGCGAGACAGATCAGCGCCGCCATGGCCGGGTAATCGCCGCCGTACAGTGACATACCCATCAATACACAGCCCAGCGCCGCGCTCACCAGCAACAGCCCCTTGATGTCGGGCCTCGCGAGGTCGGCCGGGCGCTCTTCCCTGATCCACAGCCAGGACAAGCCGGCGGCGATCAACGAAAACGGGATGTTGCAATAGAACACCCAGCGCCAGGAACTGGTGTCGACGATGACACCGCCGATGGTCGGGGAAATGGCCGGTGCGATGAGGGCGACAGCCATCACCAGCGTGGAGATTTTCGCCCGCTGGTCTCCCTTGAACAGGTTGAAGGTCAAGGCCTGGCCCACGGGAATCAGCAAGCCGCCTCCGATGCCCTGGACGAAACGCCAACCGACCAGTTCGTGAAAGCTGCCTGCCATGCCGCACAACCCGGCGGCGATACTGAATACGAGCATTGAGGCGGTGAGAATTTCCCGGCTGCCAAATCGTCCCGCCAGCCAGGTGCTGATCGGAATGATCAACGTCAGACCGAGAATATAGGCATTGGCCACCCAGGCCACGGAGGACGTCGAGACATGCATGTCATCAGCAATACTCGGCAATGCCACTGCCGACATGAATATATTGACGCAGTCGATAAAGAAGCCGATGAGGAATATAAGAGCCACTGTGTAGCGATAAGTCATATGATCTCCCTTTTGCCGGGGATCATAGGAGCGATAGACCGAAAGTGTCGATGCACCTATACTTGAAACATTGTTTGATGGAATTTAACAATGGGTTATAACATGCACACCCATCTTAACCGCGTCCAGACATTCCTCGCGGTTGTCGACTTCGGCTCCTACACCAAGGCTGCCAACTACCTGTGCATCAGCAAAGCCATGGCCAGCCTTCATGTCAAGGCACTGGAGGACGTTCTTTCAGTAACCCTGCTGATCCGTAATACTCGAAATATTGCCCTGACAGAAGTAGGGCAGAACTTTTATGATGAGTTCAAGGGTATTGTCGCTACTATCGATAACGCTTTTGAAAATGTGTTGCAGGGGCATAATCGTATTTCCGGTAAGTTGCGCTTCAGCTCCACGAGTGAGTACGGTGAAAAGTACATTCTTCCGATCCTCTCCAGGTTTGCCGAGTGCTATCCGGAACTACACTTGAGTTACAGTTTTAACGCTTCGCTCAATGATCTTGTTGCCGAAAAACTTGATCTGGTTATTCGTCTGGGCAATCTGGCGGATTCAGCGTTCAAGAGCCGCAAACTGGCGGACTATGAAATCGTGCTGGTGGCGACCGAAACGTTTCTCAAGCGTTGGCCGGTGCTCAACCCCCAGGACCTGAATACAGTGCCCTGGATCGCCAACAGCAATTTGCAAGGTCCGACCCACTGGGTTTTGCGTCATCGGTTCCAGGGTGAGGTTGAGGTCACGGGGCCGAATCACTTCGAGTCCAACTCATCCACCGTCATTCGTGCCATGACCTTGTCGTCTCTCGGCGTTTCGGTGCTTCCCGTTTGGATGGTGGACGACGATATTGCCAACGGCAGTCTGGTCCATCTGCTGCCCGAATACACCCTGCCGTCGCAGTCGGTCAATGTGGTATTCCCCAACAGCCCACACCTGCCGCACAAGTCGCGGGCGTTCATCGATTTCCTGCTATTGCACCTGGGGCAGTGATCGCAACGTGCGGCAGGGCTATTCCGGCTCGTCGAGGGATGGGGGATACTCGGCGGGTCTGTAGGCAATAACCGCTGGGGAACAGGATGCCGTTACATGTTTTGCACAGTCTGTCCGCCATCGCGCCTCAAGAGTGGGACGCGCTGGTGCCCGAGACTCAGCCGTTTCTGCGGCACGCTTTTCTCGGGGCGCTGGAAGACAGTGGCAGCCTGGGGCCGCAGTCCGGCTGGCAGCCGGAGCATCTGCTGCACATCGAAGACGGTCGGCTGCTCGCGGCAATGCCGAGTTACCGCAAATGGCATTCCTACGGCGAATACGTGTTCGACCATGCCTGGGCCGATGCCTGCGAGCGCGCCGGGATCGATTACTACCCCAAACTGTTGACGGCTGTGCCGTTCAGCCCGGTCAGCGGGCCACGGTTGTTGGCGGCGAATGTGCAGGATGGTTTCGAACTGCTCAACAGCGTGCCGGGTTATCTGGAAATTGAAGGGCTCTCCAGCTCCCATATCAACTTTACCGACGCCTTTACCGATGCGGCATTGGCCGAGCAACCGGGCTGGTTGCAACGCATCGGTTGCCAGTACCACTGGCAGAATCGCGGTTATCGGGATTTTCAGGACTTCCTTGATGCGCTGAGTTCTCGCAAGCGCAAACAGATGCGCAAGGAACGTGAACAAGTGGCGGGGCAGGGCATCGAGTTTGAATGGCTTGAGGGGCATCAACTTGACCAGGCACAGTGGGATTTCGTCTATGCCTGCTACGCCAACACCTATGCAGTGCGTCGGCAGTCGCCGTACCTGACGCGGGAGTTTTTCAGCCTGTTGGCCGAACGCATGCCCGAAGCCATCCGGGTGGTGCTGGCCAAACAAGGATCACGGCCGGTGGCCATGGCCTTCAGCCTGGTCGGTGGCGATAGCTTTTATGGACGTTATTGGGGCTGCCTGGCGGAGTTCGATCGCCTGCATTTCGAGACCTGTTTCTATCAAGGCATGGACTACGCCATCGCCAACGGTTTTCAGCGTTTCGATGCCGGTGCACAAGGCGAGCACAAATTGATTCGTGGTTTTGAACCGGTGATCACCCATTCCTGGCACTACTTGCGTCACCCGGGATTGAAGTCGGCGGTGAAGGATTTTCTTGAGCGCGAACGTTTGGGTGTCATGGGCTATGCAGAAGAAGCGAAGAGCGCGTTGCCCTACCGCCAGGGCTGATGTCAGAGCGCTGTGGCGGATTTTTTGAGCTGACGGAGGCACTTTTTTTTTGAGCTGATGGAGGCACTTGTGGCGAGGGAGCTTGCTCCCGCTGGACAGCGAAGCTGTCCCAATGCACGAGACGGCGTTGTGCCAGGTAAACCCGACAACCTGAATCTGCGGCCGCTTCGCGCCCGAGCGGGAGCAAGCTCCCTCGCCACAGACGCAATCCTCAATCGATGCCGACAAACCCACCGGTCTGGTGCTGCCACAGCCGCGCATACAACCCGCCATGGGCCAACAGTTCGGCATGGCTGCCGGTTTCGGCGATGTGGCCTTTTTCCAGCACCACCAGGCGATCCATCCGCGCGATGGTCGAGAGTCGGTGAGCGATGGCAATCACGGTCTTGCCCTGCATCAGGGTTTCCAGGCTTTCCTGAATCGCCGCTTCGACTTCCGAGTCCAGCGCCGAGGTCGCTTCGTCCATGATCAGGATCGGCGCGTCCTTGAGCAGCACTCGGGCGATAGCGATCCGTTGGCGTTGGCCGCCAGAGAGTTTCACCCCACGTTCACCGACATGAGCATCGAAACCGGTGCGGCCTTCGGCATCCGATAGCAACGGGATGAACTCGTCGGCGCGGGCCTTGCGGACTGCTTCCCAGAGTTCTTCGTCGGTGGCGTCGGGTTTGCCGTAAAGCAAATTGTCACGGATCGAACGGTGCAGCAGCGAGGTGTCCTGAGTGATCATGCCGATCCGCTCGCGCAGGCTTTCCTGGGCCACGCTGGCGATGTTCTGCCCATCGACCAGGATCTGCCCGCTCTGCAGGTCGTAGAGGCGCAGCAGGAGATTGACCAGGGTCGATTTGCCAGCACCTGAAGGGCCGATCAAACCGATTTTTTCACCGGGTTTGATGATCAGGTTGAGGTCGTCGATGATTCCGCTTTTTTTGCCATAGTGAAACGTCACGTGTTCGAAACGCACTTCGCCACGGGCCACTTCCAGGCGCGGTGCCGGTACGCGGTCGGTGACGCTGATCGGTTGGGCGATGGTTTGCAGGCCGTCCTGGACCATCCCGATGTTTTCGAAGATGCCGTTGACCACCCACATGATCCAGCCCGACATGTTGACGATGCGGATCACCAGGCCGGTGGCCAGGGCAATGGCACCCACCGAAATCAGCGACTGGGTCCACAGCCACAGCGCAAGGCTTGTGGTGCCGACGATCAGCAGGCCGTTCATGCTGGTGATGACCACGTCCATGCTGGTGACGACGCGGCCGGCCAGTTGGGATTTTTCAGTTTGTTCTGCGATGGCTTCGCGGGCGTATTGCTGTTCGAAGTTGGTGTGGGCGAAGAGCTTCAGCGTGGTGATGTTGGTGTAGCCGTCGACGATCCGGCCCATGAGTTTGGAGCGCGCATCGGAGGACACCACCGAACGTTCCTTGACCCGTGGCACGAAGTAGCACAGTGCGCCGATGTAGCAGGCGATCCAGGTCAGCAGCGGGATCATCAGGCGCCAGTCGGCTTCGGCGAACAGCACCAGCGAGCTGATCGCGTAGATCAGCACATGCCATAACGCGTCGACGGCTTGCACCGCCGAGTCGCGCAGGGAGTTGCCGGTCTGCATGATCCGTTGAGCGATGCGTCCGGCGAAATCGTTCTGGAAAAAATTTAGGCTCTGTTTGAGCACGTAACTGTGGTTTTGCCAGCGAATCATGCTGGTCATGCCGGGGCTCAGGGTTTGATGCACCAGCAGGTCATGCAAGCCGACGAATATCGGCCGCAGAAAAAGTGCGACCACCGCCATCCAGGCCAGCTCGACGCCGTGGATTTTGAAGAAGTCTACGTTTGGCGTGCCTTGGGCCAAATCGATGATTCGACTCAGGTAACTGAACAGCGCCACTTCGATCAGCGCGCCGATCAAACCGACGACCAACAGCGCGGCAAAACTCGGCCAGACCTGACGCAAATAATAGGTATAGAAGGGGAGAACCCGGCTCGGCGGAGCCGCCGTCGGGGCGTCACGGAAAATATCGATCAGTTTTTCGAAACGACGATAGAGCATCAGATAAACGCCCGCGTACGGGCTCTCCTTTTTTCGATGCGAGCGGCGCGGTGATACACCGCTGCCGCTCAGGACGCCTTATGCAGTTTAGTCGATGCGCTTGGCCGACTTGATCAGCACCGGGTCGATGGGCACATTCTGCATGCCTTGTTTGGTGGTGGTTGGCGAGTTGACGATGATGTCGACGACGTCCATGCCTTTCACGACTTTGGCGAACACTGCGTAACCAGCATCGCGGCCCGGGTCGAGGAAGTCGTTGTCCTTGACGTTGATGAAGAACTGGCTGGTGGCCGAATCCGGATCGGAAGTGCGCGCCATCGACAGGGTGCCACGCACGTTATGCAGGCCGTTGCTGGCTTCGTTCTTGATCGGTGCATCGGTAGGCTTCTGTTGCATCGACGTCGTGAAGCCGCCGCCCTGAGCCATGAAACCCGGAATCACGCGGTGGAAAATGGTGTTGTTGTAGAAACCCTTGTCGACGTAAGCGAGAAAGTTTTTGGTACTGATCGGCGCCTTGACCGGGTCCAGTTCGATTTCAATCTGGCCGTTGGTCGTTTCCAGCAGCACGTGCGGTGCCGGGGCGGCCATCAGGTTGGCGGCGAACAATACTACGCCTGTGGCTAGGGCGATTTTTTTCAGCATGGGTCAGTGATCCTGAGTAGTGGTGTCGACTGCGGTTAGAAATTCAAGCAGGGTTTGGTTGAAACGGTGTGGCTGGTCCAATGGCGTTGCGTGGCGTGAATCTTCGATCACCACCAACTGCGCATCGGGCAGCAGTTTTACATAGGCTTCTTTCAGTGCCACCGGCGTGTAGTCGCGGTCGGCGCTGACGATCAGGGTTGGACAGGTGACTTTCGCCAGTCGTTCCTGAACTCCCCAACCAACAATGGCATTGAAGCTGGCGAGATAAGCACGTTTGTCGTTTTTTGCCCAGCGCTCGGCCATTTTATGCCGCAGCTCGGCCTGTTCGGGTTTGGGAAACAGCTTGCCGCCCAGAGCCGTGCCGATGGTGCGCATACTGAGGAGGTGCATCAGGCTCCAGCGCTTGAACCACTGCCAGTAATCATTCGTCGTGCGGACTTTGACCTCGGGGGCGCTGTTGACGATGCACAGGCTTTTAAGCAGCGAGGGTTGGTCCACCGCCAGCTGAAAGCCGATCATCCCGCCCATGGACAACCCGACCAGATGCGCCGGGCCGAGCTTCAGGTGTTCGATCAACGCGACCAGGTCGGCGCTGAAACCGGCAATGCTGTAGCGCTCGTGGGGTTTGTCGGAGCGACCGTGGCCGCGTACATCCGTGACGATCACCCGGTAACGGGTCGAGAGTTCCGGGATCTGTTTTTCCCAGTCCAGCGTGCTCGAGCCCAGCCCGTGAACCAGCAGCAGCGGCGTGCCGTGGCCATATTCCTCGTAGTGCAAGGTGCAACCTTCATGTTCGAAATAGGCCATCGCGCAACTCCTTGTCAGGCTTGTTCCGGGGCCGCGAACGGCGCATCCAGCGGTGCGGTGTCGAAGGTGCGCAGCAACTCGATGAGAATCTGCGTCGCCGGGCCCAAGGGTTTGTCCTTGTTCGAATACAGATAGAAGCTCGGGTTTCGACTGCCGCCCTGATCCAACGGTAGCAGTTTGAGCGTACCTTCCTTCAGTTCCCGCTCAATCATGTGCCGGGGCAACCAGGCGAAGCCCAGGCCGCTGCTGACAAAGGTTGCGGCGGTGGCGAGGCTGCCGACGGTCCAGCGCTGTTCAGCGCCGAGCCAGCCGACATCGCGCGGTTGCTGCCGACCGGAGTCGCGGATCACCACTTGCATCTGGGTTTCCAGATCCTGGAAATTCAGTTCGCGGTTCAGACGATGCAGCGGGTGTTCGGGGTGGGCCACGGCCACAAACTCTACGTCGCTCAATTCCGCGCCCAGGTAACCGGGAATGCTGAGACCGGTGATGGCCAGGTCGGCTACGCCTTCGAGCAAGACTTCCTCGACTCCGGACAATACTTCTTCACGCAGACGCACCCGGCAGCCGCGGCTTTGCGGCATGAACGCGGTCAAGGCGCGGACGAGGCGGGCGCTCGGGTAAGCGGCGTCGACCACCAGCCGCACTTCCGCCTCCCAGCCTTGCTCCATATGGTGCGCCAGATCTTCTAGCTGACTGGCCTGTTTGACCAGTTGTCGCGAGCGGCGCAGCAGCACGCCGCCGGCTTCGGTCAGCACTGCCTTACGGCCGTCGATGCGCAACAGCGGCACACCGAGCTGGTCCTGCATGCGTGCGACGGTATAGCTGACGGAGGACTGCGAACGGTGCAGCACTTCGGCGGCCTGGGCGAAACCACCGTGGTCGACCACGGCCTGTAGTGTTCGCCATTGATCAAGGGTCACGCGGGGCGCTTTCATGATGAGCTCCTCTTGTCCTAAGCTGGCAGCTTCCATTGGAGGCTGCCGAATGAAAAAAATCTGTTGTGTGGTGCTGGCGATGTTGCCGCTGACCGCGTTTGCCTACCCCATTGATGTACAAAAACAACTCAACGGCCTGAAAATCGACTACACCACCCATGACACCGCTCGCGACATGGGCGCCATTACGCTGAACAACTCCAGCGGTAAAGCCGTCGAATGCACGGTGGCATTTCGCAATGGCCCGGAATTACCGCGTACTCGCCGCGTGAGCCTGGAGGCAGGCAAAAGCGCCGACCTCTCGGCCAGGTTCAACCGTGAAATCATCAAGCTGTACATCACCCTGACCTGCAAACCCAAATAGGGTCGTTGCACCAGCGGGGCAGATACGCTCCGCTTATAAACGAATTTATTGATGGTTTATAGCAGTTATTTGTGCTTTTTCATCGATACAACACTGTTTAATCTCCACTCCATCGACTTACAGCATTCACCGATGGAGGCTACATCCCATGTCCCGCGTTCTGATCATCGAAAGCAGTGCCCGCCAGCAAGACTCGGTATCGCGTCAGCTGACCCAAACCTTCATCAGTCAATGGAAAGCCGCACACCCGGCCGACCAGATCACCGTTCGTGACCTGGCGACCCATCCGGTTCCACACCTGGATGCCAACCTGCTGGGCGGCTGGATGAAACCTGCCGAGCAACGCAACGAAACCGAACAGTCGTCGCTGGAGCGCTCCAACCAGTTGACCGACGAATTGCTGGCTGCCGACGTCTTGGTCATGGCCGCACCGATGTACAACTTCGCAATCCCCAGCACCCTCAAAGCCTGGCTCGACCACGTGCTGCGTGCCGGTGTGACCTTCAAGTACACCGAAACCGGCCCGCAAGGTCTGCTCAGCGGCAAGCGTGCTTATGTGTTGACCGCTCGCGGTGGCATCTACGCCGGTAGCACCTCCGATCACCAGGAACCGTACCTGCGTCAGGTCATGGCGTTCATCGGCATCCACGACGTCACCTTTATTCACGCCGAAGGCATGAACCTGGGCGGTGACTTCCACGAAAAAGGTCTGAACCAGGCCAACGCCAAGCTTGCCCAGGTCGCCTGAGCCGTTAATCGCCAGATAATCACCTGATGGTTAAGTAGCTCCCGCACCTCCTTCAAGCCGGTTCGCGCATCGAACCTCCCTTTGCACTTGTTGCTCATGAGTGCTCTAGCCCGATTGAACGCTTTAGCGAGATCGGGCTTTTTTTTGCCTGCGATTTTGTGTAGTGGCTGACTGTTCGCGATAACCGGCAAAACCCGCTATCGTCGCCGCCATTCGAAACGAGGCGAGCATGGGCTATCTACTTTTTGTCACGCTGATCCAGGCGTTTTCCTTCAGTCTGATCGGCGAATACCTGGCCGGTCATGTCGACAGCTATTTCGCGGTGCTGGTGCGGGTGTTGCTGGCCGGGCTGGTGTTCATCCCGCTGACCCGCTGGCGCTCGGTGGAACCGGCGTTCATGCGCGGCATGCTGTTGATCGGCGCGCTGCAGTTCGGCGTGACCTACGTCTGTCTGTACCTGAGCTTCCGCGTACTGACCGTGCCGGAAGTCCTGCTGTTCACCATTCTCACGCCATTGCATGTGACGCTGATTGAAGACGCGCTGAACCGACGCTTCAACCCGTGGGCGCTGATTGCCGCACTGGTGGCGGTCGCAGGCGCGGCGGTGATTCGCTACGACCGGATCAACCCGGACTTCTTCATGGGGTTCCTGCTGCTGCAACTGGCCAACTTCACCTACGCCGCAGGCCAGGTGCTGTACAAACATCTGGTGGCGCGCCATCCGAGCGACCTGCCGCATTATCGGCGCTTCGGTTACTTTTACCTCGGCGCGCTGGCCGTGGCCCTGCCGGCGTTTCTGCTGTTCGGCAAACAGAACTTCCTGCCGGAAGCACCCTTGCAGTGGGGCGTGCTGGTGTTCCTCGGACTGGTGTCCACCGCGTTGGGCCTGTACTGGTGGAACAAAGGGGCGTGTCTGGTCAATGGCGGGACACTGGCAGTGATGAACAACCTGCACGTGCCGGTGGGGCTGCTGATCAACTTGCTGATCTGGAATCAGCATGAAGCGCTGGGGCGGTTGTTCCTGGGCGGCTCGGTGATACTGGCGGCGGTGTGGATTAGTCGGTTGGGTATAAGATCCATTGAGGTCCGCTCTTCGTAGGCGCAAGGCTTGCCCGCGATGCAGGCACCGCGGTCTGTCAAATACACCGCGTTATCGTTCATCGCGAGCAAGCTTTGCTCCTACAACGGCATAGGCAATTACATCGAGCGTTTTTCTGGCTCGGGGATGTGGCTGGCGCCGAGTACTGCCGGGAGTAATCCGGCCCTGAGATCCCCGCCGCTCGGTTGCTGATACAGGCTCAAGCCAAACTCCGGCAGCACCGCCAGCAGATAATCGAAGATATCGCCCTGGATCCGCTCGTAGTCGGCCCACGCCGTGGTGCGGGTGAAGCAATAGATTTCCAGTGGCACGCCCTGAGCAGTGGTTTGCATCTGGCGGACCATGCAGGTCATGTTCGGTTGAATTTCCGGATGGCTCTTCAAATACGCCAACGCATAAGCGCGAAAGGTTCCAATGTTGGTCATCCGTCGACGGTTGGCCGACATCGCCGCGACGTTGCCTTGGGCCTCGTTCCAGCTCTTGAGCTCGGCCTGCTTGCGGCTGATGTAATCGGTGAGCAAGCGCACCTGGGTCAACTTCTGTTCTTCATCGTCATGGATGAAGCGCACGCCACTGGCGTCGATGAACAGGCTGCGCTTGATCCGTCGGCCGCCTGACTGCTGCATGCCGCGCCAGTTCTTGAACGACTCGGACATCAAGCGCCAGGTCGGGATCGAGACGATGGTCTTGTCGAAAGAGGGTAGTAGTGACTTAGATGGACAAATGGACACCTGAAACCCCGTAAACACTGGCCTCCAGCGGTGAATCTCAATGTCCATTTTTTTTACCCCGAATGGACTTCATGCAGTCTCCAGACCCGCGCCGCCGTTCGTACAATCCAGGCTACGCGATCCCGGACGACACGCTGCCCTGACATACTGGCTGCTTGCCAGTCTTTCCGGATATGCTCCGACCACAGCATCACGCCCAATCTCACGTTTACGAGGATGGCACCGGCCTCAGCAAGGCTGCAATTGATGCGTCATTGTCGCCTAGGTTCCTGCCGAGGCGAGTGGTTCCTCTTGCCGTGCAGGAGGGTGCTACTTACATGGAGATCGCATGAGTTTTTTTTCGGACGAAGAGATAGATTCACTCAAGATCACTCGGATGATCCTGCACGTGGTGGGTACCAAGAACTTCGAGGCACTGCCGGAGCGGGCCTTGGAGGAGGAAGCATTCTTTATCGGTAAAATTGTGGACATGGCTACTGCGCCGGTCTTCATGTTCAAGGCTGTCTCTACGACCCGGAATGAAATTGAATCCATTGCCGCCGGGGACACTTCGTTCGTCGATGGTGCACAAAGTCTCGCAGGCAGCTTCAACCGGCAACACGTGGGCGGCAGTGCTGATGGGGTTCTGCTGATGTTCGAATTGGCTGTCAACGACCCCGATGTGAAGATCTATAGCCTGATCAAATACGACTACAAGCTGGCCCTGGAGCAGAACGACGGCGCCCCTGGGAAGAAGCTGCGCCGTATCGTGAATGCCTTGGTTGACGAAAAGAAGGCCATTCAGAAAACGGCCCTCATCCGAGTGATCAGTGGTGTTGCCGACCAGAATATTTCGGCCACTGACCGTACCAAGCAGGGTGTAGATCTTGCAGACTATTTCGCCGACTTCCTGTCGGTGAGCAGGACGGTCTCGGACACGGAACTGAGCGAAATCACCCGCAAAGTGCTCAAGGCCGCGCTCCAGACCTGCATAGAACATCTGCCTGGTCAGGATGTGGCCAAGGCCCTGAAGAAAGCCCAGGCCAACCTCGGCACCCGCAGACGGATCGATGAAGAGGCGATCGTCGAAGCTGTGATGCTCGCTGCTGGTCATCCTGAAGATGAAAAAGTAGCCAATCGCCTAGAGCGTGAGACGCGCAGCCGGGTCAGAAAGAGCAAATTGCACGAGCTCAGCTTCAAGCCTGATCGCCGGATCCTCCGCCAGCCCTACATGCGCAAGATCGTTACGACCGAAGGCGTCACCATCCTGTTCCCCGACAGGACGGAGAACCCCAATGTGAAGGTGGTAGATCTGAAAGGGGACAAGAAGCAAATCATCGTGGATACAGACAGGGTCACGGAGGACAGCGTTGTCACACCAAAGCCTAGCCAGCCTTCTTAACGACCTTGCACGTAAGCGTCAGGCGCTGATCACTGAGGGGAATACCACTCTCATTGTGTCTGACCTACAAGCTGATGCTGCTCGGTCAATCGCTCAGGCTGCCTCCGCTGCTGCCTGGTCGATCACGATGTTTGACAGCGCAGGTGGCGAAACCGAGGTCGAAGAGGGTGACGAGGCTTTCGGGCCGTTTCGCGCTGAGCTCGTGAAGCCACTTCCGGAGGGGCATGATCAGACTGATGCCTTGTATGTGGCTACAGAGGCGGGCTTTAAGGCCTTCCTCGACAACGGCCATGCCGCGCCACGCTGGTATGTGCTAGGTCTGATCAAACCCTTCAATACTCGGGCTAGGGCGTATACCGATTGGGGTCAAGAAGAGCCCTACATCGAGTCGCAGGCGACGAAATCACCCCGCCTTTTAGTGAAAGAGGCAGCTAACGTCCGGACTGTGCCCGAAGACGTTCGCCATTGGTTGCTCGCAGAGGGCCATGGCCTCGATGAGGCTGACCCTTTGCACATGGCCTGGGCAACGCATGCCTTTGACGCCTTGAGTCGTTGTTTTGCGAACGAAATTGACACTACTGGAAGCAAGCTCAGTTTCAAAGGGCCGCCCAAGCTCAATCTGACGCTTACGGAAGCAGTCGACGGTGGCGGCCAGCTAGCGATGAAGGACTTCGAGGTCGTTCAGGACGCCGCAGCTTGGGTGTTCGACAACGCACGGGAAGCCGAGGTGAAGCATATTCTGCTGTCCGCTGAGATTGCTCGATCAGGTAGAGCTGATGGAGAGGCACTGCAGTACTTCAAGGAGAACCTTGCCGCAGCATTGGATTGCGCGAAAATCGCCTATCAAATGGCGGTCTCGGAGATCACCAAGGACACCCTCAAATCCTTAGGAGACCTTCGCAAGGCCGTCACTGAGGAAACCTCGAAGGCGACAGATGCGACCCGCCAGGCGATCGCGGCGATCTCGACTGCACTGACTGTGGGCTTGGGCTTGATCGTTGCGCGGCTCACTCTGCAGATCAACCCGTACCTCATTTCACTCGTGATGGCAGTTGCATTTGGCTACACGACGCTGAACGTCATGTCCGGTCGTAAATTCATAAACATTCAGCGAAAGCTGCGTCAGGACTGGCAGTCGAAGCTTTATCGCTTCCTCTCCGAAGCTGAATTCAAAAAAATGGTAGGTGATCCTATTGAGCAAGCCGAGGGCTTCTTCTATAGGGTCAGTTGCCAAGGTCTGATAATGCTCGGCGCCGCAGCGCTGGGGATTGCAATTTTCGCCTTCGTTTACACCACTTCGACTGCGGCTACACCACCAGTTCCTTCTGCACCTCCAGCTCGATCCCCTGCAAGCCCGCAATCACCCACCAGCGAACCGGCACCACAGCCGAAGCCGCTACCAAAAACTGAGAACATCTAGAAGAGCCGGGGGGCTTGAGTACAAGTCGAGTACCCGTCAGGCATGATAAAGCGGTGGATCTTTGAGCGTTTGCAGGCTGGCATAGTCGGAAGGGCCGCGCAAGCGAAGGGGCGTGCGCGGGAGTGAGCTTCGCTTGATAGGGCAGTACTAGTCACTGATTTTCGTGCAGTTGTAGAACGGGTGATCCAGGTCGTCAAAGTTCGCGTAGTAGGGTACCCCGTCGAAGCTTAGGCTGTTCCGAACGGTGAAGTAAGTGGCATTGACCTCAAATTCAGTGGCTAAACCCAGGGCAACCCTCTCGCAGTAGTGTTCCTCGAAACCTAACGGTAACGAATCAAAGGTGGCGATATCAAGCAGGTAGCGGCCTTCGGTGCTGACGATCAGGCGGCCTGCAGCAAGCAGAGCTCTCACCAGCTCCGAACCGTTATCCGGAATCCAGACCCAGGATTTTCCGTAGCCGTCATCGCGGTCTTTTGGTTCATGACCTCCCGACGCGGTGATCAATCTGATGATGCTATCTACCTCATTATTGATCTCTTCTACTCTCTCCTCAGAGATAGAGAAATAGTCTGCCAAGTCGATAGAGTGCGCATTGATCAGGTCGGATACTCGGGTCGGATCCTGAATGCTTCCATGCTGTTCCACGTCACACAGCGGTATCACAAAGCTGATCATCGACCGATGAATGATCCTGGCGTCCACCAAGGTCAGGATGTCATGAACGATTTTCGGCACATCCTCACGATCCTGAACCAGTACCCCCATTCCACTGATAGCCGAGTTCCCAAGGTTTAATCCCGGCATCTCCGCTAGGGTCTCGACCAAGTCGCCGTCCCCATCTGGTTCGAAATGAGATTCGTCACCTTGGTAGCGCCACCGCCACTCGCGCTCATGCGTCCAGTCAATCGTTCTGACATCGCCGATGCTGTAGGCGACGTAACGATACTGCTCACCGATGGGCAGCACGTCTGTCTCAAGAACCCTGAAGGGATGGGCGTCTCTGCGTTCCCAGGCCTCTTGGCTTAAGCCATAGATCACCGGGCGGGCACCCATGCTGAACATCGCGGTCTTTGGAATCATAAAGGCGTAACGGCCAACATTTTCGCCCCTTTCCAAGCGTTCGCTGCTGGACTGTACGAAGGCCGCCAGTGGCATATCCGTGAAGCAGACTGCTGGCGACCTACCGTAGATGGTTGGCCTGTCGTTTCGGAATGACCAGGTTGCAAAAATTTTGTTGTGCCGCAGCGCACAGCGCATCAAGAACAACGAATCCAGCACGCTGGACTCTGCAACGTTGTTGAAGCGGACATGCTCCGGGAAGAGGATGCCTTCAGTGCTGCTCTGATCGACGTCCCGGAAAAAATGGATGAGGTAGTCGGAGAGATCAAATCGGATGTTGTTCAGCATGGTACTTCCCTGTCTGATGCTATGGTCGAAGCCAGCGTAGCAGAGTGCCATTATTGATGGTATGACAGTTACTTCGATGCTCATCCATCAAGATCAAAATCCGTGCGCCCTAAGGGGAATCCCAAGGGCATGGCAGTGGTTTACATATCAAAAAGCTATTGTGCGCTGGCAAACCAGCTACGCTTTAGCGTGATATTGAATCTCATAGACAGGGATTGTCCTCACGGTGAAGCGACTACTTCTTTTGAGTGGCCCGATGGCCAGCGGCAAGACCTCCGTTTCTGAACTCTTGAAAGAACGCCATGGGTTCGAGGCAATAAGCAGCGGTAGCTTTCTTCGCGAGCAACTGGTTGTCCGAAACGAGCCGATTGACCGCCTTCACCTTCAAGAGCTCGGGGACGCGCTGGATAGGGCTACCGATTTTTCCTGGCTGATCGAATCGGTAGCCAAGCCAACGATCGATGCTCGGCCACACACTCATAGTTGGTTATTGGATGCGGTGCGTAAGCCCCGTCAGGTAGAGCTGTTCAGGCTCCATTTCGCAGATTCTGTCAGGCACGTGCACATAGTCGCCCCTGAGTCCGTACTTCAGTGCAGATACGCTGAACGCGGGGCCGATCACCTTGCGCAGTACCAAGCCAGCGTTTCGCACCCCAACGAGCAGAGCGCGCGTTCGCTCGCAAGTCTTGCTGACAAGGTTGTGAACACTGAGGAACTCACTCTTTTCGATATCGCAAATCAGATAGTGAAGCTCTGGGAGAATTAGCGCATGGAAAGTCGGCAGATCGTAGTGATCAGTGGCAAGGCGTGTAGCGGCAAAAGTGGGTTAGCCCGCTTGCTCGAAAAGGAGTTTGGCTTCGCGGTGGTTCGCGATCGTCGCGTTTCGCAGGAGACCGAGTGGAATCTCAGCATGCCTCAGTCAACGTTAATTGATCGGAGGCGAGAGTTGAAAGACGCCGAGCATGCACAGTGGATGTTGCTCGCAACAAAGGCGATTTGTGAGGATGGGGATGATGATCGACCGTTGGTCGTTGATCATCTGGACTCGCTAGATCAGGTACTGCAGTTTCGCCAGACCTTCGGTGGAAACCTAGTACATGTCCATCTCTATGCAAGTGAGCCCACTCTTCGAGAGCGTTACGCAGCGCGCGTTGAGGGTGAAGCCTTTACTTTGTCGTACGATGAGGTCAATAAGCTCAAGGATCAGTCGGAAATCAGCGCGCTCAAGGCCGATGCGGATGTACGTATCTACACCGAGCGCTCCGACTCCAAGGACACGCTCGTACGAGTTGCCGCTCGTTTGCACCTGTACACGCCACCCGAAATCAGATGTGTAGATGTGCTCATTGGTGGGCAGTATGGGAGTGAGGGGAAAGGCAATATCGTTTCCTACCTGGCTCGCGAGTACGACGTGATGGTTCGTGTTGGTGGGCCCAATGCTGGTCATACCGTGGCCAGTATTGACGGCCCGTATACCTACCACCATTTGCCCTCTGGGTCGCGTGACGTGACCGCGCGGTTGCTTCTTGGGCCAGGCATGACCATCCACCTGCCTGGACTTCTGAAGGAAATCGAACAGTGCAATATCGGTGAAGACCGGCTCTTCATCGATCATCAAGCCATCATCATCGAGGACGAGGACATCGATACGGAGAAGAAAGGACACTTGGTGTCGACCATAGCCTCCACTGGAAGTGGAAGCGGGGCTGCGGCAGCGCGGCGTATTTTGAATAGAGGTAAAGGGATCAGGCTCGCACGGGATGTGGATGAGCTCCGTCCTTATGTAGGTGTCCCAGGAAACTATCACGGATGCACATCTGACCGCTTGGAGGAGGCTTATCGATGCGGTCACTCCATTCTGCTGGAAGGTACCCAAGGCAGCGGCTTGAGCATTTTTCACGGTGATTACCCGCATGTTACCTCTAGAGATACGAACGTCGCGGGGTGTCTAGCGGAGGCGGGTATATCACCCAGCAGGATCCGGAAAATCCTTATGGTTATTCGACCGATGCCTATCCGTGTTGGCGATCCGGATGGAGACGCAGGCCACACCTCCGGGACGCTCAAGCATGCGACGACTTTTGATGAAATCGCAAACCTAGCGGGCCTCGATGCCCAGGCCTTGAACACAGCGGAGAAGACATCAACTACTCGTCGTCACCGGCGGGTCGGATGGTTCGAATGGGATCAATTTCGAAAAGCATGCGCGCTCAATACGCCCACCGACATCGTCCTTACCTTTGCGGATTACCTTAAGGCGACTAATCGCAATGCGAGGCGATTCGAGCAGCTTGATCCTGATACGATTAAATTTGTGGAGGAGCTTGAGAGGGTTTCGCAGGCGCCTGTATCGCTGATAAACACTAGGTTTACCCGAGAGCCAGATCCCAGCGATTTACGATCTTTGATCGACCGGCGCAACTGGACTGCCCGTTCAGGGAGGAGATGACGCATGGATCTAGAAATGCTGATCGAGCTTTATCCTCGGGTCTATCATATGGCAGAGCGCGGAGCCTGGGACAGTATTCGTACGCGCGGATTGATGAGCGCGACGGCAGTCCTTGACCATCTCGCAGTCGAAGGTGGTGAGCGCGCCCAATTCGAAAGCGAACACCGCAGTCAAAAGATGAGTGTAAGGGCGGGTGACCCTTCCGATATTGTGCTTCGTGATCAGAAACCCATGCCTGAGGGGCGGTTGCTGCAGGCTCTCACGGATGGGACGACACCACGCCAATGGTATGAACTGATCAACAACAAGGTTTTCTTCTGGGCTGAAGAAAAAAGGCTGCATCGTCTGCTCGGCGCACGCGATTACCGCAAGCTCGAACACGATGTCCTGACGTTGGATTCGGCGGCATTCATCCCGGCTTACGCGGAGAGTATTTGGCTGTGCCACATGAATTCGGGCAATACTTGGCCCATGCCACATCGTCGCGGTAGGGATGACTTTCGTAGAGTTCCAGATTACCCCGTGAAGCGTTCAGGAAAACCGGTGAAAAATGTCGTGGAGTTGGTAGTCGATTATGCCGTCCCCAACATCGTTGACTTTGTAGTAGAAGTCCGGCGGATGAGGGGCAGTGAAGTCTTAAGCGTAATCACATAGGGGCTGGGGAAGGATGCAGCGACGCCGTTTAGCTTCCCGTATATTGCTGATCAGTGACTCACAACGGCTACTGCTCTTCAACATTCGTTACGGCAGTGGTGTCTTGGCGGGAAGGTGCTATTGGGCCACCCCTGGCGGAAAGCTGCGAGACAATGAGTCCTTCGAGGCAGCGGCCATTCGTGAACTTTACGAGGAAGCTGGCGTCGAGATTCAGTCCGTCGGACACTGCGTTGCACGTAGGGAGTTCCCTTGGCAGATGCCCGATGGTGAGCAAGTACTCGCAGTTGAAAACTACTACGTCGTTCGAGTGAAGGAAGAGCTGTGTTCTCGGGCGCGATGGAGCAACCAGGAGCGCGAAGCTGTTTGTGACGTGAAGTGGTGGTCAGAAAGTGAATTAACAGCTTGCCTAGACGAGATCTTTCCGCAGGATTTGCGGAGCCTATTTGTCCAAGTCCAATGAAGGCTTATCCCTCATATATGGCATTTGGGGGTAAGAGGATTCTTCCCTTGCCCCCTGGCCGCATATTCAATTGTAGTGTCACATCAGGCTTTTCTCCGGCTCAGGCAAATGACTCGCCCCCAACACCGCCGGCAACATCCCCGCCCGTAAATCATTCCCACTAGGCTGCTGATACAAACTCAATCCAAACTCAGGCATCACCGCCAACAGATAATTAAAAATATCCCCCTGAAGGGGATCCAACGCTATCAGCATGGCTGAGTCAGCTGGCTGCGTTATTCGAAGGCTTTGGGATCGCTCAAGAACTCTTCTGCGATGTGAAGTGCGCTGATGTGCTGGGCGTGAACGATTGGGTTGCCGCAAGAGCAATCTGAGGCTTGCGCTTCCCGTGCCCAGATACCGCTTGGGTGCCTTCGATATGTCCAGCCTCTTATGAAGCCAGCGCCTGTCAGCTGGAGCCCGGGGTGCTTGACGGTGAGCTCGCAGACTTCAAACAGGTCAGGCCCGCGAGGCATTACGCCAACGCCTTTCTGATAAAGCGTCAGATGTCCGAGGCTCGCATGCTTTATCAACGCGTCGGCCTCGAATGCTACCGTGCCATTCTTCTCAATGAGTTTTTCGATCTCAGGGAAGCGGAGGGGCTTATTAGCGTCGGCTGTGCCGTAGAGCACCATGTCTGGGATCTCAACGAATATCCCGCCACGAGAGTCACCATCAATGGAGAGCTGGGTATCTAGGATCCTGGCGCCTCGGTAAAACGCCGTTTGCGCAGGCGCGATTTTCACAAAGCTTGGGTGGTACTCCGGAAGCTCTAGTGCCCGTTTGAATACAGGCAAGTCTTTGAGTGTTGATGCCGTCTTGATCTCCTCCCATGGTAACTCCAGCAGCGCTTTCAAGATTGGATCGTCAGCAGTTGAAGGGAAGAGTGTACTCGTGTCGGTCAATCCACGGCTTGCTGCATATGTCTGGAGAACCTCGCTCGGGACGGTAATTTGTGCGAGGTAGCAGTTCTGAGGTATAGGGTTATGTATCGGGCCGAGAAGCCAGGCTGACTGAGCCACGGTTCGTGGTCTGAAACCTTGAACGGTCACTGTTGCCAGATCGACCAAGCCCACCTGATTCGCGTCTTGCTTGCTGAGCACATACACATGGCCGACCCCAGCCTCGGGGGTGTACTGGGCCATGCGCTTTTTGAGCATTACTGAACGTTCATCACAGTCTTCGCTCAGTTCTGGCTGTATCTTTTCTGAATACTTGTGGCTCGCAAACCACGCTGCCACAGCAGGGTTGGAAGTGCAGTCAACATAAAACGAACGCCACCCATAATGCTGGAGGAGGGCTTGCTGGTAGGCAAAGTCCGCTCTGTGTTTTGCGATGAACGTATCCAGTACGCCTTGGGAGTAGCGGCACCACTTGAGCATTTCGCTTGGTATACATCCCTTTCTGTCGAAGGACGTGCCAATGGACGGCGCTCCCGGCTCGCCATAATGGGAGGTCTGGCCTCGGAACAACACGTCGTCACCGAAGCTCGCTATGAGCTCTACCAGGTTCTCGACGGTTCTGGCTTCACATATCTTCATGCAGCGTCCCTCGCGTGATTGGCCTGAAGCATTCGTTTTTATTCGGGCCCAATAACTACGCTGCAACGCTGAGCAGTCCCTGGGGTGTCCGGCATTTTTGCACAGACTTGAGTAGATTTTCGGTGAGCCCTCCCGGTGATCAAACTGAGCAACATAAAGTTACGCCTGCGAGTGCCTTCCTAACCGTCAATTTGATAGCGTGCTAGCGGTTCGGCAGCAGGCAAACCGATGCAGAAGGAATGAGTCATGTTGATGATCAGAAAGTACAACCCAAGGTTTGCTACCCAAGGTGAAATTGAAGCACAGCGCTATGCAAAAAAACTCGTTTGGCCAGGCCGGGTTGTTTCCTTGTTGCTCGCGTTCCCGATGACGCAATGGGTAGCAATGATCGTCGGGATTGTTCTCGGTCTGGTCGTATATGCGGTTGGGGGAAATTTTCGACAGCATGAAAGAGCACTTGCTGCTGACGCCTCTATCTGGCGGCGGCTGTGGCTGATGAAACGCGGTGCAACGTTTTTAGCTGTCTCCGTAATCGCGGTTGGTGTTGGGCTAGGCCAGACCGTTTGGTTGGGCAAGACCCATGCGTTTCATGAAGTCGTTCAATCAGCCACAACACTCATGGCGATGACCCAAGAGTTGCTGAGGTAAACGGATGGCTTGAGGTATGTGCATCCGGCCTCTCATTTTTCGTTAGTCACGACGAGTTTGATCCTTCTACCATGCACATCAACGAGCTCGTAAAAGCGGTTCATGGACTGCTGGTTGGCAAGATATTTTTGGTGGCGTGCCGGAGCGTCACCTCATACTACTAACCGATGGATATTCGCGTTCATATGCCACTCATGCTTGTCATGCCGTGCCTATCAATCACGGCGCCAACGGCCATTTTCATCGTCGCTTTGAGCAAAGGGCGGCCATACGGACGCATTACGCGGCAGGCACAGCAGAGTCATCGTATATTCGTATTTTTCGGACTGGATCTTCATCTCGCGCACGCTGGCGCTTCGATCAGCGTGTGGAAACCATAGCGATGCTGGAAGCTCAATTCCTTGGCGCTCCTGCGCAACGTTAGGGGACGCGGCCAGTGAACCTGCAGGAATTTCCACAGCTCCTTGGCGTGTCCGAAAAAAGGCCCCGTTCTTGCGTGCAGTAGCACTGGGGAATGCCCACTTCATGAATCCATCGCAAGAAAGGATGAGTATTGCGCTCTCTTCGGTGCACTGAATCCATTTCAATGCTGCAGCCGTCAGTGAAACGCCATAGCGCATCGCACAGTGACGCAGCACCTCGAAGTCGACGCTCGTGGTGAGCTGGTTACGGAAGTCATTAAGCGGCATCAGCAGGAAAGAAGCGAATAGATCAGCTTCGGCTTCAATATTCTTGTCCTCCCATGACAGCATGTCATCACTGCTGCATTTGAACTCGTCGCGCTTGAGGCGGTGCAGAATGTAATGACCAAGCTCATGGGCCTGGGTAAAGCGGATTCGACCGGGTGACTCCAACCCACTGTTGTAAAGCAGCATCCAGCGGCTTCTTGCTTCGTTGGCAAATAGCGCCCCATCAAATCCCTTGATATCGACCGCATCCACCTTGGCAATGGGATCAGGCCAGTTAAAGACCTCCGCTGTATCCAGAGCCAGTTTTGGTACATCTACGGGAAAGCGCGGAACCCCATGAACCTGACTGAAAAAATCACAAATCTTGGTCAGTCGAATTGCAGCTTTCTGCGGTGTCCATACCTCAGGCTCAGGCATTTTCAAAAATCCTTTTTGAATGTATCCAGAATCTTTCTCAGCTGCGCCTTGGCATCTGGTTCAAGATTCTTGTATCCACGAAAGAAAGCCTCGTCGAGATGTTTCTCTTCAGGCTCCCTCAGATCATCCTCGAAAAAGTAAGCAGTTCCTACTCCCAAAACATCTGCCAACGCGGTGAGCTTTTCAGCAGAAGGGCGTTGAGATTCCCGATTTTCAAGCTCCCATAGGTAGCTCTTGCTCAACCCCGCCATGTCCGCGAGCTTTTCCAAGGTCAATCCGCGTTGCTTGCGCAGGTCGCGGAGCTTCTCGCCGAGATGGGTAGCCATGTCCTATCTCCTCCAGTAGTGGTGAAAAATATACCACGATTCCGAACAAATCGTTTGACAAAGACGCTAAGCGGGGGCAGTTTGTCACAAGGTTCGCTACTCCGAACTTTTTGTTTGGCTCGACGACATGCCTTCTGAGCTCCTCGCCCGGCCTTAGTACCTACAGATCTCCAAGGGGGGATGAGATGTCGAAAGAGCACGTTGATCACAAGGATATAGCCCGATTTGCGGAAGAGCGGGTGAACCTGCCCAAAGAAAAGGCGAAGGAGTACCGGGAACAGGCAGGACGCCTGCAGGACAAGCTGGAGGGCTATCTGTCGGATCATCCTGATTTTTCGCTCAAGCGCATGATGGTATCGGGCAGCTTGGCCAAGGGTACGGCTCTGCGTTCGCTGAATGATATTGACGTTGCGGTTTACATCAGTGGCTCAGATGCACCACGCGACACCCGCGCTCTTCTGGATTACCTGGCGGAACGACTGCGTAAGGCGTTCCCGAATTTCAGCGCGGATCAAGTCCAGCCTCAGACGTACTCGGTAACCGTGTCGTTCAAAGGGTCTGGCCTGGATGTCGATCTCGTACCGGTCTTGTACTCCGGTCTACCGCAGTGGCGGGGCAACCTGGTTAGTCAGGAGGATGGGTCTTTCCTGGAAACCAGTATTCCGTTGCACCTTGAGTTCGCGAAAGCGAGAAAACGCGCGTCCCCGACGCATTTCGCTCAGGTTGTTCGACTCGCCAAATACTGGGCACGCCTGATGAAGCAGGAGCGTCAGGACTTCAGGTTCAAATCCTTCATGATCGAGTTGATCCTTGCCAAGCTGAGCGACAACGGCGTGAATTTCTCCAATTACCCTGAAGCCTTGCAGGCGTTCTTTACCTATCTGGTCACCAGCGAGCTCCGCGAGCGAATCGTCTTTGAGGATAACTACTCTGCCTCCAAGGTGGGCCCTTTGACTGATCTGGTTCAGATCATCGACCCGGTTAACTCCGATAACAACGTGGCCCGTTTGTACAACCAGCGCAATGTCGACGCGATCATCGACGCGGCAATGGACGCAGGTGACGCTATCGACGCCGCATTCTACGCGCCGACTAAACAGCTGACGGTGGGCTATTGGCAGAAGGTCTTTGGCTCTTCTTTTCAGGGGTGATCACACTATGTCTTCCTACAGTTTTACGGTTGCTGAGTCGCAGACTTTTACCGTCACCCATGCCCGCCACATGGCAGCCAAGGTTGCAACGGATTTGCGCCGTATGCAGCGCTTCTATGGCAAACCCAGCGATGTCTCGATCGAGCAATACGAGGCGGAGCTGATTGTGCTGCTCAAGGCAGGGTATCTAGGTGAGGTTACGTACGGCTTTAAACGTGGCGACGATTGGATCGAGCCGACGTTGAGATACACCGCGGGCGACCTGATTGGATCGGGCTCTGATGATGACCCTGGGCGTGTTCGGCAGGGGCGGGACGTTTCCGGCGCGTCTTTCTATAGCTACCTGACTTACAGCTCGAAATACCATAACGCTTCGTCTGCAGATACGGAGAGCGCCCTGAAAGACTTGCCATTTGCGCGCGGCAGCGCATCGGAACCCGGCATCAGTGGTTATCTCGACAACGACAAAACCTACTCAGCGGGCGGTCGCGCCCTCAATCGCGCAAGCGTAAGGAGCTACTGATGAACGTGAAACCGTCTCTGGACGAACTGTTTGAGCGGCGTGTGTCTTTCCCTGACTTTGAACCACAGGAGCGTCTGGCGCGGCTTGTGGGTCTTGATGATCAGAAGGATCGGCTCGCCAAGGTATTGGGCTTGCTGGTCAACCCTTTTGGCTTGCAGGAGTGGGCGGAGAAGTATCACCCGCAAGCTCGGGCTGCAGTCGATACCGTAATGCGCCGACCACCTCTTGCTGTACTGGCTGGGGATGTCGGATCTGGGAAGACTGAATTGGCGGAGACGATCGGGGACGCTGTCGCTCGGCAAGAAGGCATTGATATCACACTCTATCCATTGAGTCTCGCGACCCGGGGTCAGGGGCGGGTGGGCGAAATGACTCAACTGGTTTCGGCTGCCTTCGACTACACAATCGAGGCTGCTGAAAAGCTCAAGAATCGCAGTGGTAAGGCTCGGGGTGCGGTGCTGCTGCTCATTGACGAAGCTGACGCCCTGGCTCAATCCCGAGAAAACGCTCAAATGCACCATGAGGATCGAGCGGGGGTAAACGCCTTAATTCGCGGCATCGATCGTATTGCAAATCAGAAGCTGCCGGCAGCTGTGCTGATGTGCACCAACCGTCTAAAAGCTCTCGACCCTGCAGTCCAACGGCGTGCGGCGGAAGTTTTGACATTTGGCCGTCCAGACGAGACCCAGAGGCGGTATCTGCTGACGACCAAGTTGCAAGGCATCGGGTTGGGCGTTCAGGCGATTGATGAGCTCGTTAAGCTGACCGGCCCGCGAGCAGTTGATGCGCCAGGTTTTACATTCTCCGACATCAACCAGCGACTGATCCCTGCCATTGTGCTTTCGGCCTACCCGCGCTCAGCAGTGGACGCCAGAACAGCACTACTGGCAGCCAAAGCAATGCTACCTACACCCGCTTTCCAGGATCGTTAACCAGTTGGGGCGAGCAGGTGCTAGGCATGATGCTCGACCCATATCCGTTTTTTCGGAGGCTATATGTCAACATGGTCACTTTCTACATTGCTTGCATCTCTGCATGACGATATCCAGCTCCGTTTAGGAACAGCGCGCAAAGCGTTTGCACATCCCGGCGCAAAGGGTGACGCGAGCGAGGGTGTGTGGATCGAGATGCTTAATACGTATCTTCCCAAGCGTTATCAGGCCGCTAATGCGTTTGTAGTAGACAGCCTGGGCAACTTCAGCGACCAGATCGACGTAGTGGTCTTTGATCGGCAGTATTCCCCATTCATCTTCAAATTTGATGAGCACATCATCGTGCCAGCAGAAAGCGTTTATGCTGTTTTTGAAGCGAAGCAGACAGCTTCGGCGGATCTTGTCGCCTATGCCCAGCGAAAGGTCGCCAGCGTTCGCAAGCTTCACCGTACTAGCCTGCCAATACCTCACGCAGGCGGTGTATACCCAGCTAAACCATTGATTCCAATCCTGGGCGGTCTGTTGACCTTCGAGAGTGATTGGAGCCCGGCATTGGGGCCGTCGTTCGATAAAGCTCTCAAAGTGGATACGGCTGAAGGAAGACTAGACCTCGGTTGCGTGGCTTCCCATGGTCATTTTTTCTACGATGTCGGCGGCAATACTTTTAATTTTGAAAGTGAAAATAAGCCAGCGACGGCGTTCCTATTCAAGCTCATAGCGCAGCTCCAATTCAGCGGTACGGTGCCCATGATTGACATCGATGCCTATGGAAAGTGGTTGGCCAAATAGTTGTTTACCAATTTGCGTAGCCGCCAAGTAGGGAAATCCATATGAATAAAAAAACCGCACTTACTGAACCGCCCCGGGTTTACTAGACACCTCCGAGGCGTTTCGGCACTCCCCCCTAAATCAATCGTTTTCTCGCTCGCGTACATGCTTGCTGACGGTTTGCCTTGATACGCCAAGCCGACGGGCAACCTCGGCCTGTGAATGTCCTTCATCCATCAACTCGAAGATGTCGCTCTTCAGTTTGGTCGCTTTCGCGGTGACAGGGTGTGCGGTTTTGTCCAGTTCGTTGGAAACCGAGACGTCCAGCAAGTTCGATGAATCGAGGTCGTCATGGAGGCGACGGAGAGTCTCGCGTGGTGATTGCCCACGATGTGCCGCGTAAACGACTGTCAGCAGAGACAGCGGATCAAGTTGAAAGGACTCAGCAAGCTGCTCACTTACCTCCAGTGACACCGATCTCTCAGCTGCCTCCAAGCGGCTGATTTGAGATTGGTTGATCTGCTTTGCAATTTTCTGCTGCGAGAGCTTTTTGTGGGCTCGCAGAAATTGCAGTGTTGCGGCATAGGCGGTGCGAAGCGACATTCAAACGTTCCCGTCAAATAGAACGATATGTCGAATTTGTGTTGTCAGACGCAAATGCGTATTGGCATAATGGTCTGACAAGGTCGCTATGTCTGAGACAGACGAGTGGGATAGGCCTTTGGGCAAGCTCCCTATTGCGGTGCTCGCAGGCGTCAGCATCGAAACGTTCCTTTCGAGAGAAATGCACCTTTCAATATAGAGCTAAATCGAGTCAGGGCCTTGGTTGTATCTCCCTGATTTGTGGCGCCGATAATGGATGGCGCTTTCCAGTTGTCGACCTACTTTTTGGAAATGGGCGAAACATGAAAATCCAGATTTTCTCGGATCTGCACAACGAGTTCGCCCCGTTTGAACCGCCCACAACGGATGCTGACATCGTTGTGTTGGCCGGCGACATCGACACCCAAGCGAGAGGCGTCAGTTGGGCAAACGAGGTGTTCAGCCAGCCCGTCATTTATTGCAGCGGCAACCACGAGTTTTACAAAGGCCACATCGACCACACGTTGCGCAAAATGCGAGACGCTGCTGCACCCCACGTTCATGTCTTGGAAAACTAAGTTTGGACTCACAACGGAATACGTTTTCTGGTCACAACCGGCTGGACGGATTTCTCATCGACCGGCGACGTCGTGGCTGCGTCGACGATGTGCGGGCAGTGGATGAATGACTTCCAGGTGATCAGGGCTGAGGAGAGATTCCGCCGTCTGCGACCAGCAGACGTGATTGAGCGAAACCACGATACCTTCGACTTTCTGGTCGGTGAACTCGCCAAGCCGTTCGAAGGGAAAACAATCGCTGTCACGCACCATTGCCCAATCGCAGAAGTGGCAGGCGATAAGCATGACGGCCATCTATGTGCTGCTTATACAAACCGGTGGAACTCACTTCTTGCGATGGTGGACGTTTGGATTTTTGGACATACACACAGGGCTATTGATATCGAGCTGGGCGGATGCCGACTCATCTCTAATCCGCGTGGTTATCCCCAAGAATTCACAGGCTTCATCTCGGATTTCACGATTGAAATCTGAGCGGTGATGGAGGAGGGGGTGGATGTACTGGATCAAAACTTACGGAGCGAGATTGTCCGACTTCAGGTTTCACAGGTATCCAGCGGTCATTGAGAGAGCGCGAGCTGCCATTGCTGATCCAGACGTCGTTGGGTACCTGTTGTGTGCTCTGGAGCTCCCTCCAAAAATCACAGGGCTGCTGTTTTGCGACCCTGCGCAAAGGTACCCCGAAGGCTTACCCATACATGCACTACCCGTTGTAGATCGAAGCCAGCGTGCAGGCTACGACGTTTTCACGACTATTGATGGCTGTGTGTACGTCGTTGCCCACTGGCTTTTTGAAAATGGTGCTTTAGATCGGTTCGACCGAGTTCATTGATGTGTTTGGTAGGTCGCTAGTGGTGATAAACGAGGCTTAGGAAAGAAAAAATGGGGCTCCCAACATGCGTTTTGGACGCCAAGAAAATTGATTTCGGCGTCCAAGTGACAGGCTACCTGTGCTGCGCCGAATTCCAGCCTCCCTGCATGAACGGAGTGGTTTTTTCTGAAGCACGCGGGCGGTTTTCGGATGGAAAAACGATCCGTACTTCGAGGCTCGAAAGGGTGTTCGAACTGATGGGATATCAGCTTTGTGAAACGCACAATGGAAGTCGGTACGTGATTTGTCACTGGTGGCATGAGAACGGCGCCATGCCCGATTTCAATTTGATCCATTAGTGAATGACAGGCTTTTCAATCGGCATCCAAGGTTGCCCAACTCCCACGATGCACGACCCCAAATGTCTGGATCCGTGTGGCTTTATAAGTCTTTAGAAAACTAGGCAGCAGTGTGCAAGCAGATTTGATTGAAGATGTGCTGTATGGCCCCGCCCAGATGCTCGGAGGCTCTCAGCTTGAAGACGGTGAGCTCATTCAACTGGCGCGTGAGGAGTTCGAGGATCAGCCATTTTGTATTGTTCGCAATTGGATGTTGCTCGACCTCCTGCTATCCGAGGCCCAGGCGCGTGAAGTTGGGAAGCGGGGACTTCAGCCCACTGTCCTTTTCATAAGCAAAGCTGTGTTTGACAGCGAAGCGTGCCCCCCTACTGGCGATGGCTACATTACCGGCTATCAAAAAGATTTCTACGGGTGCTTTTTTGAGAGCAAAGACAAGCTGTACATCCTGGCTGGCCGTGGTGCAAGAAAGCACGTGAGTGTGCCTGCAATCTCAGCGCTGAATGAAAATTTGTCTGGGCTCATCAGATAGTTGCGAGATTGGCAAAAGTTCCATAGTTGGGCGCAGTGCCTTGATCGCGATTGGAGTGATTCAGAAAAGCTGATCGAGAAACTATTCCCCGCTGTCCAGGGGTACCCACTGCACCCCAAAAGCTCGGCGGACTCATATTGATCAAGGCACAGTGAGGCTTCGGCAATTTGCCAAGATGATGTATGGAATCCATCACGCTCCAGGTTCACTCGGAAGACCATTGGCATGATGCAATGGTAATCAGCTTCGATTCATCAAGAGATAGCCTGCGGAGCCGGTGCATCATCCACTATCAACCCGAATATCTTGTGGATCAGTTCGTTCAACTGGGTACGGTTAAAGCGCCTGCCGTCAGTGCGAACCTCCCTCTGGAGTGGGATATTCGGCGTGAGCCTGCCCCCGCTTTTCTGCACGATATCATCCCAGCCGGTGCTGGACGTCGGCACCTCTTGTCGAGAATGGCAGTACCGCCAGGGATGTCGATTGATCTCTTTTTGCTGCAGCAATTCGCTGCTGCTCCCATTGGGCACCTGCGTATAAAAGGTGCGACCGGAATGCTGCATCCCGCTGAAAAAGTGACGGGTGGGTTTACCCGAGAAGAGGTTATTCAGGAAGGTATCAGCTTTCTCGACCAGGCCAGGGAATCGGGAATGGCTATAAGCGGTGCTCTTGGGGCCGGCGGTGAAGCACCAAAGATGCTGCTGGTGGAGGATGCGTCGGGTCAGCTTTATCCAGAGGGGGCGCTAGATGACGCAGATGTACGCCGCCATTGGTTTGTTAAATTCCCGCGTCACACCGCCACTCGGTTAGACCGCGCCATCCTGCATTCCGAATACTGTTTTTACCGCGCGCTGGGCAAGCTGGGGATCGACACGATCGCCGCCGATGGTCTGACCCACGAAGCAGCGAAGATACCTAGCATTTGGATGCAAAGATTCGATCGGAAGGTCTCTTTGGGGGGAGTGGAGCGCATCGCAGTAGAGTCAATGTATTCATTGTGTGGCGTCAGCAATCGAGGTAGTTGTTTAAATCATTTCGATGTCGTGGATCGGCTAGCGGAAACATGGATTGCTGCCGGCCAAGAATCTGAAATACCGGATATGCTTAGCGAATACTTGCGACGGGATTTGATCAACCAGGTTCTCGGGAACACCGACAACCATGGCGGAAATCTCTCGATCCTTCGGGGCAAGGAGCGAGTGAGCTTTGCACCCATCTACGACGCTGCGCCTATGGTGATGGATATCGAGGGCGTTGTGCGGATCACTCGGTGGTCAACAAAGATTGAACGACTAGGTTCGGTCGATTGGGGGGCAGTGTGTGCTCGCTTCGCGCATAGGGCAGATCCGGAATGGTTGTTCGATCGCTTAAAGGTGGATGCTCGGTTGCTGCTGGCGTTGCCGGATTTGCTACAGGATCTAGGACTGCCCCAGGAAGCCTGGCGCTCGCCGATGATTCCGCTCAGGTGTCTCGAAGATACGTTTCGCAGGTGGAAGTTGATGTGAGGCCTTTATGTTCAAATCCAACTCAATCGACCTCGCACCACTCGCTGTGCGCAGCAACGTGCTGCATATCTTGCACCCAGCATCGTAGAAACCGGCGCCAGTCGCGCGCATAACTGCCTTGCGGCAACCGTGAAGACAGCGCGCTTGCTGCTTCGAATCGCGCACGCCAGGGCAGGGGTATGTGTTGGTCAAGCACGATAACGAAAAGGTGGCCATCGCTCCCTAGGAATTCTGTTTCTGGAACACGCTCGCGCAGCTCATCGACCGACATCAAATAGGCGTCACCAATTGGGTTTTCGAGATCCTGGCGCTCTATGCTTCTGAGCTCTTCGAACAACGGTTTTGCCTCCTCAGCACCGGGGCGTATTCGTTCGAGCGTCCAAAGCAGTCTGCGCCGTTGGTTCTCGCGCAGCCATAAAGACTTCAGGTCGGTTTCCATCAATGTTTCCTTGTCACGGTAGTACGTAGATCAGATCGCAAGTCACGTGCCTAACTAGGTATGGTGAGGTCTGTGGGAGGGCCTGGTTACGTTGCTGTATCTTCTCAACGTCCGGTAACACCTCTTTCGAAGTAAATAGCAGTACCGGTCATTTGCCGTTGTAGGTTGGGCCTCCCAAAATCGCTCACCTTCATGGCTGAAAGCCAGTGCTTTATAAGGTGAATCTAAGAATCTGCACGGTTTAAAAAATCTGCGTAAGACGAACATTTCGTGAGATATAGCAATCTGCAGGGAATTGGTCTTGCATTGATCCTCCCGATGCCGGCGTAGCCCGTCACAACCCGTGCGCTGACACACCTCGAAGCATAGGTGCAAGGGATAGGAAATCCACTATCTACCGCGTTGATTGGTCTGAATGCCTCACCGGTAAAGAGCAGCCTCATGGGGGGAAGGATTACGATGAAGCTTACACAACTGCGACTTTCGAATTTTCAGTCGTTTGGGCCTGTTCCATCGACGATTCAGTTTGAGGACTTAACGTATCTCCTCGGGCCGAATGGATCGGGTAAAACGGCTGTGCTGCAGGCGCTGGCAAGGATGTTTGCTACCGACCCACAGCTAAGAAGAGTACAGCGATCAGACTTTCACAGCCAAAAAACTGCGATTGATGGGGCAGCAACTTTTTCCACCACGCTATGGGTCGAAGCTCAGTTTGAATTTCCGGAATTGCGTGAGCCCGGGACAGAGCCGCGACCTACGATTGCATCCAATTACTCTCATCTGACGCTTGTCACGGCAGACGCCGTACCCCGAGTTCGGTTTCGCCTCACGGCTAACCTTGATGAAGATGGTGATGTCGAGGAGTTGTTTCAGTACGTGATCGCGGTTGACAGTGCTGACGAGCCGTCGCGCGTGATGCCCGTAAACAAGCATGATCGCAATGAAATCCAAGTCCACTACCTGCCCGCTCGGCGTGATCCAGCCGACCATATTTCGTACGCAGCCAACTCTTTGCTTGGGCGGCTTTTACGCTCGGCTGATTGGCAGACTGAGCAGGGTGGGTTAGCCGAACTGACGGGGCAGATTAGTCAGCTATTGGCTGGAAACGCAGCCATAGGTGGTATCGATAAGGTTCTGGCTTCAACCTGGAATGGCCTGCATAAAGGTACGTTTTACGCGAAGCCCTCAATCTCGTTCGATCGAAATGAAATGGACAGCTTGTTACGCCATTTGACCGTAGGGTTTACGCCTGGACATGACGCTGCAAAAGTCGACTTTTCAAGGCTGAGCGATGGTCAGCAATCACTTCTGTACATCACCCTCGTGCTGACGTCTCAGGCCATTGCCAGTCAAGTGCTTAAGGGCAGCCTGAAAGCTTTTGATGTTTTGAAACTGCGTCCAGCTCTGTTCACATTGATTGCGATGGAGGAGCCGGAGAACAGCTTGTCACCGCATTACCTGGGGCGCGTCATCAAGTCGTTGAAGGCGTTTTCTGCGGGCGATGACGGACAAGCCATCATCGCCACTCACGCTCCGGCATTGCTGCGTCGGGTAGATCCAGAGCACATACGTTATCTGCGGTTAACCCCTGCTCGTCATACCCAAGTGACGCAAATCGTCATGCCGGATAAAGCGGATGTGGCCCATAAATTCGTGCAAGAGGCAGTTAAGGCATTTCCTGAGCTCTACTTTTCCCGCTTGGTCATCCTGGGTGAAGGAGACAGCGAGGAGATTGTGATTCCACGTCTATTGCAGGCGGCGGGTGTTGCTGAAGACGATTCTTCTGTCGTTGTCGCACCGCTGGGAGGGCGGCATGTCAATCACTTCTGGCGGCTGCTAAACGGCCTTCAAATTCCCTATGTCACCTTGCTTGACCTAGATCTTGGTCGGCACCAAGCGGGCTGGGGGCGATTGAAGTACGCCGTCGACCAACTAGGTGCGATAAACGTCATCGATGCAAAAGAAAAGCAGGGTGAGAAGCTGCCGAAATGGAATGGTGCAGATCATGTTTTAACATCGATGGGTGGTGTCGCGTGGGTGAACTGGCTGGAGGGGCATGGAGTTTTCTATTCGTCTCCACTCGATCTAGATTTCTCCATGATGACGCAGTTTTCGATTGCTTACGGAGTCACGCCTGAGGAGCTTGTCGCTCCAGCTTTGCCGGTCGTTCTGTCAGTCCTTGGCAAAGCCCCGGTTGCGTTGGATCAGTACAGTGATCTGCAGAAAAGCTATTTCGGTGCGTACCATGCTCGATTCAAATTAGGTAGCAAACCTGCGGAGCATATTGCCGCTTTGGCCACGCTATCGGATGAGCAATTACTGCAATGGATGCCGCCGTCCATCAGCCGACTCATAGCCATGGTCAAGAGCAAGTTAGAGAGCCTGCCTGAATGATCGCCCTAAATGCCTGGCGACCAGAGAACGGAATGAAGTTTGAGCGCAATGCGCTTGCCGCGATCTCGGAGAACGCTCACTCAATCGCATTATCAGCTGGGCCTGGAGCAGGAAAAACCGAGGTGCTGGCTCAGCGAGCTCATTATTTATTGAGTACCGGTCAGTGTTGGTATCCGCAACGTATTCTTGCGATTTCATTCAAGACAGATGCTGCGCGAAATCTCAGGCAGAGGGTTTTTGATCGGTGCGGCCAGATCGACGGCAGGCGTGTCGACAGCCACACCTTTCATGCCTTCGCCAAAAGCCTGATTGATAAATTCAGACCTCTGCTCACAGGCCGAGATGCACTGGATGCGGAGTACAGCGTTGGTGTGACTCGCAAGCCCGGCACCCAGATCCATTTTGATGACTTGGTGCCCTTGGCTATCAAGATTCTCAGATCAAGCGAAATGGCAAGAAGCGCCGTACGGCTTACGTATACCCACGTGTTCTTGGACGAATTTCAAGACTGCACCGCCCAGCAATACAGCTTGATTCAAGAAGCGTTCATGGGATCAGGCGCTTTGCTCACTGCTGTCGGTGACGACAAGCAAAGGATCATGGGTTGGGCGGGAGCGTTAAAGGGAGTGTTCAAACGATTCATTGAAGACTTTCAGGCCCAACCGCTGACTCTTTTTTACAACTTCAGGTCGGCACCGCGTCTTCGAAGAATGCAAAACGCTATGGTGCGAATCATGGAGCCAGCTTCGGCATTAGATGATCAGGAACTCCTAGGGGAAGAGGGCCAGATCGCAATTCATCGATATGCAACGTGCTTGGATGAGGCCGAAAAGATTGGTGCTTTAGTACAGCAATGGATACAGGAAGAGGGGGTGGAGCCGTCGTCAATTGGCATCCTGGTCTCAAAGCAACTGGATCTCTATGGGCATCCCTTGATGGAGCGGTTGCGGTTGTTGCAAGTGCCGTTTCGCAATGAACAGTTGTTGCAGGATTTCGCTAGCGAACCGATTGTTCGCCTAATCCTCGACTTCCTCTTGGTGGTAGTCGGTGATGGGCAGGCGGAGGCCCAAGCTCGGATCGCTTCTGTACTGAACGTTACAGGGATGGATGATGAGTCCGCTTACAGGGTGCAACAGCGCCTGCGTAATCATGTGTCCAACATTCGCGAGGAGGCTCGACGGATTGGGGATGCGTGTACCTTTGAGCAGATGCGGCGTTGGGCGAATGATTTTTTAACGCTGATTGGGCGGGATACAGTCTGCATGCTCTCTCACGAATACAGGCAAGGGGGCAGATTGCGAGAGCTGGTTAAACAAGCCTATGAGCGACTGCAGATACTCTTTTTTGAATCACGAACGCCAGCACAGGTGTTGGCTCATTTCGTGGACGATGACTCCATCAAGATGATGACAATCCATAAGTCGAAGGGATTGGAGTTCGACAACGTGATTGTCCTCGGCGTAGAGAATGAGGCTTTCTTTGGTGATATAGCAGATGAGCGTTCCGTTTTTTTTGTTGCGATCTCTAGAGCTAAGCACCGGCTGATTCTCACCGTCGCAGACTATCGTTCTCCTCCTCCAGCCCTGGCAAAACGCTGGGACACAAACAGGTCTGCGCAGCAGGAATTCTTGAGCTATGCGGCGCCTTATCTTTGAGCCAGCGCGTTCGAACGAAGTAGAGAACGGCCCTGAGTAGGCGCTTGGATGCAGCATCTTTTTGCCTTTTGAACTTGGTCGAGGATGCGCTCGTGCGCAGGCAATAAATCGTGTGTGGGTAGATCTAGATTCTTTGAAAGATCTCAGGTTGCAGTTCACACGCATCGCTGAACCGATGCGCTTTGCTGTGCAGTCGTGTCAACCGAAATATTTTTTCAGAAGGCCCCTTGAAAAAATTTTTGCGCGACGGATCTTTATATTTGAGAGCAACAGAAAAGCAGCGATCTCGGCGCTCCTCCTTACGCCGTTCCTTCTGGGAAAAACGGTGTTGGTTTTTGCTTTTGCAGTGCTTCTGTTTTTGTCCTTTTTCTTGCGGTGTACCTGCTGACGCTGACGTATGGCCTGCCCCATGGCATAGCAAAATCGGCCCTGTGCGGCGTAAGCCGCTGCTTTCAGGTTCGATTTCAAAAAACGAGCGTTTTTTTTGAAAAAAATACCCGTGTCGGACAACATCTGGGTGGGAGCTCCTAGTGGGTGAGGAGTGGAGCGTGAATGCACAGTGAACTCGAATCTCAAGTGTGGCTCTCGGTGCAGCAAACATGTGACGCCACAGCGTTTGAAGCATTAATTCGGCGGGCCGTGGATAGTTTCAAGAGGCACCCGGGATTTGATCCTTTAGTGCGATTGCATGCTTCCGACATTGGCCCGCAAGGTGTTCAGGTACTGCGTGCAGTACTGCGGCAACGAGGGCTTCATCCTGAATCCTGTGTTGATGTTCCTGGTTACCTTGAGCTGAGGTCTCGACTCAAAGACCACCTACGTTGTCAGCTTCAGTGGTATCTGGTGAAGGCTGGGCACGCAACTGAAGAGATCCAAGAAGACCAACTCCACAGAGATTTGGGGCTGTAAAACGATCTATTATGTGTCCACACTACGTGTTATCAAAAAATAAGGAACTTGCCCATGTCTCGTTTGGCTGAATTTCGTAAACTCGAACAACAATTGGCCGCCCAGCTCGCAGAGCTCGAATCAATGAAAAGCGATTCCGGCCTTAAGAAGGAAATGGAGTTTGAGGGCAAACTGCGCGCTTTGCTTGGTGAGTACGGCTACAGCTTGAAAAACGTGATCAGCCTGCTTGATCCACAGGCCAGCCGTCGCGCACCAGCAACCGAATCGAAAGTCGGCAGCCGCAAACCGCGCCAATTGAAGGTCTACAAAAATCCTCACAGCGGTGAAGTCGTCGAAACCAAAGGCGGCAATCACAAAACGCTGAAGGAATGGAAGGCTCAGTACGGCTCTGACGCCGTCGAGTCCTGGCTGACCAAGTGAGTTTGGTTTGAGTACAAAAGGGCCTTTGATAGCCCTTTTTTTGGTCATATGAAGAGAAAAGATAGTGCGCCTAGAAGCCAATGCCCCCGGTCGGTGGCGATTGGGATTCGTGAGATCAGTTAGTGGCATTTGCTAAGCGCTTGTCGCTGAGCACCAACCCAATTCCTCCTAACACTGCTAGCGATGTCAGTGCTAAACGAACAGTGAGGTGCTCACCCAGGATGAGTACCCCAGCGAGAGACGCTAAGACGGGAACACTCAATTGGATGGTTGCTGCTCGGAACGATGAAAGCGAACGTATCGCCGCGTACCAGATTGCATAACCAGCACCTGAGGCAATCGTCCCAGAAGCAATGGCGCAAAGAACGCCCAATAAATCGATTGAAAAGTCATGTACGAAAGGGATCGATGCCAAAAACATCATAGGGACGGCTCGCAAGAAATTCCCTGTAGTCGATGCGAGTGGGTCGTTCGATTGCTTGCCGATCAAGGAGTATCCGGCCCATGCAATGCCTGATAACAGCATAATCCCAGCGCTACCAAGCGCAGGCGCACTTGTCCCGGGTAATAACAAGGCCACAAGACCTCCAATAGCAAGAAGTAGCCCTACAATTGCGACTCCTTGCATCCTCTCACCTTTACAGTACCCGTAACCAAGCATGGTGAGTTGTACTGCGCCGAACAACAATAAAGCGCCAGTTCCAGTTTCCAAATTCAAATATGCGTATGAAAAAGCAAATGCGTAGGCGAACAGGGTGAAAGCACCAAGCCAGGTTCCTGATGGACGGGAAGTAGCACCTTTGATCGCTAGGAGCACCCAAAGCATGATAGCTCCGCTCACCAGGCGTATAAGTGTGAAGGACGTAGGATCAATTTCTGTATGGCGAAGTGCGAGCCGGCAAAGCACCGAATTAGCTGCGAATGCCAGCATTGCTAAAGTAGTGAGAAGGACTACTTTTCGAGCGCCGTTGAATAACGGTATATTAAGTATATGCTGTGACACTAACTGTTCCCCGCAGTACCGGTGTAATATTTACCAGGCGGCAAGCACAGCCTATAAAGGGCTGTGCCTTACGCAGTTTTATGAATATTTGGCGATGTGTTGGCCGCGTAACATATTAAATCTCGTAAAGCCTTCTTCGAGATCGGCGATAAGATCAGATGGATCTTCAAGACCAATATGCAGCCGCACAAGGTGCCCATCAACTTCCCAGGACGTCGCACTTCTAACGGGTTTGGGATCTGCGATCATCGCCAAGCTTTCAAAACCGCCCCAAGAGTAGCCAATTGAAAACAACGATAGGCTATCCAAGAGTGCATCTGCCGCTGCTTGTGTGGAAGGTTTGGTCACAAAGGACAGTAAACCTGATGCTCCTTTAAAATCCCTCTTCCATAACTGGTGCTGAGGGTGAGACTCTAATGCAGGATAATAAACTGCTTCCACTTCCTCGCGTGTCTCCAGCCACTTAGCCACCATCGTCGCGTTTTTGTAATGACGTTCCAGTCGCACATCTAGCGTCCTCATCCCTCGGAGCGCCAGCGTCACGTCATCCGGACTAGCAAACAAGCCCATGTTGAAATGGAATCGCTTGAGGCTTTCCCACGCACGCTTGGAGGCTGATACGGTGCCAAGAACGGCATCTGAGTGACCGACGATATATTTCGTGGCGGCCATGATGGATAGATCGACACCAAGCTCCAGTGAAGGAAAGTAAAGCGGGGTGCCCCAAGTGTTGTCTGCAATAACCAGGATGTCATGTTCATGGGCAACCTTGGCTATAGCAGGGATGTCTTGTATTTCCAGAGTCAAGGAGCCAGGGGATTCGGTATAGATGGCTTTAGTGTTTGGCTTGAGAAAATCTACGATTCCGGCACCTATTGTCGGATCGTAAAACGAGACCTCGATTCCAAGGCGGTGACCCACCTGCTCACAAAAAGCCCTTATCGGCGAATACACGTTGTCGGCAATTAGCAGGTGATCCCCAGCTCCCACCACAGACAGTATGGCAGTCGTACATGCGGAGAGCCCTGAAGGGCAAAGAATCGTGCCTTCCGCACCCTCCAGCTGCTGGAGGGCCTGAGTCAATGCCTCCGTTGAAGGGTTGTTCCACCGGCCATACGTATATTTTTGGCGTCCCTCACGCATCGATTCACACGTAGGGAAAGCCACAGTGGAACCTCGGTAAACCGGTGTGTTCACGAAGCCATGATGCTGCTCAGGCTCGATAGAAGCGTGGGCGAGTAGGGTTTGTACGTTTTTATATTTTTTCATACCGGCTTCCATTTCTTGTGCTAGTGAGGTTTGGGTTTCGCGCTAGCTAACGCAGATTCAGATTAAAATGCCATTCGTGTTAAATGTCTACCATAAGGTTGGCATGTAAACAAAATACGTTTAAAAACAATGAATTGAAAATATTTAAAAATATTATTTGCATGGCTACCATGTGAATGGTAGGTTTTTTGTGTCTCAGAATTTCGCTACCTGGTCGACCGAAAAGCGATGATCTGAGCGTGCTATGGCATTGAGTGGGAGTGGTTTAGTGTCTTTGATGACATTGGGAGCTCAAGGCCTCTCTCACACTTCTCGTTTGGAATGGGAAGAAGAAAGTTAAGTTTGCAATGGATAAGAAAAAAAACTGCAAATTAATCGCTTGGGTGAAACATGAAAAAACAAAAAATAAAACCCCTCTCAGCAGTTCAGTGCAGCAATGAACTAAAAGATAGGTCGAACTGGCTTGATTCCCATGAAAGCGGATACTCAAAGCATTTAAAGAAACGTCACGTGCAAATGATGGCGCTAGGTGGAGCCATCGGCACAGGACTGTTCTTGGGTGCTGGGGCTAGACTGCAAATTGCGGGGCCTGCACTTGCGGTCGTCTATTTAATCTGTGGCATATTCGCTTTTTTCATCTTAAGGGCGCTTGGTGAGCTAGTAATGCACCGTCCAAGCAGCGGAAGTTTTGTCTCCTATACCAGAGAGTTTATGGGGGAGCGTGCTTCTTTCGTCGCTGGTTGGATGTATTTTCTGGTTTGGGCGTTAACAGGCGTCGTTGATATAACAGCGATCGCTATTTATATGAAGTATTGGAGTATTTTCTCGGACGTTCCGCAGTGGGTTTTCGCATTAAGCGCCTTGGGTGTAGTTACATTAATGAACATGGTTGGTGTTAAATGGTTTGGTGAAATGGAATTTTGGTTTGCCGTGATTAAGGTCGCCGCTATCAGTGTGTTCTTGGTGATTGGATCTTTCTTTTTTGCTACGGGCCATGAGGTTGCGGGGCATATTCCAGGCTTGCACTTGATCACAGATAACGGGGGAATATTTCCGCATGGGCTTCTGCCTGCAATAATCATTGTGCAAGGCGTGATTTTTGCTTATGCGAGCATAGAGTTGGTGGGGACTGCCGCCGGCGAGACGGCGGATGCTAAAAATGTTATCCCTAAAGCAATCAATGGTGTGATCTGGAGAATAGGTCTGTTTTACGTAGGATCAGTATTTTTACTTGTTACTGTTCTGCCTTGGACAGCTTATAGCGCTAACGTCAGTCCTTTCGTAACGTTTTTTGAGGCACTGGGGATTCCTGGCATTGGCTCCGTTATGAACATCGTTGTAATGACGGCGGCGCTCTCAAGCCTTAACTCTGGTTTATACGCAACCGGGCGCGTCTTGAGATCACTTGCCATGGGTGGGTCGGCGCCCAAAATGTTTAAACGCATGAGTACCCAAGGAGTGCCCTATATGGGAATCCTGGTCACCATGGGGATTAACGTGCTTGGTGTTGTACTAAATTTCTTGATTCCATCTCAATTATTTGAGCTCTTGCTGAACCTGGTGTCGCTGGGGATTCTTTCGACTTGGGCATTCATTGTGTTGTCTCAAATAAATTACCGTCGTGCTGTGAAAAGAGGTGATGTCGAAATGGTCTCATTCAGGATGCCTGGCGCTCCGTTTACTTCTTGGCTAACTCTTGTTTTCTTGCTCGTGGTATTGGTTCTTTTGGGCTTCGATTATCCCAACGGAACTTACACCGTCCTTTCTATACCGTTAGTCGCTGGAGCACTGATGCTGGGTTGGTCGAAGGCCGTCCGTTCCAAAGCAAAGGGCTCGGAAGAGATTGGGGGCAATTCCAGTCACGTAGGGGCCTAGCTTAATAGCGATGAGAGCACGTTTTATGACGTTCTCTCATCGCTATGAGTTGAACCATTGCTCTAAGACAGTTAATATGTTTGCATCAAAAACTCAAGGTAGGCTTTATGAGTACGCGTTCCGACCTTTTAACCACCGCCGAGTTATTGCTGCGTACCAAAGGCTACGCGGCATTTAGCTATGCCGATTTGGCTGACGAAATTGGCATTAAAAAGGCGAGCATTCATCATCACTTCCCTACAAAAGAAGGGCTCGGAATCGCCGTTATTGAGAGTTATCTATTTAGATTTAATAAAAATCTGGAATCAATAAACGAAGAGAGTCCTAATGTAGTTGTTCGATTAAAAGCATTTGCTGAGCTTTTCGTTGATAGCTTGGAAAACGGCATGCTGCCCCTTTGCGGTGCGCTTGCTGCTGAGCTATCAGCTCTACCGGACAGCCTTAAAGAGCTGACCAGAAAATTCTTCGAAATACATATTGCCTGGTTGGAAAGTAATCTCGTAATAGGTCAATCCGAGAAGGTTATAAAAGCAGATCTCAATCCTAAAGAGGTTTCACGAGCTATTTTGAGCTTGCTTGAAGGTAGCAGTTTTGTTTCTTGGGCGCTCAACGACAATGCAGTTGATCAGTCTGGGTTTGATTTGATTTTGCAAAATATTATCGTGTCGTAATTTGCTCTTAGAACATCTCGTTGCCATTTAGCTAGCAAATCTCTTTGCAAGTTATTGTTTCTGCCCATCTTTATAGGTGGGCTCCCCCTCGTTATTCCTCCGATCCTCTGTAGATTTCTCCACTAAGCGGTATTACTCCGCTCAGACCAAAATTTTAGGTGCGCTTTCCTGTTCATATGCTGCCTCCGTCTGTCCGTTCGGACAAGCGGTGCTTTGCTATGCGGTACGTTTAATAGGGCTTGAGAGCCGGATCCTTCATTTGCAGCTTGGGTGTCTCATCCGATTTAACAAAAATCCTATTGCAAGCCATCCTACCAGTTGGTAGAGTTCTTTCGTCGAACATCAACCCATGCGAAAAAATGCATTCCACAGAGGACTTACCAAATGACGAATAACCTGAATGGTATTGACGTAGCCGCCCTGCAGCAGTTTGCCCAAGGTGTTGCTGAGGATGCGACCAAGCGTCACGCGAGCTTTAACGTCAAGACCGAGTGGAAAGGCCAGACTCGCTCTGTGGCGAAAGTCAACCGCTACAGCTTGGCCGGTGAAACCTACTCGCGAGATTTCGAAATCGTCGCCGATGAGCCAAATGAGTTGCTAGGCCAGAACACCGCGCCTAACCCTCAAGAACTGTTGATGGCCGCTCTCAACGCTTGCATGTCGGTGGGCTATGCGGCCAACGCCGCCATGATGGGTATTAAGATCCACAGTCTCGAAATTGAGACGGACGGTACCCTCGACCTGCGTGGTTTCTTGGGCCTCGACGAGAGCGTCAACCCAGGGTACGACGAAGTGAGCGTCGTGATTCGTCTGCACACCGACGCACCTCGTGAGCGCGTGGAAGAATTGCATAAAAATGTACTCAAGACGTCGGTGAACTACGCCAACTTCTCGAAAGCCATCCGCATGGTGCCGACCCTCGAGGTTCGTGAGGACTGATTTCATCTGGTTTGACTCTCTGAACCCAAGGAGCGCCAGCAGGCGAATGACCTCTGGCGCTGCAATTTTCGGAAACTTAGTTAACTGGAGTACGAAATGAACGATTTTTTCAAAGGTAAGAAACTGCTTGTTGTAGGTGGTACCAGTGGTATGGGTCTGGAAACTGCCCGAATGGTGCTGAAAGCTGGCGGTAGTGTGGTATTGACAGGCAGTAAACAAGACAAGGCAGAGGCCGTCCGTAGTGAGTTGAGCGCGCTCGGCCCGGTTTCTGTGATAGTTGCAAACCTCATGACTGAAGAGGGCATGAATTTCGTTCGCAATGAAATCAATGCCAACCATAGCGATATCAGCCTGATGGTGAACTCCGCCGGCATATTCATTCCCAAAGCCTTCACCGAGCACGACGAAGCTGAGTACGACATGTACCTGTCTCTCAACCGTGCGACGTTCTTCATCACCCAAGCAGTGGTCAAGAACATGCTCGCCGCCAAGCGCGAAGGGTCAATCGTCAACGTCGGCTCCATCGGTGCACAGGCCGCATTGGCAGGTTCGCCGGCCTCTGCCTACTCCATGGCGAAGGCAGGTCTGCACGCGCTGACACGTAACCTGGCAATTGAATTGGCTCACTCGGGTATCCGCGTCAACGCCGTCTCGCCAGGGATCGTTCACACCTCGATCTATGAAGGGTTCATGGACAAAGAGGCAATTCCAGCAGCCATGGAATCGCTTAACGCGTTCCATCCGCTGGGGCGTGTGGGTGTTCCGGAAGATGTCGCCAACACCATCCTGTTCCTGCTGTCGGACAAGACGTCCTGGGTGACCGGCGCTATCTGGGACGTGGATGCTGGAATCATGGCCGTTCGTGCCTGATTTCAGCTAACGCAATCTGATGGAAGTCGTCATAGCGCGACTTCCATTCCATCACCAAGAGTGCTGGGAGGTGCAATGGCTCGAACGTTTATCCAAGGCCATTTATCTGGCCCAGCTGGCGGCAGCTAGCCAGCTTCTGGTGTAGGGCGGCTGAAGTCTGGCCGCAGGAGATTTCAATGTCGATTTCTACAAGAGCAGCGCTGTTAAAAGTCGCAGAAGACCAGATGAGGTCTAGGGGCTACTCAGCATTTAGTTATGCTGATCTGGCCGCGAAGATTGGTATAAGAAAAGCCAGTATTCATCATCACTTCCCGACCAAAGAGTGCCTCGGTCAAGAGTTGATCAAGGACTCTATCAGTCGCTTCCAATCAACCTTGAGGTCAATCGAAGACGCTGATCAGGATCCGCTGATGCGACTTCGAGCGTTTTCCTGCCTGTTCAGCATCAGTGCGAATGAAGGGCTTCTACCTTTGTGTGGCGCACTGGCGGCAGAAATGGCTGCGCTACCATTATCGCTTCAAGGGCTTACTAGGGGCTTTTTCGAGGCACAACTTGACTGGCTGGAGAAAGCCATCAGTGAGGCCGCCATGAAAAACGCGCGGTTGCTGCCTATGCCTGCTGAAGCCTACGCGTTCATGCTGCTGAGCACGCTAGAAGGTGCAAGTCTCATTGAGTGGACAATAGGCAGATCAGTGGATCCCTTGGCGGGATTTAACTATTTGCTTCAACCGCTAGAGCGTTCAGCCCTCTCGTAGTGTCATGAACTCAAACATGCCGGTAGCCATCATAAGGGCTGTTTTTAAACAGTCTTTTGGTCTTTGCCCAATAAGTGGCTGCGTCTTTCATTTCCTTCAGTGTAGAGTTATTTATGAACGGTGTTTCGAAAAAGTTTGTAGTGGATATTTGGTCTGATTTTGTCTGTCCTTGGTGTTGGGTCGCTAAGCGTCGTTTCGAAAATGCGCTTGAAAGTTTCCCGTACAAAGACAGTGTTCAAGTCAAAGTAAGAGCGTACCGTCTTGCCCCGAATCATGCTGCTGAGCCTATGGTAGGAGCCCTCAAACGTAAATTGGGTAGTCCAGCCGCCGCTGTAACCATGATGAGTACGGTGAAGCAATATGGCCAATCTTCGGGGCTTGATTACCGTTTCGAAACCATGCTGTTTGGTGATACTGCGGATGCGCACGTATTAGTCAAAGCAGTCGAAGATGAAGCCGTGAAGAAAAACCTGGTGGAAGCGCTCTATGAGCAAAGTACCACCCAGGGTAAATCGCTCTTTGACAGAAAAAGTTTAGAGGCGATAGCAAAGTCTGTAGGGGTATCTGATGAGTCGATTCGACTCGCGTGGTCATCCCCGGATCTGCGCCTTCAGATGCAGGAAGACGAGCACGTGGCGGCCCAATTCGGCTCAGGCGTTCCGTTTTTTGTGTTCAATAGTGCATTTTCCATGTCGGGTGCTCAGCGTCCAGAAGACTTTCTCCAAGCATTCAATCAAATGTATTTGGAAGCAAAGGGCGAGGAGGAGTCGTTCAGCGGTCAAGTCTGCGGTATTGATGGATGTAATTGATGCTAGAGGCTTTGCGGCACCTGTTGGTGCTGCAATCTCTAGATTTGAAGTGGCGTTGTGGGTGAGGTGCAAATGAACCGTATCGTAGACTTGAAAGCCGAACAGTTCGCCAGATTCGTTGCAAAAGGCAGCAGCGTCGTGCTGTTTTCGGCGTCTTGGTGCAAGCCTTGCCAGGAAATGAAGCCGGTCTTTAATGACCTGGCAGACAAGCTGCATTCTCGCGCCGCATTCGGAAAGATTGATGTGGCTGTTTCGCCGACGATTTCCCAGATGTACGGCATACGATCAGTGCCATCCTTGGCGATTTTTCACGAAGGGCGGTTACGTTTGGTTCTGGCCGGCTCTCGATCGGTTGCCGCGTTGAAGAAAGCAATCTTGGCTGACTTGAAGGACGTCTTGTAGACCGGTTTCAAAATGGCATTAAATCTTTCGATCTTCGTTAGCTATCTTTCTCCTCCGCCTTGGCTCGACTTTGCTCCGGCCAGGTATTGATCGGATGAGCTCTATCTTCATTGAAGATTTCCGTTAGCAGGGCGTTGGCCCGCTTGTATGCGTCGTACTTGAACTCAGTGTCGTCCTCGGGCTGCGCGGCCATTTCTTCAAGCATTTCCTGGTTCAGGCGGCGGAATCGATCCGCGCGTTCACGGGCCTCGTAGCGCCCGACGCCCAGTTGTTCCAGCGCTCTGCGTCCAAGGGACAAAGCGCTCTCAAAAGTCTCCCGCTCAACTGCTTCTATGCCCATCTGGCGTAGGGTAATGATGTGCCCCATATCCCGAGCGCGCACCACCAGCTTCAGAGAGGGAAAATGCTCTTGGGCCAGCCGGGTTAGTGCCAGGTTATCGTCCTGATTGTCGATGGCGTTTATCAGCACCACTGCTTGAGCAGCACCGGCGGAGTGCAGCAAATCGAGGCGGGTCGCGTCGCCGTAGAACACCTTGACCCCGAACTTGCGCAACGTCTCGATATGATCGGGATCGTGATCCAGCACTACTACTTCAAAACCACAGGACATTAATAGACGGCCCGCGATTTGGCCGAATCGACCAAAGCCGGCGATGATTACCCGAGGATTGCGCTGGTCGATGGTGTCAGCTTTCTGATTGTCCTGTTTACTTGCGGACTCCAGGCGATTGAGCACAAGGATCAGCAGAGGTGTGACGCACATGGACAGTGCGACCGCCAAGGTCAGGCTTTTACCCCAAGGGTCGACTAGGATGCCGGCAACCGTTGCTGCGCCAAACACGACGAAGGCGAACTCACTGCCTTGACCCAGAAATACCGCCTGCCAAGAGCGTTGTTCAGTCGGGACACTCAAGAAGCGCCCAAGGAGCTTGATCACCAGCAGCTTGATCAGGATAAAACCCAAGGTCAGCGTCAAGACTTTCAGTGGTGCATCAATCAACGTACCGAAGTCGATCGACATTCCGACGCCAATAAAGAACAAACCGAGCAGCAGTCCCTTGAATGGCTCGATGTCACTTTCCAGCGCGTGCCGGTATTCCGAGCTGGCTAACAGGACGCCGGCGAGAAATGCTCCCATAGCCATGGACAATCCTGCCTCTTCCAGCAACAACCCAAATCCAAACACCAGAAACAGCGCAACGGCACTGAAGATTTCGCGCAAGCCTGAGCGCGCGACAAAGCGCAGAACGGGCCGGGAGACGTACTGACCCAAGAGCACCACCGCGACGATCGCGCCGACGATTTTTGCGATGGACACCGCGAGTTCCGCGCCGGAAGGCGTACCACCATTTACTGCTAACAATGGAATCATCGCGACCAGCGGAATCGCCGCGATGTCCTGGAACAACAGCACGGCAAAGCTGCTGCGACCCACGGCGGTCGGGATCATGTTTCGCTCGTTCATGGCCTGCATGGCGATGGCGGTCGACGACAGACTCAGCGTCAACCCAACCAACAGTGCTGCTGTCCAGTTCAAGCCAAGTGCGGCGCAAAACACGGCAATTGCAACACCGCAGGCAAGCATCTGCAATGCGCCGCCACCGAAGACCATTCGGCGCATGGCCCAAAGACGTTTGGGATCAAGTTCGAGACCAATGATAAACAACATCAAAACTACGCCGATTTCAGCAAAGTGCAGGATGGATTCCACATCCGTTACCAGCTTCAGGCCCCACGGGCCGATCAGACAACCGGCAAGCAAATAGCCCAATACCGGGCCCAGCCCCAACCGAACGGCGATGGGGACTATCAAGGCAGCTGAGCCCAAGTAAATGAGCATTTCAATCAGACTGTGAGTCTCCATATCAATCTTCCTTCCAGGAGGCCAAGCGCGCGTAATAGTGCTCGATTTGTGAGTGTAGGGAGTCGGGTGCAGCTGCATACGCGCCGTGCACCACCACCGGGTTCAGCCAGCGCATGTTGCAATAGATTGCCGTTGCGTGGAGGGGTTGAGCCAACACCGAGAAACCTGGGTGGTCGCCTATTTGGAAATGATCGTGCTCGCCACCCGTCGTGACGGCCCACATCAGACTCTTATCTTTGAGGGCGACAGAGCCTTTGCCGTATGCCCAACCGTGAGTGAATACTTTATCGATCCATAATTTCAAAAGAGGCGGGGAGCTGTACCAATACATCGGATGTTGCAATACGAGCATCTGTGCTTGTTCGACCGCTCTCTGTTCAGTCTCAACGTCGATGTTGAAGTCCGGATAAAGGTCATATAGGGAGCGTATGGCGATGTTCGGATTGCTGGATGCGCGTTCGAGCATTGCTTTATTGACGAGTGATTTTTCGGGGTATGGATGAGCGTAAATGATAAGAATCAAGATGACCTCCAGGATGTCCGTTAGGTCGATGAGTGATAGAGCCCACCCCCACGTAAAGGATGGTTTTCATTCAAGCACTTTGAGGTCAATTAATGTCTTTTGAATGAAAAAGCCCCCCCTGGAGAAGATGCCAAATCCCAAGGAACGAGATGCATCAAATCCAGAAAAGGCTTGATTAGCAGGGCAGCGCCTTATTCGCCAGCTTGCAGCTTAAGCACCTTTTCTGCGGTGATCGGCTCTCCTGCAATACCCCAACTGCCGCTTTTAACTTCCTCGAAAAGAACCCAAGTGAGGGCGCGCATGTTTTCGCCCTCAACTGAGACCATGGCCTCGGTAACTTTATGAATCGCCTCGGCTTTTTGCTCTTCCGTGAAAACGCCTTCGATACCTTTAATAATTACTAACGGCATAGTGTGCTCCATTTCAATGAGGGCTTAAGGTCAGTGTCGAAGGCGCCCATATCTTCGTGACGTTAGGAAAGCGGGTTGCAATACACTCTTTGCACATACGCGTGAGAGGCAAAGCCCGCGTTATGACAGGCCGGCCCACGCACGACTGAACGTAGGCTTTGTCTTAAGGCAATTACGCTTCAGCCAGAACAGCGCTGGTCAGCGTTGACATGGTTTGGGTAGACAAACTATCTAAATGAAGCCACTGCATCGGAGCCAATACCACCGATCCGAATTCTAGTTTCATTGGAAGCAACTTGATTTTTACCCACGCGATCCGAACCATCAGCGGCCAGGCGGTTTGCCCCGACATGATCGGCGCCATCAGCGGCGAGACCTTTTGCCCCGACATGATCGGCGCCATCAGCGGCGAGACCTTTTGCCCCGACGTGATCGGCGCCATCAGCGGCCAGACGGTTTGCCCCGACGTGATCGGCGCCATCAGCGGCCTGGCGGTTTGCCCCGACATGATCGGCGCCATCAGCGGTGATACCTTTTGCGCCGACATGATCGGCGCCATCAGCGGCGACACCTTTTGCCCCGACATGATCAGCACCGTCGGCGGCCACCTGGCCTTTGTCACGCTCAGCACCGCTTCGAGCCAATGCGCCTGCACCGGCATGATCCGAACCATCAGATGCGACTGCGGTAGGTGTGGCTTGGCTATCAACAAACAATACAGAGCTTGCGGAGGACGCTTGCGCTTCGGCACGTATCGGAGATTGAGGCCCCAAGATGTATATTCCAATGGCTGATAAAAATAACCCGGAAACAATCTTACGGTTCATAACTTCTCTCCCTAACACTTTTCAAATTAATATTTAAAACCTAGTTAAGGTGCAGAGCAGGCCAGCCCACGCATAACTGAACGTAGGCTGTGCCTTAACGTAATTACGCTTCAGCCGGAACAGCCTGATGTGCGTTAACGTAATTCGGGTAATCGGTATACCCCTTATCAATCGAGTCGCTGACGCCGTAGTAGGTCGCGCGGTCGCCCTCTGCCAATGGCCAGCCGTTCTGCATACGCTCTACCAAATCAGGGTTGGCAATGTAGGCGGTGCCGAAAGCGATCAGGTCGAGTTCACCTTTGGCCAGTTCAGACTCTGCGATCTCTTTGGTGAAGCCGCCGGCAGCCATCAAGGTGCCTTTGTAGGCTTCGCGGAATGCAGCGCCGAAACCCGGAGGCGTTTGGGCGGCGACGATGGTCGGTTGGTAATTCAGGTGAACGAACGCCAGTTCGCGGTCATTGAGCGCAGCTGCCATGCTCATCCAGGTTTCTTCTTCGCCTTCGTACACGCCAAAGTCATACAGGCGGCCAAACGGCGAGAAACGCACGCCAATCTTCGAGCCGCCGATTTCGGCAGCGATTGCGTCAATGGTCTCCAGCAGGAAGCGCTGACGGTTGGCAATGGAGCCACCGTATTGGTCGGTTCGAGTGTTCAGGGCGCTGCTCAGGAACTGATCGAACAGAAAGCCGTTCGCAGCCATGATTTCGATACCATCAAAACCTGCGTCCATTGCCATCCGCGCAGATTTCACAAACTCGGCGATGACGCGTTTTACTTCCTCAGTTTCCAGAGCTCGTGGTGCGCTGGGTTGAACCGGGCCTGATTTGCTAGGATCGATCCACGCATACACCGTGGTATCAACCGCAGGCACCGTACCCGAGGAGACCGGTACCATGCCATGCACCGAGACATGAGACATACGGCCAACGTGCCAGAGCTGCGCAAAAATCTTCCCACCTTTGGCATGCACGGCTTCAGTGACTTTGCGCCAGCCTGGCAAGTGCTCATCTTCGTAAATGCCCGGGGTGTACAGATAGCCGCGAGCCTCGTCGGAGATAGGCAGGCCTTCGGTGATCAGCAAGCCGGCAGAAGCACGTTGCGCGTAATACAGTGCGTTGGATTCATTTGGAATGTTGTTCAGGGTTCGGGTGCGGGTCATCGGCGCCATAACAACACGGTTTTTCAGCGCAATGCCTGACAGATCGTAAGGGGTGAACAGCTTATTCATGACTAATCTCGACGTCGTTAAAGAGTTGAAGGCCGGATTTTGATTTATGGCTTGTCGAAGGCGTCGAGCACGTGAGTGCTGTAGACCAGCGCAGCCCCTGCGTTCATGTTGATTGCTACACCCAAAGCTTCTGCAACCTCTTCAGTTGTTACGCCGAGCTTTTTGGCCTCTGCAGCGTGGAAAGCGATGCAGCCATCACAGCGGGTGGTCACCGCTACAGCGAGCGAAATCAGTTCCCGAGTTTTAGCGTCGAGGTGGTTTGTTTTCGCGCCAGCACCTCCTAGCGAAGCCATGCCTTTCAAGGTCTCAGGGGACAAGCTATTCAGCTGTACCAGGCGAGCATTGATGTCTTGACGAGTTTGCTTCCAATCTTGCATAGGGTTCTCACGTGGGCGTTAACGCCCTGTAGGTTTTCGGGATAATTTTGAATCTGTATATACGCTACCATCTAGTTGGTAGGCATGCAACGAGGAATGCGACAATCGGCGTCATCATGTCATTCTGAAGGTGGCTGCGGGCGACACGTAGCTGGAGGGCTAGGGTGGCTGGGCGGCTTTAAATCTGGTATTGATGACCTACCTAGTGAATGGTAGTGTTTCTGTTGATGGGTAATTTCGGACAGGCGGAGCCCAGCACTATCAATCCTACGGATGACCATTCAGAGAGCCCTATAGCTAGTAGGAATCGCTGATGAACTACCTTGCACATCTTCACTTAGGTGGTCAGTAGCCGCAGCAGTTGCTGGGGAGTCTTTATGGGGATTTTGTAAAGGGGACGTTTTTAGGACATTTCTCTGCACAGACTGCAGAGGCAATCGTGCTACATCGCCGAATTGATGCTTTACGGATTCCCATCCACTGGTTAGAAGGGCGCTTGGGCGATTCCCCGTAGCAGACGTCGCTATGCGGGAATCGCGCTCGACATGTTTTTCGATCACTGCCTGGCGCGGGACTGGAAGCACTACGCAGACGTGCCCCCCCTGGATGTTCTCTCAAGAAATCTACAAGCTTTAGAGGGCGACCCTCGCTGCCGGAACGCTTGGCTCAGGTCGCACCGTTGATCATTAGGGAATATTGGCATGGGGCGTATAGCCCCAGACGCATCAGCACCACAGAAGGACGATTAACCCGCGACCGGCGTGCGCATGGTGACGAACTCCTCGGCGGACGTGGGATGCACGGCGATGGTTTCGTCGAAATCGCGCTTGGTCGCGCCCGCCTTCAAGGCAATCGCCAGCCCCTGGACGATTTCGCCGGCATCTGGGCCAACCATGTGACAACCTAGAACCTTGTCGGTCTTGGCATCCACCACGAGCTTCATCAGCGTGCGTTCCTGGCATTCAGTCAGGGTCAGCTTCATTGGGCGGAAACGGCTTTCGAAGATCACCACATCGTGACCGGTTTCGCGAACCTCTTCCTCGCTCAAGCCGACCGTGCCGATGTTCGGCAAGCTGAACACGGCGGTCGGGATCATTTTGTAATCCACCGGGCGATATTGCTCAGGCTTGAACAAACGGCGCGCCACGGCCATGCCTTCAGCCAGAGCAACCGGCGTCAGTTGTACTCGACCGATCACATCGCCAAGCGCCAGGATCGACGGCTCTGCGGTCTGATACTGATCATCGACCTCGACGAAACCTTTCTTGTCGAGTTTGACGCCGGTATTTTCCAGCCCGAGATTATCGAGCATCGGACGGCGACCGGTGGCGTAGAACACGCAATCCGCCTCCAGCTCGCGGCCATCCTTGAGCGTCACCTTCAGGCTACCATCGGACTGTTTGTCGATGCGCTCGATGTCGGCGTTGAATTGCAGGTTCATGCCGCGCTTGGTCAGCTCTTCCTGCAAGTGCTTGCGCACCGCACCGTCAAAACCGCGCAGGAACAAATCGCCGCGATATAGCAACGTGGTCTCGGCGCCCAACCCGTGGAAGATCCCGGCGAATTCGACTGCGATGTAACCACCACCCACCACCAGAACACGTTTTGGCAGCTCTTTGAGGAAGAATGCCTGATTGGAACTGATCGCGTACTCATGACCCGGAATCTCCGGGATCTGCGGCCAGCCACCGGTAGTGATCAGGATGTTCTTGGCGGTGTGACGCTCACCATTGATCTCGACCGTGTGCGGGTCGACGATCTTGGCGTGGCCTTCATGCAAGGTCACGCCGCTGTTGACCAGCAGATCGCGATAGATGCCGTTCAGTCGATTGATCTCGCGATCCTTGTTGGCAATCAGCGTCGCCCAGTCAAACTTCGCCTCGCCCGGCGTCCAGCCAAAACCTTGCGACTGCTCGAAGTCTTCGGCGAAGTGCGCTCCGTAGACCAGCAGTTTTTTTGGCACGCAGCCAACGTTCACACACGTACCACCCAAGTAGCGACTCTCGGCCACAGCCACTTTCGCGCCAAAACCGGCGGAAAAACGCGCAGCCCGCACACCACCGGAACCGGCACCAATCACATAAAGGTCAAAATCGTAGGTCATTCTCAATTTCCTCTGCAGGCAACCAGCATAACGACGCGGTTGGCTAATAGCGTGCTGGACAGGTCGTAGGATGTGAGCAGCTTATTCATGAAATATCTTGCAGTTGATTGGCTGGACGGAGGGCTAGTCAGCCATTTGTACTGATGCTCCCGCAGTGCCCTGTATTAAGTTCTGTCGAACGCATCCCAAACTTGAGTGCTGTAAACAATTGCAGCACCGACGTTTTATAATCGTGACGCTTTCTCTCTTTTCCAAGCTCTTTTCAGAGCCAATATTGAGCAGTACCGCATATGAGTAGAACTTATAATGGTAGTTTTGGCTGGAGGCAGAATCTAGGTTATAGGTACCTAGAGCTCCAGGCGGTAATGCATGACGCTACATAATCCGCATCCTGATTGTTAGTAAGCAAGTGGTCAGCTGAATCGAGCGAAATGAAGCTCTTGGGGTGTTTAGCTGTTAGGTAAATTTTCTGGGCTTGCTCTATTGATACAACGCTGTCTCCTGGCGAATGAAAAACAAGCAGTGCGCGTCGTAGGTTAGCGATATTTGTATCCTGCTGTTGGGCTTCAATATCATCGAGAAACTGTCTTTTGATATTAAATTCTCTTCCTGCCAGCATTACTTTATGTTCACCAATGTCTCTGATCGTTTCTACGTGCCCTTTGAACTGCTTCAGGACATGGGTTGCATCAGCAGGGGCACCGATTGTTACCACGCCTTTTGCCTCCGGGATATGCTTCGCCGCTGCTATGACTGCGGCTCCACCCAAGCTATGGCCAATCAAGATGGATGGAGCCTGATATGTATCACGCAAAAACTCCGCCGCAGCTACCAAGTCGGCAACGTTGGAGGAAAAATTGCTGTTGGAGAAGTCGCCATCACTGCTGCCTAGACCTGTGAAATCAAATCGGAGTACAGCGATGTTATTATCGACTAACGCCTTAGCAATTCTCGCGGCAGCTTTAATATCCTTCCCACAGGTGAAGCAGTGGGCGAACAATGCATAGGCTCTGGGCGCCCCCGGCGTCTCAAGCAGACCTGACAGGCTTATACCCAGGGCGTTTCGGAACGTTATCTTTTGTTTGCTCATGATGAGTTTTCCTTGAACGACTCTGCTACCTGGTCTCGTGCGAACCGGTAGGCGCGCAGATTGCTTCTACCAGATACTTGTGCTCAAACCTGCTCAGGGGCTGCTTCAAAAGCGGCGCTTAGCAATCCAGCATCAAGGGCAGACGTAATCTGACCACACATGAACTTGAATCGGCTTTTGCGACTTTCTCATATCAGCCACTCTCGATCGTGGCAGCCAATCCTCAGAATTAATCAGTGGACGGACTGCCTCAGTAAGAGCCTATCTTCAGATAAGCGCTCCCAATTACCCTTTGTCGAAGGCGTCCAGCACGTGAGTGCTGTAAACCAGAGCGGCGCCCGCATTCATGTTGATTGCTACGCCTAACGCTTCTGCAACTTCCTCCGTTGTGACCCCAAGCTTTTTGGCCTCAGCAGCGTGGAAAGCGATGCAGCCATCACAGCGGGTGGTCACCGCTACTGCGAGCGAAATCAGTTCACGAGTTTTGGCGTCGAGGTGGTTTGTTTTCGCTCCGGCACTTCCCAACGAAGCCACACCTTTCATGGTCTCTGGCGACAGGCCATTCAGTTGCACCAAGCGGGTGGTGATGTCTTTACGAGTTTGCTTCCAATCTTGCATGGGATACTCGCTTAGGCGCAAAGCCCTGTAGGTTTACGGGAGGTGCTATAAATTCCAATAAACCATACCATCTAGTTGGTAGGCTTGCAATGGGCGCGGTAACCAGCTTGATCGTATGTGGAGCGAGGGCGTTGCTGCGTATCTCTGCTTATACGTAGGCGGTGATCTGCGACGGATCAAGGAGTGAAGCAGCCAGTCGCGTGAACGTCCTTCGCCAAGGTGTCGGAGTCATTGAAAAGCGTGAGGTATCAGCCGTCAATCTCAACAGTTATGAGACCGTTGTAAATCTCATTCCAAGTCTGCTGAGAGGCCCGATGCATGGTGCGTGTGCCCAGCGCGACGTCCTTCAGTACCTGGTAGACCTCGCGGGCGGTGAGAGCAGATTTTGTGTTCGAATTTTCCATCGTCTTGATTGCCGATACTCGTCTTGAGGTGTCCAAAATCATTAGGCCAGTTCAATGGCACTCGCTGAAGCGCGCTTCAGACACAAAGAGGCGCAAAATAGAATCACAACCCAAGATCGAGTTGCATACGCCACTCAAGTAAGTTTTCTGGCAACACATCGGGAGGCAAAGTTTGGACGATGCCTCGCAAAAGGTGACCGGAATGACAGTGGAGTATCGCGACTTTACTCGGGTCATCCCCAAAAAATGCTAGCTCTGCTCCTGCCCGGCGCTGACCGTTGCGCAGGGCTTCTAATGCCTCCTGACCGAGCCATTCGAGGCGTAGAAATCCATACATGTTCACCGCGCGTGCCCTCACATGACTCTTTAGCAGTTCAGCCACCAACTGCTCCAAGCCTTGCGCGCCGAGCGTGGCCACAGCCAATTGCCAAAGCTGCCCTTCGAGAGGGGTCGTGATCTTCATACGCACGCCAGGATGATGATGTGCTTGAGCTCCCGTTTCGACCTAAATCCGTCGCTCTGGTTTAGGGGTAGCTGGAGTGCTGGTGTCTTCCAAATGCGACACCAAAGCTTCTTTCAATTCCAACAACGCTTCTTGCAGTCGAGCGTCCTCGCGCCGGTCGCCCGAACTCGGCTTGAATTCTTCGACGTGTCTGAGCAAGGCTTCGGCATCGTTTGTGTTGAGATCAAATGTGATCATGTTGAGTCCGGGACTTGGAGGTGGGGAGCTCGCACTAGCAGGCGAATCCGTGACTGAGTTTTTCAAGCTCAGCCTTTACCAGCTCGTATCCGGCTTCAGTGTGAACGAGCTCCAATGGTGTGCTGCCACCGAAGGTGTTTTTCGGTTGGGACAGCCAAGTGTCGGCTTTTTCTTTGTTGCCAAAGACCTGCTCGGCTTGGCGTTGGATCAGCTCAACGTAATTCAATTTCGGGCCCCCGTGAGGATTGCTGGCATTCGTTCACTCCTCACTAAGATCGTACCTGACATTTTTCGGTGGAAACGGGTATACATTCTCATCATTTCGCAAGAGATGTTCCGCTTCGTCTAATTGGTGCAAAAGCATCACTTCTCGTGCCAATGACTGATGGTAGAGCATCTTCCAACGCTCCGCTTCTTCCTTCCTACGTCGAATGGATTCATTTACCAGCTTCTTCGGTTGAGCACGCAGCTTCTGTTCGGCGGCAAATCGCATTACCTCTTTGATAAGCTCGCCATAGACGGGGCGTTGTTTTTTGATACTCCCGGCACTTTTTCCCGCCTCTAAAGCAACAGCATTGAGGGTGATTGCTGTTCCAATCGGAACGCGGGAAGGTCTTCCTTCCACCAGCCGCTGCAACGCCTCGAAATACTGAAAAACGCTGTCTGAACGGGTACCGCCGTCTTTAGTCATATTGTTGTTTGTCATATCACGCTCGAAATGTTTAATCAGCTCGCTTTCGCAACCAAGCGGTCGCGCATTTTTTCCAAGTCCTGGAGGTTTTGTGCATCCATACGATATTCAAAAGATCCGGGGTCAAGCGTTTCTAGATCCAAGCGCAGTACTTCAATTACGTAGTCGAGCTTGCTAAGTTTTATTACTGACTCGCTGCATCCGTCACAAGTAGAGAAATCGGCATGTGCTCGCTTCTCGCATGGCAGTATCGAAAGGCACAATCCCACAGGCGTCGTCGTGCAAGCGATCAATCCCTTCTTCTTTCGGATGAGCAGTTGATCAATCGTTTCCTCTAGGACGATCGCCTGTTTATCTTTATCGTTTTGAATCCTCCGACCTTCAACTCCGTGCAGCTTTTCTTCGGAATAGAGTATATCTCTGATATAAATAGCGTTGCTTGCATCAAGAGCAGCTTCTTTGAATTCAGCTACCATTTCAGGTGACCACTCACTCATTTTCATCAGCCCAGCTGAACACCCTTTTTGGTAGTGTTCAGAGGTTGTTGCTGACAAATGACCCAGCACCCTTTTGAGAGGGGCTATGTCCATAAGGTCGTCTTCGGCGCAGTAGACTGTCATAGTGCGTCGAAACTGGTGAGTAGTGAAACTCCAAGGTTTACCGATCTGAAATTTTTTTTCGGAGCGCCAGTCTCGACTAGGGTCGATTAGCTCTAGGCAGAAAAGATCTTCCTCTTCGATGGGAATCGGAGGTAGGCGAGTCTCATAGTTAAAAGAAACACATTTATTGAATAAGCCAGGCTGCTTTTGCCTGGTAATCGGGATATGAGTTGGATTAATAAAAAAATTTTTTATGCCTTTATGCTCGATTGGCAAGTAAGGGTGGATGATCTCATAGATGTCAACGAGGGTCTGAAGAGGGGTCTGAATATGTTCAGTTGTGATCCATCTGGTGTCAACGGCTCTTCCAGTCGCCTTAGTTGAAATTCCAACTACATAAACACCTTCTTCGCACCAGCCGGTAGCTTTTTCAAGGCATTCATGCTCAAGCAACAATGCCTCGCCGCTGCGCATAAATGTCAATATATGAACTAAAGCTTTGGCGCAATATTGTGCAACACCCAAAAAATTTGGGGCAGACGCTACATCCAGAATTTTATATTTCCGGAATAAATGATCGAGACCATGCATACTCGTAGCTTCATTGAAGTCAGGTTCGCCTGCCGCATCTTGGCTAACCTCATTACTCATCTTGATCATGTACTGAGAATGTGTGCTTCTTGCGTAGAGGCGATTGCTCGCGGCTCGTTGGAGAAACTCAGTCAGCTGGGTGCGGTGTTGTTTAAAGTCTTCTAGGACTTCATGATAGTGACCCCAACGAAAGTTCAAAATTCGAGGTGGGATTACTGGGTGTTGTTTTTTACTCTTATGCGACGAGCCCCTGAAAACATTTTTCAGCGCCTTCATGAAGGCGTTTGGTATCAAAAACCAGTGTTTTGGGCACTTGGTGATATTGAATATCCTTAAAATTTGCCACAAAACGCTCGCGCGCGCATGAGCCATGCTTGCCAGCATAGGTTTGTATAGATCCGGTTTGTGTACAAGATCGCGGATCAGAATGTCATGATCATCGGCATATCTGCATAGATATAATAGTGAGTAAAACCCACCAAACTGGCTGCTAGCACGAAGTGTCTTGGTCGCTCCTTTGTTAGAGAACATACGCATCAGGAAAAAAATCTGAACCAGAAGGATGTTTTCACTGTTTGTAGGCTTATTGCACTTCAATCCGGCAAAAGAATATGTGATGTTATCGGTGATGACGAGTTTGAATTGGGTCATCTCCCAAATAAGATCACTTAGCTTCGACAAAGGCTGTCCGTGCTCATCAATCGATAGAATCAAGTCTTTAGATATATTGTTGAAAGACATCCCATAATAAACCTGAGGTTTGGCAACTTCCGGTTTTGTCAGTGAAGAGGCTTCGTCCTTCATAATAGGAAGTCGTGGGTTGGCCATTACAGTGTCTTTTGTTGATGTCATCGGATGGCTCCAATTTTGATGAAACGCTCAAGGTATTTCGTCCAGTACTCGGTGAGTTCACGCTCTTCATAAACTCGCTTCCGGATGATTTTCGAGCCAGCTATAGCTGTTGGGTTAAGTTCGTGAATTCTGTTCAAAAGTTTCTCGATGATTTCTAGCGCAGGCTGATGTATAAGGTTGAAATGATCAAGGTCGTTACAGGTTCCTAGGAATTTCTTGATGACATATTCCAGGCTGTAAAGTTTGTGGATACTTTCAGGCTCAGTTGTCACGCGGAATTCATTGCAAAAAAGGCATCCTCGGCTGTTTTTGCAGTCTGGTTCATAGCCTGATGGGATTGAAACTGCGCTTGTTGGTTTTGCGCCGCTGCATAAACCTGATGGGACTCTGAGATCCTCTGCGCTATCGAGCATTTTGACAATTTTTCTGACTGCCTCAACTATTCGGTCTATGGCCTCTTTTTCTTCAACGTTTGTGTAGTTTGCTCGCTGAGTTTTGTCTGAATGATGTAAAAGAGCAGCTGCAGTATCTTGGTCGTAGTTTTTTACCAGCCATGAATCCTTATACGCCCGAAGCTTTTTATAGCTCAACATCGGAAATGCTGGGTCAACCATAGCCTGCATTTGCACACAAAGATTTCTAAGCAGGTTTTCATCGAGTTGACGGAACTCGGAGATCGTTCGGTAATCGAATCCTATAAATAATTTGTCGAATTGGTGCCCATTAAGAATGTGCTTGCGTAGTTCAATGAATTTTTTGAAATGCTTGACGAATGGCGCAGCTACGGTAAAGGTGATGGGTTGCACTCCTCCTCTCTGCTTGATGCTGATAATACGAGTGCCTATGCTCCCCTTCGAAATCTCGTAAACGCCATTCCAAGGAGTGGATATAATAGTTGACTCATTCTCCCCGCTATTGAGTGCGAAAAGTGCTACGAAGCTGTCATGCGCTAACTTGTGCAGTCGAACCATTCTTTGGCAGTACATATCAGAGTTGCCCTCTGCGAGACGGTTAGCAGATTTATAAGCAAAGGATTGATGGTTTTTATAGTTTGCATTCGGATTCTCTTTGTTGACTTCAGACCAAAGCTTGCATTTTCCGGTTTCGTAGTCGACGTATCGACTTATATGCCCGCTGCGAGCTTTGTTCGTTACAACGCTGTCGGTAAGGAATGGATAAGCCTCCGTAGTAAGAACTGCCCGTTCGTTGTCGATCTTTATAGCATGCGGAAAAAGATGTTTGCTTAGAGTGAAATCAGCCAGTTCATTGAACACGCTTGTGAAAACATTGACAAACCGCTTCACCGGAGCCTCTGGCGGCGGCTTTGTAGACGAAGATTTATCAGTGATGGACTGAATTCGTTCGATGCCTGCACTAAAATCAATTTTTGACTCCGGAAAAAGATACGAGCCACACTCTATCGCCACCGATTGAAGTTTCGCTTGTGTAACTTCCTTTCGGTCGCTTTCTTTGAGGTGTGTAGTGAATGCTTGTAATGCACACTGATAGCTTTCAGGTGACTCAAGGAAGCCTATGAGATCACTGTTATTGCAGAAGTTGACAACCAACGCAAAGTCAGCAAGTTTTGAACCGGCTCCGGCAGCAGTCTTATCTGAACATGCCATCGTAATTACTTCACTTACCAAATTTTGGATAGGCTTTGCCCGCTCTGGTCTATGGAGTGATACCTCCACAGTTTTAGGCAAGCGCACGCTTTTTTTACCTGTGAAGCACCAGGCACCAACGTCATGGTGTTTTCGATGCGCCGAGCGAACTACGATGTTCTCTAGAACATTGGACTTCAACAGCGCCTGCAGGTAAACCGAGGTGCGCACACCATATTTTTTTGGCTGTTGTGTATCGATGTGTAAGTCAATGGTTGAAATATTATCTAGGTTGCGCATGTCTAAATCTCGTTGTTGCACATGTCTATGATGTGCTGTTGGTACTCCTTATCTGCTTGGTAAATAATGTCCTTATTTTGCTGGAAGTTTAGGTAACCTTGGGTTGTTTTTGAGTTGCTGTGATTCATACGCTTGCGTACATAATCAATCAATTGCATATAGTTGATCTGCCCTCGGTTAAGCATTTCGCGTCGTTCCTCCACCAAATTCATTCCAAAGGTTGCACGGAGGTCGTGAAAACTAAAGTCCACGTCACACTCCAACTCTTGCATTAAAGGTTTCAAGTATTTTGAAATGAAGCTACGTACATATGAGCCTTTCTCGTTGCTTTCGAATCTGCCTCTATCGCTTTTCGCAACATAGTAAGGGGTGCCAGTCTTGCTCAAAAAAAGATACTGCGCGCCCTCAGGTTGCTCAGGAGCTAACGCTGCTCGATGTAAATAGCGATCGGAATTGATATAAATGCTCAACTTATGGTGTAACCATTTGGGCATCATGATGGTCTGAGGTTTGTCGTGCTTCGCGTCTACCAGTGAACCTCTCCCCGCGCGCACTGGTACAAGATCGAAGCTATTAGATTCGCTTGGTTGAATTGATGAAACTCGAAGCGTTAATATGGTTTGAATGCGCATCCCCGTCACCAAAGCAATCGTAAAAATTAAGAGCATTTCGGGATGCCCGGTTTTTATTAAGGCTTCGAGCAGTGCCAGCTGTTCTTTCTTACTCAGCGGTATCAGCTTTCCACCGTCAATAATGTACTCGCCCGTGGAGTTAGGTCGGGTCGCGGGGAAAGTTAGATCCGTGTACGTAATGTACTTGGTGCGCTCGTATCCATAAGCATCTTCAAATTTTATCGTGGACTTCTTGGTTTTCCATGGGGGCTGTTCAGGAGTGAAGTTTCTATTCTCCATCAAGTCCTTATAGAACGTTATCATTGTCCGTATTTTTGCGTTTGCAGTTGCTTCGGAGATCAAAAGTTTTTTTGTTGGTAGATTGAATTTCTCTTTGTAGATGTAAGTTGGTCGCTCGAAGCGATACCCGCTAAAGTCGAGAAAATGCCGGCCTTCACTAGCTAGCGTGTTCATGAAGTCTGCCAGGTGTCCCGCCATGGCGAGCAGGGTTTCTGGGTCTTTTGAATCATCATCAAGAGCCAAGCGCAACAGGAAAAGTGTTCCCTCCTTCCATATCGAGCCATCAGGACTAAGAATGACAGGCTGGGATTGTAGAACTTGAACTGTATGATCAATGCAAGTCACAGGATAAAGAGTTCCGCCATGCTCACTCGGTTGAATCCAGCCTCGCGCCTCAGACTCGTCGCAACGTTTGAATAGGTCAACGTTGAATAATTTTTGTGCTCTGAATACTGTTGCGATATTTGTGTTATCGCTCTGGCTAACTTTTTCAGTGGCAGCAGGGGGCTTCAAAAGCATTAGCACTTTCCCAAAATTTGGCAAAAAAGGATTTCTCAGTTGGTTTTCATCAGCTGTCTTGAAATGCAACTTGTGTTAGTGGAGATCAAGAATTGAAGGTGGGTGGGGCTCGGTCTTTGTTATTGGCCCCGTTGTCCTTTAGTTGTGTCCATCGTATTCAACTCACCAGCCGCTGTCGCGTCGTCCTGACGAGTGGTAGTTGTTTTTATCATATATTGATGAGCGAATTTTTTTGGTGATTTCGGTTTTTTTCACGTAATTATTTATTTAGGTTCGAGTTTGGTTATTAAATTACAAGGAATACAGGGATCCCGGAGTAATGAGAGTTGACGGGTTTGTCATATATTGATTTTGGTTTGCGGTGGTGAAAACTGACGTATTTCGGAATCGACGGCGTCTCAAGCTTGCATGTTTCGTTCTGAATTAGAATAGGATCTGTCAACGCCCGCACAATCAGGCCCGATGACGAAATGGTCTATTGTAGTGGTCAACTAATTCCGACACGACGTTAAGTTTTTGCGCGGCCTGAGCTGGGGCCAGCCCATTGTAGAATTGGTGCGGTCGAATCCAGTTGTATCGGTGCATCAGGTAATGACTGATGTCTCGGTGCGCTTCTTGTGCCGTCATATAGCCCACGGTCGGTATCCATTCAGTTTTCAAGCTACGAAATACGCGCACCATCGGCACATTATCCCAACAGTTTCCACGACGACTCATGCTTTGACGCATTCATTCGGTAACGCCTGAACCGTTGGCGAAACTGGCGACTGACATATTGCGCGGCCTGATCCGCGTGAAACAGCAGTCCTTGAAGCCTGTCACGCTGTACATAAGCCATGTCCAACGCCTTGATCACCACCTCGGCATCTGGCTTGTTCGGCAGCGCCCAAGCCCACAATTCGGCCCACGAAAGATCCAGAACGACAGCCAGGTAATGCCATTTCCCTTGAGGCCAGATGTCTACATATACACAGAGGGGGAGATTGGAGGGAGGGTAGGCGGGGATTGTCAAGGGGTTGGGAATAGGGGGTAATTGCGAATCGAGCGTTGTGTTGACGTCGGTGTCCATGGAGGAGCTGGATTCGAGGTGGGATTGGGAGAACAGGGTGGTAGATTCCTAGGTATCGCACTCCTCGGCTGTCCATTTTTGTTGTGAGGTCACACGATGCGTGTTTTGGGCAAAGGTCACACGTAGTTCTGTACTTTGACCGTGTGCAGGGTGATATCCACCACGTCACCGTCGGCACCCACTTGTGGCATTTCGATCCAGTCGCCAACCCGTAGCATGTCATTGCTGGTCAGCTGCACGCTGGCGACGAACGACAGCAGGGTGTCCTTGTAGACCAACAGAATCACCGCCGACATGGCGCCCAGACCCGACAGCAGCAACAGCGGCGAACGGTCGATCAGGGTCGCGACGATGATGATCGCGCCAAACACGAACAGAACCATTTTCGCCAACTGCACGTAGCCTTTGATCGAGCGCGTGCGGGCATGTTCGGTGCGTGCGTAGATGTCCAGCAAGGCGTTGAGCAGGGCGCTCAGGGCCAGCACCAAGAACAGAATGGTGAAGGACAGGGCGACGTTACCGAGGAAATTCTGAACGGTTTTGCTCAGTTCCGGCACCAGGTTCAAACCGAACTGGATCACCAGCGACGGGGTCATTTGCGCCAGGCGATGGAACACCTTGTTCTGGAACAAATCGTTGAACCACTGCATCGCCGGTTGCCGGCCAAGCAATTTGACGGCGTGCAGCACCACATAACGCGCCACTCGTCCGAGCAGCAAGGCGATCACCAACAACACCATCAGCGCCAGGCTGGAATGCAGAAGCGGGTGCTGGTCGAGAGCGCCCCAAAGGTCTTGGGTATTGAGCCAGAGCTGTTTGAGATCCATGGGTTAAAACGATTCTTCTGTAGGACGAGAGGGGGCGATTAGAGCATTTAAGACGCATCGAGTTACGTTCAGGGACAAATCCGCTAACAAAATCGCCATTGTTTGCGTCCGATTGCATAAAGAAACTCGGCCTTCGCGCTCGAAACCGTTACCCTATGCAGCTGATTTTTTGTATTTCTTCGAGGTAGCACCCGTGTTTTCCCAATTCGCCCTGCACGAACGCCTGCTCAAAGCCGTGGCCGAGCTTAAATTTGTCGAGCCAACGCCAGTGCAAGCAGCGGCTATCCCGCTCGCGCTCCAAGGGCGTGACCTGCGGGTGACTGCGCAAACCGGTAGCGGCAAAACCGCTGCATTCGTATTGCCGATCCTCAACCGTTTGATCGGCCCGGCCAAAGTCCGCGTCAGCATCAAGACCCTGATCCTGCTGCCGACCCGCGAGCTGGCCCAGCAGACCATCAAGGAAGTTGAACGCTTCGCGCAGTTCACGTTCATCAAGTCCGGCCTGATCACCGGCGGTGAAGACTTCAAGGTCCAGGCCGCCATGCTGCGCAAGGTGCCGGATATCCTGATCGGCACCCCGGGCCGGATGATCGAGCAACTGAACGCCGGCAACCTCGACTTGAAAGAAGTTGAAGTGCTGGTGCTCGACGAAGCCGACCGCATGCTCGACATGGGCTTTGCCGAAGACGTACAGCGTCTGGTCGACGAGTGCACCAACCGTCAGCAGACCATGCTGTTCTCTGCCACCACCGGCGGTTCGGGCCTGCGCGAGATGATCGCCAAGGTCCTGAACAACCCTGAGCACTTGCAGCTCAACGCGGTCAGCCAGTTGAACGACACCACCCGTCAGCAAATCATCACCGCTGACCACAACCAGCACAAAGAACAGATCGTTAACTGGTTGCTGGCCAACGAGACCTACCAGAAGGCCATCGTCTTCACCAACACCCGAGCCATGGCCGACCGTATCTACGGCCGTTTGGTGGCGCAGGAGTACAAGGCGTTCGTCTTGCACGGCGAGAAAGACCAGAAGGATCGCAAGCTGGCGATCGACCGTCTGAAGCAGGGCGGGGTCAAGATCCTCGTCGCCACCGACGTTGCCGCTCGCGGCCTGGACGTGGAAGGCCTGGACCTGGTGATCAACTTCGACATGCCGCGCAGCGGCGACGAATACGTTCACCGCATCGGTCGTACCGGCCGTGCCGGCAACGATGGCCTGGCCATCTCGCTGATCTGCCATGGCGACTGGAACCTGATGTCGAGCATCGAGCGCTACCTCAAGCAGAGCTTCGAGCGCCGCACCATCAAGGAAGTCAAAGGCACCTACGGCGGACCGAAAAAGGTCAAGGCCTCGGGCAAAGCCGTTGGCGTGAAGAAGAAAAAGGTCGACGCCAAAGGCGACAAGAAAAAGACCGGAGCCAAGGCTCCGACCAAGCGCAAAATCGCCAACCGCCCGAAGACCGACGCCCTGTCGCTGGTCAGCAAGGACGGCATGGCGCCGCTCAAGCGCCGCAAGCCGCAAGCACCGGCCGCTGAATAACGCGCCTTGGCGATTCCATAAAAAACCCGGACAGTGTCCGGGTTTTTTCATTTTTGGCTTATGGCGATCGTGAGGTCGAGCCTGACGCCAGCGCCGTCAGGAGTCATGTACGAGCCAGTCAAGACATACTCTGCTTGTTGACGTCAGAGGATGCGAACTTAACATCGCGCCGTCATATGGATATCACTTGTCGTTTCGAGGGATCGAACATGTACCTGCACACCCTCGGAAAGAGGTCGTGTGCGGCTTTGCCGTGTCTATTGCTGTGTTTCACCAGCGTAAACCTTGCCCATGCCGCACCCACCCCCGGTGATCAAGATCTGATCCGCGATCGCCAGGATCGCCTGCTCGAAGAGCAGCGCCAACGTCTCGAAGAACTTAAGGAACTGCCCGGCAAAGCGGCCAAGCCGACGGCCCCGACAGCGCCTGCCGATACCCGCTGTTTCCCGATCAAAGACATCGAACTCAAAGGTGCTGACAGCCTTTCGGCCCGTGAGCGCGAGCGTTTGCTCAAGCCTTACATCGACCAGTGCCTGGGCGTCACTCAGCTCAACGAGTTGCTGAAAGTCATCACCGATGACTACCTCGAGAAAGGTCTGGTCACCAGTCGCGCTTACTTGCCGCAGCAGGACTTGTCTGCCGGTCATTTGAAGGTGCTGGTGGTCGAGGGCAAGCTCGAAGGCTTGAAGGGCGCAGATGGCAGCAAGCTGTCAGACCGTGAGTTGGCCATGGCTTTTCCTGGCAAGACCGGTGACCTGGTCAACCTGCGCGAGATTGAGCAACTAGTCGATCAGTTGAACCGTTTGCCCTCCAATCAGGCTCAGATGGAATTGGCACCGGGCAAGGAGGTGGGCGGCAGCGAAGTGCTGGTCAAGAACACCCCGCAAAAGCCCTGGCGCGCCGGCTTGTCGCGCACTAACGAAGGCCAGCGCAGCACCGGCGAACAGCGGTGGGGCACGACCTTTGACTGGGACAGCCCGCTAGGGCTGGCGGACCAGCTGATGTTGCGCGGTGGTCATGATGCGGTGAGCGATCATAACCACACATCGAGCAGCGCCATGCTCGATTACAACCTGCCGTGGGGCTGGTGGAGCTTCAACTACAGCTACAGCCAGAGCGATTACCGCTCGCAGATTGCCGCCAATGGCTACAACTTCAAACAGACTGGCGACAGCAAGACTCACCAGTTCAAGGCCGAGCGAGTGATCTATCGCGATGCCGTCAGCAAGACGTCCTTGAGTGCCGGCGTGTCTCACTCGCGTAACAACAACTTCATCGAAGACAGCAAGCTGGCCCAGAGCAGCAACCATCTGAGCGAAGCACAGTTCGGGATCAACCACGGACGGCGTGTCGGCTCGGCCTTCGTCAACCTCGACCTTGGCATGCAGAAAGGTATCGGCGCCTTCGATGCCCAGAGCAACGGTCATCCGGGCCCGGGCGAGCCGGATGCGCGGTACCGCAAATACACAGGCACCCTGAGCTACTTGCAGCCGTTCAAACTCTGGGGCGAGTCATTGAGCTTCAGCAGCCTGATGACTGGCCAGCGTAGCGAGGACGTGCTGTTCAGCCCGCAACGCACCAGCCTGGGCGGGTTGTCGTCGATCCGTGGTTACAAGGACCAGTCGTTGTCCGGTGACAGTGGTGGCTACTGGCGCAACGACCTGCGTTGGAGTCGTCCGGTGAATTGGGCGTGGCTGCGCCCGGTGTTCGCCGAGTATGGCACTAGCCTGGGTTACGACCAGGGCGTGATCAGTCATGACCGCTACAACGGCGAGCAACATGGGCGGATGTCCAGCAACTCGATCGAGCTGTTTGCCAAAGGGCAGCATGTGTCTGCCAGCGTGACCTTCGCCCATTCTCTGGAACGCCCGGATGCGTTGACCGAGCGCGAAGCCCCGATCTATTTCCGCGTGGATTTCTTCCTCTAACTTTCCGCTTTGTCGAGACCTGAATATGGACGTTCGCCAACTGGCCTTTCTGGCCGGCCAGCCTTCTGCTGCCGTGATTCCCCGTGAACGTTTCATGGGCATGCCTAAGCGCGGCCTGGCGTTCCTGCTGGCCAACGTCATGTTCTGGCAACCGATGTGGGCGCAGGCGGACGGCATAGTGGTCAGCGCGCCGGGTACGACGCTGGACCGTGCGGGTAATGGCGTGCCGATCGTCAACATCGCCGCGCCCAACGGCAGCGGTCTGTCGCACAACCAGTTCCGCGACTACAACGTCGATACCAACGGGGTCATTCTCAACAACGCCACGGCCCGAACGCAGGCCACGCAACTGGGGGGGATTATCCTAGGCAACCCGAATCTACAGGGCGTTTCCGCACAAACCATCCTCAACGAAGTCAACGGCGGCAGCCCCAGCCGGTTGAGCGGTTACACCGAAGTGGCGGGGCAGTCGGCGCGGGTGATCGTCGCCAACCCCTATGGCATCAGCTGCAATGGCTGCGGGTTTATCAACACCCCACGGGTGACCTTGACCACCGGTAAGCCGGTGCTCGACAACGGTCGACTGGACCGCTTTCAGGTCGATCAGGGCAGCGTCTCCATCGACGGCACCGGGATCAACGCCACCAACGTCGACCGTTTCGAAATCATCACCCGCAGCGCGAAGATCAATGCGCAGATCCAGGCGAATAACCTGACCATCGTTGCCGGTCGCAACGACGTCAACGCCGACACTCTCAATGCCACGGCGCGGGCCAACGACGGCAGCTCGCAACCGGCACTGGCTATCGACTCTTCGGCGCTCGGCGGCATGTACGCCGGGGCTATCAAACTGGTCGGCACCGAAGCCGGTGTCGGGGTCAAACTCGACGGCAAACTGATCGCCAGCGGTGGCGACATCCAGCTCGATGCCAACGGCCACCTGAGCCTGGCCGACACCTCGGCGGCCAATGGCGCGGTGAACATCAAAGCCAGCAGCCTCGACGCCCGTGCTCCGGTCTACGCCGGCACCGCCCTCAACGTGCAAACCCAGGGTGATCTGAGCAACCAGCAATCCCTCGCCGCCCGCGACCGCATCAATTTGAGTGCTGGCGGCCAACTGACCAACAACGGCGTTATCGAAGCCGGGGTCAACGCCGACAGCAGCCGCAACGCCAGCGGTGATGTCAGCCTTGGCGCACAGAACCTCGCCAACAGCGGCCACAGCGTGGTCGCCAGTCGCAACCTGACGGTCAACGCCGCGCAAACCCTGAACAATCAGGGCGGTACCTTGAGTGGGCAGCAAAACACCACGGTCAGTGCCGCGACGCTGGACAACCAGAACAAGGGCCGGGTGCTCAGCGCTGATCGTCTGAACCTGGCCGCCTCTCTAGCTCTCAATGGTCAGGGCGGTTTGATCAACAGCAGCGGTGCCCTCACGGCCAAGGTCGGCCATCTGGTCAACCATGAAGGCCTGCTCAGTGCCAACGGTACGCTCAACCTGACGGCGGACATCGCAGACAACGACGCCGGAACCCTCTCCAGCAAAGGCGACCTCACCGCCGACATCCACACCCTGAACCAGCAAGGTGGAGTGCTGGTCAGCCAAGGCAACCTGAGCCTGACCGGCCACAGCTTCGACAACCGCAACGCCGGTCTGGTCGGTGGGGTAAAGGGTACGACCCTCACGTTCGACAGCATCGATAACCGCGGTGGCGAACTTTCTAGCACCCAGGGCGTGACGCTCACCAGTCAGCATCTGAACAACAGTGACAGCGGCAAAGTCCTGGCCGGTACCGACCTGAAACTGACGGTGGCTGATCTGCTTAACCAGACCGGCGGCCAACTGGTCGGCAAGGTCGGCACCACTACCATCAGCGGCACCCGCCTGGACAACAGCGGCGGCATTCTGAGGGCTCAGTCTGCCTTGGTCATCACCCTCGACAACGCCCTGACCAACCAGCTCAAGGGCCTGATCAGCAGCGAAGGGACTCTGAGCGTTCACGCCGGTAGTCTGGATAACTCGGGTGGCAGCCTGTCGAGCGCCGGCCAACTGAGTCTCACCAGCAGCGGTGCGCTCATCAACCAGGGGGGGCGCCTGGTCACCGACAGTGGCCTCGACCTGCGCAGCGCCAGCCTCGATAACCGCCAAAAGGGCACGATCAGTGGCCAGTCGGCGGTGCTGATCAACACCGGTCATTTCGACAACAGCCACGGCGGGTTCCTGAGCAGCGGCGATAGCCTGAACCTGACCACCGCGCAACTGACCAACCAGGATGGCGGCCGCATTGGCGCGGCCAAGGCCCTGACCGCCAGCGTTACCGGCCTGGATCAGCAGGGCGGCGAACTGAAAGGCGAAACCGCGCTGACCCTGGACCTCAATCACGGCCAACTGAACAACCAGGGCGGCATGATCAACGCCCCGATTCTGGTGCTGAGCAACCTCAAGGGTGTGAACAACCAGGGCGGCGAAATCTCCAGCGCCCAGGCCCTGACCATCGCCGCCGAAAGCCTGGATAACGGCAACGGCAAATTGCTGAGCAACCAGGCCCTGACCCTGCGCATCGAGCAGGCCTTGAGCAGCATCAAAGGGATGATCGCCGCGGCCGCGGTCGACGTTCATACCGGTAGCCTGGATAACTCGGGCGGCACCCTGACCAGCCGTGCCAAATTGGGCCTGACCATCGACGGCCAGCTCACCAATCAGAACCAGGGGCTGATCAACGCCACCACCGCGTTGACCATCAACAGCGCCGGGCTGAACAACCAGAGCGGCAGTCTGCAGGGCAGTGCGATTGCCATCGACTTCGGCAGTGCGACCGGTGACCTGAACAACGCTGCCGGCCATATCGTCACCGCCGGCAACCTGAGCATCGATCACCTGCGCGACCTGAATAACCAGGGCGGCGAACTCAGCAGCGTCCAGAGCATCAACCTGACGGCTCGCACCCTGGACAACAGCAATGCCGGCAAGCTGATCAGCAACACTCTGCTGAACCTGACCGCCGGCAGCCTGATCAACCAGAACGGCGGCCTGTTCTCCGGCTGGCAGGGGCTGAGCCTCAATGGCAGCAGCCTCGACAACCGCAACAACGGCACCGTTTCCAGCCGTAGCGGCAACGTCGATGTGACCATCGGCGGTGCACTGCTCAATAGCGGCGCCGGTGCGCTGGTCAGCCAGAATGTCCTGACCGTCAACGCGGGGAGCCTCGACAACAGCAACCAAGGCGCCCTCTCCAGCGTGGGTGGGCAATCCATTACCGTCAGCGGTCTGCTGAACAACGCTCAGGGGGGGGTGATCGGCAGTGGCGCGGCCCTGACCTTGAACGCCATGACCCTCGGCAACACCGGCGGCACCGTCAACGCTCAACAAACGTTGAGTTTTACCGGCAGCCAGATCAACAACCAGGGCGGCGAACTGTCCAGCCAGGGCCAGATGATCCTGCTCACCGGCGGCCTGGATAACAGCAACCACGGCACCGTCGGGGCCACCGACAGCCTTAAGCTCACGGCGACGGGGGCGGTACAAAACACGGCCGGCGGCCTGATCGCCAGCCGAAATGCGGATCTGCAACTCACCGCGGCCAGCCTCGGTAACGCCAGGGGCTCGCTGCAAGGCAAGGGTGCGGTCAACCTCGACGTCGCCGGCGATATCGACAACCAGAGCGGCAAGATCATCGCCCAGGACGGCGACCTGACCCTCAAGGCGGCCAACACCGACAGCCGTGGCGGCGTGCTATCCAGCGTCAAGGGCGCCCTTGAGGCGCGGGTCGGTATCCTGAAAAACGGCTACGACCTGACCAACAACCGTCAGGGCGGCACACTTCAGGCCCAGCGCCTCAACCTGCAAGCCTGGGGCGGGATCGACAACTATGGTGGTCGCATTGCGGCGCAAAACGGCGACGCCGTCATCGCTACGGGCGCGGGCAACTTTGACAACCGCAATGGCGGCCTCTATGCCAAAGGCCAGGTCAATGTCACCGGCAACAACTTCGACAACAGCGGCGACAACGACGGCCAGATCGCCGGCAACCAGATCACCCTGAACCTCAATGGCGCACTGAACAATCGCCTGGGCATCATCGAGAGCGACAGCACCCTGGCGATCAAAGCCGCCAGCCTCGACAACCAGACCGGCCAGCTGCGTGCCCTGGGCACCAGCGGCAAAACCAACTTCCAGATCGGTGGCCTGTTCGACAACCGCAACGGTACTCTGGAAAGCGCCAACACCGACCTGACCCTCGGCGCCGGTAGCTTTCTCAATACCGGCGGCAGCCTGCTGCACGTCGGCACCGGCACCTTCGACATCTCCACCGCGAACGTCATGGGGGCCGGTGGCACCCTGGTCACCCGAGGTGGCCTGACCCTCAATGCCGACACCTGGACCAACAGCAGCGTCATCCAGGCCGGGCGCCTGAACGTCAACGTCAACAGCCTCACCCAAACCGCCAGCGGCCAACTGTTGGCCACCGACAGTTTCATCGGTAGCGGTGTCAACTGGTTCAACGAAGGGTTGATTGCCAGTGACGGCAGCCTGAACTTGGGCCTGGGCGGTGCTTACTGGGGCGCTGGTCGTCTCAGCAGCCAAGGGGCCCTTGGCCTGAGCGCCGCGCAAGTGAACCTCAATAGCGTGACTTCCAGCATCGCTGGCGGTAGCGACACCAGGCTCAATGTCAGCGGCCAACTGGATAATGCCGGTCGGCTGACTTCCGGCGCCGGGATGACGGTCATGGCGGGCGGGGTGAGGAACTTCGGGACATTGGGAACCGGAGGGGACCTGACGCTCACGACCGGCGCATTGTCCAACAACGGCGGTTTGATTTTCAGCGGCGGCAATATGTCGTTGCGCGTTGCGGACCTCAACAACACCAATGCCAACGTCTACAGCCTGGGCAACCTGAGCATCGACCGTGATGGGCAGGGAGGCCTGGCCAACAGCATCGTCAACAGCTCCGCCACGCTCCAGAGCGATGGCAGCATGAGCCTGGCGGCGAGCACGATTCAGAATGTTCGGACTGTGTTGAATGTTGACAATAAGGGCATCTACACCGCCTCCATTACTAACACCGACTGCACGATCATGCCCAAAGCCGACTGCGACGGGGGCAAGGAGCACTACGCCTGGAAAATCCTCCAGCGGGAAAAGCTCGAGGCCAGCGGCAGCAGCGCATCCAGCATTGCAGCCGGCAACAACTTATCCATCAGTGGCGGGCAATTGCTCAACCAGAGCAGTAGTATCTCCTCTGGCGGTAATTTGAGCGCCACGCTGAGCAGTCTGACCAACAGCGGACTTGAGACGGGAGAGACCGAAACTTCTCGGATTTACCGCTCCGAGCGCACCAGAGATCCGGACGGTTGGTTCAATGCTGCCAGGGCTTTTACCAACCAGTATTGGTATCAAAGCAGCGGTTACACGGGCGACATCAGCGGTCTGAATGCTGCGATGGCTAGTTTCATTGGCAGTACCGAAACCGAGTTGCCTGCACTGCGTCAAGTCACCAAGCTGGCTTCCGGTGATCAACGTTTCGCGGCGATTATCCAGGCCGCCGGCGCCATCAACATCAATGCGCAAAACACAATAGACAACAGCGTCATACGGCCAGGCTATACCTATATTGGCAGCGGTGCTCGAACCGACACCGGCGCTGCCGCCAGCCCGTACTCGACCCGTATCACCCTGAACCAACAGCTGCCACCGAACCTCGCTCAGCAACAGGTCAACCCCTTGGCGCTCCCGGGCTTTAGCCTGCCGAGTGGCCAGAACGGTCTATTCCGTCTGAGCAGCCAAGGCAGCAGCACCGTGGCCAACACCGCGCCGCAGAGCTGGACCATGGGCGGCGCGAACCTGGGCACCGCCCAGCGCCAGCTGGCGCCGGGAGACCTTTCGCCGAGCAGCCTCACCGTGGCAGCGGCGGACCGTTCCCTGGTCACCCAGCCTATCAGCGTCGCGCGGGTGCAGGGCCTGCCCGACACCTCGGGCAAATCCAACCCAAACAAATACCTGATCGAAACCAACCCGGTGCTCACCGACCTCAAGCAATTCATGAGCTCGGATTACCTGTTGGCGAACCTCGGTTTCGACCCGGACAAAAGCGCCAAGCGTCTGGGCGATGGCCTCTACGAGCAAAAGCTGATTCAACAAGCCGTAGTCGCCCGTACCGGCCAGCGCTTCATTGACGGCCAGACCTCGGACGCAGCACTGTTCAAGTACCTGATGAACAACGCCGTCACCAGCAAGCAGCAACTCAACCTGTCACTGGGCGTGAGCCTGACCTCCGAGCAGGTCGCGGCCCTGACCCACGACATCGTCTGGATGGAAAATGCCACGGTCAATGGCGAGCAAGTGTTGGTGCCGGTGCTGTACCTGGCCAACGCCAACAACCGGTTGGCCGCCAACGGCGCGCTGATCCAGGGCAGCGACGTGACGCTGATCGCCGGCAAGGACCTGAACAACGCCGGCACCCTGCGCGCCAGCAGCAACCTCTCGGCTGCCGCCGGCAACGACCTGGTCAACAGCGGCCTGGTGGAAGCCGGTAATCGTCTGGACCTGTTGGTGGGCAACAACCTCGTCAACAAGGCCGGCGGCATCATCGCCGGGCGTGACGTCAGCCTGACCGCAATCAAGGGCGATGTGATCAACGAACGCACGGTCACCACCCATGAAAGCGCCAGCGACTCCCGCAGCGAGCAACGGAGTTTCGTCGACAGCGCGGCCCGCATCGAAGCGGCCAACAACCTGACCATCAACGCCGGGCGCGATTTCAACAACACCGGCGGCGTACTGAAAAGCGGCGCCGACACCACGATCAGCGCCGGTCGCGATGTCAACATCGCCTCCGCCGAGCAGATCGACAGCAACGAGGCCGGCCCCAACCACCGCAATCAAACCATCACCCAGTACGGCTCCAGCGTTGACGTTGGGCGTGATCTGAAAGTCGACGCCGGGCGTGACCTCACGGCTATCGCCAGCCAGATCGACGCCAAGCGCGACATCGCCATGGCTGCCACCGAAAACCTGACCCTGGCCTCGGCCGCGAACGAGCAGCACTCGTACAGCAAAACCAAGGAAGTGAAGAGCCAGGAAGACCATGTTCACCAGGTGTCCACCAGCCTCACCGCCGGCGGCAATGTTGCGCTGAACGCGGGCAAGGACATGACGCTGATTTCCAGCCGCATCAGCGCTGGCGACGAAGCGTACCTGGTGGCGGGCGACAAGCTTGAACTGCTGGCCGCACAAGACAGCGACTACTCGCTGTACGACATGAAGAAAAAAGGCAGTTGGGGCAGCAAGGAAACCCAGCGCGATGAAGTGACCAAGGTCACTAATGTGGGCAGTGAAATCAAGACCGGCGGGGACCTGACACTGGCCAGCGGTGGGGATCAAAAGTATCAGGTGGCCAAGCTTGAAAGCGGTAAGGACATCACGCTGCAAAGCGGTGGGGCCATCACCTTTGAAGGGGTGAAGGATCTGCATGATGAAAGCCATACCAAGAGCGATAACAATGCTTTCTGGACCTCATCGAAAGGCAAGGGCAATACAGACGAAACGTTGCGTCAGAGCAGCCTGATTGCCGCTGGCAATCTCACGATCAAAGCTGTTGATGGTCTGAAGATCGACATCAAACACATCGACCAGAAGAGCGTCAGCCAGACCATCGATGCGATGGTCCAGGCGGACCCTCAGCTTGCATGGTTGAAGCAAGCTGAAGCGCGTGGTGATGTGGACTGGAGGCAGGTCAAGGAGATTCATGAGTCGTTCAAGTACAGCAACTCAGGATTGGGGCCCGCTTCGCAGTTGATCATTGCGATTGCATTGGCAGCAGTCATGGGGCCGATGATGGCCGGCATGAATTCAATGTTGCAGGCTGCGTCTCTCAGTGTCGCAACCAAGGCAACTGTCAGCACTATTAACAACCGAGGTGATCTTGGGAAGGTCGTCAAAGACGTTACTTCTAAAGACAGTATCAAAGGCTATGTCGTAAGCGCCGCAACGGCGGGTGTCGCTAAGGGGCTCAATTACAGTCCGGGTAGTGTTGGTTTTGATGTCAAGAGCCTGCAAACCGTTGCAATGAAAGTAGCGGCTGATGCGGTGATCAAAACGGCAGTTTATGGCGGCAGCTTCAAGGACAATCTTGCCAGCTCGGCTGCTGGTACGGCTGCAAGTATCGGTGGTGCTGTGGGAGCCGGGAAAATTGGAGACCTGGGCCTGGCAGAGGGGGACTTAACGAAAATTGCCTTGCATGCCGGTCTCGGTGGTTTGCTAGCTGAAGCGATGGGTGGTGATTTCCGTACCGGAGCAATCGCTGGTGGCGCCAACGAAGTGTTGGTCGGATTGCTGGGGGACAAACTCTTACCCTCAAATCTTGTTCCGGGCTCCCCGGAGTACAACCGGGCTCAAGCCAACCTAATGGCTCTCTCGCAAGTAGTGGGTGTGCTTGGAGCGGCGGCTTCGGGTGGGGATAGTGACATCGCTGCTGCAGTGGCGGCGAATGCAACCCAGTACAACTTCTTGGGCTATCACTCCCAAGCAGAGCGAGACAGAGCCCTCAAGGAGTATGAGGAAACCAAGAGCTTGGACGCCGCGAAAAAGATGATGGTGCTCCAAGGCGCGGACCAACGTAGTGATGGGCTGTTGGAGCGTTTTCATGCCGATCCTGCGTCCCTATCTTCCTCAGAAAAAACCGAGTTGGCCGCCTACCTTCAGGTGTATGGCTATGAGCAAAGCCTCAAGTACGGGGAAGAGGCTGCTCGGACCAGCATCGACAACTTGCTTAAGAACGGGCCCGTTCCTTATCGGGATTACCCGTTTGCGGGCGGTACTACGCAGGAGCGAATTGCTTACGCCGATGGCTTGAGAGCTCAGGATGGTGTGTCGGTTGCCAATATCTTTTGGTCCAGAGACCAGAGCGCTAGCGAAATGTTATATCGCGATGCCCAAGGTTACCTGCGCATCAATCGCGAAATGCAGGCGATGAGTGACGTGGGGTCACCAGCTCTCTATTTTCTGACCGGTAACCTCGGCACTACGATTCGGGTCGCCGCTGCGGCGAATGGTGGGCTTCAGGCTGGCCACGGTGCGGGCCAAGTCTATGACGGTGATACATGGAATGGCATCGGCAATCTTGTGATAGGACTCATGAATGTTGCGAGCCTTGGGATTCCAAAGATCGGCTCCTTGGGAAGGGGCAGTGCTAGCATCGGTGCAAAAGAAGTAAGTGTTGCAAAAGGACCTGCGACCGATTTACTGTCTGGTGAAACAAAAGTAGTAGGTGATGGGGCACCAGCGGCTAATGATGCGAGCTTTACAGGTGCAAAAGCTACTGGTGGCGCTGCTGGAAAGGTAGATGATCTTGCCTCTACTGGGACACCTGTTCGTCCCACACCCCAAAAATCTGAAATTGATGTCGGCGCTGATCTTGGTGCTGGAGCTCGCCCACAAGTCAGTTATAAAAATGGACAAGAAGTTCCTTACGGCACTTCGGGTAGTGTTCGTCCAGACTGGTGTGTAGGTAACGTATGCAGTGTTGAAGTGAAAAACTACAACATCGCAAAAAATCAAAGCGGATTGATTAGTAATGTTTCCAAGCAAGCCCTCCAGCGAGCTGAAAATTTACCGCAAGGAATGCAGCAGCAAGTCGTTATTGATATTCGAGGGCAAGCTGTTACGCCTGCGCAGCGTGCGCAAATCGTTCGTGGAATAGTTGATAAGTCAAATGGGGCAATATCTCCCTCATCCATCAGGTTTAAAGCAGAATGAAAAATGTAGGTGTTCTTGCCGCAATGACAATATCTGTCTTAGGTCCAGCCTCTGACGTTGACTGTTTTTTTAAGTCAGTTGTGTTTTTTCTTGAGGGCGGCAAAAGAGGAAGCAAGTATCCCTTGGTTACAGAGAAGCTTTATTGCCGCTCTTTAAGCAAAAACGAACTGGCTGAGTTAAAGATAGATTTAGAGAGTGTAAGGGCTGAGTTTAATAGCATTCCTGCGGATAGCTTTGATATAAGCGCTTTCGGGGTAGACGAGGAAAATACTCGTTTGCTTTTGAGTGGTAATACTCTGGCTGACATCTTTGCTCGCTTCTTCAAAATTATTTTTGATGCTGTCGAATGTTCAGATGTTTTTTATAAAGAGTTTAATGAGTACGTCCCTTTAAGAATCGGCTTTACCGACGCGCCTGACTATATTTTTGATGTGAATCGTTCCGAAGACTTGTATAACTCTCTTGCTTCTGACGAGTTACCGTTCTGGCGTCGCTGATCTGTAGAAATTCTATTTTTTATTTAGCACCGGCTTAACGCCGGTGTTTTTGCATCCGATTTGCAGCCCTTTTGCTATCTATTTGCTTCCCTTTTGCTCCCAGGTTGCATCCCCAGCCTGTCGGTCTCCGAGGAGAAAAATCTCTATCACTGCTTTGGCTGCGGGGCCGCAGGTTCTGTGATCGATTGGGTGATCGAAAAGGGGACAGATTTATTTATTGATGAATGATCTTGGTCGTCGAAAATAAATCTGTCCCTGAGAAATCCCCGCTTTTTCTTACGACAAATCAAAAACCTAGGAATTGAAGAGACCTGCACGGGGCGGCAGCTTGTATTGCACCACACAAAAACAAGATCCCGATCCCATGCAGGCCATCCGATTTTTACACAGCGCGCTCGCTCAAGCACTTCCCACTGTCCATTCTCGCCGTCTGAAAACGTTGATGTGTTGTGTCAGCGCATTGCTCCGAGGTCGTCGGCTCACTCTGACAGGACTTGGGCGTTTCATGCCGGGCCGGGCCTACCCCAAACATGCCATCAAACGAGTGGATCGGCTGTTGGGCAATCATCATCTACAGACGGAGCGCTCGCTGTTTTACTGGGTCATGTTGCGAGCCTTGCTGGGGTCGCTGAAACATCCGTTGATCCTGGTGGATTGGTCACCGATCGATGGACCGAAAAGGGGACAGATTTATTTATTGATAGCAGAGCTTCGAGTGCCACACCATCAAGGAAGTCAAAGGCACCTACGGCGGACCGAAAAAGGTCAAGGCCTCGGGCAAAGCCGTTGGCGTGAAGAAGAAAAAAGTCGACGCCAAAGGCGACAAGAAAAAGACCGGCGCCAAGGCCCCGACCAAACGCAAGATCGCCAACCGCCCGAAGACCGACGCCCTGTCGCTGGTCAGCAAGGACGGCATGGCGCCGCTCAAGCGCCGCAAGCCGCAAGCACCGGCCGCTGAATAACGCGCCTTGGCGATCCCATAAAAAACCCGGACAGTGTCCGGGTTTTTTATGTTCGATGTACGCCGGGTTCAACGCAAACTGGCGACGGTTCCACCTGCTACTTTGCCCTGACTCTCGAGTTCACCCAGTGCGTGCAGCAATTGCAGGCGCAGGGCTTTGGGTGTCGTGTAGTCGGACGTCTTGTGGCGTGTCTCACACCATCGATTGATTTCAGCCAACCAGTCGCCGTTATCGGTGTCGGCCTGACTCAAACCGCGCATCCAGTAATTGAGTTGTTCCCAGCTTGCCTTGATGCTGACCAGTGCTCGGCGATGCTCATGACTGAGCGTTCGTGAGCCGGACTCGAGCAGATCCGAGACCGGACCATCAACCGCGGTACTGGATTGTTTTCTCAACAGGTCAACTGCAACACGGAACACACGAGGCGAGGGGTCGCCCAGTGCGCGGATCAGTGCAGGCAACGAAGCTTCGCCACACACTTGTTCGAATGTCTCCAAAGCCTGCGCACGAACTCGTGGTGCGGAATATTCGACGGCTGACTCGAGCATCTCTCTGGCCTGCGGTTCGTTCAGCTCCCGAACCAACCCGATCAGGCCAATCCATTCACGTTGGGTAGTCGGTAACGGCGCTTGCAGGTGTTGCAGCAGCACCTCTCGACTGTCGAGTTGCCACTTCGACGACGCCCAACGTGCAAGGGAACGCACCGAGGTCGAAGTGTCGAACAATGCTCTTTTCAAAACGCAGTGAATCTGGTCCGGGGTGTTCGCCAGATTCAGCCAAGCGCGCAGCGCATTCACCCGAAGGTTTGCGGCGTGACTGCTCAATGCTCCGAGCAATAGAGCCTGTACCTGTGCGTCGGGCAACTGCAGGCTTGCCTGTAATGCCAGGCGTTGGACCGATGGGTCCTGATGGTTCAGGGCTATTTCCAGCATGTGGGCGAGGTCATGCGCAAACGCCTTTTCTAATACCTCCAGCAGTAGGCGTGCTGGTTTACCATGCGTTGCCTTAAACGCTTCAAGGGTGGTATCTCGCACCGAAGGCGTCGCCAAAATACGAATGACGTTTGTCAGCGTTGATTGGTGATCGATACGGTTTTTCTGGGCCAGGGAGATGAATGAGTCCAGTACCTGAATCAGCATTACTGCATGTTGTGGATCGAGAAAGCGCTGCACATGATCGCTGGCCAGTGTACGAATCTGCGGCACGTAGTCATTCAAGCTGTCGATCAACGCTGCCAGTGCATAGCGGCCCTCAATCTGCATGAGCCGGCGCACGGCCGCCTCGCGGACGAATCCATTACGATGACGACTCAGAGCGCACCAATCGCCAGTGCTCCGAGCCGTGCTGAGCACAGCCATCGCTTGGTCACGGCGAATCTCTTCGTCTGTGCGCAGGTCCTCATTGCGCACCTCTCTTGGAAGCGGAGTCTCGTCGCGTAGCGCAATGGTGGAAGTAGTATGAGCGGCGCGATTAAAAATGCGTTTGAGCCATCCCTGGAAGGCGTTCATGGTTTGTCCTTGTGGCCGGAGGCTGTCGGACAGGACTCGCAGCGTGTATGTATTGGGTGAGGCAAGGATATCGTTACGAGGGGATGATGGCTATCTGGTATCATCAATTGGGTCGCGCAAAGACCGATCAGGGCGTTTGTCGCCGTAAACAAATCAGTCCCTTCTGTGTTTGTAAAATCTCGCTCTTAAACTAACGTGAAACTCCTCAAGGACGAATCGACATGCGTGTGTTGGCTTTACTGTTGGCGATCTTATTTTTGTCGGGCTGCGCCTCGAAACCTGCTTACTACATCTCCCCCACGCCAGTTCAGATCCCGGCGACCGCTACCTACTGGATCGACAACTTCGACCTTGAACTGGTCGGCAAGAATGAGCGGTTTATGCCGCAAGACGCGTTGCGCGAGCAGCTCAGCGTTGAGCTGATCAATCAATTGTCGAGCGCTAATCGCTATGCGACGAGCAAGGAAAGTGCCGATTACCTGTTGGATGTGAACACCGTCTACAAGCGTCGGATCGGTAACTCCAATGGTGGATTGGTGTCGGTCATCGTCGACGACAATACGATCCTCGCCAGTGTTGATTTCAGTTATCAGGTCAAGGTCAAAAAGGCCGGTACCGAAGTGTTGCATTTCTCCCAAACTCGCGAGGGGCTGCAGCCTGCCGGTGCATTTGGTCAGCTTCGCAATATGAAGACGATGGTGGCGGCGCTGACTCACAAAGATAATGCTGATGTGGAGCCTTTCTATATTCGTACCTTGCCGACATTTATCGTGTCCGACATCAGGGATATTCCTTCGCGCTAGTTGCTGAGCGAGAAAAGAGCGTTATTTATCGAAAAAGGGGGGCAGGTTTATTTAATGACAAACAATTTTGGTCGTTGAGATTAAAACTGTCTCCTTTTGGTCAGGTTTTTTTGTGTTTTTTTCAGATGGTGGAGAGTTTGATGCGTAATACTGAATCCGAAGCATTGAAGTCGTTATACGATTTGGCCAGTCCGGGCAAACGCTTGGCTGGATATTTTATTGATCTGTCTATTGTGTTTGTTCTGATATTTTTGAAAGGATTGATTGGTTATATGCTCATGGCGAGTAGCTCCTACGGCGTCGCGCTTTTTTACAGCGTGATAAGTAATATTCTGCTGGTGTTTGCGATCAGCTATTTTCTATTTTGTGATGCTCTACCGAACGGTCAGAGTGTGGGTAAACGGTTGTTGAAGATGTCCGTAGTAGGGTTTCCAGTGAATACGAAGTGCACGATTTTTCAGTCGCTTTTACGAAATGTTCCGAAAGCGATGTTTAGTATTTTAGACGCAGTCTTTGTGTTTTTCGGGTTTAGGCGACGTCTTGGCGATATGCTTGCCATGACCATGGTGGTCAATGTCAAATAAATTGATTTATGTATGGCTGTTATGAGAGAAGGTCCGGATTTATTTATGGAAAGCCGATTTTTGTTGTCGTAAATGAATCTGTCCCCTTTCTGTTTTTTCTAAGATTAAAACGAGCACCTTGTTCCCAGAGGGGTGGAGTGATTCTCAGGCAATTAGCGCAATTAGATCAGCGGGGGGTACTAAGCCAATCGCAACCCGAGTGTCAGATGGTGCATCGCTTTATCAGTCAACAGTGAATGGCATTAAGGTTGAGGTGGTTAAAGTTGGCGATGTAGTGACCGCCGGGTATCCATGTGGCAAGGGTTGCTTAACAGTGCAGCAATTTCTGGGGCAGTAAAATGTATAACGAATTTGATAAATGTATAAGTTTGTTTTCAGTTGAAATGGAAGCGCCTGACTATTGGCATGACGTTGGAGTCATTCATGCTTCATCTTTACTTGAAGAGTTTACTGGTGACGACTGGTTAAAGATGTTGGGTGCTGTAGTTGACAAAAGTGATGCCTGGCTTGTACGCCTTTGCGAGGCTATAGGTGGATTTCCTAGTGATGATGCTTTGTTGGTACTTTTGAAAGTGATTGGCAGTAACAATAGAGAAGTGTTTTTTGCTGCTTTAGAGTCAATTAGATCAATGGTTTTCGTAGGTACAGATGTCTCAAAGTACCTCCGGGAAATTGAGTTGGCTGTTGTGAGTGGTAAGGAGATCGCTGATTAAGAGCGAAAAGGGGACAGATTTATTTATGGACCGAAAAGGGGACGGATTTATTTATGGATGATCGGGTTTTGTCGTTGTAAATAAATCTGTCCCCTTTTTTTCTAATGAGAGGCGTGGAGCACCAAGGTGGTATTCACAGGGCCCAAGGGCCAGCGGAAAAAATATTTGGTAAATGATTATGAAAAATAAAGAAGAGTTAAAGTCGTTGGTTGACGCTGTGATGTCCTCAGAGGACTATGAGGGTAATTACGGCTACCGCATAACAAACACGAGTGCGACGTTAAGCAATGTTGATGAATCAGATCGGCAGCAGGCTCCAGCTGACTATCTGGAATTTCTCACCGAGTTTGGTTTCGGTGAATTAGACGCGGCATTTCATCTTGATGATGGTCCGGAGAAATATTCGACTATATGCGGCCGGGAAATTGAGGGCTATGAGGGCGTTTACGTATTCGGTGGAAATTCGAGCGATGTACTATATGCTTTCGACGCAAAAAATAATTGGCAAGTCGTAGAGATTAGTTCTGAGCTGGATGGGGTTGATGTGTTGGCGTCAAGCTTTTCTGATTTTATCTTGGAACGGCTGAAGTACATCAAGTCTTTAGTTGAACGGCGTGCGGCGGGCTGATTGTTAGCGTTGCGTTTTAAGAGGTGCAAAAGGCGCAGTAGATGATCTTGCTTCAAGTAAGGTCAAGTGGGTCGATGAGAATGCACGAGGAAAAGGGGACCAAGGAAAAGGGGACAGATTTATTTTTCGCTGATTTGCTAGGCTGAAAGCTCCATGGAAGGAGGTTGCTCATGCCCAGGATGGGACGCATTGTTTTGCCGAACTACCCGCATCACGTTGTCCAACGCGGTCATAACCGTCAGGTGGTGTTTGCTGCTGCTGAGGACTATCAGCGTTATCTTGCCGACCTTCGAGAGCTTAAGGAGGCATTTGGGGTAAGGGTGTACGCCTACTGCCTGATGACCAATCATGTCCATTTGTTGTTGGCGCCAAGCGAATCGGTGGCAGGCCTCGGGCAGCTAATGAAGGCGCTGGCGGCGCGTGCCACTCGCTACCGTAACCGGTTGGAAGGCCGTACCGGTACGCTATGGGAGAGTCGGTATAAGTCCAGTGTGGTGCAATCCGATACTTATCTGTTGGCATGCTGCCGCTATATTGAACTGAATCCGGTACGTGCATGCATGGTGGTCGATGCGGCGGATTACCCTTGGTCGAGTTACCGGGCACGTGTAGGCGATCTGCCTGATAGCGATTGGCTAGATACTGAAGCCTGTTTCGATGTGTTGGGTGATACCAGCCTGGAGCGGTACAAAAATTATGAGGGTTTTGTACGACAAGCTGTTTCCAGCGAAGAAGTAAGGCTTATTCGTGAAGCTCTACAGCGTGGGCAGCTAACCGGGACGGGGCGTTTTATCGATGAAGTAGAACAGATTGCGGGGATTCGAATAGAGCGTCGAGGTCAAGGCCGACCAAGGGAAAAGTCTGTGGTTGGAAAATAAATCTGTCCCCTTTTTGATACAGAATATAAAGACTATATTCTTCCAAGGTTCTGATGGGGCAGTTTTCCGATTTGATCGGCCTTCTGGAGGGGGCTAACAGTGCCAAAGTATTCTTGTGTATGCGGTTACGTTATGAACCTTTCCCAAGGGTGGTCAGACTATGAGCTGACTCTAATTCCTGAGTCGGCGATAGAGAGGTTGGGGGAAAAATTGGATAATGGAGATGAGCTTTCTTCTGATCAGCTATATGAGGCTCTTGATGAAAGAGCTATCACGGTATATCGATGCCCAAATTGTAGAAGATTGCACTTAGAAGAGGAGCAAAATAAATTCACTACGTATGTAGTTGAGTAAGTGCTCTCTAAAAATCCCCGGCATCTGCCGGGGATTTTCATTTCACTATCTGACTGCCCCCATCCTCTGCTTATGATCGGCCTGATACCTAACGGCCTGTAGTGAAAAGGGGACAGATTCTGAGAAATCCCCGCTTTTTCTTACGACAAATCAAGAACCTAGGAATTGAAGAGACCTGCACGGGGCGGCAGCTTGTATTGCACCACACAAAAACAAGATCCCGATCCCATGCAGGCCATCCGATTTTTACACAGCGCGCTCGCTCAAGCACTTCCCACTGTCCATTCTCGCCGTCTGAAAACGTTGATGTGTTGTGTCAGCGCATTGCTCCGAGGTCGTCGGCTCACTCTGACAGGACTTGGGCGTTTCATGCCGGGCCGTGAAAAGGGGTCAGATTTATTTATTGATAAACGATTTTAGTCGTCGTCCTATCCTGTATAAGGTTTACACCTGTTTCAGGAGTAGACATTGCCGGGTTTTGTTGTCGTAAATAAATCTGTCCCCTTTTTGCTGCTGCCGGTGCCTTGGGTGGCTCGGCCAGCAGCGTACTGGCCGGTTTGTTCAACGAGACCAGTCCAAACGAAACCAGCGAAGAGCGCGAGGCCAAACGCAACATCATCACCAGTCTGGTGACCGGTATTGCGGCCATGAGCAATCCGAACGGTGCCGCGACGGCGAACAACGCGGCGACGGCGAACGTTGATAACAACTGGTTGGCGACGCAGCAAATAGTTCAAGCAACAAAAGAGCTGAAGGCTGCTAAAAACCCTGCGGAAGAATTACTGATTGCTGTGAAATGGGCGGGGATCTCCGGGCGTCAGGATTTGTTGACCGGGTCGGGTATTCTCAAAGGGTTTACTGACGGGATGGCCGGGGCAGGGCTTGGCTCGCTTGATAGTGCTGCCCAGTTGATGGCTCATCCGATTGAAAGTGTGGCTGCCATGAAAGAGTTTGCAGCCACCGCCGATGGGAAAAAGCTGCTCGGTGCCGCCTCTGAAGCGTTTGACTCTCAGTTGACTCAGATTTCTGATGCGCTTGAGCACGGAGGCGATGCCAACGCGGAGAACCTAGGCAATCAAATGGGTCAAGCCGTGGCCTTGGTTGTCAGCCTTGTGGCTGGCGGTGGGACCGACGCTGCCAAGGGCGCATTGGCGCTCTCCAAAATGGGGGTTGATGTTACAAGCAGCGCGTTTCAAAGGGCTGCGGCAATCGCCAAGGCGGGAGGGCTTGAAGGAAAACTGGCCAAGCTCGAGAGGATTGGTCCTGATCTGGATGTGCCGGTTATTGAGCCGAAGCCGGTTGAAATTTCGGTGAAAACGGCTGATGGTGCAAAACCTACTACGACACCGCGCATTCCGCTGGCTGGTCCAACTGAGAATTGGAAAATCTTTGTTAATGCTGAGAATCAGATCCAGCTAGACGCAGGCGCTATCCAACGCGTAGATCAAGTTATCAATGAAACGCTATCTGGTAAGAAAAACTTCACGAGCTCTATGACGCTAACAACCGATGAGGCACTATCAGCAGGGCAAAAATATCTCGGTTCTCAGTACAGAGAGATAGGTAAGCCTGGCTCTGGTGTGTTCCATAGCGCGGATGGCACCAAGGAGTTTCGCATCGACTCCGGATCTTTATCGGGAGCTCATGCTCCTGGAATTCCGCATGTGCACTTTGGAGTGAAAGACCCTATGACGGGAAGTTATATATCTAACAATCATGTCCCCTATGCGGACTAGGATGTCGTTATGTCTATAATTCGAGAGGGTATAGTCGTTGAAGGCGAGTATTTTGGATGGAGAGTGCTTATTGATGATGATCGTGACGGAGACACCGGTGGGTATTATCTATACCTAAAAAAAAGTGATGGTCAAGGATTTGACTATTGGTTCGAACATGAAGCAGGCCTTCAAATCCAATTGGCCGATTTTAATGTTGACTGGATAGATTAGTCTATGTGGGGTAGTAAGGAAGGTCTGAAGTACCCACCGATTTTTCACGAAAAGGGGACACACATTAGCCTTAGAACGAAAAGGGGACAGATTTGAATGACACTTACTTAACCTTCTTCGGGTGCCCATTCCTCCGTACCTCAGCCCTTGCCGATCGACGTGTTTGCATCAACAAATAAATCGCACCCCGCGATGAGATACATAGTTATCGCGGGGTACGGCGTTGAACATCATCGCTTTGCAAGATATTGCGCGCACGACCTGAGGCTCATCAGCTCCTCCCCCGCAACGTGCGGGAACAGCCTATGCGTTACCTCAGTGCTGCGCCCGAATCTGGCGCCCCAACACATCCATCACATCACAACCGTCCCGCAGCAACATCGCCGCTGCGTGGGCGATTTGCTGCACGTCTGCGCCTTTGGCATGGGCAATGTCGAGGCTGGCCAGGCTTTCCATCATCTGCGTGACCGCCAGAAACCGTGCAGCGGCGTTGCTGTGCAGCACATCCAGCGGCGCTTGGGTGGCGACCAGTAGCACCGGGATATCGCAATCGTTGTTGGTCATCGGCATATGCGGGTTCATGCGTCATCCTCCGGTTGGCTGGCGTGCAGTCCGTCGATCGACGCCTGGAGCAATGATCGGGCGGTGCCGAGCATTTGCTGGCTGGCCCAGCGTAAGGAGACGATGTGTTCCGGGGTGGTGGCGGTGGGGGCTTGATGGGCGAGGGCTTCGGCGCAGCTCAGGTAGATCGAGGCGTGTTCGAGTGCGTCGAGTAACGGGATGTCGGGTTGGACGGCGAACAGGTAATGGTCGACGTGGTCGCAGCGGGCGAAGGGGATGGATTTTGTGGTTGGATCGGTCATGGGTGTAGCTCCTTGGAAGTCAGAGAGCTGCCACTGAGTCGCCGTCAAACGAATGGGTGGCAACTGTGCGCAGGTTGACGGACCGGTCCAAGATACCCGGCGCACTCGAAAGTGCCCCGCACACAGTTACCATTAAGCTGTGCAGCGGGCACACAAGTGCACGAGCAAAGTTGAGGAACCATGCGCATCTTGGAATTGCCGAGCCGTCAAACCCGATCACGAATGAGTCGTGACAGGCGCGAGGATAGGGAGTGGGGTGAGGTCAGTCAATCGGCGTAAGGTCTGACGCAGGTGGTTTGTTTGTAGGTTTGTTCCGAAGCTGACAGTTGCCGTGTGCGCAGATACCGATATGGAAAAGGGGACACCCATTCGCCGGTCCCGTCCTGAATAAGGCTTACACCAGTTTCAGGACCAGACACTCACCAAAAAGCCCGGACACGTGTCCGCAATGCTGTTCACTTACGCCGATGTTTCAGGCATATCCGCAGTTGTGGCGAGGGAGCTTGCTCCCGCTGGGGCGCGAAGCGGCCCTGAATTGGGCCTGCTACGCAGTCCAGCGGGAGCAAGCTCCCTCGCCACAGATACTTCTCAGGCCTCCAGACTTCCTTAAGTGAACAGCATTGGGAGCACTGTCCGGGCTTTTTTACATTTCAGCTCACCAACAGCTGATTCAACTCCCCAACAATCCCGTAGTGTCCGCATCAAACAGTTTTTTGGTCTGGTTGGCGGCAGGCGTCAGCAGGGCAAGTAGTTTGGCCTCGTTATACAACTGCGTACTGGCCAGGCTCTTGGGTGTCGGCTCAATCGGGATAATGACGTCCTCATTACCCGCGTCATTCGCATGCAGCCAGATCGCCACAAAGTGCAGTGCCGAGACAAACAACACTCTGAGTTCATAGGATTTCCCCTGCAAACTCGCCGAGTTTTCTGCCAGGTTCAGCGCACTGACGGTGGCGGGGGCCATCGCACCATGGTTCAGCGATGAGAACTCAACATGGCCGTGTACTTCGGCCAGTTCTGCATCGGCAATGGTCGTTCCATCGGAAAAGACCAGGTAGTGCCAGTTACCTTGGGTGGCCGCTTTCAAGCCTTTGTCTTGGGTCAGGTCTTCCAGGCTCAGTGAATAACCGCGGTAAGGCTCGGAGAGGCTAATTTTGCTCGGGACGGCATTTGCAAACTGGCGGTTGATGCCAAAACCTTGTGTCTGCAAGGCTGCTTGAAGAGCAGGGCGCAGTGTTTGTACGCCGTTGGAAGGCGCCATTGGGTAAGAAAGTTTCATGCTGCCCTCCTAGTTTTTCCGGGTGAAGTAAGTGTTGGTCCAGTTGCCGCCGCCGTTGTATGAGCCGGGGAACGTATTTAATGCGCGCGTGGAATAGCCATAGATGGAATCTGCAACCAATACATAGTTGCCGTTGGTCCCATAAAACGTCAGGAAGTGAGCGCCACCGCCATACCAGGCAACGCGTATGCCGATGGGTCTTCCCATGTTGATCTGGTTTTCAATGGCGCTCATTTGAATCGAACCCTGGCTCATGCCGGCAAAGCTTCTTGTGGTCTTGAGAGCCGAATCCAGATAGCCATAAACGTTGCAAGGGCCAGGCTGGTTGCAGCAGGAGTTCCTGTCGAGTTCATAGTTGGCGACGACGCATTGGGCCCAGGACCCGGTGCCGTAATAGTTGCCAATAGACGCCGAAACCGCTGCCCAGCACCAATTGGTTTGGGTTTGCCGCTGCATGCTGAAGCTGAGACTGGCAGCGGCCAACGCTGCTTGCTCTGCCGATGTTTCGATATCGGCCAGTTCAGGGTTGATAAGGTGTTGGGACAGGCATTTGGGAAGTGTTTCGCCGGTGGCCGAACTTTTAAGCTGTGTCTCTTCAGTCAGTAACATGATTCATCCTCCATGAATGAACGTAAGCGTCCAGCTTGGGTATATGTACCTAATTGAAATAAAACTGCTTTTTAGCGGGTGAGGTATCGGCTTGCGCTATTTGCCATCTTCGATGGCCGGCTCCGATCGGGTCTCGCTGTAACCTTAGGGCGCAATATGCGTTAGCGCAAATTTATAATGCGTTAATGCATTTTTTGTGGCGGACGTCTTCGAGTGGAGAGGGCGCTTGCACTCCCTCGCCCCCACTGGGGCGAGGGGCCGGCAGCATTACTCGCAGCCACAGTCTTTGGCGCCTGGTGCGGTCTCGTAACGATCGTGATAGCGCACCCATTCCATGCCGTGCTCTTCGTTGCGGCCCTTGGGCGTCAGGTCGAGGAAGTTATAGGCTCCGACCAGCAAGTCCAGGCCGCGCGCGTAGGTGGAATAGGTGTGGAAGATTTCCCCGGCGTCATTGCGATAAAACACACTCAGCCCCGGCAGTTCGCCTTCAGTGCTGGTGCTTTTTTCGTAGTTATAGGTCGCGGTGCCGTCCGCGAGTTCCTGATCGCTGATGGTCACCTTGTAGTCGGCGTTGAAGTCGCTGCCGGCCGATGAGACCCATTTGAACTTCCAGCCCATGCGTTTGCGGAACGCCTGGAATTCTGCCAATGGCGCGTGGGAAACCACCACCAGTGAAACGTCGTGGTGGGACAGGTGCAGGTTGGCGCCGTCGAAGTGGTCGGACAGAAACGAGCAGCCATGACAGCCTTCTTTCCAGCCCTTGGCAAACATGAAGTGATAGATGATCAACTGGCTGTTGCCACCGAAAAGGTCGGCGAGGTTTTGCCGCCCATCGGGGCCTTCGAACACATAGTTCTTGTCGACTTTTACCCAGGGCAGTCCGCGACGTTCGGCGCTGAGTTTGTCGCGTTCCCGGGTAAAGGCTTTTTCGTGAATCAGATGTTGTTTACGGGCCGCGAGCCATTCTTCTCGGGACACGACCTTGTGCTGTTGCACGCTGTTCATGACTTCCCCTCCTGCGAGGTTGGCGTGTTGTGGCTTACACAGCCTAGTCGTTTGGCCGACGCTGTAATCGACAAGCCGCTGATCGGCTGTCGCCGTCATCTGCCCGCATGACAACCTGGCTGAACGGCTGCCGATGGCGCCGGTCACAACCTATGAGAGGCCTCTCACTGTTTGGCTGGAGGTTGATATCGGATGACGGCTTATAACTGGGATTTGCTTGAACGAATGCTGCACGAAGTGCAGAACAGCGCCGACCACAGCTTTGCTCCGCGCGTCTATGCCGAGCAGCATGCTGCGGAGAAGGCGGCAGAGGGTGAGCCCATCGGCAATCTGGATGAGCTGAAAGTGACCGCCACCGAATATGAAAAGCTCCTGCTGGACCGTGGCTATATCGAGTCCCGCCCCGAGGACGAAGGTGGTAACGGCGAGAACTTCATCCTGACACCGCGCGGTTCGAGCCTGCTGTACATGATCGACAGCAGCAGTGCGGGCAATGATCATTCACGGCAGGTGCTCGACGAGCAGGTGGATGCATTGGACCCGGCGACCTTTGATGAGGTGGCGTCTAAAGCGCAGATCGCTTAAGAGGCTCCTGCGACCTTCAAGCACTTCAATGCGCTGAAATCGCTGCGCATCTTGTCGATTTTTTTCAGTAAGTGCTGGCGTTGATCAACGGTACTGTCGGCCATCAGGTCGACAATCAGGCTGCGTGCCTGGGCTTCGGTGTTGCTGTAAGCCTGGCGATAGGCCGGGGTCCATAAGGTCTCGCGATCGACCAGCAGGGTTTCGATGCGTTGCGCAAAGTCGCTGCTGTGGCGTTGTTCCACTGCTGCGCTGAACAGTGCCTGCCAATGAGCGCGATTGGCGATCCATTGCTGATTTTGCTCGCCCAGCGCGTTGGCCCAGGCAACAACGCGCTGCGCTTGAATAGTGTTGAGCGGGCCAAGCCAGTCGCCCAGGCGTTTATCCATCCGCTCGATGCGATGTTTGACCTGTTGTGCCAGCGGTGCTTTGAGGTATTTCTCCTGATGCACGCGCTGGTCTTTGGCGAAGGCCTGTTTCATCTCGTTGACCTGCTGGTCATTCAAGCCTTGCAACAACTCGACCGCCGACGGGGTGATTTCCCGGGCGGTCTGGGCAATGGCTTGCTTGGCTTCGAGGATGCGGGTTTGCAGCGCGGCGTCCGTGACTTGATTGGTTTCGACCATCTGCTGCAAACGGTCGAGCCAGTCGACGTAGCCGGGTATTTGTGTGGAGCAATGCCAACTGAGGTGTTCCTTGAGACGTTCGCTGAGCCAGCCTTTCTGCTCGCTGTTCATGTCCAGGTAGTCGTTGAGCGTCCAGGGAATGATGATGTCGAGATTGCGATAGGCCAGGCTCACTCGGTTGCAGGCCGGTAGCGAGAGGCACAGGGTCAGGAACAGGGCGAGGTGTTTCAACCAGCGCGACATGAGCCAATCCTTGCAAGGGCGTAGTTCTGGTATCTGAATGCAGGATGGACCCGGCTGTTCAGCTGATCAAATCGAACGCACGTTTGGTCTTGAAGGGTGTAGCAGGGGAGGAGGGTTCCAGTCCTAGCGCTTCGAAGCTCAAAGCGCTTAGGGACCAGGGTGACGCGAGGGGGGTATTACTTTTTGCCCAGGGTGATCTGTTTGGACGGGCCGAATGTCTGGCCGCTGACGCCTTTGGCAATTTGCTGGATCTCGCCGCCGGACTTGAGGAAAGCAGCAATCTGGTTGTTGATCGATTCGCTGGTTTCAACGGCTGGAGCTGGCTTTGCTTTGCTGTTGGATGCTTTTACACGCATGGCGGCCATTAACCTGTAGAAAATTAACTTGGCCAGGCATCGTACAGGAAATACTTGACAATTGCTTGGTAAATATCTGCCTGAAATAACCGGGGGCAGGTGTCGATTATTCATAAGTTACTGTTCGCAATAATCACCTAAGCTGCTGTTTTGAATAAGAACGCAGGCCTGAAAAGTACCGTGTATGGCTTACCGATATCGGCAAAAAGGTCTCCGGACGGTCTGACGAGCGGGCTCTGCTCTGGTGCAAAACCCAGGAAAAATGAGCCTTGCAGCGGATTTTTCTTCGCAAGCCGGCCAGTCACCCAACAGCGCCAGCAAAACCGGGTAGAATGGCGCCCAAGCAATGAGGGTATTGGAAATGGCTTTAGTCGGGCGCTACAACAGCTTGCAAGTGGTTAAACACACTAACTTCGGTTTATATCTGGACGGTGGCGCGGATGGCGAAATCCTTCTGCCGAATCGTTATATCCCCAAAGATATTCCCAGCGAAGATGAAGACTGGCTGAACGTTTTTGTTTATCTGGACAGCGATGACAAACTCATCGCAACTACCGAAAAACCGAAAGTTCAGGTCGGTGATTTCGCCAGTCTTAAAGTCGTTGAAGTCAACAGCATCGGTGTGTTTCTCGACTGGGGTCTGCCCAAGGACCTGCTGCTGCCGTATTCCGAAGAAAAGCGTCAGATGACCGCGGGCGAATACTGCGTGGTGCATGTCTACCTCGACAAGCACACCCGGCGTATTACCGCGACCGCGCGTCTGGATCGCTACCTGGACAAAACCCCGGCCAACTACAAACCCGGCCAGGAAGTTGACTTGCTGGTAGCCGAAGCGACCGACATGGGTTTCAAGGCGATCATCAACAACAAGCATTGGGGTTTGATCCACAAGAACGAAATCTTCAAGTTCATGCGTGCCGGCAAGGAAGAGAAGGGGTTCATCAAGGAGATCCGCGCCGACGGCAAGATCAGCCTGAGCCTGCAGCCCGTGGGCGAAGAAGCCGCCACCAGCCTGAACTCGAAGATTCTCGCCAAGCTGCGCGACAACAACGGCACCTTGCCGGTCAGCGACAAGAGCGACCCGGCGCTGATCAGCAGCCTGTTCGGCGTCAGCAAAGGCAACTTCAAGAAGGCCATCGGCGCGCTCTACAAGAACGGCCAGATCGTCATTCATGCGGATCGCATTGAACTCAGCTGAGCCGAGCTGACTTGACCTGACCTGACTGCCCCGGCCAAGTACCGGGGCATTTTGTTTTTAATGAGTAACTGCCATGTCGTTAACCGTTCGCGAGGTTTCGCGGTGATTGCCACTCGGCGCAACGCCGATGGTTTTGCCCTGCAAGTGATGCTCGGGTTGTGTCTGATCTGGGGTATCCAGCAGGTTATGATCAAATGGGCGGCGGCGGACATCGCACCCGTAATGCAGGCCGCCGCACGTTCCGGAATTTCCGCATTGCTGGTGGGTTTGCTGATCTGCTGGAAGGGCGGCTGGAATCAGGTTGGCAGCACCTGGCGCGGCGGTTTGCTGGCGGGCGGTCTGTTTGCCACCGAGTTTCTGTTCATCGCCGAAGGCCTGAAACTGACCACGGCGGCGCACATGTCGGTGTTCCTCTATACCGCGCCGATCTTCACCGCATTGGGCGTGCACTGGCTGCTGCCGAGCGAGCGTTTGCGACGGTTGCAATGGCTGGGGATTTTGCTGGCGTTTGTCGGTATTGCCGTGGCTTTTGCCGGGGGTGTGTCCTGGGACAATCTGGACCGGCGGATGCTGCTCGGCGATGCGTTCGGCGTTCTGGCGGGGGCCGCCTGGGGCGCGACGACTGTCGTGGTGCGCGCCTCGCGGTTGTCGGAAGCACCGGCGACCTTGACCCTGTTTTATCAACTGATCGTCGGCTTTCTCGGCCTGCTGCTGATTGCCGCGCTAAGCGGGCAGATCACCCACGTCCACCTGACTAACGTGGCGGTGGCCAGCGTGCTGTTCCAGGGGCTGGTGGTGTCGTTTTTCAGCTACCTGACGTGGTTCTGGCTGCTGCGCCGTTACCTGGCATCGAACCTCGCGGTGTTCTCTTTCATGACGCCGCTGTTCGGTGTCACCTTCGGGGTGTTGCTGCTCGGTGAGCCGTTGAGTGTCAACTTTGTCGTCGGTGCCGTGCTGGTGTTGCTCGGCATCACCTTTGTCAGCGCAGAACAGTGGGTGCGCCGTCGTTTGCGCACAATGCTGGAGCGTTGAGTGGACGCAGCAGCAAACCACCGGCTACCAGCAGGCCGCTGCCCGCCACCATCAACGCCGGTTGCAAGCCACCACTGAAGTGGCTGCTCAGCGCTGCCAGCAATGGCCCGCTGAGCTGACCCACGGCAAAACACGCGGTCAGCAGGCCGGCATTGCGCTGGGTGGCCTGCGGCGCCAGTTCTCGCGAGCGCTGCATCACCAATTGCATGCAGGCCAGAAACGGCGTGCCACACAGAATCACCCCCAGAGCCAGACCGAGACCGCTGCCCAGCAGGCAAGCGAAGACCCCGGCGGCTTGCAGCCACAATGTCGCGATCAGCCAGTGACGCGTGGCGTTGGGGTTATGCCGGCGCAAACTCACCAGCAGCACACCGATGGCGGACGCCAGGCCAAAACACGGCCAGAACAAATCGGCCTGCCATTGACCGTGAAAACGGGCACTGGCCATCTGCGACAGGAAGGTCGCCGGAATGATGTAGCCCAGGCCGTACAGCGCGTAGATCAAACCGAGTCGCGGGATACCGGCACTCTTTGAGGAGACGGCCGTGGCTGTGGCTGCCGAGCTCGCAGTCGGTTGCGGCAGGATCGGCAGAATCACCAACAGCATCGCCAGGCCTACGCCGGCATACACCAGCCACAAGGTTGCGGAGCTTTGTCCCAACAGGTTCGAGCCAAGTGCGAGCAAACCTGTCAGAAAAATCCCCAGGCCCGGTCCGGCGAATACCAGTGCACCAAGCCGTGGACGTCCGGCGGCCATCGCTAATGGCTGACTCAACGCGGTGATCATCACCAGCACCCAGGCACTGGCTACACCAGTACCGAAGCGCAAAACCAGATGCGGCCAGAAGCCCTTGGCCCAGAACGAGGCGAGGGTCAGTAGCACGCACAGCCACAAACCGCCGAGCAAGCGTCGACGGACTTGCTCGGGGCGATGGGCGAACATCGCGTCCACTGCACCGATGAAGTAGCCCAGGTAATTGGCTGCCGCAATCAGACCCGCGGCAGTCAGGTCGATCTGACCTTCGCTGAGCAAATGCGGCAGCTGCGGAGTGAGCGCAAAGCGCCCAATGCCCATGGCCATCATCAAGGCAATGAAGCTGGCGAGTAAGCGTATAAGCGGCGACATGGTCGGGATTCCTGCGACGGAGCAATGACCGTCAGGCTAGGACTGATTGACTTTCTTTAAAAATGAATAATAGTGAGCAACTTGTTCTTATTTGGAGAAAGGTGTGGAATTCAGCCAATTGCGCATCTTCCAGGCGGTGGCCGAGGAAGGTTCCATCACCCGCGCCGCCGAACGCTTGCATCGGGTGCCGTCCAATCTGTCGACCCGGCTCAAGCAGCTTGAAGATCAGCTGGGTGTAGAACTGTTCTTGCGTGAGCGTCAGCGTTTGCAGTTGTCGCCCGCAGGCAAAGTGCTGTTGGACTACACCGCCAAGCTGTTTGCCCTGCATGACGAAGCCCACGCAGCCGTGCAGGGCGGGCAACCGGCCGGCGATTTCGTGCTGGGCACCATGTACAGCACCGCGGCGATTCATCTGCCGGGTTTGCTGGCGCGCTATCACCGCACTTATCCGGCGGTGAACCTGCAAGTGCAGTCGGCGCCCAGCGGTGAATTGCTCGAAGGCCTGCTCACCGGGCGTCTTGACGCCGCGCTGGTCGATGGCCCGCTGCAACTGGCCGGGCTCGACGGTGTGCCGCTGTGTGACGAAAAACTGGTGCTGATCAGCGAAGCCGATCACCCGCCGGTGCGCAGCGCGCTGGATGTGCAGGGGCGTTCGGTGTTCACCTTTCGCCAGGGCTGTTCCTACCGGATGCGCCTGGAGGCCTGGTTCGCCCATGATCATGCGGCGATGGGCCGGGCGATGGAAATCGAGTCCTATCAGGGGATGCTGGCGTGTGTGATTGCCGGTTCCGGCGTGGCGCTGATGTCCGAGTCGATGCTGGCCAGTCTGCCGGGACGCGAGAGTGTGGCCGTGCATCCATTGGCCGAGCCTTTCGCCAGTGCCACCACCTGGCTGATGTGGCGAAAGGGTATGCTCGGCGCCAATCTCAATGCCTGGATCGAGGTGCAACAAGCGGTGTATGGGGTCTCATCTTCGGCGAACGATTGTGGCGAGGGAGCTTGCTCCCGCTCGGCTGCGCAGCAGTCGTAAGGCGTTTGGCGGGTTCAGCCCTAAGGGGGTTTTAGGGCCGCTTCGCGTTCCAGCGGGAGCAAGCTCCCTCGCCACAGTGATTTTGATGAATTCGGTAACAGATCTTTGCCTTTTGAGGCGAGCATTGCGTAAGACTTCGGACTACTATCTGTATGAAGCGTCTATAGAACCCGGTCGCTCAGCACTACCCTGAAGGGGGGGCACCATGAAAGAGAAACTGCAAAACTGGCTCCATGACCTCGGTGTCGCGCTTGGTTTGATCGAACCACCTCTGCAACCCGTGCCAATCCGCACCGATGATGAGCAACGCCGCCGTCAGCAACGCCGCCGGTAAACGAGGTAAGGCGTGAAAGGATCGCAGCCTTCGACCACCGCGTCGGAGGCGCGGCTGCGCTAGCTCACTTGCCTCAAGCGTGCTGTTGCAGCCACTGGTCAATCATCGTGTGCAACTTCTCCCCGGAAAAACTCCCGAAATGTCCGCCATGCACAGTGCGAATCGGCAACGAGCGCAAGCGTTGCAGGCTGCGGGCGTAATCCTCAAGGTTGGAATGATAGGCGTCTTCGACCAGCGGTCCGTCGTAGATGATGTCGCCGCTGAACAGTGTGCCGGTGGCAACTTCAAAAAGGCTGATACCACCCGGTGAATGACCGGGAGTGTGCAGCACCTGCAAGGTTCGATTTCCCAGATCCAGCACGTCACCTTCTTCGATCAGCCCGGTGGCGGGTGCGGCTTTGACCCGGTATTCGGCGTAGCACAGTGGGCAATCGGGGTGGGCTTCGAACATCTCGTCGCCGACAAACGCCCTGGAAAGGGTGTTGTCGCCGTCGGGTTCGGCGAGGATCTGCGCTTCGGCCGGATGCACCAGCCGCTCGGGGAATTCGTGATGACCGGCGATATGGTCGAAATGGCAATGACTGGCCACGGCCACCAGCGGCCGGTCGGTCAGCCAGGGCAGTTGCTCGCGCAGGCTGACCAGGCCCGAGCCGCTATCGAGCAGCAGGTCTTTGTCGCGGCCCTGAATGTGCCACAGGTTGCAGCGGTAGAACGGTCGAATGTACGGCTCGTGAATCAGCCGAATACCGTCGCTCAGGTGTTTGACTTCGAACCATTGGTCGCGACTGACGATTTTCATCGTGCTTTCCTCCAGGCGAAAAAAACGGGTGCAGCAACCGACGCTGCACCCGCCGAAGAAAAGGTTCAAGCCATTATTGGTTTCAGTTTATATCGCGTTCGCCACGGCAACCGGGCGAGGGGACAGCAGGCTGACCACGACGAAACTCACCAGGCCGACGGCCAGGCTGTAGTAGATCGGGGTGTTGGCATCCAGGCCATCCTTGAACATGAACACCAGGGCAGTCACAAAGCCCAGGCCCATGCTGGCGATAGCGCCGGAGGTGGTTGCCCGTTTCCAGAAAATGGCCCCGATCAGCGGAACCAGCATGCCGCCCACCAACAGGTTGTAGGCCAGGGTCAGGGCACTGATCACGTCACTCACCACCAACGCGATACCCAGCACGACAATACCGGTCAGCAGGGTGAACAGCCGGTTGATGCTCAGGCTCGACTGTTTGCCACCGCGCAGTTTTGGCAGCAGGTCTTCGGTCAGGGTGGTTGATGCGGCGAGCAGGCCGGCGCTGGCGGTGGACATCATGGCGGCCAGGGCTGCAGCGATCACCAGACCACGGATACCGTCAGGCAAGGACAGTTTGACGATTGCGGCGAAGGCGTTGTTGACGTTGTCCAGGTCCGGGATCAACACGTGCGCAGCCATACCGATCAGCGCACAGGCCAGGCCGTAGAGGATGCAATAGAAGCCGGAAATGGTGCCTGCATACTGAGCGACTTTTTCGTTCTTGGCGGTGAACACCCGTTGCCAGATGTCCTGGCCGATCAGGATGCCGAAGAAGTAGATCATGAAGTAGGTGATGATGGTGTCCCAGCCGATGGTGGTGAAGCTGAAGCTGGACGCTGGCAGTTTCAGCACCAGCTCCTCCCAGCCGCCCACGCGGTACAGGCAGATCGGCAACAGGATGAACATCAGGCCAACGGTCTTGATCACGAACTGAACGATGTCGGTCAGGGTCAGCGACCACATGCCGCCGATGGTCGAATACACCACCACCACGCCACCGCCGAGTACCACTGAAATCCAGAAGGGCAGGCCGAACAGCACTTGCAGCACGGTGCCGATCGCCAGGATCGAGGTCACGCCGATCATCAACGCGTAGGCCAGCATGATCACCGCACTGGCCTGGCGGGCCATTGGGTTGTAACGCTTTTCGAGGATCTGGGTGACGGTGAAGATCTTCAGTTTGAGCAGCGGCTTGGCCAGGAACAGGTTCAGCGCAATGATCCCGCAACCCAGCGCGGCGCAGAGCCAGAAGCCGGAAATACCGTGGACGTAGCCCAGGCGAACGGTGCCGACGGTCGATGCGCCGCCCAGTACGGTAGCGGCCATGGTGCCCATGTACAGGGTTGGACCGAGGTTACGACCGGCCACGAGGTAGTCTTCGTGGGTCTTGGCCTTGCGCATGCCGTAATAGCCCAGCACGAGCATGCCGGCGGCATAGATGAGTACAACGAATAAATCCAAAGCCATGAAGCGTGTCTCCGATTGTCTTTCTTATAAGAGTCTCGTAGGAGCAAGGCTTGCTGTGGCGAGGGAGCTTGCTCCCGCTGGGCTGCGTAGCGGCCCCAAAAATGCGACTGCTGCACAGTCGAGCGGGAGCAAGCTCCCTCGCCACAAACGTCCTGTCCCTACGAGTAATGCTTGAATCTGGTGGTTTGCACATGACCGCTTTAGCGAGCGAATCCGTGCCCGTACTGCCCGTGCTGCCCGAACACCGCCACTGGTGCTGGGAACAGGCTCGACAACGTCGGCAGTCGCACAACGCCTGATTGGCATTGCGCGATAGCTGCGGTTGTCCGGGGTGCAGAAAGCGAAACCGTTAGCGGTGCTGAAGCAGCAGGCTGGGGGCGCTGCCTCAGCGGTGCGCCACGCCCGGCAATACGCAGAGCATTTCGTACAGCAGGTTGGCGCCCAGCAACGAGGTGTTGCCGGTGGTGTCGTACGGCGGCGAGACTTCTACCAGGTCGCAGCCAACCAGGTCGAGGCCTTGGCAGCCACGAACGATTTCAATCGCCTGAATGGTCGTCAGACCGCCGATTTCCGGGGTCCCGGTGCCGGGTGCCCAGGCCGGGTCGATGCCATCGATGTCGAAGCTCAGGTACACCGGGCCACCGCCGACTTTTTCACGGACTTCAGCCATCAGCGGTTCCAGCGACTTGTGCCAGCACTCCTCGGCCTGAACCACGCGGAAGCCCTGTTTGCGGCTCCAGTTGAAGTCTTCGGCGGTGTAGCCCTGCGCGCGCAGACCAATTTGCACGACGCGGTCGCAATCCAGAAGGCCTTCTTCGACGGCGCGACGGAAGGTGGTGCCGTGGGCGATCTTCTCGCCGAACATGTGATCGTTCACATCGGCATGGGCATCGATGTGCACCAGGCCGACCTTGCCGTGCTTTTTGTGGATGGCACGCAGGATCGGCAGGGTGATGGTGTGGTCGCCACCGAGGGTCAGCGGGATCACGTCGTGTTCGAGGATCTCGTTGTAGGACTCTTCGATGATCCGCACGGCGTCCAGCAGGTTGAAGGTGTTGATTGCCACGTCACCGATGTCGGCAACCGACAGCGAGTCAAACGGTGCAGCGCCGGTGGCCATGTTGTACGGGCGGATCATTACCGATTCAGCACGGATCTCGCGCGGTCCGAAGCGAGTGCCGGCGCGCAGCGAAGTACCGATGTCCAGCGGGATGCCGATGAAGGCAGCGTCCAGGCCGGCCGCGGTTTGCAAGTGCGGGAGTCGCATCATGGTGGCGATGCCGCCGAAGCGCGGCATTTCATTGCCGCCCAGTGGTTGGTGAAGAATCTTGTCCACGGGTATGGCCTCATCATCATTGTTTTATTTATGGGGTTGCACCGCGCAAAGGGATCGCACGGGCACCTGTTGGACGGATTCTGCGAAATACGCTGCGGGAGAAGAATCGCTACCGGCAAATACTTAGTTCAGGTTTTTCTAAACTAATGGCCCCGGCAGCGATAGACTTCACACTGATCGTGTTTGGAGATCCCCCCCATGGCCAACGCTTTACCCGACCTGAAACTGTTGCGCATCTTCGTCAGCGTGGTGCGGCATCAGGGGTTTGCCAACGCGCAGCAAGAGCTCAACCTCTCGACATCGGCCATCAGCACCTACATGAGCCAGCTCGAAGCGGCGTTGGGTTTGGTGCTCTGTCATCGTGGGCGTGGCGGTTTCAGCCTGACCAGCAAGGGCGAGCTGTTCCATCAGGAAACCTTGCGCCTGTTCGGTGAGCTGGAAGGTTTCGAGCAATACGCCGCGGCGCTCAAGGGCGAGTTGCGCGGCACGCTCAACCTCGGGGTGATCGACTCGACCGTCAGCGACAAGGCCTTGCCGTTCGCCGAAGCCATTGGTGCCTACAGCCAGGAGCACCCGGCGGTGCATTTGCACCTGTCGGTGATGAGCCCTTACGAACTGCAACTCGGCGTGCAGGACAACCGACTCGATCTGGCCATCGGTGCGTTCTCCACGCGCATGAGCGGGCTGGTCTACATGCCGCTGTACCGTGAACAACATTGGCTGTATTGCAGCAATCGTCATCCCTTGTTCAACGAGCGGCGCATTCCCGAACAAGTCATCACCCAGCAGCGCATGGTCGGTCGCGGTTACTGGAGCCAGGCCGAATTGGCCCGCCACGGCTTCAAGCACAGCGCGGCGACTGTGGAGAGTATGGAAGCACAGCTGATTCTGGTGTTGTCCGGCGCCTACATCGGCTACCTGCCGGAGCACTACGCTCAAGCCTGGGCCGACAAGGGCGATTTGCGCGTGCTGCTGCCGGCCACTTTCGGCTACCAGGCCCCGTTTTCGATGATCGTGCGTCGTGGGCGCAGTCGCGAGCCATTGATCCAGACCTTCCGCGACTTGCTCAAAGCGCAGCTCAATCAGGTCTGATGGGGAAATCGTATGTCCAGAATCCAATGCGCCCGTTGCCTGCGCCCGCAAACTCACTGCCTGTGCCCGTTGATTCCGAGCCTCGACAGCCGCACCCGGGTGCTGCTGTTGCAGCATCCAAGCGAGGTGAACCATGCGCTGAACACCGCGCGGCTGGCGGCGTTGGGGCTGAACAATGCCGAGCTGATCGTCGGCGAAGTGTTCGAGGATTTACCGCGTCTGCTGAATCAACCGGGTTACCGGGCCCGCTTGTTGTTCCCGGCTGACGATGCACAACCGTTGCAGGCCTATACGCCTGACGATCAACCGTTGCTGCTGGTGGTGCCCGACGGCACCTGGCGCAAGGCGCGCAAGATGCTGCACCTCAATCCATTGCTGGCAGCGTTGCCCCGAGTGACGCTGGCCGAAGGCGCTGTCTCGCGCTATCGGTTGCGCAAGGCTCCGGGGCCGGGAGCGTTGTCGACGGTGGAGGCGATCGTGCAGGCGTTGCAGGTGCTTGAGGCACCGACGACCTTCGAGCCGCTATTGCGACCGTTTGAAGCGCTGATCGAAGGGCAGATTGCGGCGATGGGGGAGGAGACGTACCAGAAAAATCATGGTGGGGCTGATTCATAATCAGCAGGTCTACCAAGTCGCCCCCATCGCGAGCTTGCTCGCGATGGCAATGGACCAATCAAAGCCGATCCCGGTAAAAAAACCTACCTCTCGCGCATCGCTTCGGTGCGGGCCTTGAGCACCGGTTTGAGCAAGTAATCCAGCACGCTTTTCTCGCCGGTGATGAGGTCCACCGTAGCGACCATCCCCGGGATGATCAGCAGCGGCTTAACGTCGCCGCCCAAGTGGTTTTTGTCGGTGCGTACCTGAATCAGGTAGAAGCTGTTGCCCTTGTCGTCGGTGATGGTGTCGGCCCCGAGCAGTTCGAGTTTGGCGCTCAGGCCGCCATAGATCGTGTAGTCGTAGGCGCTGAACTTGACCATGGCTTTCTGGCCAGGATGCAGGAACGCCACGTCTTGCGGGCGGACCTTGGCCTCGATCAGCAGGTTGTCTTCCAGCGGCACGATTTCCACTATGTCGCTGCCCGGCTGAACCACGCCACCGATGGTGTTGACCTTCAGTTGCTTGATCACCCCGTGCACCGGCGACACCACCGTGGTGCGGGTGACCTGGTCATCGATGGCAATGCTCGACGCGGTGATTTTCGACAGGTCGGTGCGTTTCTCGTTGAGCTCCTTGGCGGCGTCCGAGCGAAAGCCTTGCACTGATTCATCGATCTTGCTTTTGATCTCGTTGATCGCCGATTCGGCCCGGGGAATCGCCAGGGTGGTGGCGTCCAGCGAACCACGGATTTCCACAGCGCTGCGTTTGAGACGAAGCATTTCCACTGGTGACACCGCGCCGGTTCCCACCAGCGGTGCCGACATGTTCATTTCCTGTTGCAGCAAACCCAGACTGGAACTGAACTGGCCCTGCTTGGAACGAAACTCTGCCAATTCCTGGGTTTTTTGTCGAAGTTGCTCCGTCAGTGTGCGTTGCTCGCTGGCCAGGCGACGTTGCCGTTGTTCAAACAGCGAGCGCTCGTCTTCAGCCACTTGCGGGGCGTTTGCGATGACCTCGTCAGAAAGCTTGAAAGGCCGACCCTCGGCTTCGGCAGACAGCCGCTCGACCTTTGCGATCAAAGCAAGGCGATCCGCCTCACTCTCGCCCTTGTTAGACAGAAACCGTGTGTCATCAAGGCGCAGCAGGGTATCGCCCTTGTTCACGATTTGCCCTTCCCGCACGAATATCTCGGTGACGATACCGCCCTCCAGGTTCTGGATCACCTGAACCTTGCTGGACGGTATGGCCTTGCCCTCACCCATGGTGACTTCTTGCAGCACGGCGAATTTGGCCCAGACCAGCGCAGTGATGATCAGCGCCGCGGCGATCCATACGGTCATCCGCGACCAGCGCGGCGAATCCTGCAGCGATGCTGCGTAGATGTCGGGCATGAATTCGCTTTCTGCGCTTTTGCTGAAGCTATTGAAATAGCCGCGTGAACCTTGTGACGCAGACATAGGCGACTCCTAAACAGCCACAGAGCCGACACGGCCCTTGCGCAGTGCATCGATGACCGCTTCTTTCGGACCGTCGGCGACGATCCGGCCGTTGTCCAGCACTACCAGACGGTCCACCAGGCTGAGCATCGAGGTACGGTGGGTGACCAGCAGCAAGGTTTTACCCTGAACCCACTTATGCAGGCGTTGGCGCAGAACTTCTTCGCTGCTGTTGTCCATGGCGCTGGTGGGTTCGTCGAGCAACATGATCGGCGGGTCGAGCAATAATGCTCGGGCCAGCAGCACCGCCTGACGCTGGCCGCCGGACAGCAACTGGCCGCGCTCACCAACAGGCCGATCAAAGCCTTGCGGGTGCTGGCGGGCGAGGTCGGTGACACCGGTCAGTTCGGCCACTTCGAGCATCCGCGAGTCGCTGATATAGCGGGCGCCGAGGGTCAGGTTGTCCCGCAGGCTCCCGGCCAGTAGCGGAAGGTCGTGGGCGACATAACCGATTTGCTGGCGCAGGTCGGCGACGTCCAGTTGCCTCAGGTCCAGGCCATCGAGCAGCAGTTGGCCTTCTTCCGGTGCATAGAAACCCATCACCAACCGCGTCAGGGTGCTTTTGCCCGAGCCGCTGCGGCCGATGACACCGATCCGTTCGCCGGGTTTTACACTGAAGCTGACGTTGGACAGCGCCGGGGAGTTTTGCCCGTTGTAGTGGAAGGTTACGCCGCTGACGTCCAGTGCACCCAGCAGCTGCGTGCGTTCAAGTGGCCGCTGTTTGGCATCGCGTTCTTGTGGCAGGGACATCAGCGTATCGGTGCTGCGCATGGTCAACTGGGCTTGTTGGTAGCGGGTGATCAGCCCGGCGATTTGCCCCAACGGTGCGAGGACGCGGCTGCCGAGCATGTAGGTCGCCACCAGGGCGCCGACGCTGAGGTTACTGGCGATGATGCTGTAGACCCCGGCGACGATGGTCGCCATGCCGGAGAACTGCTGGATGAACTGTGTGCCGTTGGTGACCAGCGCCGACAGGTGGCGGGCATGGCTGTCGAGGCGGGTGAGGGCGCCGTGGGTGCTTTCCCATTTGTGCTGGCGTTCGCTTTCGGCACTACAGGCCTTGAGGGTTTCCAGGCTGCCGAGGGTTTCGATCAGCAGTGCCTGGCGTTCGGCGCCAAGCGCCAGACTCTTGCGGACCGTGTCGCGCAGGCGGATCTGGACCATCATCGCGAAGAGGATAGTGATCGGGAACGCCAGCAATGGGATGACCACCAGCCAGCCACCGAGCAGGCCGATCACCACCAGCATCAGCACCGTAAACGGCAGGTCGATCAGGCTGGTCAGGGTCACGGCGGTGAGAAACTCGCGCAGCCCCTGGAAGTCGTGGATGCTTTGGGCAAAACCGCCAATGGTTGCCGGTCGCGCTTTCATCGACATGCCGGTGATACGTTCGAACAAAGTCGCGGAAAGGATCACGTCGGTTGTTTTCCCGGCGGTGTCCAGCAAATGCGCGCGTACGATCCGCAGCACCAGTTCAAAACCGGTACCGATCAACAGCCCAATAGCCAGCACCCACAAGGTCGAGGTGGCCTGGTTCGGCACCACCCGGTCGTAGGTCTGCATTACAAACAGCGGAACCATCAGCCCCAGCAGGTTAATCAGGAGACTCGCCAGAATTGCATCGCTGTAGAGCCAGCGCGACAGCTTCAAGGTGTCGCGAAACCAGGCCTCGACGCGCGGCACCAGCGGTGAGCGCAAGTCTTCGAGCTCATGCCGTGGCCGGGCGAATAACGCCTGGCCACTGTATTCCTCGGCCAGTTCTTCACGGCTGACCCATTGTTCACCGCCCTCGGCCTCGCTAGGCAGAATCAGCGCCTTGCCATCGTCGCCCCAGCGCCGCAAGACCGCGCAGCGGCCATTCTTGAGGATCAGCATCACCGGCAGGTTGAGCGTTGATATCGACGCCAGTTCACGCCGCAGCAATCGCGCCTGCAAACTGGCCCGCGCCGCTGCACGGGGCAGCAGCTCCAGGCTCATGCGTTGCCTGGCCAGTGGCAGCCCGGCACTGAGGCTAGCCCGGCTGACGGTGCAGTCGTGCAGCTTGCAGAGGATCAACAAACCATCCAACAGCGGATCATCAAAGCTCAGACGTGGATCAGCGCCATTGTTGCCGGGTTCCATGCTGGTCAAATCGATCTCTCCAGTGAGCTATCTCATTTCAGGCAAACGGGCTTCGCTCTTCACTTCGGTCTGGGCGATCGCTTCCGCCGGCACCACGACTTTTTCCCTGGTCAATAATTCACCCATGTTCGCCAACACTCGGTACATGGAGAACTCCTTGCTGTAACGCACTTCGGTGTAGCGGCGATTGGCGTTGTACAGCTCGTTTTCACTGTCCAGCAGGTCGAGCAGGGTCCGTTGGCCAAGGCCGAACGGGTCCTGGTAGGCCGTACGTACCCGGGTGGTTGTCCAGTGTGCTTTGAATCGCTTCGCTCAGTGGCATGGCCTGGGTCTGATGTGAACAAGCCGTGGCCAATAAAATCGCGCAGCAGAGGGGTTCGAAACGGCCATAGTCCCTGATCCTGATGGTGCTTATCAGTCGCCAAATAATTGGCGAGATTTATAGGTCAAGCTGTTTCAGGCTTGTAACAGAGAGCTAAGAACATCTTGGAGAGAAACCAAGAGGAATTTCTCATAAGGCCTATGTCAAAAAAAGCTAATGCGCTCTGCTAAATCCAGTACATCGTTCAAACCGAAGACCCTTGGTTTATAAGCTTTAGAGAACTTTGGCGGTCTGAAGGAGCGCTCAATCACTTTTTCAACATAGGGGGGATGGAGCGGCGCGTTTTCTTGAATGGCATTTTTTTTGACACTCTTCTCGAGAAATCTTGACGCTGCTTACGCAGGAGGGGGTGTCCTGACGAGAAGTTGATTTCATTCGGTTTTACCCCGGCAGAAACAACCAGCCTGCGAGGGCCATGTGGGGCGAGAAGATGGAAACGGAGCGCAGTTTGCGCTGAGCCAGGTAACTGCAGTGCGAACAGGCAGAAGAACCTGCGTCGATACAGACTCAGCCAGCCCACACCCCATTTGGGTTTCAGCTCATTTGAGCCGCGCCAGTGTTGAGTGACCATGGCCCTCTCGGCCCTTTTTTTGCCAAAAATAGACCGCCAAAATATCGACGCTTAAGTGTCCGCTTGTCGGAATATTGGCGCTTTTCACCTTTCCCTTCGGGTAGCGCCTTTACAAGGTCTGACCCGACAGCTAGACAAATATCAACCTGATATCAGGAAAGGCCGTCTCCTTGACGCAGTGATATCCCAAGGCACGGCCCCCCACCCAGCCATTATTTCAGGAGTCCCTTCCACATGGGTGCTCTCGGTTTATTGCGTGCCATGCGCAGCGCAGTCCCAGGCTTGGTCCCACGTTCGCCCAACCTGTCTTGCGCGTTCCTCAAGCGCGGCGAGCTTCTCCACCTTCGCGATACCGGCGCCCCTCTGCCGGCAGCGCCCATCCAGTCAGGCCCGGCAGTCGGCTGCCCAGCTGGCCGACGATGTCTGGCGACCGTCTCGTACCGCTCCCGAACAACCTGAGCGGTACAAAAACGGGACTTCGTCCCCATCGCCTCACAGACATCGGATGACGACATCGTGAATGGACAGAACACTGCGCCGGTTTGCTCCAGCAAAGAAGAGTCCGTTTTGTGGCTGTTAGCAGTCCGTAGCGATTTTTAAAGAACTGGCATTCTCGGGAGTAAGACATGGCTACCACCACTACCAGCGGCGGAACCGTTACTTCGTTTTCCAACACCCCGCAGGCGACGGATGACATCTTCACTACTGGTGTTATTGGTACGGGCAGCGCGACCATCACTGAAGATCTGCAGGGGGTCGTATATCTGGACGTCATGTCCAATGATCTGGGCGGCAACGCGAAAACGCTCTGGTCGCTTGATGACGCACTCAGCGCTTCCACTGCGACCAAGATCTATGCCCCCGCCGACCTCCTGACCCAAGACACGAGCAGAATTGAGGCGCTTGATCCACTCAGTGGTGACCACAGTCGCCAGGGTGCCAAGATCTGGATCACCCAGGATGGCAGGGTCGGCTACGATGCCGCTACTTTGTCGGATGCTTTCAAGGTACAACTCCAGGCGCTTGCTGTCGGCGAGTCCCTGACGGACAGCTTTACCTATGCGATTCGTCTCGGCAACGGCACGCTCAGTTGGGCCACTGCGACCGTGCAGTTTGCGGGGCGCAATGACGCTCCGGTGGTGACTGGCACAGTAACCGGTAATGCCGATGAGGACGGGCATGCTGTCACGTTGAACGCTCTAGCACACGCCTCAGACGTCGATCATGGCACTACACTTTCTGTCGTTAACCTCCCGGCTTCCCTACCAGCCGGCGTGAGCTATGACGCGATAACGCATTCTTTCACGCTTGACCCGACGAACGCGGCCTACCAACACCTCGCAGTAGGCGAGCCGATGACGGTGACGGTGAGCTTTGGTGTTACCGACGGCATCGCCGCAACTCCCGGGTCGATGTCATGGTTGATCACCGGCACCAACGACGGTCCGGTGGCGGTGGCCGATACGGCCGCCGGTACGGAAAACCAGACCCTGACCATCAACGTGCTGGCCAACGACACCGATGTTGACGACGGCCACCTGTTCACGTTGAACTCGGCCAGCGCGCCGGCAAACAAAGGCAGTGCCAGCGTGGTCGGCAACCAGCTGGTGTTCACCCCCGGAACTGACTTCGACCACCTGGCGCAAGGCGTGGTCGAGCACGTGACGCTCACTTACCAGATGCAGGACGAACACGGCGCGCTCTCGAGTTCCACGGTGGACGTGACCATCACCGGCACCAACGACGCGCCGGTGGCGGTGGCCGATGTCGCCGCCGGTACGGAAAACCAGACCCTGAGCATCAACGTGCTGGCCAACGACACCGATGTCGATGACGGCCACCTGTTCACGCTGAACTCGGCCAGCGCGCCGGCAAACAAGGGTACAGCCAGCGTGGTCGACAACCAGCTGGTGTTCACCCCGGGAAGTGATTTCGACCATCTGGCGCAGGGTGTGGTCGAACACGTGACGCTCAGTTACCAGATGCAGGACCAGTACGGGGCACTCTCGAGTTCCACGGTGGACGTGACCATCACCGGCACCAACGACGCACCGGTGGCGGTGGCCGATACGGCCGCCGGCACGGAAAACCAGACCCTGAGCATCAACGTGCTGGCCAACGACACCGATGTCGACGACGGTCATGCATTCACCTTGGTCAGCGCCAGTGCGCCAATTGGCCAAGGCAGTGCCAGCGTGGTCGGCAACCAGTTGCAGTTCAACCCGGGGGCTGATTTCGACCACCTGGCGCAGGGTGTGGTCGAACACGTGACGCTCACTTACCAGATGCAGGACCAGTACGGGGCGCTCTCGAGTTCCACGGTGGACGTGACCATCACCGGCACCAACGACGCACCGGTGGCGGTGGCCGATACGTCCGCCGGCACGGAGAACCAGACCCTGACCATCAACGTGCTGGCCAACGACACCGACGTCGACGATGGTCATGCATTCACCTTGGTCAGCGCCAGCGCGCCAATCGGCCAGGCCAGTGCCAGCGTGGTCGGCAACCAGTTGTTGTTCACCCCCGGAACTGACTTCGATCATCTGGCGCAAGGCGCCACGGCCAGTGTCACACTCAGCTACACCATGACCGACGAGCATGGCGCGATCTCGACCAGCAGCGTAGATGTGACCATCACCGGCACCAACGACGCGCCGGTGGCAGTGGCCGATACGGCCGCCGGTACGGAAAACCAGACCCTGAGCATCGACGTGCTGGCCAACGACACCGACGTCGACGACGGTCACGCGTTCACGCTGAACTCGGCCAGTGCGCCGGCAAGCAAGGGCACGGCCAGCGTGGTCGGCAACCAGCTGGTGTTCAATCCGGGGAGCGACTTCGATCATCTGGCACAGGGCGTGGTCGAGCACGTGACGCTCAGTTATCAGATGCAGGACGAACACGGTGCGCTCTCGAGTTCCACGGTGGATGTGACCATCACCGGCACCAACGACGCACCGGTGGCGGTGGCCGATACGGCTGCCGGCACGGAAAACCAGACACTGAGCATAGACGTGCTGGCCAATGACACCGATGTCGACGACGGTCACGCGTTCACGCTGAACTCGGCCAGCGCGCCGGCAAACAAGGGCAGTGCCAGCGTGGTCGACAACCAGCTGCTGTTCACCCCGGGAAGCGATTTTGATCACCTGGCACAAGGGGTGGTCGAGCACGTGACGCTCAGTTATCAGATGCAGGACGAATACGGCGCGCTCTCGAGCTCCACGGTGGACGTGACGATCACCGGCACCAACGACGCGCCGGTGGCAGTGGCCGATACGGCCGCTGGCACGGAAAACCAGACCCTGACCATCAACGTGCTGGCCAACGACACCGATGTCGACGACGGCCACCTGTTCACGCTGAACTCGGCCAGTGCGCCGGCAAACAAGGGTACGGCCAGCGTGGTCGGCAACCAGCTGCTGTTCAGCCCGGGAAGTGATTTCGACCATCTGGCGCAGGGCGTGGTCGAGCACGTGACGCTCACTTACCAGATGCAGGATGAACACGGCGCGCTCTCGAGTTCCACGGTGGACGTGACCATCACCGGTACCAACGACGCGCCGGTAGCGGTGGCCGA